>NZ_JCACOF010000009.1:0-472483 GCF_059073635.1 Plantibacter sp. | reverse complement strand
GACACGCCCGGGATGCAGCGAGGATTTGCCAGCCCCTGGCGGTCTGCGTAAAGTAATCACTCGTCACCCCAAAGGTGCGGGAAGCGGAAGAGCTTCCCGGCCTCAAGTGGGACTGATACCCAGCCAAAAGCCGAGCATCTCCACGTGAGTCAAACTCACACTTGAGATCGTCTCACTTCAAGACTAGGTTGGAACTTCCCAGCTCTCGGGTCATCGAAGCGGTGAGGATCAGACGGACTCCGGTCCACTCAGATCAGCTCCTGGTTCGACTTGACAAGAACCGAAGAAGTGGTAAGTTAGAGAAGTTGCCCTGCAGGGCGGTCGTGATGGCCAAAGGCAGGAGCATCCGATCCTTGAGAACTCAACAGCGTGCACAATGTCAAATGCCAAAAACCTCGTGCAATTGATGCCTTCCTTTTCGGTTGGTTGATGTTGTAAGAGATTCCTTTGGAAAACATTTAAACAAAACAAAGCAAGTCAGTAATGATTTGTTCTGTCAGTTTCAAACTTGCATCGTGTTCACCTATTCCGGTGGCATGGTGCGCGAAATGTGCCGGTCACTTCGGTGGTCGTGCAATTCAACATTTACGGAGAGTTTGATCCTGGCTCAGGACGAACGCTGGCGGCGTGCTTAACACATGCAAGTCGAACGATGAAGCCCAGCTTGCTGGGTGGATTAGTGGCGAACGGGTGAGTAACACGTGAGTAACCTGCCCTTGACTCTGGGATAAGCGTTGGAAACGACGTCTAATACCGGATACGAGCTTCCACCGCATGGTGAGTTGCTGGAAAGAATTTTGGTCAAGGATGGACTCGCGGCCTATCAGCTTGTTGGTGAGGTAATGGCTCACCAAGGCGACGACGGGTAGCCGGCCTGAGAGGGTGACCGGCCACACTGGGACTGAGACACGGCCCAGACTCCTACGGGAGGCAGCAGTGGGGAATATTGCACAATGGGCGAAAGCCTGATGCAGCAACGCCGCGTGAGGGACGACGGCCTTCGGGTTGTAAACCTCTTTTAGCAGGGAAGAAGCGAAAGTGACGGTACCTGCAGAAAAAGCACCGGCTAACTACGTGCCAGCAGCCGCGGTAATACGTAGGGTGCAAGCGTTGTCCGGAATTATTGGGCGTAAAGAGCTCGTAGGCGGTTTGTCGCGTCTGCTGTGAAATCCCGAGGCTCAACCTCGGGTCTGCAGTGGGTACGGGCAGACTAGAGTGCGGTAGGGGAGATTGGAATTCCTGGTGTAGCGGTGGAATGCGCAGATATCAGGAGGAACACCGATGGCGAAGGCAGATCTCTGGGCCGCTACTGACGCTGAGGAGCGAAAGGGTGGGGAGCAAACAGGCTTAGATACCCTGGTAGTCCACCCCGTAAACGTTGGGCGCTAGATGTGGGGACCATTCCACGGTTTCCGTGTCGTAGCTAACGCATTAAGCGCCCCGCCTGGGGAGTACGGCCGCAAGGCTAAAACTCAAAGGAATTGACGGGGGCCCGCACAAGCGGCGGAGCATGCGGATTAATTCGATGCAACGCGAAGAACCTTACCAAGGCTTGACATATACGAGAACGGGCCAGAAATGGTCAACTCTTTGGACACTCGTAAACAGGTGGTGCATGGTTGTCGTCAGCTCGTGTCGTGAGATGTTGGGTTAAGTCCCGCAACGAGCGCAACCCTCGTTCTATGTTGCCAGCACGTAATGGTGGGAACTCATGGGATACTGCCGGGGTCAACTCGGAGGAAGGTGGGGACGACGTCAAATCATCATGCCCCTTATGTCTTGGGCTTCACGCATGCTACAATGGCCAGTACAAAGGGCTGCAATACCGTAAGGTGGAGCGAATCCCAAAAAGCTGGTCCCAGTTCGGATTGAGGTCTGCAACTCGACCTCATGAAGTCGGAGTCGCTAGTAATCGCAGATCAGCAACGCTGCGGTGAATACGTTCCCGGGCCTTGTACACACCGCCCGTCAAGTCATGAAAGTCGGTAACACCCGAAGCCAGTGGCCTAACCGCAAGGATGGAGCTGTCTAAGGTGGGATCGGTAATTAGGACTAAGTCGTAACAAGGTAGCCGTACCGGAAGGTGCGGCTGGATCACCTCCTTTCTAAGGAGCATGTGCAACGCTCGTCTGTATACAGCGAGGTTTACGTTGCCAAGTCACACTGAGACGAATGTTCTCGGGTGGCGCTCATGGGTGGAACATTGACATTGATGCAGACGTGAGAGTCTGCCAGCAAGTACGTCTTCTTCGGGAGATTGGAACGGTGGCCGGCTGGAGGGTTTGCATATGCACGCTGTTGGGTCCTGAGGGACCGGATCTTCTCCGCTTCGGTGGAGGAAGGACGAACCTCAGGGCCTCTTTTGCTTGACATCAATGGTCAAGGAGAGAGGTACCGCCCGTACTTTGAGAACTACACAGTGGACGCGAGCATCTTAGATTCATGACCCTTCGGGGTTGTGGATCACAAAGATCAAAACATGCTTCTTCGGAAGTGATGTTGATCATTGGTCAATCTGCATCAGGTAACTGGTGCCGATCGATTCAAACTCATGTGATTTCAAATTTCTAAGAGCAAACGGTGGATGCCTTGGCATCTGGAGCCGAAGAAGGACGTAGTAATCTGCGATAAGCCTCGGGGAGCTGATAAACGAGCTGTGATCCGAGGATTTCCGAATGGGGAAACCCCGCCAGGCCCCTTGTGGTGATCTGGTGACTCCCGCCTGAATATATAGGGCGGGTAGAGGGAACGGGGGGAAGTGAAACATCTCAGTACCCCCAGGAAGAGAAAACAACAGTGATTCCGTCAGTAGTGGCGAGCGAAATCGGAAGAGGCTAAACCGGGCATGTGTGATAGCTATCAGGCGTTGCATGTCCGGGGTTGTGGGACTTCTCACTCCGAACTGATATTCGGGGAGCATTAGAACGTGGTATAGACGAATGGGATTGAAAGCCCAGCCAGAGACGGTGCCAGCCCGGTAGTCGAAATGCTGCAATCGTGCGAGGAGTATCCCAAGTAGCACGGGGCCCGAGAAATCCCGTGTGAATCTGTCAGGACCACCTGATAAGCCTAAATACTCCCAGATGACCGATAGCGGACAAGTACCGTGAGGGAAAGGTGAAAAGTACCCCGGGAGGGGAGTGAAATAGTACCTGAAACCGTTTGCTTACAAACCGTTGGAGCACCCTTGTTGGTGTGACAGCGTGCCTTTTGAAGAATGAGCCTGCGAGTTAGCGATATGTGGCGAGGTTAACCCGTGTGGGGTAGCCGTAGCGAAAGCGAGTCTGAATAGGGCGATTCAGTCGCATGTCCTAGACCCGAAGCGAAGTGATCTATCCATGGCCAGGTTGAAGCGACGGTAAGACGTCGTGGAGGACCGAACCCACTTAGGTTGAAAACTGAGGGGATGAGCTGTGGATAGGGGTGAAAGGCCAATCAAACTTCGTGATAGCTGGTTCTCTCCGAAATGCATTTAGGTGCAGCGTTGCGTGTTTCTTGCCGGAGGTAGAGCTACTGGATGGCCGATGGGGCCCAAAAGCTTACTGACGTCAGCCAAACTCCGAATGCCGGTAAGTGAGAGCGCAGCAGTGAGACGGTGGGGGATAAGCTTCATCGTCGAGAGGGAAACAACCCAGACCACCAACTAAGGTCCCAAAGCGCGTGCTAAGTGGGAAAGGATGTGGAGTTGCACAGACAACCAGGAGGTTGGCTTAGAAGCAGCCACCCTTGAAAGAGTGCGTAATAGCTCACTGGTCAAGTGATTCCGCGCCGACAATGTAACGGGGCTCAAGCACGCCACCGAAGTTGTGGCATTGATATTTTTGGTAGGCCTTCGTGGTCCAGCCGTATTGATGGGTAGGAGAGCGTCGTGTGGCGAGTGAAGCGGCGGTGTAAACCAGCCGTGGACGCTACACGAGTGAGAATGCAGGCATGAGTAGCGAAAGACATGTGAGAAACATGTCCTCCGAAAGACCAAGGGTTCCAGGGTCAAGCTAATCTTCCCTGGGTAAGTCGGGACCTAAGGCGAGGCCGACAGGCGTAGTCGATGGACAACGGGTTGATATTCCCGTACCCGCGAAGAACCGCCCAAGACAATCCAGTGGTGCTAAGAGTCCTAACCCGGACGACTGATTCCCTTCGGGGATGATGGGTCCGGTCTAACGCTCGACCCCATGCTGGTGCGTTTAGCGTATTAACAGGTGTGACGCAGGAAGGTAGCCTATGCCGGGCGATGGTTGTCCCGGTGTAAGTGCGTAGGCTGAGAGATAGGCAAATCCGTCTCTCGTGAAGGCTGAGACACGATACGGACCCGTAAGGGATAGTAGGTGATCCTATGCTGCCAAGAAAAGCATCGACGCGAGGTTCTAGTGGCCCGTACCCCAAACCGACTCAGGTGGTCAGGTAGAGAATACTAAGGAGATCGAGAGAATCGTGGTTAAGGAACTCGGCAAAATGCCCCCGTAACTTCGGGAGAAGGGGGGCCTGAGGCGTATTAGGACTTGCTCCGAAAGCGTTTGAAGGCCGCAGAGACCAGTGGGAAGCGACTGTTTACTAAAAACACAGGTCCGTGCCAAGTCGCAAGACGATGTATACGGACTGACGCCTGCCCGGTGCTGGAAGGTTAAGAGGAACGGTTAGCCGCAAGGCGAAGCTGAGAATTTAAGCCCCAGTAAACGGCGGTGGTAACTATAACCATCCTAAGGTAGCGAAATTCCTTGTCGGGTAAGTTCCGACCTGCACGAATGGCGTAACGACTTCCCAGCTGTCTCAACCGCGAACTCGGCGAAATTGCATTACGAGTAAAGATGCTCGTTACGCGCAGCAGGACGGAAAGACCCCGTGACCTTTACTACAGCTTGGTATTGGTGTTCGGTGTGGCTTGTGTAGGATAGGTGGGAGACTTTGAAGCTTGGACGCTAGTTCAGGTGGAGTCATTGTTGAAATACCACTCTGGTCACTCTGGATATCTAACTTCGAACCGTAATCCGGTTCAGGGACAGTGCCTGGTGGGTAGTTTAACTGGGGCGGTTGCCTCCCAAAAAGTAACGGAGGCGCCCAAAGGTTCCCTCAACCTGGTTGGCAATCAGGTGTCGAGTGTAAGTGCACAAGGGAGCTTGACTGTGAGACTGACAAGTCGAGCAGGGACGAAAGTCGGGACTAGTGATCCGGCAGTGGCTTGTGGAAGCGCTGTCGCTCAACGGATAAAAGGTACCTCGGGGATAACAGGCTGATCTTGCCCAAGAGTCCATATCGACGGCATGGTTTGGCACCTCGATGTCGGCTCGTCGCATCCTGGGGCTGGAGTAGGTCCCAAGGGTTGGGCTGTTCGCCCATTAAAGCGGTACGCGAGCTGGGTTTAGAACGTCGTGAGACAGTTCGGTCCCTATCCGCTGCGCGCGCAGGAAATTTGAAAGGATCTGACCCTAGTACGAGAGGACCGGGTTGGACGAACCTCTGGTGTGTCAGTTGTTCCGCCAGGAGCACCGCTGATTAGCTACGTTCGGGATGGATAACCGCTGAAAGCATCTAAGCGGGAAGCCGGCCTTAAGATGAGATTTCCATGCCTTCGGGCGAGAGGCTCCCAGCCAGACTACTGGGTTGATAGGCCGGATGTGGAAGAGAGGACGAAAGACTCTCGGAGCTGACCGGTACTAATAAGCCGATAATTTGATAACACTTTCTTTGTTTGAATACGAAGATGCTACGCGTCCACTGAGTGGTTCTCGATGTACGGTCGAGAACCCGCAAACAACACCACTGTGTTCGCACAGCGTGTTGGTTTGCTTGTTCACTTTGATACATCAATAGTGTTTCGGCGGCCATAGCGAGAGGGAAACGCCCGGTCACATTCCGAACCCGGAAGCTAAGACTCTTTGCGCCGATGGTACTGCAGGGGGGACCCTGTGGGAGAGTAGGACACCGCCGGACTTCTTCGTTGAAATGGCCACCCAAGGTTCTTGGGTGGCCATTTTGCGTTAACACGCTTTGTGCGTGAAGTCGTCGTTTCACGGGTACCGTGGGACAAGAATTCAACAGTAGGTTGACGCCGGGTGACGGCGTCCGAGCACCGTGGAGATCATCGTGAGTGACCAGTCAGCAGACCAGCCCGACAAGGGTGAGCGACGTCCTCCGAGATCTTCCGGTGACAACCGTGGGAACGGTGGTGCTCCACGGCGCGATGATCGCGCTCGTGGCACCGACCGCCCGCAGCGGTCCGATGCGCCCAGGAGCGATCGTCCACGCACGGATCGTCCGCAGCGATCCGACCGTCCATCACGCAGCGGTGACCGTCCGTCATCAGGGGACCGTCCGCAGCGTTCGGATCGTCCGGCTTGGCAGAAAGATCGCCCGGCGTCCGGGGACCGTCCGCAGCGCTCGGACCGTCCCGCGCGCAGTGGTGACCGTCCGTCATCCGGAGATCGACCGCAGCGTTCGGACCGCCCGGCTTGGCAGAAGGATCGGCCAGCGTCCGGCGATCGTCCGCAACGCTCGGACCGTCCCGCCTGGCAGCAGGATCGTCCGTCGTCGGGGGATCGTCCGCAGCGGTCCGACCGTCCCGCACGGAGCGGTGACCGTCCGTCCTCCGGCGATCGTCAGGACCGCGGAAACCGGACCGACCGTGGACACTCCTCTGAGCGTGGTGGCCGTCCCGACCGCGGGCGCGACAGCGGTGGACGCGAGCTGTGGACGCGCGATGGCGCTCCGGCCCGCGGCGACCGCGACGCGTTCCGACGCGAGCGCGAGCTGACCGAGGAAGAGCGCATCGCGTTCGAGCTCAAGTCGATCCGTCCGCGTCACGACGACCCGGAGATCCCTGACGACGTCACGCCGCAGGACCTCGACAAGGGTGCGCGGAACGAGCTGAAGACCCTGAGCAAGGAGAACGCCGACGGCGTCGCGCAGCACTTGGCGATGGCGGCGCGACTGATCGACAGCGATCCTGCGTTGGCCCACCTCCACGCGATGTCCGCTGCCCGTCGGGCCGGCCGGATCGCGATGGTCCGCGAGACCCTCGCCATCACCGCGTACGAGACCGGCGACTACGCCCTCGCGCTTCGCGAGCTGCGGACCTATCGCCGTATCTCCGGCAAGGACGACCAGCTGCCGCTCATGGTCGACAGTGAACGCGGCGTCGGCCGACCGGAGCGTGCCTTGGAACTCGGACGGTCCGTCGATCGCTCGACCCTCGACGTGCCGGTCCGCGTCGCCCTCGCGATCGCGATGTCGGGTGCCCGGCTCGACCTCGGGCAGACCGAGGACGCGCTGCTCGAGCTCCAGATCCCACAGCTCGACCCGAAGCGTGCGTTCTCCTACAGCCCGGCGCTGTTCAACGCGTACGCCGAGACCCTCGAGGTCCTCGGCCGTGAGGAGGAGGCGGCCGTCTGGCACGACCGGGCGATGATCGCCTCCGAAGCGCTCGAGCAGTCCGCTGCGGACGACGAGGGCGAGACGATGGTGGTCGTGGAGGAGTTCCTCGAGTTCGACGACGAACCCGAGTCGCCCACGGCTGATGCCCCTGAATCCGACGATCAGCCCGGGGAGGAGCCGTCCGGTGAGTCCGCTGCTGACGAGAAGGCCTAAGCCCGTGACCCCGCTCGACGGCGTCGACGTGGTCCTCGCGGATCTGGACGGCGTGGTCTACGCCGGCCCGAACCCGATCCCGCACGCAGTCGAGTCGCTGAACCTGGCGGCGGAGCACGTTCGCGTCGGATACATCACGAACAACGCCTCCCGGACGGACGCCTCCGTCGCGCAGCACCTGACCGACCTCGGCCTCAGTGTCGCGCCGGCAGAGGTCGTCACGAGCCCACAGGCCGCGGTCCGACTGCTGGCCGGCCTGGTGCCCGCCGGGTCGACGATCCTGGTCGTCGGTGGCGCCGGGCTCGTCGACGAGGTCGAGAAGGGTGGCTTCGTCGTCACCCGCTCCGCTGAGGACTCGCCGGCTGCGGTGATCCAGGGCTTCGCTCCCGAGGTCGGCTGGTCGCAGCTGGCCGAAGCGGCGTTCGCGCTGCAGACGCCGACCGCCGACGGTTCCGAGCTGCCGTGGGTCGCGACGAACACGGACTGGACCATCCCGCAGGCTCGCGGGATCGCTCCGGGAAACGGCACGCTGGTGTCGGCCGTCCACACGGCGGTCGGCCGTCTGGCGACCGTCGCCGGGAAGCCGGAGGTACCGATCTTCGACGAGGCGAAGGTGCGTTTCGGCGCATCGAAGCCGCTCTTCATCGGCGACCGACTCGACACCGACATCCTCGGCGCGAACCGCGCCGGGATCGCGTCAGCTCTCGTCCTGACCGGCATCGATCGGGCCAAGCACGTCCTCGCGGCCGACCAGCACTCCCGGCCGACCTTCATCCTCGAGGACCTGCGGCAGCTGCACGAGCCGTATCCGGCCACCACCATGTCGCGCGACGGCAAGGCGGCGACGGTCGGTGCGGCCACGGTGCGGATCCGTGGGAACGACGTCGTGGTGGAGTCCGACGGCCCGTCCCGGATCGACCTGTTGCGTGCCGCGTGCGCCGCGATCTGGGCGTCCGGCCGTGCCATCTACGGGCTCAACGTCCCGGAGCGCCTGTACGCGGAGTGATGCCCACCCCTCGGGAGGCGCGGTTCACCACGGGTGTTCGCCCACAGCGGTTCCCGGGGGCGGCGACGGCGGCGGCCGGTAGGGTTGCCCTGTGACGAACGAACCGGAGCACCCGACCGACGGCCTCGTGTCCCGCGTCCACCTCATCGACGAGCAGCCGCTCGAGGAGCGGGCCGCCGCATACAGCCAGCTCGTCGACGAACTGCGGGCGACGCTCGAGGGGAGCGACTCGCCGAAGACCTCGGCGTAGCGCATGGAGAACACACCCGAACCGCCGGCTGCAGCCGATTCGCCGGACGGCGCCGCGCAGCCCGCCCGCCTCGACGCCGCCCTCGCCGCGCGAGGACTCGCCCGCTCCAGGACCCATGCGGCCCAGCTCATCGCCGACGGCCTCGTGAGTGTCGACGACCGCACGATCGTCAAAGCCTCCCACCGGGTCCACCCGGATGCTCGCGTCGTCGTCGCCGGCGCCGACCACTACGTGAGTCGCGCCGCCCACAAGTTGCTCGCCGCCCTGGACGCCTTCCCGGTCGTCGTCGACGACGCACTCGTCCTCGACGCCGGCGCCTCCACCGGCGGATTCACCCAGGTCCTGCTCGAGCGTGGAGCGCGTCGGGTGATCGCCCTCGACGTCGGGCACGACCAGCTCGTGCCGCAGCTCCGAGCAGACGAGCGGGTGCAGGTCGTGGAGGGGTGCAACGTCCGCTTCCTGACGCCGGAGCAGCTGAGCGACCTCACCGGTCTGGACGAGCGTCCGTCGCTCGTGGTCGGCGACCTCTCGTTCATCTCCCTCACGCAGGTGCTCCCGGCACTCGTGTCGGTCGTCGCGTCACCGGCGGAACTCGTCCTGCTCGTCAAACCGCAGTTCGAGGTCGGTCGTGGTGGCGTCCGTGAGGGCGTCGTCACCGATCCCGCGCTCCGTGCCGACGCCGTCGCAGGCGTCCTGTGGGCGGCCTGGGACCTCGGGCTCGGGACGGCCGGGCTCATCCCGTCGCCGATCGTCGGCACCCACGGCAACCGCGAGTACGTGGTGTGGATATCGGCGGAGCACGGAACCAATCCGACAGAATGGATGCAGCAGATCACCTCGATGGCTGGAGCGTAACCCGATGGCACATTCCACCGATCCTGCGGTCGCGGCGCGGAACATCCTGGTCGTCGCGCACACCGGTCGCGACGACTCACGCGATGCCGCCGTGCTCGTGTCCAGGCTGCTCCTGGAGGCGGGCGTCCGCCCGGTCCTCAGCGCGCTGGAGCGGGCCGACCTCATCGCCGTCGACCCGGATCTCGACGTCGTCTCCATCCTCGACGAGGAGGTCTCCCTCGGCGACATCGAACTGGCGATCGTCCTCGGCGGCGACGGCACGATCCTGCGAGCGGCCGAGGTCACGCGAGGATCGGCGGCGCCGCTGCTCGGGGTGAACCTCGGCCACATCGGCTTCCTCGCCGAGAGCGAGCGCGACGACCTCGCCGAGACGGTCGAACGGGTCGTGCGTCGCGACTACTTCGTGGAGGAGCGCATGACGCTCTCCGTCCGGGTCAAGGTCGGCGCGGAGGTCGTCTACGAGACGTGGGCGCTCAACGAGGCCACGGTCGAGAAGGCGAGCCGGGAGCGCATGCTCGAGGTCGTGATCGAGGTCGATCAGCGTCCGCTCTCCTCCTTCGGGTGCGACGGGGTGGTCATCTCGACGCCGACCGGCTCCACCGCCTACAACTTCTCGGCCGGCGGCCCGGTCGTGTGGCCGTCGGTGGAGGCCATCACCCTCGTCCCGCTCAGCGCGCACGCCCTGTTCGCGAAGCCGCTCGTGGTCGGCCCCGAGTCGTCCCTCGCCGTCGAGGTGCTGGAACGCACCGACGGCCTCGGCGTGCTCTGGTGCGACGGACGCCGGGCCAAGGACCTCCAGCCGGGCGCCCGGGTGGTCGTCAGACGCTCCTCGGTGCCGGTCCGCCTCGCACGCCTCCACGAGAGCACCTTCACCGATCGACTCGTCAACAAGTTCCGGCTACCGGTCACCGGTTGGCGTGGCCCCGTCGGACGCGAGGAGCCGATGACCGGCACGATCCACCTCCCGGCCTCCACGGCCACCCGACACCACAGCGATCAGGAGGGCACCGCATGATCGAGGAGATCGAGATCCGCGACCTCGGCGTGATCGCGTCCGGGACACTCCCGCTCGGTCCCGGCTTCACCGCCGTGACGGGCGAGACCGGCGCAGGCAAGACGATGGTCGTCACCGCCCTCGGGCTGCTCCTCGGACAGCGGTCGGACAGCGGCGTCGTGCGAGCGGGCCAGAAGCAGACGAGTGTCCAAGGACGCTGGTTGGTGCCGGGCGACGGCGCGGTCGCCGAGCGCGTCCGCGAGGCCGGGGGAGACCTCGATCCCGCGGGTGATGCCGCAGAGCTGCTGCTCGGTCGGATCGTGACCGCCGAGGGCCGCGGCCGCGCGATCGTCGGTGGCCGCACGGCCCCCATCGGGATCCTCTCCGAACTCGGCGAGCAGCTCGTCGTCGTGCATGGGCAGTCCGATCAGATCCGACTGCGGGCCGCGCCGGCCCAGCGGGACGCCCTGGACCGCTTCGCCGGCGAACCGCTCCAGCGTGCTCTCGGCGACTACCAGCGGTGCTACACGGAGCTCCTGGAGCTGCGGACGGAACTCGAGACCCTGACGAACGAGCGCGACACGCGACTCCTCGAGGCCGAGCAGCTGCGCGTCGCGCTCGCCGAGATCGAGCAGGCCGACCCACAGCCCGGCGAGGACGCCGAGCTCGCCGAGCGCGCAGATCGACTGACGAACCTCGAAGAGCTCCGCCTCTCGGCGGCCGGCGCCCGAGAGCTCGTCTCGGCCGAGGCCGGCGAGGAGAGCGACGTCGTCGGACTGCTCGAAGGCGCGCGGCGGCAGCTCGACCGGGCCTCGGTGCACGATCCCGCCCTCGGCGCGATCGCCGCGAGTGTCGCCAACGCGAGCTACCTGGCTGCTGAGATCGCCGCCGAGCTCTCGAGCTACCTCGCCGGACTCGACGAGGACGGCGCTCGCGAACTCGAGGTCGTCCAGGAGCGCCGCGCGACCCTCGCGACGCTCGCCAGGAAGTACGGTCCGTCGCCCGAGGACGTCCTGCACCTGCTCGAGACGGGCAGCACCCGCCTGATGGAACTCGACGGCGACTCCGACCGCATCACCCAGCTCGAGGGCGACGTCGAACGACTGTCCGGGGAGGTCGACGCCGCCGCCGCGACGTTGAGCGCCGTCCGGGTCGAAGCCGCCGCTCGACTCGGCGCAGCCGCGAGCGCGGAACTGCGCTCGCTCGCCATGGCCGAGGCGGAGCTCGTCGTCGAGGTGTCCGATCGCGACGACCTCACGCTGCACGGCAAGGACGTGATCGCCTTCCTCCTCCGGCCGCACGCCGGTGCAGAGCCCCGACCACTCGGCAAGGGCGCCTCGGGCGGAGAGCTGTCCCGCGTGATGCTCGCCCTCGAGGTCGTCATCGCCGGTGCGGACCCCGTGCCCACCTTCGTGTTCGACGAGGTCGACGCCGGTGTCGGCGGAGCCGCGGCGATCGAGATCGGGCGTCGCCTCGCGGCCCTCGCCGAGCGCTCGCAGGTGATCGTCGTCACCCACCTCGCGCAGGTCGCGGCCTTCGCCAACAACCACCTGAGCGTGGTCAAGGGCGGCGACGGTTCGGTGACGGCCTCGAGTGTGCGCCAGCTCGTCGGCGCCGAGCGGGAGGCGGAGATGGCGCGGCTGCTCTCCGGGCTCGCGGAGTCCGACAGCGGCCTCGCCCACGCCCGCGAACTGCTCGCCCTCGCAGCCTCCTGACGATGCGACCGCGAAGGAAGCGACACATGAACCCGAACTGGATGGTAGGATAAAAGCCCGTGGTGAATACTTCTGAAGCGGGCAACCTGAACTCTCCGATCGACGGCATCGTCTCGGGCTCCAACGGCACGACCAAGCACATCTTCGTGACTGGTGGTGTCGTTTCTTCGTTGGGCAAGGGGCTCACCGCAGCCAGCCTCGGCAACCTGCTGACGGCGCGCGGGCTCCGAGTGGTCATGCAGAAGCTCGACCCCTACCTCAACGTCGACCCGGGCACGATGAACCCGTTCCAGCACGGCGAGGTCTTCGTGACCGACGACGGCGCCGAGACCGACCTCGACATCGGCCACTACGAGCGGTTCCTCGACATCGAGCTGAGCCAGGCCGCGAACGTGACGACCGGTCAGATCTACTCGACCGTCATCGCCAAGGAGCGTCGCGGCGAGTACCTCGGCGACACCGTGCAGGTGATCCCGCACATCACGGACGAGATCAAGCGCCGCATGCGCCTCCAGGCGTCCGAGACGCCCCAGCCCGACGTGATCATCACCGAGATCGGTGGCACGGTCGGCGACATCGAGTCGCAGCCGTTCATCGAGTCGGCTCGCCAGATCCGCCACGAGCTCGGCCGGAACAACGTGTTCTTCGTCCACGTGTCCCTCGTGCCGTACATGGGCGCCTCCGGTGAGCAGAAGACGAAGCCGACGCAGCACTCGGTCGCGGCCCTCCGGTCCATCGGCATCCAGCCCGACGCACTCGTGCTCCGCAGCGACCGCCCGGTGACCGAGAGCAACAAGCGCAAGATCGCGCTCATGTGCGACGTCGACGAGGACGCGGTCGTGAACGCGGTCGACGTCCCGAGCATCTACGACATCCCCACCATGCTGAACGACCAGGGCCTCGACGCGTACATCGCCGACCGCCTGGGTCTCGTCACCAACGAGGTCGACTGGAGCGGCTGGGCCGACCTCCTCGAGGCCGTCCACCACCCGAAGCACGCCGTCACCATCGGCCTCGTCGGCAAGTACATCGACCTGCCCGACGCCTACCTGTCGGTGACCGAGGCGCTCAAGGCCGGCGGCTTCGCCCACGACACCAAGGTCAGCATCCGTTGGATCCCGTCCGACGACTGCGAGACCGTCGAGGGAGCGATCAAGGCGCTCGCCGACGTCGACGGCATCTGCGTCCCCGGTGGCTTCGGCATCCGCGGCATCGAGGGCAAGCTCGGCGCCCTGAAGTTCGCCCGCGAGAACGGCATCCCGGTGCTCGGCCTGTGCCTCGGCCTGCAGTGCATGGTCATCGAGTACGCCAGGAACGTCGTCGGGCTCGAGGGCGCCAGCTCCTCCGAGTTCGACCCCGACACGCAGTTCCCCGTCATCGCGACGATGGCCGAGCAGGTCGAGATCATCGCGGGCGGCGACCTCGGCGGCACGATGCGCCTCGGTCTGTACGCGGCGAAGCTCGACGAGGGCTCGATCGTCGCCGAGCTGTACGGTGCGGACGAGGTGTCCGAGCGTCACCGTCACCGCTACGAGGTGAACAACGGCTACCGCCAGCAGATCGCGGACGCCGGCCTCCAGTTCTCCGGTCTGTCGCCCGACGGCACGCTGGTCGAGTACGTCGAGCTGCCGCGCGAGGTGCACCCGTTCTACGTCGCGACGCAGGCGCACCCCGAGCTGCGGTCGCGCCCGAACCACGCGCACCCGCTGTTCGCCGGCCTCGTCGGTGCTTCGCTCGAGCGCCAGCAGGCGAGCCGCCTGTTCGACGTCGCCAATGGTTGAGTCGATCGGCGACGCCGCGTCGTTGCGCGACGAGCCGCACCCCGTCGAGGTGGTGTCCTCCGAGCGCGCGTTCGCGGGCAAGGTGTGGGACATCCGTCAGGGAGACGTTCCGCTACGGCGACGGCGAGGTCGTGCGCGAGTTCGTCGACCACACCGGTGCGGTCGCGGTGCTGGCGCTCGACGCCGACGAGCGCGTCCTGCTCATCCAGCAGTACCGCCACCCGATCGGTGAGCGCGACTGGGAGCTGCCGGCCGGCCTGCTCGACATCGCGGGGGAGGACCCGGCCGTGGCCGCGGGTCGCGAGCTGGAGGAGGAGGCCGACCTCGTCGCCGGTTCGCTCCAGCTGCTGACGGAGTTCTACACGACGCCCGGTGGCAGCAACGAGTCGATCCGCATCTACCTCGCGCGCGACCTCACCGCGACCGCCGAGGCCTTCGCCCGTGCTGAGGAGGAGGCGGACATCCTCGTGGAGTGGGTGCCCCTCGACGACGCCGTGGCCGCGGTGCTCGACGGCCGGCTCCACAACTCGATCCTGATGCTCGGCGTCCTCACGGCCGCTGCGGCTCGCGATCGCGGGTGGTCGACGCTGCGCGACAGCGGCGACTCCACGATCGGGCCGGGCGGAGCCTGAGGCGTGGCGCTCGATCGCGCGGTCGCCGACTACCTGCGGCACATCGCGATCGAGCGCGGCCTGTCGGCCAACACGCAGGCCGCCTACCGGCGGGATCTCGAGGGCTACCTCGCCTGGCTCGGCGCGCACGGTGTCGTCGAGGCACCGGCCGTCACCGCCGCGCACGTGTCGGAGTACACGGCGTCGCTCCGGACACCGGAGGGTCAGCCGGTGCGCGCGTCCTCGCTCGCCAGGGTGCTGTCGTCGATCCGTGGTCTCCACCGGTTCCTGCTCGACGAACAGCTCGTCGAGGTCGACGTCGCGCGCGAGGTACGCCCGCCGAAGCTCCCGGGACGGCTCCCGAAGGCGATCACGATCGACCAGGTCCGCGCGCTGCTCGAGACGACCGACGGCGACGACCTGCTCGCCGTCCGCGACAAGGCGCTCCTCGAACTGCTCTACGCGACAGGAGCCCGCGTCTCCGAGGCCGTCGGCCTGAACGTCGACGACGTCATCGACACCGACATCGTCCGGCTCCTCGGCAAGGGCGGCAAGCAGCGGATCGTGCCGCTCGGCAGCTTCGCCCGTGACGCCGTCGACCGCTACCTCGTGCGCGTCCGGCCGGTCTTCTCCGGCCTCGGCCGGTCCACGCCGGCGCTCTTCCTCGGGCAGCGCGGTGCGCGGCTGTCCCGGCAGAGCGCGTGGCTCGTCCTCCAACGCGCCGCCGAGCGCGCAGGACTCGAATCGCACGTCTCGCCGCACACCCTCCGACACTCCTTCGCGACGCACCTCCTGCAGGGCGGAGCCGACGTCCGCGTCGTGCAGGAACTCCTCGGTCACTCCTCGGTGGCGACGACGCAGCTGTACACGCTGGTGACGGTCGACAACCTCCGCGACGTGTACACGCAGTCCCATCCCCGGGCCAGATGGACCACGGGCGGAGCGGCACCGCAGGCCTGACCCGTGGCCCGGTAGACTCGTCACTCGAACGACAGCAAGCGGGAGCGAGGCAACACCGGTGGCCGGTACGAAGCACACGAGCGCAGTGCAGGATTCTGCGCGCAAGACCGCCGCCGAACTGAACCCGAACGGCCCGACCGGCCGCCCGCGTCGTGAGTTCGCGGTGCCGCCCACGCTGGCGCAGCACGGTCCGGCACGCATCATCTCGCTCTGCAACCAGAAGGGTGGCGTCGGCAAGACGACGACCACCATCAGTCTGTCCGCCGCGCTGGCCGAATACGGCCGCCGGGTGCTCGTCGTCGACTTCGACCCGCAGGGTGCGCTGTCCGCCGGTCTCGGCATCTCCACCCACGACTCCAACACCGTGTACGACCTGCTGCTCGGCACCGTGAAGGACCCGGCCGAGGTCATCCAGCACACCGCCATCGAGGGTCTCGACGTGCTCCCGGCCAACATCGACCTCTCGGCCGCCGAGGTCCACCTCGTCAACGAGGTCGCGCGCGAGACGATCCTGGCCCGGGTGCTCCGCAAGGTGTCCGACGACTACGACGTCATCCTGATCGACTGCCAGCCCTCGCTCGGCCTGCTCACGGTCAACGCCCTCACCGCCAGCCACGGGGTCCTCATCCCGCTCGAGTGCGAGTTCTTCGCGCTCCGCGGTGTCGCGCTGCTCATCGAGACCATCGACAAGGTGCGCGACCGCCTCAACCCGGCGATCGAGCTCGACGGCATCCTCGCCACCATGTACGACTCCCGGACCCTGCACTCGCGTGAGGTCCTCGAGCGCGTCGTCGACGCGTTCGGCGAGAAGGTCCTCGAGACGGTCATCGGACGGACCGTGAAGTTCCCCGACGCGAGCGTCGCCGGAACCCCGATCACCGAGTTCGCACCGGAGCACGCCGCCGCGAAGGCCTACCGTCAGCTCGCGAGAGAGCTCATCTCCCGTGGCGCGATCGCCTGATCCCGCGCGGACGCCCGTGGCCGTCCTCCCTCCGGCCGGCGACACCGGCTCGCGCTCCGCTGAGGCGACGACCGTCGACCCAACACCGGCACCGTCGTTCCGGGTGTCGTTCGAGGGCTTCGAAGGGCCCTTCGACCTCCTGCTGACCCTCATCGGCAAGCACGAACTCGACATCACCGAGGTCTCGCTCAGCCGCGTGACCGACGAGTTCATCGCCTACCTGCGCACGCTCGAGGCCGACGACGAACTCGACCAGGCGAGCGAGTTCCTCGTCGTCGCGGCCACCCTGCTCGACCTCAAGATCGCGGGGCTGCTGCCGCAGGGTGAGCTCGTGGACGCGGAGGACGTCGCCCTGCTGGAGGCGCGGGACCTGCTGTTCGCCCGCCTGCTGCAGTACCGCGCGTTCAAGCAGGCGTCGGCGTGGTTCGCGGAGCGCCTCGACCTGGAGGCGGCGCGCCACTTCCGGGCGGTCCGGCTGGAGGAGCAGTACCGTCAGCAGACCCCGGAACTCGTCTGGACGCTGACCGCGCAGGACTTCGGCGCACTCGCGACGCTCGCGTTCACGCCGCGCGAGGTGCCGACCGTGGGCCTCGACCACCTGCACGCACCGCTCGTGAGCATCCGGGAACAGGCGGCGCACGTCGTCGCCATCCTGCGCCGCGGCGGGTCCCACACCTTCCGCGAGCTCGTGGCCGGTGCGGAGCTGAAGGGCGTGGTCATCGCGCGCTTCATCGCCGTGCTCGAACTGTACCGACACGCCGCGCTGTCCTTCGAGCAGATCGAACCGCTCGGCGAGCTCACGCTCCGCTGGACGGCCGAGACCTGGAACGACGACAGCCTCGCCAACCTGGGAGCCGATTACGATGCCTGACGCGACACCCGAGTCGATCGAGCGGCCGACGGACGCCGCCCAGGGCCTGCCGGCCGAGCCCGCGCCGGTGCCCGCACCGGACGTCCCGCGGGCGCTCGAGGCGATCCTCATGGTCGCCGACGAACCGCAGAGCCTCGTGAACCTCGCCGCCGCCGTGCACGTTCCGGTCGGCGCCGTCCGACGGGCCATCGCCGAACTCGTCGCCGACTACGACGGCGAACGCGGTGGCGTCCGACGCGGGTTCGAACTCCGCGAGGTCGGCGGCGGCTGGCGGATCTACGTCCGAGCCGACTACGACGCGCTCGTCACCGACTACGTCGTGACCCAGAACCCGACGAAGCTGTCGCAGGCGGCGCTCGAGACCCTGGCCGTGATCGCCTACAAGCAGCCGATCAGCCGCGGCGCGATCGCCTCGATCCGCGCCGTCAACGTCGACTCCGTCGTCCGCACCCTCCTCGGACGCGGACTCATCACGGAGATGTTCACCGACAGTGAGACGGGTGCCATCAACTACGGCACCACCGATCTCCTGCTCACCCAACTTGGTATCAACGCCATCGAGGAGCTGCCGCGGATCTCGCCGTTGCTCGACGATGGCCGGGAAGGATTCGACAGTGACCAGCACTGAATCAGAGGGCATCCGCTTGCAGAAGGTGCTGGCGAACGCCGGCGTCGCCTCGAGGCGCGTGTCTGAGCAACTCATCGAGGACGGCCGTGTGGAGGTGAACGGCGTCGTCGTCACCGAGCTCGGCTCGCGGATCGATCCGGAGCACGACCTCGTGTCCGTCGACGGCAGCGCCATCCAGCTCGACGCCTCGAAGCGCTACCTCATGCTCAACAAGCCGGTGGGCATCTACAGCTCGCTGAAGGACGACCGCGGTCGCCCCGACCTGCGCCGCTTCACCGAGCAGTACGAGGAACGGCTCTTCAACGTGGGCCGCCTCGACGCCGAGACGAGCGGTCTGCTCATCCTCACCAACGACGGCGACCTCGCGCACGTGCTCGCGCACCCGTCGTTCGGTGTGCAGAAGACGTACATCGCGAAGGTCACCGGCAAGGTGACCGCGCAGGTCCTCGCGAAGCTGACCGCGGGCATCGAACTCGAGGACGGACCGATCTCCGCCGACAAGGCCCGCCTGCTCGGCACCGAGGACGGGTTCAGCCTCGTGGAGCTCACGCTGCACTCCGGGCGGAACCGCATCGTCCGTCGCATGCTCGACGCCGTCGGCCACCCGGTCGTCGACCTCGTGCGCCGTCAGTTCGGCCCCCTGCACCTCGGGACCCTCGGATCCGGCCAGCTGCGCGAGCTGAGCAAGGACGAACTCGGCGCCATCCTGACCATCGCCCGCGCTCACGGTCCTGAAGCCCGCGCGGCCGACGGCACGGCAGCGGAGGCGTCGGAGCCGACGGCATGAGCGACCTGAGTTCCGCGCCCGCGCGCGTGCAGGGGTCGGTCCGCATCGTCGGAGCCGGCCTCCTCGGCGCGAGCATCGGACTCGCGCTGCGCGCCAAGGGCGTCGACATCATCCTCGACGACGCGTCGCCCAGCCAGTTGCGCCTCGCCATCGACTACGGCGCGGGTCGTGCGGCGGAACCCACCGACGACCCGTCCGTCGTCGTCATCTGCGTCCCACCGGACGTCACCGCCCGCGTCATCGAGGCCGAACTCGCCGCGTTCCCGCGCGCCGTCGTGACCGACGTCGCGAGCGTGAAGCTCGAACCGTACCGGGCACTGCTCGAGCGCGGCGTCGACCTCACCCGGTACATCGGTTCCCACCCGCTCGCCGGCCGTGAGCGCGGGGGAGCGATCTCCGCGAGAGCCGACCTCTTCCTCGGCCGCCCCTGGGTGATCTGCCGCGACGCCGAGACACCCGCCTGGGCGCTGTCGCAGGTGGAGGGCCTCGCGCTCGACCTCGGCACCATCCCGATGGAGATGACGCCGGACGAACACGACCGCTTCGTCGCGCTCGTCTCGCACACGCCGCAACTCGTCGCGAGCCTCCTGGCCGCCCAGCTGCAGGACGCCGAGGAGGGCGCCATCCAGCTCGCCGGACAGGGCCTGCGCGACACCGTCCGCATCGCCTCGAGCGCACCGGAGCTCTGGGTCCAGATCCTCAGCGCCAACCACGCCGAGGTCCTCCCGGTGCTGGAGCAGCTGTCCACCGACCTCGCGTCGGTCATCTCGGCACTCCGGGACCCGGAGGTGCCGGGCGCTCGCCGCACGATCGCGGACACGATCGCCGCCGGCAACACCGGCGTCGCACGGCTCCCCGGCAAGCACGGCCAGAACCGCCGGTTCGCGAGCATCGTCGTCCTCCTCGACGACCGCCCCGGCCAGCTGGGCGCCCTGTTCACGGAGCTCGGCGAGATCGGCGTCAACATCGAAGACCTGCGTCTGGAGCACTCGCCCGGCGCGAACATCGGTCTCGCGGAGGTCCAGGTCCTCCCCGAGGTCAAGCAGCGCACCGTCGACGACCTCGAGTCGCGCGGCTGGCGCATCGCGGAAGTATAGGAAGAGACATGACCGAACAGCACCCCACCAGCACCGACGCGTCGACGACGCCGGACGCACCCGTCGTGGTCGCGATCGACGGACCGGCCGGCAGCGGCAAGTCCAGCGTGAGCAAGGCCGTCGCCCGTCGGCTCGGCTACCGCTACCTCGACACGGGCGCCTGGTACCGCGCGCTCGCGCTCCACACGCTCGATGCGGACGTCGACCCCGAGGACTCGGCGGCGGTGATCGGCTCGCTCGACGCGTTCGGTGGCGCCTTCACCGTCTCCCTCGACCCGGACGTGACCGCGTTCACGCTCGGGGATCGCGACGTCACCGACGAGATCCGCGGCCCTCGCGTGACGGCCGTCGTGTCCGCCGTCGCCCGTGTCCCGGAGGTGCGTGCGTGGATCAACGAGACCTTCCGATCGCTCATCGCCGACGTCGACCGCCCGGGCATCGTCGTCGAGGGACGCGACATCACCACGGTGGTCGCACCGGATGCTCAGGCTCGGATCCTGCTCACGGCATCCGAAGCGGCTAGAATGGCCAGGCGTTCAGCGGAATTCGAGAGCCACCCTGCCGGCGACGTCGCGGAACAACTGCAGCGGCGTGATCGGGCGGACTCCAGGGTCGTCGACTTCATGAACGCGGCGGACGGAGTGACCACGGTCGACTCCACGCACATCGACTTCGACGAGACGGTCGACGCGGTCGTCCGCGTCACCGAATCCCTCACAGCAAGGAACTCCCATGGCTCACGATGACGAGCAGTTCGACGGAGGCCCCGACGACCTCGCGGACCGCCTCCAGGACATGGACGAGGAGCTCGCGACCCAGCGGGCCGCGTCCCTCCGCTCCGGCCTGGCCGACTACGACCTCGAGGGCGACGACCTCGACATCCTCGACGGCGCGACGGAGGACCCGGACGAGATCCGCTTCCTGCCGGCGCTGCCCGTCGTGGCGATCGTCGGTCGCCCGAACGTGGGCAAGTCCGCGCTGGTGAACCGCATCCTCGGCCGTCGTGAGGCCGTCGTGGAGGACACCCCCGGTGTCACCCGCGACCGCGTCAACTACAAGGCCGAGTGGAACGACCGTCGCTTCACGGTCGTCGACACCGGTGGGTGGGAGCCCGACGCCAAGGGGATCGACGCGTCCGTCGCGGCCCAGGCCGAGATCGCCATCGACCTCTCCGACGTCGTGATCTTCGTGGTCGACGCCATGGTCGGCGCCACGGCGACCGACGAGCAGGTCGTCAAGCTGCTCCGCAAGACCGGACGCCCCGTCTTCCTCGTCGCCAACAAGGTCGACGACGCCCGTCAGGAGCCGGAGGCCGCGGCGCTCTGGAACCTCGGCCTCGGCGAGCCCCACCCGGTCTCCGCGATCCACGGCCGTGGTGTCGCCGACCTCCTCGACAAGATCCTCAAGGTCCTCCCGCAGGTCTCGGCCGTCGCGAAGGACGAGTTCGGCGGCCCCCGCCGCGTCGCGATCCTCGGACGCCCGAACGTCGGCAAGTCCAGCCTGCTCAACAAGACCGCAGGCGAGGAGCGCGTCGTCGTCAACGACCTCGCCGGGACCACCCGCGACCCGGTCGACGAGCAGATCGAGCTCGGCGGCAAGATCTGGCGCTTCGTCGACACCGCCGGTATCCGTCGTCGCGTGCACCTGTCGCAGGGTGCCGACTTCTACGCGTCGCTCCGCACGAGCACGGCGCTCGAGAAGGCCGAGGTGGCCGTCGTCCTCATCGACGTCACCGAGGTGATCAGCGAGCAGGACGTGCGGATCATCGACCTCGTCCTCGAGAGCGGTCGCGCCCTCGTGCTCGCCTTCAACAAGTGGGACCAGCTCGACGACGAACGCCGGAAGTACCTGGAGCGCGAGATCGAGCAGGACCTCTCGCACGTGTCGTGGGCGCCGCGCGTCAACATCTCCGCGCGGACGGGCCGCCACCTGGAGCGTCTCGTCCCGGCCCTCGAGGTCGCACTCGAGTCGTGGGACATGCGTATCCCCACCGGCAAGTTCAACGCCTTCCTCGCCGAGCTCACGGCGGCGCACCCGCACCCGCTGCGTGGTGGCAAGCAGCCCCGCATCCTGTTCGGCACGCAGGCCGCGAGCCGCCCGCCGACCTTCGTGCTCTTCACGACCGGCTTCCTCGACCCCGGTTACCGTCGCTACGTGATCCGTCGCCTGCGCGAGATCTGGGGCTTCGAGGGCACGCCGATCAACGTCAACATGCGCGTCCGCGAGAAGCGCCAGCGCTGATCCACCGCGTCCGTCTGCCGGACGGCGACGACGAAGGCCCGGGACCACTCCATGGAGTGGTCCCGGGCCTTCGTCGTCCTGGTCGAGGCGTGATCAGGAGCGAGCGAGGGCGGATTCGTCCGCGGGCGCCAGGGCGGGCCCGTGTTCGGTCTCGAACGGCCACCAGCTCGGGAGCAGTTCGCCGATGACCTCGAGGAACGACTCGACGTCGCGTGGTGCTGGGGTGTCGAGCCAGACGCGGAAGCTCGCGACGGAGCCCGCGGCGACGAAGTGCGCCGCTGATCGCATGAACAACTCGCGCTGCTCCTCGCTCAGGCATTCGGCGTGGGGGAGGGTGATCGCCCCGCGCTCGAAGATGTCGAGCACCGTCGAGGTGAAGACCCGGTTGAGCATGGGCTGCAGACTCGCGCCGATGAGGTCGTCGCCGAGACCGACGCGGTAGATGTCGGCGCGCTCGTCGATGTGGCGGAGCGCGGCGACCGTGGCCCGGGTGATCGCCGCCGGGGCGTCGTCCGCGGAGACGGTCGCCAGGTGGGTCATGCTCAGTTCCGTGAGCTCCTCGGCGAGGACCGATTCGAGCAGCTCGCACGGCGCCGCCGCGTGCTGGTAGAAGGTCGATCGGTTGATGCCGGCGCGTGCGGCGATCTCCGAGACGGAGATCTCGGAGGTGGGGCGTTCTGCGGCGAGTTGCAGGATCGTGCGCGCGAGCCGTGCCCGCGTCCGGCGTTGACGTGCATCCATGAGGGTCCTTCGCGTGGGTTCGGTGCGGCGGGCGCGAGCGCGGCCGATGCAATACTGGAGTTCAATATATAACATATTCCGCACGTGCGGTGGAGATGACCCTGGGCAAGGGGGTGGCGCACAGCGTTTCGTGCCAGGCTGGTCCAATGACTGATGCGCATCCTCCCGGCGGCCCCGTCCGGGACGCCGGGGATGCCTGGGTCGAATCCGGAGACGGCCGGAAGTACTGGGGGCGGTTCGGTGCAGCCGGACTCCTGGTGCACGATCGAGCGCGCGGCGTGCTGTTGCAGCATCGGGCCGGTTGGAGCCACTTCGGCGGCACCTGGGGCATCCCGGGAGGCGCGCGTCACCAGTTCGAAAGCGCTGTCGACGGCGCGGTCCGCGAGTCGCACGAGGAGGCGGGTGTCCCCGCCGAGTCGATCGAGCTGCGGTTCGACTCCGTGCTCGATCTCGGGTTCTGGTCGTACACGACGGTGATCGTCGAGGCGGTCGAGCCGTTCGAACCCGTGGTCTCCGACCCGGAGAGCATCGCCCTCGCCTGGGTGCCGCTCGCCGAGGTCGAGGCGTTGCCCCTGCACCCCGGCTTCGCCGATTCGTGGCCGGGCCTGCGGTCGCAGCTCGAGCGCCGCGTCACGGTCGTCGTCGACGTCGCGAACGTCGTCGGGTCGCGACCGGACGGGTGGTGGAAGGACCGTGCCGGAGCCGCGCAGCGGTTCGTCGCGCGACTCGGCCGCCTCGCGCACGAGGGACTCGACGCCCAGGCGCTCGACCTCGACTTCAACCGCTGGTGGCCGGCCTACGTCGCCGTCGTCGAAGGACAGGCCCGCGGCGTCCACACCGATGACGACGTGCGAGAGCCCGGGCACGAGCTGCGGGCGGGCGTCTCGGTCGTCGACGCGGCGGGGAGTGGCGACGACGCGATCGTGGACGTCGTCCGTGGGCTCGACGGCGCGGTCGTCGTGGTCACCTCGGACCGTGAGCTGCGGGAACGCGTCGAGGGTCTGGGCGCGACGACGCGCGGTGCCGGCTGGCTGACGGAGCTGCTCGACGCAAGTCAGCTGAGGGCAGCGGCAGTCGCTCCACAGGAGCCTGCAGACCGTCGGCGCCGTCACGGGAGACCGCTTTCCCGCACGCCGCCTGGGCGTTCAGTAGGGTTGGTGCCATGACCCTGTTCATCATCGTCGGCGCCGTCGGTCTCGTGATCGTCCTCATCTCCTTGGTCTTCGGTGAGATCTTCGACTTCCTGGACGGGGCGGTCTCGGCCACCGCGCTCGGGAGCGCGTTCACCGTCTTCGGTGCGGTCGGTGCGATCGTGCTCGCGAACGGGCTGCCCGTCTGGTCCGCGTACGTCATCTCGGCCGTCATCGGTGTCCTCGTGCTTGTCGGCGTCCAGCTGATGATCCGGAGTTTCAAGCGCTCGGAGGACGGCACGCCGAGTTCACCGCTCGGTCTCTACGGCGTCGCCCGGTCGACCATCTCGGCCTCCTTCGGCGAGGTGAGCCTCGACGGTCCGCACGAGATCGAGACGCGCCTCGCCTTCTCCGACACCCGGATCGAGACCGGCAGTCGAATCCGCGTGGTCGAGCTCCAGGGCTCCCGCGTCAAGGTCGAACCCGCATCGAGCGGAGCCGCTGCCGACACGCAGCCCTGATTCCATCCATCCACCAGCACGCCCTCGAGGGGAAGGCACCTGCCCTATGGACTTCATCACCACCAACATCACGGTGATCGCCGTGATCGCACTCGTCGTGGTGGCGCTCGCGATCGTCGCGTTCGTCGCCGGACGGATCAAGCGCGTACCGCCGAACCAGGCGCTCGTCATCGTCGGTCGGGGGGCCGGCGCCAAGACGGGTGAGCCCGATGGCGGGCAGCGCGTCGTCATCGGTGGGCGCGTGTTCATCTGGCCGATCCTGCAGCAGGGCTTCCCGATCTCGCTCGAGCAGCGCCAGATCGGCATCGTCGTGGAGGGCGTCGACACGAACTTCATCAAGGTCGCCATCCAGGCGAGCGTGAACTTCAAGGTGTCCGGCACGCCGGAGGGTGTGCGCCGTGCCGCGCAGCGCTTCCTCTCGCAGCAGGGGTCGCTGACGCAGATCATCCAGCAGTCCCTCGAAGGGTCGCTGCGGTCCATCATCGGCAACATGCCGATCAAGGAGATCATCTCCAACCGCAACGCCCTGTCCGAAGCGGTGGTCGAGGCGACCAAGACGGATCTCGCCGAGCAAGGCCTCCAGGTCGACCTGCTGAACATCTCCGACATCTCGACGCCGGGCACCAACTACCTCGCCGACCTCGGTCGAGCGGAGAACGCACTCGCCCGGCAGAACGCGGAGATCAAGGAGGCCGAGACCGCTCGTGCGTCCGAGTTCGCGCGGATCGAAGCGGCGGAGCAGGTCGCGGAGCGCCAGAAGGCCCTGAGCCTCAAGCAGGCGACCATCAAGGCGGAGACCGACCGCGCGAACGCCGAGGCCGAGGCCTCGGGTCAGCTCGCCACGGCTCAGCAGGACCGCCTGGTCGCGGAGCAGGAACGTGAGGCGCTCGCCGAGAAGGCGAAGGTGGAGCAGGAGCGCCTCGACATCGAGGTGCGCAAGCCGGCCGAGGCCGACGCGTACGCGACGGTCCAGCGCGCGCAGGCGGCCCGAGATGCGGCCAATGCCGCAACGGAAGCCGACGCGTTCAAGCGCAAGACCATCGCCGAGGCGAACAAGGTCGCGGCGGTGCAGGACGCCCAGGCGGCTGCGGAGTCCGTGCGTCTCGCCGGTACCGCTGAGCGCGACAAGCAGATCGCGCTGGCCGAGGGTATCCGCGCCCAGGGTGACGCGAAGGCGTCGGCCGTGGCCGCGGAGGGTCTGGCGGAGGCCGAGGCGATCGACGCGAAGGCGGAGGCGCTGAAGAAGTACGGTGAGGCCGGGCTCGCGTCCGAGATCATCGCCCGTCTGCCTGAGATCACCCGTGCCGTGTCCGAGCCGCTCGGGAACATCTCGAACCTCACGGTCATCTCGACCGAGGGCGCGTCGGCCGTCACGAAGACGGTCGGCCAGGTGGTCAGCGAGGTTCCGAAGGTCGTCAAGGACATCACCGGGCTCGACCTGTCCGCCCTCCTGGGCGGGGTCGCCGGTGGCGCGCTGGGGGAGAACCTCCAGCAGGCGATGTCCGACAACGCGGCTGCGGCCGCGAAGCGTCAGCCGAAGACGCCCGCGTCACCCGACGCCGTCTGAGTCGCTGGACCATCGGGAGCCGGTCGCCTTCGGGTGGCCGGCTTCTGGCGTTGTTCCACGACTCCTCGGGCGATTCACCGGTGTCGCTTTGGAGCTTGTCAAGCGGTCCGGTCGCATCCCCGGTCGGGCATACGCGCCCGCCTAGGGTGGAGGCATGCGTGCGGTGCGCACGGGTGTCATCTGGAGGATCGTCGTGGACCATCGAGGAAACACAGCCGAGCAGCGCGAGGGCGAGCAGTCGTCGGAGCCGACCGAGGCCGGCGAGGCCCAGCGTCAGCGTCTGGCCGAGCGGCCGTGGCTGTCGTCCTACGCCAGTGGCGTGCCCGCCGACATCGACGAGGTCACCGAGACGCTCGTCGACCTGCTCGACACCTCGGTGAAGCGCTTCGGTGATCGCATCGCCCTGGAGTTCTTCGGTGCCGAGACGAGCTACAGCGAGCTCGGCGAACAGGTCGCGCGAGCGGCCGAGGGGCTCCGCAAGCTCGGCGTGAAGCCGGGCGACCGCGTGGCGCTCGTGCTGCCGAACTGCCCGCAGCACGTCGTCGCGTTCTACGCGGCGCTCCGGCTCGGTGCGACGGTCATCGAGCACAACCCGCTCTACACGGCTCGCGAGCTGCGGCATCAGTTCGAGGACCACGGCGCGCACGTCGCGATCGTGTGGGACAAGGTCTACGACCTCGTGGCCGACCTCCCGGCCGACGTGATGCGCGGCCGGATCGTCTCCGTCGACATCACCCAGGCTCTGCCGTTGTCGAAGCGTCTGGCGCTCCGGTTGCCGGTGAAGCGTGCGCGCGAGTCGCGTGCGGCGATGACCGCGACCCCGTCGGCGAAGCACGTGCTCCCGTGGGAACGGCTGATCGGCGGACGGAAGCTGTCGAAGCGGGTCGTGCGTCCGACGCTCGACGACACCGCGCTCCTGCAGTACACGAGTGGGACGACCGGGGCACCGAAGGGTGCCATCCTGACGCATCGCAACCTGCGGGCGAACGCCGAGCAGGGACGCGCCTGGGTGCCTGGCCTGAGCGAAGGTGGCGAGGTCTTCTACGGAGTCCTGCCGCTGTTCCACGCCTACGGCATGACGCTGTGCCTGACGTTCGCCATGAGCATCGGGGCGCGGCTCGTGCTGTTCCCGAAGTTCGACCTGGAGCTGGTGCTCACGGCGGCGAAGAAGTCCCCGCCGACGTTCCTGCCGGCGGTGCCGCCCATCTACGACGCGCTGTCGCGTGCTTCGAGCCGCAAGGGCGTCGACCTGACGAGTGTCCGCTTCGCGATCTCCGGGGCGATGAGCCTCCCGGTGTCGACGGTCACGCGGTGGGAGGAGGCGACCGGCGGTCTGCTCGTCGAGGGCTACGGGATGACGGAGTCGTCGCCGGTGGCGCTCGGCAACCCGATCGGTCCGTCGCGTCGGCCGGGCACCGTGGGTGTGCCGTTCCCGAGCACCGAGATCCGCGTCGTCGATCCCGAGAACCCGACGGTCGATCGTGCGGCGGGGGAGTCGGGCGAGCTGCTGCTCCGTGGCCCGCAGGTCTTCCAGGGGTACTGGGGTCGTCCGGACGAGTCGCGCGAGGCGTTGCTCGAGGGCGGCTGGTTGCGGACCGGCGACATCGTGACGGTGTCGGCGGACGGCTTCGTGACGGTCATCGACCGGGTGAAGGAGCTCATCATCACCGGTGGGTTCAACGTGAGCCCGTCCGAGGTGGAGGAGACGCTCCTGTCGCACCCGGACGTCGAGTCGGCCGCTGTGGTCGGCCTGCCGCGCGATTCCGGTGGCGAGGACGTGACGGCCGCGGTGGTCATGCGTGCCGGGACGGTGTTCGACGCCGGCTCGCTGCGCGACTACTGCCGGACCCGCCTCACGGCGTACAAGGTGCCGAAGCGGGTCGTGCAGCTCGACGAGCTGCCGACGTCGCTCATCGGCAAGGTGCTGCGTCGCAAGGTGCGCGACCAGCTCGTCGCGGATCGCAAGGCCGAGTAGCGCCTGCGTCCGGGCACCTGCCCGGTCCTCTCGGCACGTCGTGGGATGCGTGCCTGGAGGCGCTTCGTCGTGCCGCGGTGGTCAGCCGCGGGACTCGGGGTGCAGCCAGTGGCGCACGACGGGGATGAGCAGTGACAGCGCGACGAAGGTGATGGCGCCGCCGATGATGGCGTCGTCGATCGGCGTGTTGCGGCTGACCTGCACGAAGCCGGAGACGATCGCGACGGGCAGGGCGGTGAGGGCCGCGACGCGGACCTCTTTCCAGTAGTGGCTGTAGCGCATGGTGGTCCTTCGTCGGGTGACCGGATCGGTCGGTTCGTCCTGTCGCGCGGGTGCGGACGAGTCACGGTAGCGTGCCCCGTGCGGGGGTGGGCAGGGGAGACCTCCCACCCGACGAGTGCGGCTTGTCTGGGCCGGGCTGTGGTCGCCGGAGCCGTGTCACGGAGCGCTCTCGGAATCCGCTAGACTGTTCGAGTTGTCTTCTCCGCCCGCGGAGATGGCATCGGGCTGTGGCGCAGCTTGGTAGCGCACTTGACTGGGGGTCAAGGGGTCGCAGGTTCAAATCCTGTCAGCCCGACCATGAAGTCCCGGAAACCATCTGGTTTCCGGGACTTTTTCGTTGGCCCGCAGCGCGGCGCAGGTGGTCAGAACCGCTCGTCGTATGCCGTTCGACTCGCTTCGATCACGGGGACGTGCTCGCCGGCCCACTCGGCGAGTGCCACCGCGTGGGGGATGAGCGACTGCGCGAGGTCCGTCAGCTCGTACTCGACCCGTGGCGGCACTTCGGCGAAGGTGGTGCGGGTGACGAGCCCGTCGCGTTCCAGGTTCCTGAGGGTGAGGGTGAGCATGCGTCGGGAGATGCCCGGGATGCGCTGCTCGAGCTCGGTGAACCGGAACGGGCCGTCATGGAGCGTCGCGATGAGGAGGAGCGCCCACTTGTCGGCGATGCGGTCCAGGAGTGAGCGGATGGCCTTGCCCTGGTCGCCTCGGACGGAACACAGCCTCTGCGTAGCGGAACACGGCACCCCTCGCGGACTCGGTCACACGCGTGTGCCTTTTGTACGCCGGTCCGATCCGGTCCACACTTGCGTTGGTTACTCATCGTAACCATCGACGCACACGCGCACTCGGAGGTAGCTGCATGGTCATCGCCTATTGGATCGTCGCAGGACTGCTCGCGGTCCTGTACCTGTACTCGGGCGGCATGAAGCTCGTCCGCTCTGCAGAGCAGCTCCGCCCGATGATGGCGTGGGTCGACGGCATGCCGCTCTCGGCGGTTCGAGTGATCGGGCTGCTCGAGGTGCTGGGCGTGGTCGGCCTCATCCTGCCCCCGCTCGTGGGCGTCCTCACCTGGTTGAGCGTCGCTGCGGCGGTCGGACTGGTCCTCGTGCAGATCGGTGGCATCACCCTGCACCTGCGTCGCGGCGAGATCCGGGTACTCGGGCTGAACGTCGCCCTGCTGGTGCTCGCCGCCGTCGAGATCTGGCTGGCGACGATCTGGCTGTAGCGGTGGCGGATCGGTGCCTGCCTCGTCAGCCGACTCAGGGGACGAGCACGATGCGCCCGAACACGTCCCCGGCGTCCATGAGACGGTGCGCCTCGGCTGCGTCGCTCAGCGGCAGGGTGTCGTGGACCACCGGTGAGAGCGTGCCTCGGACGGCGTCGTCGAACACCTCGGCTCGCACCCGCGCGAGTTCCTCGCGCGGCACGGTGTCGAGGCTCAGGGTTCCGAAGGTGATCGATCGGCGGAAGCCGGCCAGGAGAGCCGTGCCGAAGTCGGCGGGCGGGAACCCGCCCACCACGCCCACGGCGATCAGGCGGCCGTTCGGCGAGAGCCGCTCGATGAACCGGGGGAGATCGGGACCGCCGACGATGTCGAGGATGACGTCGAACTCCGCCGGGGCGTCCGCATCGCCCGCGCCGGAGCGGTCGAGCACGTGGGTTGCACCGAACGCCCGCAGACGTTCCCCGCGTTCGGAGGACGAGGTGGTGACGGCGATGACGCCGGCGCCGGCACGAGCGGCCAGCTCGACGCCGGCCAGGCCGATACTCCCGGCGGCCCCGCGCACGAGGACGGATTCGCCCTCGGTCAGGCGAGCGCGTTCGAGCGCGAAGTGCGCGACCGGGAACGCGCTGCCCAGCGTCACCGCCTGGACGGACGTCAGGTCGGACGGCAGCTCGACGATCTCGTCGGCTCGCGCGATCACGTACTCGGCGTACGCGCCCGAGGTCCCCGTGAACGCCCAGACCCGTCGACCGACCCACGCGGGGTCGACGTCGGGCCCGGTCGCGGTGATGACGCCGGCGGCCTCACTCCCCGGGATCATCCCCGAGTCCCGGGCGGCTTCGGCGATCCCGCCCCGGCGGATCACGACGTCGACCCCGCCGACGCCTGCGGCCTCCGTTCGAACGAGGACCTCACCGGCCCCGGGCGTGGGGACGGGCAGGTCCGTCACCTCCATCCCACTCGGGTCGCCGAAGGTCCGGATGATCACTGCGCGCATGGGTGCACTCCGTTTCGCGGCGGGGGATCTGACCCGCCTCCCGAAACGTAACGGACGCACCCGTCCACTTGAGTAATGTGAGACACATGTCCGCGACACTGCCTCAGAACCTGCGTTCCGACGCGCAGGAGAACCGTGACCGCGTCCTCGCGGCAGCCCGCGAACTGTTCGGGACCGACGGCCTCCACGTGACGATGCGAGAGATCGCCCGCCGAGCCGGTGTCGGGCCGGCCACCCTCTACCGACGGTTCCCGACCAAAGCCGATCTCGTCAGAGCCGCATTCGTGAACGAGCTCGACGCCTGCCGCTCGATCGTGGTCGACGCCCTCGCGGACGTCGACCCCTGGCGTGGATTCCGCGGCATCATCGAGGAGGTCCTGGTCCTCAACGCCCGGAACCAGGGGTTCACGGACGCGTTCCTCGCCGCCTACCCCGATGCCGTCGACTTCCGGACCCAGCGCGAACAGGCCGTGCGCGCGATCACCGCCGTCGCTCGTCGCGCCATCGACGCCGGCGCGCTGCGCGCGGACTTCGTCCTCGACGACTTCCTCGTGGTCCTGCTCGCGGCTCGCGGACTCTCACGTACGACGGAGACGGAGCGCGTCCGAGCTGCACGACGCTACGCCGCGCTCGTGATCGACGGACTGCGTGCGTCAGACCGGCACGGACCGCTCCCTCCAGCGCCGCGACTCATCCCGAGCGTCATCCCGGCGTAGGCCGCACGTCCAGGTTCACGATGCGACCCGCTTGCTTGCGTCAGCCGTGGTCGGGGTGAAGACGTTGACGAGGTTGCCGTCGGGGTCGCGGAACAGCAGCGATCGGTTACCCCACGGCATGGTCGTCGGCTCGTTCACGAACGTCTCCACGACGCCCTGGAGCGTCGTGTAGACCGCGTCGACGTCATCGACGAGCAGATCGAGGATGACGGATCGGTTGGCTCGCGGTGCGGCGGCGTCCTCGCCCAACAGTGGGATGGTCGCTGAACTGGCGATGGCGAGCGTGCCGGTGTCGGTGCGCACCTCGGCGAACAGTGGGTGCAATCGTGCCGCGGTCGCACCGGTGACCCGTTCGTAGAAGGCGACCAGGGCGTCGACGTCGTCGGTGATGATCCGGGTGGCTGCGAGGTGCATGCGTGTCTCCTTGGCTGGTGGTCTTCCCCCACAGGTGCGGGGCGGTGACGACGATAGAGCCAATACCGGACCGTTTTCGCCCGGTATTCTCATGAGATGGGACATGCCGGCTCGCCGACTGCTCGAGCGCTGCAGCTGCTCGAGTTGCTGCAGTCGGCGGAGATCCGCAGCGTGCCAGAGCTCGCCGAACGGTTGGGCGTGGATGAACGGACTGTGCGCCGCTCCGTGCAGCGTCTCGTGGACATGGATGTCCCGATCGAGTCGGTGCGCGGTCGCTACGGCGGGTACCGCCTCGCCGTCGGCCGACGGGTGTCGCCGATCATGCTCACTGACGAGGAAGCGGTCGCCGTCTTCCTCGGCTTGAGTGAAGCTCAATCGTCCTCGGACTCCCCGGACGTCGCAGCGCAGATCGCCCTCGCGAAGATCCGGCGCTCCCTCCCGGCCGCATCCGTGGACCGCCTCGAGGCGGTCATGCAGGCCGCAGCGCTGAGCCCGTCGCGCCTCGACGTGCCCGACGCCGGCGTCCTGCTCACCGTGTCGGATGCGCTCCGAGCGAGACGTCCCTTGGAGCTGCGCTACCGCGACGCGGAGGACACGCCCTCGCGTCGCACGGTGCATCCGTTCGACCTGCTCGTCCATGCCGGTCGTTGGTACCTGGACGCGTTCGACGTCGAGCGAGCGGAGGAGCGCACCTTCCGGGTCGACCGCATCCGATCGGCGCGGACGCTGCCCGGCGTCTTCCCGGGCCCGGTTGCTCGAGCGGAGCGCCCTCCACTCGTCGATCGCTTCGCGGGGGCGGACTACCGATGGCACGTCCGGTTGCGCATCCAGGCGAGCGTCCCGCAGATCCGGGCCCACTTCCCGGAGAGCGTGGCCGTCGTGGAGTCGATCGAGGACGCACCTGCCTGGCATCGGGTCTCGATCCGAGCCAAACGCCTCGACTGGCTTCCAGCGGTGATCGCCGGGCTGGGAGATCACGCGGTCATCATCGACGAGCCTGAGGATCTCCGTGAACTCGTGCGCGCGACGGCGACGCGGATGTTCCGCATCGCTGGCGGTGCTGAACAGCGGCCCGTCGCCGAGTAGCGCGCGACGATGCGGATCGTCTCGACGCGGGCGACCGGTGGCCTGGTCGACGCGATCGCCGCGGGCGCGGCGCGTATCGGGGCACTCGAACAACTGGCCGGCGGGGCAGACGCGGGCGCACCCACCGATGAGCCGCTCGGACTCGTCCCAGAGCCGTCTGGGCGTCATCCAGGTTCCGCATCGGCGGACACAGGGCCGGGAGGAGCGCGGGGCGGCCACCGATGGTCCGGACCTGGCCGTAGAACTCGTCGCTTCGTGCGGTCGAAGCCGTTGCGGCCATGAGCGCAGGCTGCGCGTCACTCGACACCGTGCCTGCGGCGCCGAGGCGTGAGAGCAGGGTGACCACGCGACGGGCTCCGGTGTCCCGCTGGCGACCCATGCCCGGTTGGGCGGCCAACAGATTGGTGGGGGAGAAGCAGGGGTGGGACAGGTTGCTGGAGACACCCCACCGGCTCGACGAGGTGTTCGCCCCTCGTGGTCGAGCGCACGGGCTGGAGGACCGCGGCGCCAGCCCGGGCGAGGTCGGTGGCGATGCTTCGACCGATGCCGAGGACCCTGGTCGGCGTGAGGACCGCTCAGCTCGCCAGCTGCCCCCCGCCTTGGGGGTTGTCGATGCCATGGCGCGGTAGGAGCATCAGCTGCATCGGAACCAATGGAGGTTCGAATGCGGAATCCAGAGGTGTGGCTCGCCCTTGTCGGCTTGCTCGGGGGTGTCGTCATTGCCGGGTGCCCTCTTCGCGCCGATCGCAGCGATCATCGCCGGGGTCGGATTCCAACTCAAGCGGAAGGAACGGGGCATCGCTCCAGGGCTGTTGCTCTTCAGCCTTGCTGCGATCGTCTTGGCGATCTTCATCTACCCGGCCCACTTCCGTGCCGTCGCCACGTGTGATGCGATCGCCGCAGGGGCTTCGAACTCGCCGCTGGAGCGACTACTCGATACACCCATGGAGCGGCGGATGGACGCACTGGAGGCAGGCTGCAACGATCTGCCGTTCTACGAGATGCGCGAGTACTGACCCCCGGTCTCGACAGCGTGCCGTTCAGCTCGTTGCAGGGAACGGGCGCAGCTCCAGGCGGCCGTTGCGGGCCATCGGGTGGCGGGCGGCGATGTCGATCGCCTCGTCGAGGTCGGCGCACTCGAGGATGTCGAAGCCCCAGAGGGTGTCGGTCGCACCCGGGATCGGGCCGTTGGTGACCAGGCGCTCGCCGGCGCGGACACGGACGCCGCGCGCCTCGCTCGGATCGAGCACGTCGCCGAGGAGCCGCCGCCCGGTCGTGTCGAGCTCCTGGACCCAGTGGTCGACGTCGGAGTCGTCGGTCGGCTCGTCGGGCACCGGGTCCGTGAGGACGAACATCATGAATCGCATACGGTTCCTCTCATTCGACGCTCTCGAGAGCGCACTCGTGGTCGCTATCGGACCGGGTTGACGACCGGTACTGCGCTCTCGTCGCGCCAGAGGGTCTCGATCGGGATCGACTGACCGAGGACGCGCTCCGCCGCCCGATGGCCGGAGTGGAATGCCGCCGTCACCGTCGCGGGGTCGTCGGTCCAGGTCGCCTCGCCCGCGAGGTGCAGGACGCCGCCGACCGGGGTCGCGAGGGCGTCGTGGTCGTCGGTCGTCGAGCCGACGGTCATGTAGGCGTAGGACCCGCGCGAGAACGGGTCGTCCTGCCAGCGCGTGACGTGCACCTCCGTCGGCTCCTCGACGCGGTCGCCGTACAGGCGCCGCAGCTGCTCGAGGTTCGACTCCACGACGCGCGACTCGTCCCAGTCCCGGATCTCCACGGCCGTCGGGCCGGCGGCGAACGTGAGCAGCGTCGGCGATCCGTGCGCCGTCGTGAGGTCGTACCAGGAGTGCCAGCGTCGACTCTCCGGTCCTTGCTGTCTGAATCGGCGTAGACGTCGTCGTCCCAGAATCGCCGCTCGAACCGGAGGAACACCTTCTCGAACGCGTTCATCCGCAACCGGGCGAGCGCACCGGCGACCGGCTCCGGCAGCGGGGGATCGATCACGAACTCCTCCGACTGCAGTACCCCGACCGGCACCGTCACCACCACCGAGCCCGCGTGCAGCACCACCTCGCTCGTCGGTCCCTGGGCGGTCACCTCGACGCCGTCCGCGGACCACCGCACGTTCGTCACCACGTGCTCGAGGCGCACGTCGAGCCCCTCGGCCAGTCGCCGGGGGAGCACGTCGTACCCGTCGGGGAACACGACCTCGTCACCGTCGATCGCGTCGTCGTCGAGCCCGTGGGCCGCGAGGTCCTCGATCCACGCGCCGTACTGCTCCTCCGAACGATGCTCCAGGTACTCGCGGACCCGCTGCACCCGCTCGGCGTCCCAGCCCTGCAACGCGAGCGCCGCCTCGGTCACGTCACGGTACGACGCGTCCGGCGCGGACTCGGCGACGACACCGAGGAGCGTCGCGTCGAGGGCGTGGACGTCCTCGGCGAAGCCGCGAGCCTCGGCGTCCGACAGGCGCTCGCCGCCGGGCCCGTAGTACGCGATCGGCCGGCTGTCCGGCTGGTAGCCGCCGACGGTGAACTCGACCGTCCGCATCCCGAACGCGTCGGCCGCCGCGGCGACCGCACTGTCGTTCACCCCGTGCACCCACGATGCGCCGAGATCGGTCACCTGACCGTCGCGACGCTCGGTCGACACCCGCCCGCCGACCCGGTCACGGGCCTCGACGACGACCACCGTTCGTCCGGCGGCCGCGAGGAGTCGTGCGGCGACGAGCCCGGCGACGCCGGCACCGACGACGACCGTGTCGAAGCGGGTGTCGGCTTCGGGCGTCTGCGTCGACGCCTCGTCCGACGCGCTCATCGCGGGTCGCCCATGTCGCCGGTGGCCGGTGTGCCGTCGATCCGTTCGTACCTGAGGTGGACGGTCCCTGCGGGGGAGGTGGTCGCCGGGCCGAGCAGGCGCAGCGAGGACGGCACGGTGCCGGTGGCGAAGACCCGCTTCCCGGTGCCGAGCGTGATCGGGTACACCCAGAGGTTCAGCTGATCGAAGAGTGCGTCGGCGAGCAGGGTCTGCACGAGGTCGAGGCTGCCGATGACGTGGATCTGCGCAGTGGCGCTCGCGCAGTGCTCGAACGGCCTCCGGGAGGTCCGATCCGAGTTGCGTCGAGTTCGCCCACCCCAGCTCCCGCGGCTCGCGTGACGCGACGTACTTCGGCAGTCGGTTGAAGAGCCTGGCGATGCCGTCGTCCTGGCCACCCTCCTGGTGCGGCCAGTATCCGGCGAAGATGTCGTAGGTCCGGCGCCCGAGCAGGAGGGCGTCCATGCCCACCATGCCGGCGTCGATCTGCTCACCGTCGACCTCGTCGATGAGCGGCGCCTGCCAGCCACCGAACGCGAACCCGTCACTGGGGTCCTCCTCCGGCCCACCGGGCGCCTGAGCGACGCCGTCGAGGGTCATGAAGAGGTCGATGTGGATGCGTCCCATGTCCTGCTCCGATCTGCTGCACTCACGATCCACCGGCGGGCAGGCGGTGTCAACGGCTGTCGGCTGAGAACGCACTGACGAAAGGGCGTCGGCCGTGTCCTGGGCGAGTAGCGTTCGGAGTGGATCCGCTTGCGCACACCAGTGCACGGGCAGGACGTCGTTCGACAGATGAGAGGCATCACACCATGACCGATCTGGACACCATCCCCGTCACCACCCTCGACGGCCGGGACACGACCCTCGCGGAGTGGGACGGGAAGGCCAAACTCGTGGTCAACGTCGCGAGCCGCTGCGGCCTCGCGCCGCAGTACGAGAAGCTCGAGGCACTCCAGAAGGAGTACGCCGACCGCGGCTTCACGGTGATCGGGTTCCCGAGCAACCAGTTCCTGCAGGAGCTCGGCGACAACGAGAAGATCGCCGAGTACTGCTCGGCCACCTGGGGCGTCACCTTCCCGATGATGGACAAGGTGAAGGTCAACGGCCGGAACCGGCACCCGCTCTACCAGGAGCTCGTGAAGACCGCCGATGCCAACGGCAAGGCCGGCAACGTCAAGTGGAACTTCGAGAAGTTCCTCATCGCGCCCGACGGCACCGTGCACCGCTTCCGTCCGACGACCGAGCCGGACGCCCCCGAGGTCATCGCCGCGATCGAGGAGAGCCTTCCCGCGTGACGCCGGGACGGCCGGGCGCGCTCACCGGTAGGTGACTCCGGTGAGCGCCTCGGCCGTCGTCCAGAGTTCGGCGGCGACGTGCTCGTCGCGGGCCGCCGAGGTCCGGTCGACGGGCTTCGGACCACCGCGCATCTCGCCGAAGCCGCTCGGACCGTAGTAGCCGCCGGGCTCGACGTCGGGCGACGTCGCCGCGTAGAGCGTCGGAAGCGCACCCATCTCAGCGCTCTGACCGAGGAGCCGGGTTCCCCACGCGAGGAGCGGACCCTGCGCGGACTCGGTGTGGGACTGGAGCTCGGTCGACGCGAAGCCGGGGTGTGCGGCCACGGACAGCACCGAGGAACCCTCCGCCGTGAGGCGTCGCTGCAGTTCGGCCGAGAACATGAGGTCGGCGAGCTTCGACTGGCCATAGGCGGACCAGCGCCGATACGTCCGGTTGCGCCAATTGAGATCGGCCAGGTCGATCTTGCCGGCGCGGTGTGCAGCACTCGACAGCGTCACGACCCGCGTGGTGATGCGGTCGATCAGGAGGCCGGTGAGTGCGAAGGGCCCGAGGAAGTTCGTGCCGATCTGCATCTCGAAGCCGTCGGCCGTGCGTCGTTCGGGAACGGCCATGACGCCGGCGTTGTTCACCAGCACGTCGACCCGCTCGACGCCGTCGGCGAATCGACGGACGGACGCGAGGTCGGCGAGATCCAGCTGCCGCACTTCGACGTCGCCGGTCATCGTCGCCGCGGCCCGCGCGCCCTTGTCCGTGTCGCGGCAGGCGAGGATCACGGCGGCACCGTGGGCGGCGAGCTCGCGGGCCGTGACCGCGCCGATCCCGCTGTTCGCGCCGGTCACGATCGCGACGCGGCCGTGCTGATCGGGGATGTCTGCTGCGGTCCAGGGGCTCATGAGGGCGACGTTACGCCATCACGATCTTCCGATTACACATATCGTTCACAGCTTCACCGATATATCGTTGAGCATCGTTCACGTACGACGAAGGAGAGCAATCATGGGTGGATTCCCAAGCGGTGGCGCAGGATTCGGTGGCGCAGGGTTCGGTAACGGCGGAGGCTTCGGCAACGGAGCCGGCTTCGGTACCGACGGCATGTGGCAGATGATGGAGCAGCTGCGTTCGAAGTTCGAGAAGAGCGCCGGCTCGCGCGTCGGCCGCGGCGACGTCCGCTCCGCCGTGCTGGCCCTCCTGGCCGAGCAGCCGATGCACGGCTACCAGATCATCCGCGAGATCGAGGAGCGCAGCGGCGGCTCCTGGAAGCCCAGCGCAGGCTCGGTCTACCCGACGCTGCAGCTGCTGTCCGACGAGGGCATCATCACGGCCGAGGAGTCGGGCGGCCGCAAGACCTACGCACTGACCGAGGCCGGTCGCGACGAGGTCGCCGAGTCCGGCGCATCCGCTCCGTGGCAGAACGCCGAGTCGTCCGAGCACCCCGGCTTCACCGCTCTGCCGAAGGCCGGCGTCGAGCTGGCCCAGGCCGCAGCCCAGGTCGGCCGCACCGGAACGCCCGAGCAGGTCCAGCAGGCCGTCACCATCCTCGACGACGCTCGCAAGCGCCTCTACGCGATCCTCGCCCAGGACTGACCGAGTGTCGTCGACCGGCGGGACGCCCAGCGACTCGGCGTCCCGTTTCGGCGAGCTCCCCATGAGCGGGCGGGCCGGCGTTCCAGCCGGTCCGCCCGCTCACGGGCGCGCCCGGTACCGTCGCATCCTCCGCTTCGCGAGCTGGCACCTGGCCGCCGCCTGGTGGTTCGAGATCGTCCTGCCGCGGTTCGGGCTCATCAAGCTGACGGAGCGGACCCGCACGCGCCGCATGCAGAAGTTCGCACGACGGTTCCACGTGCTCGCCGTGGACCTCGGCGGCCTCATGATCAAGGTCGGCCAGTTCATGTCGTCGCGCCTCGACGTGCTCCCGCCGGAGATCACGAAGGAGCTCGAAGGCCTGCAGGACGAAGTCCCGCCCGTCGCCTTCCCTCGCATCCGCGCGCTCGCCGAGTCGGAACTCCGCGTCCCGCTCTCGCAGGTCTTCGCCGGCATCGACGAACGCCCCGTCGCAGCGGCCTCGCTCGGCCAGGCGCACCGCGCCCTGCTCGCTCCGGCGCTCGCCGCCGACACCGGGCTCGACGCCGTCGTGCTCAAGGTCCAGCGGCCGGGTATCGACGAGATCGTCACCGTCGACCTCGCCGCCCTGCGCAAGGTGGGCGGCTGGTTGCGCCGCGTCCGGCTCGTCTCCGACCGCGTCGACATGCCCGCACTCGTCGAGGAGTTCGCCGCGACGAGCCTCGAGGAGATCGACTACCTCCATGAGGCCGCGAGTTCCGAGCGGTTCGCCGCCGACTTCGCCGGCGACGACCGCGTCTCCGTGCCCGCGGTGGTCTGGGAGCGCACGACCCAGCGCGTCCTGACGCTCGAAGACGTCACCGCCATCAAGATCACCGACGCGGACGCCCTGCGCGCCGCAGGCATCGATCCCGTCGACGTGGCACCCGTGTTCGCGGCCGTCATGTTCGACCAGCTCTTCACCAACGGGTTCTTCCACGCCGACCCGCACCCCGGCAACATCTTCGTGACTCCCGTCGATGCTGCCCCGGGCGAGCGGCCCTGGAAACTGACCTTCATCGACTTCGGGATGATGGGTGAGGTCCCGCCGACCACGAGGCGTGGCCTCCGGAAGCTGCTCATCGCCGCCGCATCGCGCGACGGCAAGGGCCTGGTCGACGCGATCCGCGACCTCGGCGTCCTCCTGCCCTCGGCCGACACGACCGAGCTCGAGCGGGCCATGACCGCGCTGTTCGGACGCTTCGGCGGCATGGGGTTCGCGGAACTGCGCGACGTCGACCCGAAGGAGTTCCGCGACTTCGGCAACCAGTTCAGCGAGGTCATCCGCACGCTGCCGTTCCAGCTCCCCGAGAACTTCCTGCTCATCATCCGCGCGATCTCGCTCACCTCCGGTGTCTGCAGCGCCCTCGACCCCGAGTTCAACCTCTGGGACTCCGTCGAGCCCTACGCCGCGCAGCTGCTCCGTGACGAACGCGGCAACGTCGTCCAGGACCTCGGTCGCGAGGCACTCGACATCGCCACGGTCGCCGTCCGCCTGCCGAAGCGTCTCGACGCGGTCATCACGCGGGTCGAAGCCGGCACGGTCGCGACCACCAACCCGAGACTGGAACAGCGGATCGCGCGGCTCGACCGCACGACGGGCCGGGTCGTCTCGGCCGTGCTGTTCGCCGCGCTGCTCGTCGCGGGTGCCGTCCTCCGGGCCGACGACGCGGTGCTCGGCACCGTCTTCATGGTGGTCTCCGTCGTGCCACTCCTCCACGCACTCTTCTCGGGGCGCCGCGGGCGCTGACCCCGGCGAGGGGTCGTCGCCACGGCACACTCCTGACGCGAAAACCTGGATCATCGGTCCATAGGCCGGTCTCCGGCGCTCCAGCACACTTGCCTGAATCGATCGGGCAAGCACGAGGGAGCACCACCGGATGGAATCGTTCGACGTCGCGGTTGTCGGCATGGGAGCTCTCGGCAGTGCCGCCGCCTACCACCTCGCCCGTCGGGGCGCGAAGGTCGTCGCCTTCGAGCAGTTCGAACTCGGGCACGTCCGCGGCGCCTCGCACGACACCTCGCGGATCGTCCGGACGTCGTACGGCGCACCGCAGTACGTGCGACTCGCGCAGTCGGCCTACCGTGACTGGGCGGACCTCGAGCAGGAGTCGGGCGAGCGGTTGCTCACCATCACCGGCGGGGTCATCTTCCTGCCCGTCGACGGGCCCTACTCGGCCACCGACTTCACCGCGGCGCTGGAGGAGTGCGGGGTCCCGCACGAGCTGCTGACGCCGGCCGAGGTGCAGGCGCGGTGGCCGCAGTTCCGGATCCCCGAGAACGTGGAGACGGTCTACACCGCCGACACCGGCATCGCCCACGCGGCGCGCACCGTCGCGACGCTGCAGCTCCGTGCTCGGGCGCTCGGTGCGGACATCCGCGACCGCACCCGGGTCGACGCGCTGACCCCTGATGGATCCGGCGTCGTGGTGCAGACCTCCAGCGGCCCGGTGCGTGCCGGCAAGGTCGTCCTGGCCGCCGATGCCTGGGCCAACGAGCTGCTCGAACCCCTCGGCGCGGCGATCCCGCTCGACGTCATGCAGGAGCAGGTCACCTACTTCCGCCCGGCCGACGCCGAGCAGCTCGATCGCGAGCGGTTCCCGGTGTGGATCTGGGAGGACGAGGAGTGCTACTACGGCTTCCCGACCTTCGGGGAACCGACCGTGAAGGCCGCACGCGACGTCTCGGAGAACCGCATGTCGCCGGCGGAGCGCACCTTCGTCCCGTCGCCGGAGCTCACCGGGCAGCTGGCCGACTTCATGGCGGACCTCGTGCCGGCGTCGGGCCCCGAGCTCCGCACGGTGACCTGCCAGTACGCGCTCACCCCGGACCGGAACTTCGTCCTCGGCCCGCTCGAGGAGCACCCGGACGTCATCGTCGCCCTCGCCGCCGGTCACGGCTTCAAGTTCACGCCCGCGTTCGGACGCATCCTCGCGGAGCTCGCGCTCGACGGGGAGACGAGCGACGACATCGCGAGCTTCGCCCCGTCCCACGCCCGCAGCGCCGACCGCGTCTCACCGATGCCGACCTCCGCGAGCTGATCCGGAGCTCGGCGTGGAGCGGGCCGGTCCGAGTGCTGCCGGCTACCGTCCGGCCTGCAACTGCTCGCGGAGCTCGTCGAGGCGGACGGCGATGCCGAGCCGGAACATGCGCTCGTCCTCGCGCCAGGAGGCTCCGAGGACCTGGTCGAGCCGGTCGAGCCGCTGGAGGATCGTGTTCGTGTGGAAGTTCAGGGCGCGCGCCGTGCGGGTGGGGCTCGCGTTGTTCCGCACGAACGCACGCAGCGTCCCGAGCAGGTCGGCGTTCCGCTCGGCGTCGTAGCGCCGGACGAGTCCGATGGTGTCGCGCAGGAAGTCGGCGAGCGCCCGCGCATCGGTGTCGAAGATCGCGGAGTAGGGCAGGAAGTCGTCGGTCGATGCGGTGAGGTCCGAGAGTTCCAGTGCGGCGATGAGTCTGGCGGTGCGCATCGCGCTGGTGAACGCGGAGGTGAGGGCGTCGGGAGCGGTGCGGGGCACGACGGCGACGACGGGTTGCTGGATGCTGCCGGCGACGTGTCGGCGGACGGCGTCGGCGTCGAGCGGCTGACGGCCGGAGGCGTGTGCGGCGACGACGTACCCGCGGTACTCGCCGACGAGCGCATGGTCGTCGAGTCGGCGGCTGAGCGCTCGGGCGGCGGTGGTCTGCTGGTCTCCCGGGACGGCGAGGAGGAGCAGGGAGTCGAGTTCGTGCAGGTCGATGCCGAGGCGCCTGGCGCGTCGTTCGACGTCGGATCGGCGTTCGGGCACGTCGTCGAGGAGGTCGGCGATGAGTTCGCTGCGGACGCGGTGGTCGGCGCCCGAGGCCGCCTCCTGCTGCAGTTCGAGGAGCGCCGCGACCTGCGCCGCGCGTTCGACGGTGCGGAGGTCCACGGCGCCGAGCTCGAAGTCGCCGTCACCGAGGATGAGGGCGCCGAAGTGCCGGCTGCCGGCGGACAGGGCGGCGACCGCTCCGACACCGCCGCTCGCGACCAGGACGCAGTGGCCCGAGCGACGGCTGTCGGTGATGGCCGCGCGGGTGACGTCGTCGAGGTCGAGCATGCCGGGGGAGAGCGGGAGACCGGCTGCCGCGATCACCCGGTCCTGCGCGTCGGTCACGGCGACCGCACGGCCGAGTGCGGTGGCGAGCGTCTCCGCGACGGGTGCGAATCCGCCCCCGGCGAGGACCGCCTGGACGAGTTCCTGGTGGACGGTGTTCGCCCGGTCGCGTTCGACGAGGTGGGCGGTGAGGTCCGCGAGGTTCCGTCGGCTGGCGTCCTCGGAGTCCTGCAGGTCGCGGAGGGTCTGCGTGGTCTGGAGGATCACCGAGGCGTGGTCCGCGAGCGCCGCCAGGAGCGCGACCTCGTCGGGGGAGAAGTCCTTCCGGTCGCGGTTGCCGACGAAGAGGACGCCGAGGACGTCATCGCTCGTGAGCATCGGCACGCCGAGCAGGGAGACGAGCCCCTCCGCTGCGACCGCGTCGTCGATGCCGCGCTCGTGTCGATCGGTCGAGTAGTCGGAGTAGTCCGCGACCCACTGGGCCGTGCGCGATTCGACGACGACGCTCGCGAGCCCGCGCCCGGGAGGGACGCGGAGCGTCTGGAACGACGGACTGACGGAGCCACTCGTCTCGCGGACCCGCAACTCGTGGGTGACCGGGTCGAACTCGGACAGGTAGGCCAGATCGACGCCCATCATCTGGTGGGCGCGCTGGACGAGTCTGGCGAGCACGGCGTCGCTGTCGCGGAGCTCGGCCAGTTCGCGGGCGCTCGAGAACAGGGCTGAGAGCTCGTGCTCGCGGCGTCGCAGCCGGATCAGCTCCCGCTCGGTGTCGTGGACGGGTTCGGCGTCGACGAGGTCGGTGGCCGTTCGCACGTCGGCAGGCTCTCGCATCGGGTCTCCTGACTGGTCCCTCAGGAGTCTAAAGCGACGGCCGGTCCAGCGGGGTGTGGGATCCACCCACACGATCGCCGATCCGCTGAGTCATCCACCCATCGTCGTCGACGATCACCGCTCCTAGGGTCGTCTTGACCGCAGCACCGAGGATCCGGTGTCTGCCTGTACCGAAGGGCGACCCATGCCGAGAAACAGCCGAATCCAGGGGCTGCGCGACCACACGCCGGACGAGCGGCTCGACCTCGTCGCCGAGGGGGCCGGGATCGCGGCGGAGGCGCTCGCCGCACTGCGACCCGATGCCGGCCTGTCGATCGCCCAGGCGGACCACCTCGTGGAGAACGTCGTCGGCGTCATCGCCGTCCCGGTGGGCGTCGCGACGAACTTCACCATCGACGGCGAGGACCGACTCGTCCCCATGGCGACCGAGGAGCCGAGCGTCGTCGCCGCGGCCTCCAACGCCGCCCGCATCGCGCGCGTGCACGGCGGTTTCCGGACGTCGTCGTCGGGCGACGTCATGATCGCGCAGATCCAGATCCTCGACGCGGTCGACCCGCACGCCGCGCGGCTCCGCGTCCTCGAGGCCCGCGACGAACTGCTCGCCCTCGCGAACGAGCTCGACCCGATCCTCGTCTCCTTCGGCGGTGGCGCCCGCGACATCGACGTGCGGATCCTGCCGACGCGCGTGGGGACACAGGTCATCGTCCACCTCCACGTCGACGTCCGCGACGCCATGGGCGCGAACGCCGTGAACACGATGGCCGAGGCGATCGCGCCCCGCATCGCCGAGATCGCCGGATCGCGGACCCTCCTGCGGATCCTCACGAACAAGGCCGACCAGCGCATCACCCGTGCCAGGGCGGTGTTCGACGCCGACCTCCTCGGTGGTGCGCAGGTCGTCGCCGACATCGTCGCCGCGAGCGCGTTCGCCGAGGCCGACCCGTACCGGGCGGCCACGCACAACAAGGGCATCATGAACGGCATCACGGCCGTCGTCCTCGCCACGGGCAACGACACCCGGGCGGTCGAGGCCGGCTGCCACTCCCACGCGGCGCGGTCCGGTCGCTATTCGGCGCTGTCGCAGTTCGAGCAGGACGCCGACGGGAACCTCGTCGGCACGATCGAGGTCCCACTGGCCGTCGGACTCGTCGGTGGAGCGACGAAGGCACATCCGACGGCGCAGGCGGGCGTGACCCTCCTCGGCGTCGAGACGGCCCGGGAACTCGCGGCCGTCATCGCCTCCGTGGGCCTCGCCCAGAACCTGGCCGCGTGCCGGGCGCTCGCCGCCGAAGGCATCCAGCGCGGCCACATGACCCTGCACGCCCGGACGATCGCGGCGAGCGCCGGCGCGACCGTGGACGAGATCGGGGCGGTCGCGGCGAGGATCGTCGCCGACCGTCGGATCCGGGTCGAGTACGCGCGCGAGGTGCTCGACGAGCTCCGGGCGACCTCGGCATGAGCGGCCTGCCGCAGCCCCGGATGGAACCGGTGGACGGCCTCCCGACGCGGGTGCGCGTCTACGAGGTGGCACCGCGCGACGGGCTGCAGGCCGAGACGGACATCCTGCCCACGGCGGTGAAGGCGGAGCTCTGTCGGCGTCTGTACGAGGCGGGGTCGCGGGACCTCGAGGTGACGAGTTTCGTGCCGGCCACCTGGATCCCGCAGTTCGCGGATGCGGAACGGCTCGTCGCGGGCCTCGACGTGCCGACGGGTGCGCGGGCGGTCGGCCTCGTGCCGAACCTGCGCGGCCTGCATCGGGCGATCGACGCGGGTGTCCGGGAGGTCTCCGTCGTCGTGAGCGCGTCGGAGTCGTTCGCCAGGGCCAATCTCAACACCTCGCGCGAGGGTGCCGTCGAACGGGCCGAGGAGGTCGTCGCCGCCGCGACCGCGGAGGGCGTGCCGGTGCGCGGCTACGTGTCGATGGCGTTCGGGGACCCCTGGGAGGGTGCGGTCGATCCGGCGACGGTCGTCGAGGCCGCCGTGCGGCTGTACCGCGCCGGGTGTTCGACGGTCGCCGTCAGCGACACGATCGGGGTCGGGACGCCCGGGCTCACGACCCGGGTCGTCCGGGACGTGCTCGCCGCCGGGATCCCGGTCGAGGCGGTCGCGCTGCATCTGCACGACACCTACGGGCAGGGACTCGCCAACGTGTACGCGGCGCTCTCGCTGGGCGTCGCCGAGTTCGACTCCTCCGTGGGTGGCCTGGGTCGCTGCCCGTACGCGAAGGGCGCCACCGGTAACCTCGCAACCGAGGACCTCGTGTGGATGCTCCACGGGCTCGGGATCGAGACCGGGCTCGACCTCGGGGCCCTCGCCGCGACGACCGCCTGGTTGGCGCGCGTCCGGGGCGTCGCAGCCCCCTCGAACGTGGCGACGGCCCTGGCGGCCGCAGCGTCCGCGGTCGACACCCCGAGCACCGCAGGAGGCGGCAGATGAGGCACACCACCGAGTACGTCCAGGGCGACGTCGAAGCGGTCCGCGCGCTGGTGCGCGAGCACCCCTGGGCGACGGTCGTCAGTCACGTCCCAGGTCGTGGGCTCGTCTCGTCGCACTATCCGGTCCTGCTCGAGGAGGACGAGGACGGGATCGTGCTCCTCAGCCACGTCGGGCGGCCCGATGAGCGACTGCACGAGCTCGGTCAGCACGAGGCCATGGTGATCGTCTACGGCCCCCAGGGGTACGTGTCGCCGAGCTGGTACGACACGTCGCCGGCCGTCCCCACCTGGAACTTCGCGGTCGCGCACCTGTACGGGGTGCCCGAACTGCTCTCGGACGAGGAGAACCTGCAGGTGCTCGACCGCCTCGTCGCCCACTTCGAGCGTGTGCTGCCCGAGCCGTACCTGATGAACGGGACGATCGCGAACAGCGAGTACGCGGCACGCATCGTCCATGGGACGGTCGGATTCCGCCTGCGCGTGACCCGGTTCGAGGCCAAGGAGAAGATGAGCCAGGACAAACCGGCCGAGGTCGTCGAACGGGTCGTCACGGCGCTCGGGGAGCCGGGTCCGTACCGGAACCCGACCCTCGCCGCCCGCATGGCGGCCCTCCACGGGCTCGACACGGGGACAGCTGCGCCGACCACCGACGACGGGACACCGGCACGGTGACCGCGACCGACCTCACGCTCCGGAACGCACGGCCCTCCGGCGGCGAGCCCGTCGACATCCTCGTCCGCGACGGTCGGATCGCCGGGATCGGACCGGCCGGGACGGCCCCGGCGTCCGGCGAGGTCGTGGACGTCGCCGGACGCACGATCGGACCGGGGCTCTGGGACGCGCACGTCCACATGACCCAGTGGGTGATCCAGCGGCGACGGATCGACCTGACGGAGACCGCCAGCGCGGCCGACGTCCTCGCGGCCGTCCGTCGCGCGGTCGACACCGGTGCACCCCTCACTGACGGGTTCCTCATGGGGTACGGGTTCCGCGACGGCCTGTGGGCGCAGCCGGCGACGCTCGCCGCGCTGGAGGCCACCGAATCGGACGTACCCGTCGTCCTCGTCAGCGGCGACCTCCACTGCGCCTGGATGAACACGCGCGCCGCGCGACGACTCGGCCTGGACCTCGACGCGAGCGGGGTCGTCGCCGAAGCGCCGTGGATCGAGGCGCTGCAGCGGATCGACCAGCACTCGGGGCTCGCCGCGCACGCCTACCGGGACGCCGCCGACGCGGCAGCCCGACGCGGCGTCGTCGGGGTCGTCGAGTTCGAGAACACCGACAATCTCGGCGAATGGTCCGAGCGCATCGCGGACGGCGCGACGAGCCTGCGGATCGAAGCCGCCGCGTGGCCCGACCGTCTGGAGTCCGTCATCGCGGCGGGACTCCGCACCGGCGACGCGATCGACCCGGCCGGACTCCTCACCATGGGGCGGCTCAAGGTCGTCGTCGACGGTTCCCTCAACACGAGGACCGCCTGGTGCTGGGACCCGTATCCGGGCGTCGACCCGTCGAGTGCGCACGCCTGCGGGGTCGAGAGCGTCTCGGTCGACGAGCTCCGCCGACTGCTGGAACGAGCGAGGGGCGCCGGGATCGAGGCGGCCGTCCACGCGATCGGCGACCGAGCCAACACCGAGGTCCTCGACACCTTCGAAGCGCTCGGGATGCGCGGCGTCATCGAGCACGCCCAGCTCGTGCGCGAGCAGGACTTCGCCCGGTTCGCGAGCCTCGGGCTCATCGCGAGCGTGCAGCCCGAGCACGCGATGGACGACCGCGACGTCGCCGACCGCCACTGGAGCGGCCGCACGGGTCGCGCGTTCGCGTTCGGATCCCTGCACCGCGCAGGCGTCGGCCTCCGGCTCGGCTCGGACGCTCCGGTCTCGCCACTCGACCCGTGGCAGGCGATCGCCTCCGCGACGAGCCGGAGTCGCGACGGCCGCGACGCCTGGCACCCCGAGCAACGGCTCCCGCTGGACGTGGCCCTGGCCGCGAGCGTCCGGACGTCGATCGCGGTCGGGCAGCCCGCCGACCTCGTCATCACGGACCTCGACCCGTTCGACGCCGACGCCGAGCGGCTGCGGTCGATGCCGGTCGCCGCGACGCTGCTCGGCGGTCGCTTCACCTGGCGCGCGATCTGATGGCAGCTGAGACCGAGACGGAGACCCCCACCGTGACACCGCAACCCACCGCGACGCCGACCCGCTCGCAGCTCTTCACGAACGCCCGGGTGTTCACCGGCACCGACGAGACGGGCTTCGCCTCCGCGTTCCGCATCGTCGACGGCCGCTTCGACTGGGTGGGGGAGGCGTCCGCGGTCGCGGGGGAACCCTCGGTCGACCTCGGCGGACGCACCGTGCTCCCCGGCCTCATCGACAGCCACACCCACCCGGCGCTCATGGCCGCCACCGCCGTTGCCGCCGAGTGCTTCCCGCCGTCGGTGGTCTCCATCGACGGACTCGTGGAGCGGCTGCGAGAGCACCAGGCGACGCTGACCGCGCCGAGCGCCTGGGTGCTCGGCCGCGGGTTCGACGACACGAAGTTCCCCGAGGGACGGATGCCGACCACGGCCGACCTCGACGCGGTGTCCACCGAACGCCCCGTCCTCGTCTGGCGCTGCGACGCCCACTCCGCCGTCTGCAACACCGCGGCGCTCCGCCTCGCAGGCATCACGGCCACCACGCCCGACCCGTCCGGTGCGCGTTTCGAACGCGGACCGGACGGCGAACCGAACGGCGTCCTCACCGAGATCGCCGCGGTCGACGCGGTCGCCAGGTTCATCCCGGTGCCCGAACGCGACGAGCAGGTCGCCTCGCTCGTCGCGATCGGCGAGGAACTGGCCTCGCGAGGGATCGTCGCCGTGTGCGACCTGCTGTCCAACCGACTGCACGACCCCCTCGACGCCTTCCGCGCCGCTGCCGCCAAGGGGCTCCGCACCCGCGTCGCCCTCTACCCGGGCTGGGACCCCTCCGCGCCACTCGCCGAGCTGACCCCGGACGATCGCGAGGGGCGGATCCGCATCGGCGGGGTGAAGGTCGTCCTCGACGGGGCCTACTCGAACCGCACCGCCTGGGTCGCCGAACCGTATCCCGAATCCTGCGACCACGGACTCCGACTCGTCGAGGACGACGACGTCCTCGCAGCCGGCGCCTGGGCTCGCCGCAACGGCGTCCAGCTCGCGGTGCACGCCATGGGCGACCGCGCCCTCGACCGCGTCGCGAGCCTCTTCGAAGACCAGGAGCCCTGGCTCGAGGGCATCCCCTCCGTCCGCATCGAGCACGCGACCATCATCAGCGAGGAGTACGCCGAACGGCTCCGCTCCGCGCGCATGACGTTCGGGATCGCCACCCACACCGTGTTCTTCTTCGCCGAATACGACGGCTACGAGCTCGCCCTGCGCGCCGAACAGGTCCCCGACGCCTACCCGATCGCCCGGTTGTTCCGCACCATCGGGCCGCTCGCGCTCTCCTCCGACCGCCCGGCCACCGCCTGGAGCGGCGCCGACGACGTCATGCTCTCCGTCGAGGCCGCCGTCCGACGCCAGGCCTACAACGGCGCCGACTTCGTCCCCGAGGAAGCCATCAGCGTCGCCCAGGCGCTCCTGCTGTACACGGGACGAGCCGGCCTGCTCTCGCCGCTCGACAGCGTCGGCCGGATCGCCACGGGATACGACGGCAGCTTCGCCGTCCTCGACCGCGACGTCTTCTCCGTCCCCGCCGACGAGATCGCCACCGTCCGGGTGGCCGAGACGTGGATCCGCGGCGAGCAGGTGTACCGGCGCTCGCCGCAGGACGAGGGGGTCCGCTCATGACCGGCTTCCAGGGGGACGCGACCGCGATGCGCGACGAGCTGATCGCCGTCCGACGTGAGCTGCACCAGGAGGTCGAGATCGGCCTCGACCTGCCAGTGACACAGGGGATCATCCTGCGCGAACTCGCGGGGCTCGGCCTGGAGATCACGACGGGCACCGGACTCTCCTCGGTCGTCGCCGTCCTCCGGGGCGGCGCCCCCGGCCCCACCGTGTTGCTCCGTGCCGACATGGACGGTCTGCCGGTGACCGAGGCGACCGGGCTGCCGTTCGCGTCGACCTCCGGGGCCATGCACGCCTGCGGCCACGATCTCCACATGGCGGGTCTCCTCGGCGCCGTCCGGCTGCTCGTCGCCCGTCGCGACGACCTCGCCGGAACGGTCGTGTTCATGTTCCAGCCCGGGGAGGAGGGCCAGGCCGGCGCGCGGATCATGCTCGAGGAAGGTCTGCTCGACATCGCCGGAGAGCGACCCGTCGCGGCGTACGCGCTGCACGTCGACTGCAGCACCCCACGCGGGCAGCTCGTCACGCGCGAGGGCGCGATGATGGCGAGTGCCAACGCGTTGCAGCTCACCCTCCGCGGGACGGGCGGTCACGCGGCGTTCCCGCACCTCGCCGTCGATCCGGTGCCGGTCGCCGCACACCTCATCCTCGCCGTGCAGACCTTCGCGGCCCGTCGGCTTCCGGCCACCGACCAGGCCGTCATCTCCATCACCCGGCTGAGCAGCGACTCCGAGGCCAGCAACGTGCTCGCCTCGGCCGTCAGCCTGGAGGCGAACATCCGCACACTGTCGAAGGCGACGCTCGAGACGGTGCGTGAGCAGCTGCCTGAGCTGCTGACCGCGATCGCCGAGGCGCACGGCTGCACCCTCGAGTCGACGTTCATCGCGTCCTACCCCGTCACCGTCAACGACCCGGAGGAGACGCGGTTCGTCCTCAGCACGCTCGACGCACTCGTGGGGCCAGGCCGGGTCGTCCGCCAGGAGGTGCCGTCGATGGCGTCGGAGGACTTCGCCTACATCCTCGACGAGGTCCCCGGCACGCTCGTCTTCGTCGGTGCCGCCCCGGACGAGGGCTCCGTCGCCCTGCACTCCGAACGCGCGGTGTTCGACGACGACGTCCTGGACCTGCAGGCCGCGGTGCTCGCCGAACTCGCCTGGAGGCGCCTGCAGCTCGCCTGAGCGACGGTCGACCGTCCGGGTGGCGAGTGGGACATCCCGGACGTATCCGACAGTCGGGGCAGCGCATGTGCCCTGGATGGGTAGCATGGACACGTTCCGGATTCCGACGACGAAAGGGCGCGCGTGATCACCGCAGAGGACATCACGAGGCGCTCCGCGATCGCCGAATACCAGGTCGTCGGTCGTCCGCCCGAGACGGACCTCGAGAGCCTCGTCCACCTCGCCGCGGCCATGTGCGGCGTGCCGACCGCCGTCATCAACATCATCGACGACCGGTTCCAGCACCAGATCGCTGCAGTCGGGTTGGAACCGGCGAGCTGCTCGCGCGAGGACTCGATGTGCGCGGTCGTGTTCCAACAGCAGGTGCGGACGATCGTTTCAGACGCTCGTGAGGACCCGCGCTTCGCGGCGAACCCCTTCGTCACCGGTGAGCTCGCCAACGTCCGCTTCTACGCATCGAGCCCGCTCGTCACCCCCGACGGCGTCCCGATCGGCACCCTGTGCATCTTCGACGACCGTGTCCGTGAGCTGACTCCGGAACAGGGCAAGGCGCTCGACCTCCTCGCGAGGCAGGTCGTCGACGTCCTCGAGCTGCTCCGCCTCACCTACGAGCTCGGCCAGTCCAACGAGCAGCTCGCCCAGTTCGCCGGCCAGGTGAGCCACGACCTGCGCAACCCGCTCATGGCGGTCTCCGGGTTCCTCGAGCTCGCGACCGACAGCCCGGAGATGGCGAACGCGCCGCACGCGGCGAAGGCGCTCGCGCGAGCCGAGTCCGCCGCCGATCGGATGGCGGCGATGATCACCGACCTGCTCGACTTCGCCCGGATCGGTGGCGCCCGTCCGCGACGCGCCCCGATCGACCTCGGGCCGCTCGTGTCCTCGGTGGTCGAGGACCTCGATGCGACCATCACCTCGACCGGCGCGACCGTCGACGTCGACACGCCTTTCCAGGTGCACGGCGACGAGACGTTGCTGGGCGCGCTGCTGCAGAACCTGATCGCGAACGCGGTGAAGTTCAGTGCGGCCGCCGGAGTCGTCCCGCACGTGCTGGTGCAGGCCGAGCGGGTCTCCGCCGGGGTGCTGGTCGCGGTCGAGGACAACGGTCCTGGTGTCGCTCCGGAGCAGCGTGAGCGCGTCTTCGACCTCATGGAACGCGCGGCGGGGAGCGAGGTCGCCGGCCTCGGCATCGGCCTCTCGACCTGTCGACGCATCGTCGAGGCGCACGGTGGCCGGATCGAGATCGACGAGTCGGGGCTCGGGGGAGCGAGCGTCTGGTTCCTGTTGCCCGACGCCCGATCAGCGGCCTGAGCCGCCCGCGCGTGCGCGGTGCCTGCGGACGCCCGACCGGTTGGCGCACCGCACCGAGCAGTAGCGCTGACGGCCGTTGCGGGTGACGTCGACGACGACCCGCCGGCAGGTGTCGCCGGGTTCGGTCCCCGCGGCACACCGACCGAGACGCTGCATCCCCCTCGTCGTCAGGTGGAGGGCGGTCCCGACGCTGATCACCGCGCCGAGGACCTCGGGGAGCGCCTGGTGCTCGTCGCGGTAGTGCAGGTGCCACCCCTCGCCGTCGTGGTCCGTCAGGCGCGGGAACGCGGCCGCAGCGGCCATCTGGCGGTTGAGGGCGGCCGCCCTGGCCTGATCGTCGGCCGCGTCGACGACGGTCAGCCACTCGTCGACGACCCGGCGGACGCGGGCGTGGTCATGGGGGACCTCGGTGAAGGGCATCGTCATCCCGTGCTCCCGGGTGCGGGCGACGATGGCGTCCCGGTCGTCGGGCCAGTCGTTCGCCAGCGAAGCGGCCAGGAGGACGGCGTACGAGCCGTAAGGGTTGAGATGCATAACGCCATTACATCATGGTGGAGTCATGACCCTCCTCGACGCACCCCCGCAGTCCTCCGAACCGTCGCCGAACGCCGTCGACGCCTGCCGCCACATCTGGGCGACGGAGTCGGCGCACACCACCTCGGAGGGGTCGCTGCGCTACCTCCGGTGCGCCGCCTGCGGCAGTCGTCGGGTGGAACTGCGACCCCACGGCGACGCACCGGCGGTGCCGGTCACGCGCCAGGACATCCCGCCGCGGTGACGCATCACCGAGACCGTCCACGCTGACGTCCTCCCGCCGCGCGCGTTAGCGTTGGAGGAGTGGTCTGCGGGACCGCACCCGCCCAGTGACGAGAGGAACCCCATGAGCGCCGACGTCTGGCTCGACAAGGAATCACCCGAGGTCTATCAGGCGCTCGTCGAGACCGGCCGCGCCGCGGGTCGCGCGGCTCTCGACGCCGGCATCGACAAGCGGCTCATCGAGCTGATCCGGATCCGGGCCTCGCAGATCAACGGTTGCGCGTACTGCCTGCGTCTCCACGTCGCTGACGCGATCGCGCTCGGCGAGACCACGGAACGCCTCGCCATCCTGTCCGCCTGGCGCGACAGCGAGTACTTCAGCCCGGTGGAGCAGGCCGCACTCGCGATCACCGAGGACGTCACCCTCATCGCGGACGTGCAGCATCGCCGGCGACTGCCGGACGACGACCTGTCGACGCTCACGAACGGTCAGATCGCCGCGGTCCGGTGGCTGGCGATCGTCATCAACGCCTTCAACCGCGTCTCCATCACGAGCCACTACCCGGTGCACCCGGAGCAGGCGGACTGACGGCGCTCAGTCCTTCCGGCGCCTCGCGCCACGGAACCACGCTGCGACGCGGGTGCGCAGTCCGTCGGAGTACTCGTTCGAGAGGTCGAGGGTCTCCTTGCCGAGATCGCCGCCGTTCCTGATGGACTCGAGCGCCCGCAGCGCCCGGGCCTCCTGCTCGGCGGCTCGCTTCCTGCGGTCCTCATCACCCATGCGCCCAGCCTAGACGCGGTCGACGGTGACGCCCCCGTTCAGACCGTCACGTGGTGACGGCCGATCGGCAGCATGAGCGGCTTGCCCGAGGTCGGGTCGGTGATGACCTGGTTCTGCAGTCCGAACACCGCGCGCACCGTCGACTCCGTCAGCACCTCGTGGGGTGTCCCCGCCGCATGGAGGCGCCCACCGGCAAGGGCGACGAGGTGGTCGGCGTAACGTGCGGCGAGGTTCAGGTCGTGCAGCACCATGACGATGGTCGTCCCGCGGGAACGGTTGAGGTCGGTGAGGAGGTCGAGCACCTCCACCTGATGGCTCACGTCGAGGAAGGTGGTCGGTTCGTCGAGGAGGAGCAGGTCGGTCTGCTGCGCGAGCGCCATCGCGATCCACACGCGCTGACGTTGTCCGCCGGACAGCTCGTCGACGTGCCGGTCCGCGAGCTCGCTCGTCTCGGTGGCGTCGAGCGCCGCAGCGACCGCGACGTCGTCCTCGGTGCTCCAACGAGAGAGGAAGCCCTGGTGCGGGTGTCTGCCTCGCCCGACGAGGTCGGCGACCGTGATCCCCTCCGGTGCGATGGGCGACTGGGGGAGCAGGCCGAGCGTGCGTGCCAGCTGCTTCGCCGGCAATCGGTGCACGTCCTTACCGTCGAGGACGACGCGGCCGCTCCGAGGCGTCAGTAGGCGGGACATCGAACGCAGCAGCGTCGACTTGCCACAGGCGTTCGCGCCGACGATCGCCGTCACCCGGCCGGGCGGAACGAGGAGGTCGAGTCCGTCGATGACGGTCCGGTCGCCGTAGCCGAGTGCGAGTCGCTCGACGAGGAGCTGGTGTTCCGTGGTCACAGGGTGCCTCCGGGATGGTCGGGTGGCGTGCCGGTCACAGCGAGCCACCGGCGCGGTTGGTGCGGATGATGAGCCAGATCAGGAACGGTGCCCCGAGCACCCCGGTCACGACGCCGACGGGGTAGCGCGCGCCGAGGAGGTACTGCCCGGTGAGATCGGCAACGAGGACGAGGAGGGCGCCCACGAGCGCGGCGGGCATGAGCATCGACCCGCCGCGTCCGACGATCCGCGAGGCGATGGGGCCGGAGAGGAACGCGACGAACGCGATGGGGCCCGACGCCGCTGTCGCGAACGCGATGAGGCCGACTGCCGCGACGATCACGATCAGGCGGGTCCGGTCGACGCGGACGCCGAGTGCGGCGGCGGTGTCGTCGCCGAGTCGGGTCGCGGCGAGGTTCCTGGACTGGGCGAGGAGGACGGGGCCGAGCACGAGCAGCGCGACGACGACCGGACCGACCTGCGACCAGCTCGTCCCGTTGAGACTGCCGGTCAGCCACCGGGTCGCCTCCTGCAGGTCCCACTGGGCTGCCCGCGACAGGATGTACGTCGTCACACTGTCGAGCATGGCGGCGACACCGATGCCGATCAGGATGAGTCGGGTTCCGGCGACGCCGCCGCGGTAGGCGAGGACGTACACGAGGACCGCGACGGCGAGGCCGACGACGATGGCGAAGACCGACACCTCGGTCGCGCCGAGGGAGAGGGTGACGATCGCGAATGCGGCGGCCGCGCTCGACCCGGCGCTGATGCCGATGATGTCCGGACTCGCGAGGGGGTTCCGCAGCATCGTCTGGAAGGTGACGCCGGCCAGACCGAACGAAGCCCCGGCGATGACCGCGAGGACCGCCCGGGGGAGCCGCAACCGTCCGACGGTGAAGGAGGCGCCCGGCACGTCCTGACCGAGGACGACACGCACGACGTCGCTCGGCGGATAGAAGGTGTTGCCCACCATCAGGGAGATCAGGAAGACCGCGACGATGAGTGCGGCGAGGGTGGTCATGACGGCGACCCGGCGACGGCGGCGCCCCCGGCGTCCACCGACAACGCGGTCGAGGGTCGAGGGCGTCCGTCCACCGAGGCCGGGCGCCGCGACGGGTTGGCGCTCGGTCACAGGGCGCTCACCTTCTGCCGACGGACGATCGCGATGAAGATCGGAGCGCCGATCAACGCGGTGATGATGCCCACGTCGATCTCCGCGGGGCGGGCGACGATGCGGCCGAGGACGTCGGCGACGGTGAGGAGGATCGCCCCGACGACGGCTGAGAAGGGGAGGAGCCACCGGTGGTCGACGCCGACGATGAGCCGACAGGCATGCGGCACGACGAGCCCGACGAAGCCGATGGGACCGGTGACCGCGGTCGCCGCCCCGCAGAGCACCACCGAACCGAGGGCCGCCGCACCGCGTGCGATGGCGACGCGTTCACCGAGGCCGGCGGCGAGCTCGTCGCCGAGCGCGAGGGAGTTGAGACCGCGTGCGGACAGCAGGCAGACGAGGAACCCGACGACCAGGAACGGCAGCACCTGCTCGAGTTGGACGACGGTGGCACCACCGACGCCACCGATCTGCCAGGACCGCACACTGCTCGCGATGTCGCCGCGGGGCAGCACGACGGCAGTGATGACGGAGGCGAGCGCGGCGGACGTCGCGGCGCCCGCGAGGGCGAGCTTGAGCGGTGTCGCGCCACCTCGGCCGAGCGAGCCGACCGTGTACACGAAGACCGCCGTGGCTCCGGCGCCGATGATCGCGACCCAGATGGTGGTGCTCGCCGCTGCGAGCCCGAAGTATGCGAGACCGGTCACGACGGCGAGGGAGGCGCCGAGGTTGATCCCGAGGATGCCGGGGTCGGCCAACGGGTTCCGGGTGACGCCCTGCATGACGGCTCCCGAGACGCCGAGGGCGGCACCGGCGAGGACGGCGAGGAGCGTCCTCGGGATGCGCTTGGCCACCGCGGCCTGATCGAACCCGTCCACGCCGCCCGAGAAGGCGCCGAGCACGGCGGACCACTCCACGTCACGCGATCCGACGGTGACGGAGAGGAGCATCGCGGCGAGGAGGACGAGGGCCGCGACGAGGAGCCAGAGCCCACGAACCCGCCTCGGGCGTCGCACGACGGCGACACCCGAGGCGGGTGGGGTGGCGGTACCGGTGATCACGCCGCCTGGTCAGCCGCCTGCGCGAGCAGCTTCAGGTAGTCGTCGAGGATCCAGGAGATCGAGAGCGGCGTCGGGTTGGCGGCGGTTCCGAGGGGGCTGGTGCCGGGGAGGGCGACGATGGCGCCGTTCGCGACGGCGGGCATCTGCGACAGCAGCGGGTCGGCCTCGAGTGCCGCGATGAGCTCGTCGCCGCCGTACGTCACGATGATGTCGACATCGCTGAACGCGTCGGCCTGTTCGGCGCTCTGCGTCAGGGAGAACAACTCGGTCTCGGCGGAGGCCGTCGCGACGCTCTCGGGGAACGCGAGGCCGAGGTCCTCGAAGAACGCGGTGCGGGTGTCGTGGGTCGTGTAGTAGCTGACCTCGCTGAGATCACTGGTGTCGACGTGGGTGAGGAACATCGCGGTCTTGCCCTCGAGCTGCGGGTACGCCGCCGCCGCGTCGCTGATCTCGTCCTCGAGCTGCGTCACGAGTGCTTCGCCCTCGTCGGCCATGCCCATCGCCTCGCTGTTGAAGAGGATGGTGTCGCGCCAGGACGTGCCCCAGGCGGTCTCCGGGTAGGCCACGACGGGGGCGATCTCGGTGAGGGTGTCGTAGTCCTCCTGCGTGAGCCCCGAGTAGGCGGCGAGGATGACGTCGGGGTTCGTGTCGGCGACGGCCTCGAAGTCGATCCCGTCGGTCTCGTCGAAGAGCACCGGGGTCTCGGCGTCGAGCGCTTCGAGTTTCTCCTCGACCCAGGGGAGCATGCCATCGCCGTCGTCGTCACCGAAGTTCGCAGCGGCCATCCCGACGGGCACGATGCCGAGGGCCAGTGGAACCTCGTGGTTCGCCCAGTTCACGGTGGCGACGCGCTCCGGCTTGGCGTCGATCGTCGTGGTGCCGAGGGCGTGCTCGATCGTGATCGGCGTGAAGCCGTCGCCACTGCCGGTGCCTTCTTCGGCCGATGACGACGAGCAGGCCGCGAGGCCGATGGTGAGGAACGCCGCCGCGGAGAGGGCGACGAGACGTGATGCGCGCTGCATGGGGTCCTTTCGGGTGCTGCTGGCTGACACCTGCGTGCGGGCACGACGAACGACGGCGTCGGAGGACGTCGTCGAGGGGTCGGGCATGGCGGCCGTGAACGGCCGGCGTCACACGCGAGGAGGGGATGATGAAGGATTGCCTAACCAAAGTTAGCTGGCATCCCACCCTGACGCAATCGAGCGGATCCGACGTGTTCCTTCGCGAATCGGACAACCGATCGCGGGTGCATCGATCCGTCCTCAGCGGTTCCGGAATCGCCCGGGGCTCATGCCGGTGACGCGGCGGAACGCGGTCCCGAACGCCGTCGACGAGCGGTACCCGACGGCGGTCGAGACCTCGTCGATGCTGTCACCCGCCGTCAGTCGGGTGATCGCGTGCTGAGCTCGCGCGGCGGCGACCCACCGGGTGAACCCCAACCCGGTCTCGGATTCGAAGGCGCGCGTCACCGTCCGCGTGCTCACGCCCAGCCGGGTGGCCCATTCGGCGAGCGAGGTCGTGTCGGACGGGTTCGTGCGCATCCGCTCGGCGATGGGTGTCAGGAGCGCCGACCGGGGGAGTCGGAGGAGCAGTTCGTGCTCGGCCGGCTCCAGCACGTCCACGATGGCCGCCTCGGTGGTGGCACGCGCGCGGTCCTCGAGCTCGGCGTCGCCGAGCCGGTCGAGCAGGAGGCGCAGCAAGGGCGTCACTTCCACCGCGGTCGGCTGCTCGGAGATCGTGGGGACGCGGTCGACGCTGAACATCGCGGCCCGCTGCCAGGTGCCGGCCGGGGTCCATCCGGTGTGGCGGACACCGGCCGGGATCCAGAGACCGTGGTGCGGGGTCACGGTCCAGACGCGCTCGCCGACGGTCGCGGTGGATGCGCCGCGATCGTTCCACAGGAGCTCGTGCGTGGGGTGGGAGTGCTCGTCCCAGTGCGTGTCCCGCGCGATCCGCTCGGTGTTGCCGCGGATGACGAACGGCACGGGGATCGCGCCGGCCTCGTAGAGGGGGAGTCTGCGACGCGCCGGTGCCGTGTCCGTCGCGTCGAGGGACTGCTCCCACGGGTCGGCGGCGGCGGGGACTGGCACCGCTCCAGCGTACGGGGGTCCACGCCGGACCGTCCCGCTTCAGCGCTGCTTCAGCTTGTCCGCGCCAGACTGGGACGCGCCGCTCGACCGTCGACCGGCACGGAGCCTGGAGGTCGCACCGGATGCGGATACTCGTCGTGGACGATGAGGTGCGACTCGCCGACGGCGTTCGGAGGGGACTCGAGGCGGAGGGCTTCGCCGTGGACGTCGCGGCGAACGGCGTCGACGGACTCTGGATGGCCGGAGAACACCGCTACGACGCGATCATCCTCGACATCATGATGCCGGGCCTCAGCGGCTACCGCGTCTGTCAGCAGCTCCGCGACGCGGGCGACTGGACCCCGATCCTCATGCTCACGGCGAAGGACGGCGACTGGGACCAGGTCGAAGCCCTCGACACCGGTGCCGACGACTTCCTGAGCAAACCCTTCTCCTTCGCGGTGCTCGTCGCGCGGATCCGCTCACTCGTCCGACGTGGATCGCGGGAGCGGCCGGCGGTGCTCGAGGTCGGCGAACTGCGGCTCGACCCGGCGTCGAAGCAGGTCCACCGGGGCGACGTCCCGATCGACCTGACCTCGCGCGAGTTCGCGGTCCTCGAGTTCCTCATGCGACGCGGCGGCGAGGTGGTGTCGAAGCGCGAGGTCCTGCAGAACGTCTGGGACGACGACTTCGAGGGCGATCCCAACATCGTCGAGGTCTACGTCGGGCATCTCCGCAACAAGGTGGACCGCCCCTTCGAGCGGGCTTCGATCGAGACGGTGCGTGGGTTCGGATACCGGTTGGCGGGCGGGCGTGGCTGACGGCGGGCCGCACGGAACGGTCGCGCCCCGACAGCGGCTGTGGCGTTCGGTCCGAGCCCGCGCGGCACTGGGATCGGTGCTCGCGGTCGGACTGTTCCTCGGGGTCGGCTCCGTGGCGTTCGTCGGCCTCTTCTCCGCGGCGCTCCGTTCCGGCGTCGAACAGAGCGCATCGGCCGAGGCGGAGAGCGCCTCGGCGCAGCTGGTCGCGGCGGACGCGACGACGCTGCCCGAGGACGACGGTCGACTCCTGGTCCTGGTCGAGGACGGCCGTGTCGTGGACCGGACGGACGACGAGATCGAGCTCCCGACGCCGATCCCGGACGGTGACGTGTTCGTCTCGGTCGTCGACGACGAGCCGGTGTTGTTCGCCAGCGAGGACGTCGACGTCGACGGCCGTGACCTGGTCGTCCTCGCGGGCCGCTCCCTCGAGGAGACCGACGACGCCGTCGGACTCGTGTCGATGCTCCTGCTCATCGCTGTCCCCGTGCTCGTCGCCCTCGTCGGCGGCCTGACCTGGCTGCTCGTCGGGCGTGCGCTGGCGCCGGTGGAGCGGATCCGTCGCGAGGTCTCGGAACTGGGGGCCGGCGAACTGGATCGACGGATCGCGGTCCCCGCCACGGGCGACGAGATCGGTCGCCTGGCCGGGACGATGAACGGCATGCTCGAGCGGCTCGAGGACGCCCAGACGGCGCAGCGGCGGTTCGTGTCGGACGCCTCGCACGAGCTCCGCTCACCGCTCGCGGTGATCAGGCAGTACGCCGAGGTGGCGGCGCTCCACCCGGACCGGGTCGACCCGGCCGAGCTGTCCTCGACGGTCCTCGAGGAGGGCGCCAGGATGCAGGGGCTCGTCGAGTCGCTCCTGCTGCTCGCGAAGCTCGACGAAGGGGCGACGGGCACCGCGCGGCGCACGGTCGACGTCGACGACCTCCTGTTGACGGAGGCTGCACGTCTCCGATCCGCCGGTGGACTGCGCGTCGAGTCCGCGGCCGTCGCGGCGGCGAGGGTCGACGGCGACGAGGTGCTCCTCGCCCGCGTGGCGCGGAACCTCGTCGACAACGCCGTCCGGCACGCACGATCCGTGGTCCGACTGGGATCCGCCACCGACGGTCGGATCGTCAGGATCTCCGTGGAGGACGACGGCCCCGGTGTGCCGGTCGAGTCCCGCGCACACGTGTTCGAACGGTTCGTCCGCCTCGACGAGAGTCGTTCGCGCGACGCCGGCGGTTCGGGCCTCGGCCTGGCGATCGTGGCCGACGTCGTGCGGCTGCACGGTGGGTCGATCGAACTCGTCGACAGCGCGCTCGGCGGGGCGGCGTTCATCGTCACGCTCCCGGCGTCGTCCGCTTCCTGAACGCGGCTTCAGCTCGCTTCAGGTCCGCTTCAGCGCTCCTCGGACAGTCTGGGGCACATGAACGAGAACACCGCCTCCCAGCCCACCGATCCCACACAGCCCACCGCAGCCACCGAGCGCATCGAACCCGTCGAGCGCGTCGAGGCGACCGACCACACCGCCATCCCCGCGACCCCGGCGACCACCGGCAAGCCGGCCTTCTGGCGCCGGAAGCCCGTGTGGATCACCGCGATCGTCGTCGGGGCCCTCGCCCTCGGCGGAGCCGGCGCCGCCTACGCGGTGGACGAGTTCGGAGACACCGACGACGACCGCGTCACGGCGGCGTCGAACACCGACCGCGACGGCGGCACCGCCATCGACGACGGTGACACCACGGCTGCCACCGATGACCGTGACGCCCGTGACGCCGACGACGTGCCGCTGACCGACACCGAGTTCGACGCGGCCTCGAAGGCAGCGCTCGCCGAGGCGAAGGGCGGCACCGTGACCGATGTGGACCGCAGCGACGACCCGGGCGAGGCGTTCGAGGTCGACGTCCTCCTCGAGAACGGCGACGAGCTCGAGGTCGCGCTCGACGCGGACTACGCCGTGGTCACGAGCGTGCTCGACCCGCGCGACTGACGGACGCACCCCGCCGGGTGCGGAACGACGAGGGCCGGACGGAATCCTGGGATTCCGTCCGGCCCTCGTCGTGTGCGTGCGAGCTAGGAACGCGGCTTGCGGTCGTACGAGCCGCCGCTCGTGCCACCCTCGTCGTCGCGTCGGCGGGCGGGGCCGCCACGGTCGGGACGGAGCTCGATGAGCTTGCCGCTGATGCGGGTGTTCTCGAGACGGTCGAAGACGTCGTTGCCGAGGCTCGCGGGGAGTTCGACGATCGAGAAGTCCGGCTTGATCTGGATCGCGCCGAAGTCCTCGCGTTTCAGACCGCCCTCGTTCGCGAGCGCGCCCACGATCTGACGCGGGTCGACCTTCTGGCGACGACCCACCGCGATGCGGTACGGGGCCATCGGTCCGCTGGACGGACGGCTGCGACGCTCGGGACGGTCGCCCTGATCGCCGCGGTCGCCGCGGTCGAAGCGTGAGCCGCGGTCGCCGGAGTCACGACGGTCGCGACCGGCGCGGTCGTTGCCACGGTTGGTGTTGTCGAACTCCTCGCGGCGGCGGCGCTCGTCCTCGGCCGAGAGGAGCAGCGGCGTCTCGCCCTGGGAGACGACGGCCAGGGCCGCGGCGACGTCGGCCTCCGGGACGTCGTGGTGGGAGACGTAGTGGCCGATGATCTCGCGGAAGCGCTCGATGCGGTCGGTCTGGCCGAGTGCCTCGGTGATCGCGTCGTCGAAGCGGGTGAGGCGCGTGGCGTTGACGTCGTCGACGCTCGGCAGCTGCATCTGCGTGAGCGGCTGGCGGGTGGCCCGCTCGATGGCCTTCAGGAGGTGGCGCTCGCGCGGCGTGACGAAGCTGATCGCGTCACCAGTGCGTCCGGCGCGGCCCGTGCGGCCGATGCGGTGCACGTAGGACTCGGTGTCGACGGGGATGTCGTAGTTGACGACGTGGCTGATGCGCTCGACGTCGAGACCGCGCGCGGCGACATCGGTCGCGACGAGGATGTCGAGCTTGCCGGCCTTCAGCTGGTTGACGGTCCGCTCGCGCTGCACCTGGGCGACGTCGCCGTTGATGGCGGCCGCCGAGTAGCCGCGCGCCCGGAGCTTCTCCGCGAGCGTCTCGGTCTCGTTCTTCGTGCGCGTGAAGATGATCATCGCGCTGAAGTTCTCGGTCTCGAGGATGCGGGTCAGGGCGTCGACCTTCTGCGGGTACGAGACCGTCAGGTAGCGCTGCGTGATGCTGGCCGAGGTCGTGGTCTTCGTCTTGACCGTGATCTCTTCCGGGTTGTTCAGGTACTTCGCGGAGATGCGACGGATGGACGACGGCATCGTCGCGGAGAACAGCGCGACCTGCTTGTCCTTCGGGGTGTCGGCCAGGATCGTCTCGACATCCTCGGCGAAGCCCATCTTCAGCATCTCGTCGGCCTCGTCGAGCACGAGGTACTTGAGCTCCGTGAGGTCGAGGGTGCCCTTCTCCAAGTGGTCCATGATGCGACCCGGCGTGCCGACGACGATGTGGACACCGCGACGGAGGGCCGACAGCTGGACGCCGTAGCCCTGGCCGCCGTAGACGGGCAGCACGTGGACGCCGCGCAGGTGGGTGGCGTACTTCTCGAACGCCTCGCAGACCTGGAGGGCGAGCTCACGGGTCGGTGCGAGGACGAGCGCCTGCGGCGTCTTCTGCGTGATGTCGAGGCGGGACAGGATCGGCAGGGCGAACGCCGCGGTCTTGCCGGTGCCCGTCTGTGCGAGGCCGACGACGTCGCGTCCCTCGAGCAGCAGCGGGATGGTGGCCGCCTGGATGGCGGACGGGGTCTCGTAGCCGACGTCCTTGAGTACCTTGAGCACCGCGTCGTCGAGGCCGAGGTCGGAGAAGGTCTGCGTAGCGCCGGCGGGTTCCGCCTCGGGCTGCGTCGTGGAATCAGAAGACGTCATACTCCTAACGGTAGTCGCAACGCAAGCGTTTGCAGGACATGGTCTGGAGCCGACCCCTCCGCGTCGCCGCCAGAGGCGCCCGCCTCACCGTCCTACAGGCTGCCCCAGCGCGCCCGGGCACCGCAGAAGAGTCCGTAGGCGATGAGCCCGACGCCGACCACGAGCAGGATGACGACGCCGAACGGGAGCGCGGCCAACGCCGAGATGGCGCCGTCCATGCCGGAGGCCTTCTCGGGGTCCTGGGTCGCAGCGGCGACGATGAAGAGGATCCCGACCGTGACGAGCGCGACGCCCTTCGCGACCCATCCGACGACCCCGAGGACGACGACGGCACGCTTCGTCGTGCCGGTGGGCGGGTGCACGTCCTCGAGGAACTTCCGCGTGACGCCCTTGAAGACGAAGAAGCCGCCGATGCCGATGACCACGAGGCCGACGACGATGACGACGAACACCCCACCGGGGGAGGACAGGAGGGTCGCCGTGAGGCCCTGGCTGGACTGCGAGGAGTCCTGGCTGCCGCCGAGGGCGAAGGTCAGCGCGGTCGATCCGACGGCGAGGTAGGCGATCGCGCGTCCGGCGGTCGAGATCCGCTTGCTCCACCGCTTGCGGGTGTCGGATTCGCGCACGAGGAAGGCGGAGATCGCCGTCCAGAGACCGAGGGCGAACAGTCCGACGGCGACGACCCAGATGATGACGATCCCGCCGGGCGTGCCTGCAAGGGTCTTGAGCGCACCCGACTGGTCCGCGTCACCGCCGCCGCCGGATCCACCGCTCGCGCCGGACAGGGCGATGGAGATCGCGATCCCGCCGATGAGGACGTGGAGCAATCCGTTGACGGCGTGGCCGGTGCGGGCGAGGGTGCGGAGGGTCGTGCTGTTCTGTGCGGTTCCAGCGGCTTGGTCTGCGGCGGCGCGTGCGTTCTCAGGCATCAGACCACGGTAGCGGCCGGGTTCCCGACCGGAAGGGGGGTTGCGCGCCGCACCGGGGGACCGGCGTCGTCGATCGAGCACCGATCCGAGCGGTACCTCGTTTCCGAATGACACGCATGCCCGTGAACTCCTCGCGTCCTGCCCCGCCGGACGACCCCTCCGTGATCACCGCCGATGCGACCGCGCTCGGCCTGCGACGCGTCACGGTGGACACCGACATCGGACCGGTCACCGTCCGGGCGGGTCGCGAAGCGGGCGGACCGGCCATGATCCTGCTGCACGGCGCCGCCGGCTCCTGGACCACGTGGTCACCACTCCTCCGAGCCGACGACGAGCGGGGCGCGGTCGTCGACGACGTCATCGCCGTGGACCTCCCGGGGTGGGGTGATTCGGCTCTTCCCACCGCCGACCCGGTGACGGTCGGAGACCTCTCCACAGCCGTCGCGACCGTCGCCCGCTCGCTCGGCTACCGGTCCTGGCGCGTCGTCGGGCATTCGCTCGGCGGGTTCGTCGCGCTCGACCTCGCCGTCCGCGAGCCCGAGGCGACGATCCGGGTCGACCTCGTCTCGCCGACGGGGATCGGCGTCGTCGAGGCGATCCGCCAGCCGGTCGGTGGCGGCGCCCGGCTCCCGTGGTTCGCGGGCATGCTCCTCGGCGATGCGCGTGCTGCAGGCGCTCGGCGAACGCGGACCGGGGCTCGTCCGCGCGCTGAACCGGATCGGCCTGCTCGCACCGCTCATGTCGCCCCTGTTCGGACGACGCCGGGACCTCGACCGGTCGGTCGTCGACGCGCTCGCAGCCGACGTCCGGCCGGCGTCGTTCCTCCTGGCGGCCCGAGCGGCCGCCGCCTACGACCTGCACGTCTGGCGCGGCGTGCGGTGTCCCGTCCGCGGCATGATGGGCGACCGCGACGTCTTCATCGGGCCCGACGACACAGCCGTCCTCACCGCCCTCGTCCCGGACCTCCGGCTGCGCACACTGCCGGCGACCGGGCACTTCGCGGCGGTGGAACACCCGGAGGCCGTCCTGGAGCTCGTCACCTCGGAGTGATCCGCGTGGCCTCACGGGTGCAGCGACGTCGGCATCCGCTATCCTGGTCCTCTGCCCGACTTCGTGGTTGGGGTGGTTGATCGTCCGCACCGTGCTGCACTCGCGCCGTGTGCCGAGCATCGATCTGGGGCTGGAAACCCCCAGCACCCCCACCCCTCGCACGGAGGTCCTCCTTGTCTGCATCCGCAGCCACCGCATCGCATCCCACCGAAGCACCGTCCGGTTCCCCGGCCCGCCGCTGGTGGGTCCTCGTCGTCCTCGCGATGACGCAGCTCATCGTCGTCCTCGACGGCACGATCGTGAACATCGCCCTTCCGGCAGCCCAGCAGGAGCTCGAGCTGTCCGACACGCAGCGTCAGTGGGTCGTCACGGCCTACGCCCTCGCGTTCGGCGCCCTGCTGCTGCTCGGTGGCCGCATCGCCGACTACTGGGGCCGGAAGCGCACCTACCTGGTCGGCATGGTCGGCTTCGGCGCCGCATCGGCCTTCGGCGGGTTCGCCCAGAGCGGGACCGAGCTCATCGTCGCTCGCGGTCTGCAGGGCGTGTTCGCAGCGCTCATGGCACCCGCCGCACTCGCGCTCCTCACCGTCACCTTCTCCCACGGACGCGACCGCAACACGGCCTTCGCCGTCTTCGGCACCGTCGCCGGTGCGGGAGCGGCCGTCGGCCTGATCCTCGGCGGCGTGCTCACCGAGTTCGTCGACTGGCGCTGGTGCCTCCTCGTCAACGTGCCGTTCGTGATCGTCGGACTCATCGCCGGCCTCATCCTCGTGACCGAGAGCAAGGCCGAGGGCGACAACCGCTACGACTGGCTCGGCGCGATCACGGTCATCCTGGGCCTCGGTTCCCTCGTCTACGGCTTCACGCTCGCCGAGGGCGGCTGGGGGAGCGCCGACACCATCGGCTTCCTCGCGCTCGGTGCGGGACTCCTCTCCCTCTTCGTCTTCATCGAGATGCGCGTCGCGCAGCCCCTGCTCCCGCTGCGCATCGTGGCGGACCGGGTCCGCGGCGGTGCCTTCCTCATGCAGATGATCGTCGGCAGCGTCATGATCGGGGCCCTGCTCTACCTGACGTTCCACCTGCAGATCGTGCTCGGCTTCCCGCCGCTCGAGGCCGGCATCGCGACCCTCCCGATGACCGTCGCGATCATGATCGTCGCCCCGATCGCCACGAAGCTCCTGCCGGCCATCGGCCCGCGCCCGCTGCTCATCATCGGTCCGCTCATCGCGGCGGCCGCCCTCGTGTACCTCAGCCGCATCACGGCCGACGGCGACTACTTCGTCCAGGTGCTGCCGGCGCTCCTCGTGCTCGGGATCGGCATGGCGATGATCTTCGTCCCGATGCAGAACCTCGCGCTGACGGGTGTCGCCCCGCACGACGCCGGTGCGGCCTCCGCCACGGCGAACGCCTCCATGCAGATCGGTGGGTCGATCGGCCTGTCGGTCTTCACCACGGTCTACGCGAGTGTCACCGACCAGGCGACGGTCACCGATCAGGCGTCGCAGCTCGTGGCGTTCACCCAGGGCTACTCGGCGGCGTTCATCGCGGCTGCGGTCGGCCTCGTGATCGCGAGCGTCATCGCCATCGTCTGCATCCGCGGTCGCAAGGAGGACCTCCTGCCCTCGGGCGACCAGCAGGCCGTCCACCTGGGCTGAGTCGGCCGTGCGGCGACCCGCCTAGGCGCGGGGAGCGTACGTCGAGAGCACGTTGCCGGAGCTCGTCCGCACCGAGTGGACGAGCTCCAGGCGTGTCACCGGGTCGCTCGGTTCGAACAGATGACGCCCGGCACCGGCGACGACGGGGTGGATCATGAGGGTGAGCCGGTCGAGCAGACCGGCGAAGAGGAGCTGCCGCACGACGGAGATGCTCGCCTGCACCGCGATGCGCCCGCCGTCCTGCCGCTTGAGCTCCTCGACGAAGGACTCGAGCGTGCCGGGGATGAGCGTCGCGTTCTCCCAGGACAACGGGCCCGCCAGGGTGCGTGATGCGACGTGCTTCCGCACGGGGTTGATGAAGGAGCCGAACGGGTCGTCGTCGCCGACCGTCGGCCAGAACCCGCTCCACTGCTCGTAGCTCACGCGTCCGAGCAGGACGTCGTCGATCGGCGCGATCGCCTCGGTCATCATGGCGCCCATGTCGGCGTCGAAGTGGTCGAACTGCCACTGATCGGGCGACTCGACGACGCCGTCGACGGATTGGAAGAGGGAGGCGTGGACCTCGCGCATGGTGGCTCCTCGGCAGGGTGGTGACGGCGGGTTCGATGGACAGCTCCCGTTCTACTCCGCTGCGGCGACGAGCACCACCCTCGTGACCACGCCGGGCGGGGCGCGTACGGTGTCCGACATGGCCAGCACCGCGATCGTCCTCACCGTCCCCGGACCGCACGGCGACCGCGAGGTGCGTCTCTCCAGTCCCGACCGCGTGCTCTGGGAGGAGTCCGGTGTCACGAAGCGGGAGCTCGCGGAATACCTCATCGAGGTCGCGCCGGCCTTCCTCGCCGCCAACGGCGACCGCCCGGTGTCCCTCCAGCGGTTCCCGGGCGGTGTGGACGGTGAATGGTTCTTCTCGAAGAACCCGCCGAAAGGAGCACCCGAGTACGTCCGGGCGGTCGACGTCGTGTATCCGAGTGGCCGGCGGCATCCGCAACTCGTCCTCGACGAGGCCGCTGCGGTCGTCTGGGCCGCGCAGATGAACACGGTCGTGTTCCATCCGTGGCCGTCACGGGCATCGGACACCGACCATCCCGACGAACTGCGGATCGACCTCGACCCGCAGCCGGGGACCGACTTCGCCGACGCCGTGCGCGTTGCGGGCTCGCTGCGGGAGCTGCTGACGGAGGTCGGACTGACCGGGTTCGTGAAGACCTCCGGCAACCGAGGTGTCCACGTGTTCGCGCCCATCGTGCCGGAGCACGAGTTCCTCGACGTCAGGCACGCCGTGATCGCGGCGGCTCGGGAACTGGAGCGACGGGATCCCGACCGCGTCACGACCTCGTGGTGGAAGGAGGAGCGCGGTGAACGCATCTTCGTCGACTACAACCAGGCGAACCGCGACCGGACGATGGCCGGCGCCTACAGCCCCCGTGCGCTGGCCTCGGCGACCGTCTCATGTCCGGTGACCTGGGACGAACTCCCCGAGATCGACCCGGGCGCCTTCACCGTGCGGACCGTCCCGGAGCGACTCCGGACGACCGGAGACCCGTGGGCCGGCATGCACGACACCGCCGGGCGCATCGACGTCCTCCTGCAGTGGTGGGAGCGGGACCTCGAGCAGGGACTGGGGGAGCTCCCGTTCCCTCCCGACTTCCCGAAGATGCCGGGCGAGCCGCCGCGGGTGCAGCCGAGTCGCGCCAGACACTCCGAGGACTGAGCCCACCCGGACACACGAACGCCCGGTGATCGTGGATCACCGGGCGTTCTGCTGAATCAGGGCGCTATTCGGCCTTGCCGAGGGCGAAGCGGACGCCGCCCTGCTCGTCGATCTGCGCGTCGAGGACCGCGTCGCTCAGGGCGACGGCTGCGGACTCCTCGAGGAAGACGGTCGCTCCGGCGCTCTCGATGACCTGGTCGGCCTCGTGCGGTGTCGCCGTCATGGTGACTTCGAAGTTGTTGTCGTCGGAGCTGCTGCTGATGCGCAGTCCGGCGCCGTGCGTGAGCGACGACGCGTCGTCCGGGACGACCAGTCCCGGGGTGAGTGGTGCGTTCTCGGCGAGGGTCTTGACGACTCGGCCGGCGTTCTCGGTCAGGGTGAGCATGTGTGTTCTCCGTTCCGTTCGCGAATACGAGTTCCCCACCTTGCTCGGGTTCGCGGCAGGATGCCACCCTGAGGCCGATCCTCTGCGGGAACTGCCAAGCAACTCTGCAGGGATTCACACCTCCGCGCCGCTCGTAGCACAGCTCGGGTGATCGTCCCTTGGGGGTTCGTCCGGTGGAGTGGGCTGCTAGCGTCGAACGTGCTGTCCGGCGCGTGCATCCCGCCCCACGGCACCCCCAACACCCCCAGCCCGAGGAGTCCTATGACCACCGTCGCCGCCATCATCAAGCCCACCGCCGACGCGCCTTTCGAGGTCGGCACCATCGAGCGCCGTGCGCCGCGCGCCAACGACGTCGTCATCGACGTCCACTACGCCGGCATCTGCCACAGCGACATCCACCAGGCCCGCGAGGAATGGGGCAAGGCCATCTTCCCGATGGTCCCCGGCCACGAGATCGCCGGCATCGTCACCGAGGTCGGCGACGCGGTCACCAAGCACCAGGTCGGCGACCGCGTCGGCATCGGCTGCTTCGTCGACTCCTGCCGCGAGTGCGAGAACTGCCTCGCCGGCGAGGAGCAGTTCTGCCTGAAGGGCAACGTCGCCACCTACAACGGCCGTGAGTACGACGGCGAGCCCACGTACGGCGGCTACAGCAAGCAGATCGTCGCCGACGAGAACTATGTGCTGAGCATCCCCGAGGGCATCGAGCTCGACGTCGCGGCACCCCTGCTGTGCGCCGGCATCACCACCTACTCGCCGTTGAAGCACTGGGGCGCCGGTCCCGGCAAGCAGGTCGCCATCGTCGGGATGGGTGGCCTCGGTCACATGGGCGTCAAGATCGCCCACGCCCTCGGCGCAGAGGTGACCGTGCTCAGCCAGACGACCTCGAAGGAGGAGGACGGCAAGCGCTTCGGGGCCGACCACTACTACGCGACCGGTGAAGAGGGCACCCTGAAGTCGCTCCGCGGACGCTTCGACCTCATCATCAACACGGTCTCCGCCGACCTCGACATCGACGCCTACCTGTCGACGCTCAAGCTCAACGGCTCGATGGTCTTCGTCGGACTGCCCGAGAACACGCAGCAGTTCCGGGTGTTCTCGCTCGTCGGTGGCCGCCGCTCGCTCGCCGGCTCGAACATCGGCGGCATCCGCGAGACGCAGGAGATGCTCGACTTCTGCGCCGAGCACGGCATCGGCTCGCAGATCGAGCTCATCGGTGCCGACGAGGTCGAGGGCGCCTACGACCGCGTGGTCCGCAGCGACGTCCGCTACCGCTTCGTCATCGACACGGCGACGATCGGCTGATCGCACCGATACCCTGAGAGCATGATCCGGCTCCCGTTCCGTCGTCCAGGCGGAGCGGGAGCCGTTCCTCGTGAGCCCCTCGGCCGCGAGGTCCTCGTCCTCGGCGGTGTCGCGTTCTTCGTGATGCTCGGGTTCGGTGTCGTGATCCCGGTCCTGCCCGTGTACGTGCGGAGTTTCGGCGTCGGCTACCTCGAGGTCGGGGCGGTCGTTTCGGTCTTCGCGCTCATGCGGCTCATCGCGAACCCGTTCGTGGGTGCGCTCGTCGATCGGATCGGCGAGCGGGTGGTGCTGGCCACCGGCATCGGGATCGTCGCGGTGTCGAGCGCGCTCGTCGGGCTCGCGGCGGACTATCCGCAGCTACTCCTGCTCCGCGGGGTCGGAGGGATCGGGTCGGCGATGTTCTCCGTCGCCGCGATGACGCTGCTGCTGCGCACCACCCCACCGCACCGTCGTGGACGGGCGGTCGGGTTCTACCAGGGCGGGTTCCTCGTCGGCGGCATGGCCGGACCGGCCGTCGGTGGCCTGCTCGCGACCATCTCGCTCACGGCACCCTTCTTCTTCTACGCCGGGACCCTCGCGGTCGCCGGCGTCCTCGGACTCGTGATGCTGCGCGGCAGTCGGATCGCCGCGCCGGTCGAGACCGCCACGCAGGCCGAGCCGTTCCGCACCGTCCTCGCCGATCGCCGGTACCAGGCGGCGCTCCTCGCGAACTTCGCGAACGGATGGGCGTCGATGGGCGTCCGTGGCGCACTCGTGCCGGTCCTCGTCGTGGAGGCGCTCCACGAGGAGGCCGCCTGGACCGGGATCGCGTTCGCGATCGCCGCTGTCGCCCAGACGCTCGCGCTCGGTCCCGCCGGCCGCTTCGTCGACACCGTCGGACGGCGACCCGCGATGCTCGTCGCGTTCCCGGTCGCGGCAGGGGCGCTGCTCGCCATGCCGTTCGTCGGCGAGCTCTGGCTGCTTGTCGTCGCCCTGTGCGTCTACGGCGTCGCGGCGGCCTTCCTCGGGACCGCTCCGGCGGCTGCCGTCGGAGACGCCGCGGGTGGTCGGGGAGGCCGGGCCGTCGCGGTCTTCCAGGCGACGTCCGATCTCGGCGCCATCGTCGGCCCGCTGGTCGCCGGCGCACTGCTCGACGCCTTCTCGTTCCCCGCGGCCTTCGGTTCCGCGGTCGTGCTCATGCTGCTCGTCCCCGTGCTCGCGGCCCGCATGCCGCGGGAGCACCGGAACCAGCCGGCGACCACCTAGCGGGACCGGAGTCGCAGGCCCACCGAGGTGGTGATGTCCTCGCGCTGACCGCCGGAGTGCACGAGCTGCTCGCCGTCGACCGTCAGCTGGCTGGCGTGTTCCGCGAGCGCCGCGGCGACGATCGGGAGGCGGTGCTCGAGCGGGAACCACACGGCGTCGTCGCCCAACGGTTCCAGGTCGGTGCGGTGGTGCACGAGTTCCGCGAACGGCACCCCGCTCCTCCGCGCCGCGACGATCGCGGCCTCGTGCATGCGGAGGTGGTCCGGGTGCCCGTACCCGCCACCGTGGTCGTAGCTGATGACCAGGTCCGGCGAGACGTGTCCGATGAGCGCGACGAGGTCGTCGGCGACGAAGTCGAGCGGAGCGAGTGAGAACGCGCCGGGGGAGACGTCGTCAGCGGGGCCGGCGAGTCCCTCGCGCACCCACCGCATGCCAGAGTCCACGTACCGCGTCGACGTCCCCGGCCGGGCCGCCGGACCCGTCCCCAACCAGAACTGCTCGGCCACGCCGAGCGTCCGGCAGGCGGCGGCGAGCTCCGACTCGCGGTGGGACGCGAGTGCAGCGGAGCCGGCGAGGGACCGGAGCGGGCCGTCGACGACCTCGCCGCGCTCGCCTCGCGTGGCCGTCACGAGGACGACGCGAGCCCCCTTGTCGACGAGCTCGGCGATGAGCGCACCCGAGGCGAGCGTCTCGTCGTCGGGGTGCGCGTGGGCGAACAGGACGGTGCGCCCGCTGTCGACGAGCGGGAGGAGTCCGCGGTTCACGAGACGGAGGTCGCCGGAGCGGTGGCGGCGGCCGGAGTGGTGTCGAGCAGGGTCCGGTAGACGTCGACGAGGGCGTCTCCCGAGCGCTGCCAGTCGAACCGCTCTGCCCGACGTCGCGCTGCCGAACCGAGCTGCGCGAGCCGCTCCGGGTCGCCGAGGATGGACGAGACCGCGGCGCCCCAGACCTGCGGGTCGCGGGAGTCGATGACGATGCCCGTCTCGCCGTCGACGACGGCCTCCCGCAAGCCGCCCGAGGCCGCCACGACGGTGGGCACGCCGCTCGCCGCGGCTTCCAGTGCGACGAGACCGTACGTCTCCGAATGGGAGGGGACGAGCACGAGCGTGCTCTCGCGGAACAGCGTGGCGAGCCCGACGCGCGACTGCGGCCCGACGAATCGGACGTCGTCGGCGACGCCGAGGTCGCGGGCGAGGGCGGCGAGTTCCTCGGCGTAGCGGTCGTAGTCGACCGAGACGTCCCCGGCGATGACGAGTTCGGGGCGGAGCTCGGGCGCGACCGCGGCGATGGTCTCGATGGCGAGGTCGAAGCCCTTCAGCGGGTGCAGGCGACCGGCGACCACCGCGGTCGGACGACCTGCACGAGGACCGTCGAGCGGGTGGAACAGCGTCCCGTCGACACCGGGTGGCACGATCGACACCCGATCGGGGCGGGCTCCGAGCCGGGTGATCGCGGTGTCGGCCTCGGCCGCGCTGATCGCGACGACTGCGTCCGACTCCGCGGCGAGCCGTGCCTCGCCGGCCAGGCGCCCGGGGGACTCGGCGCGCTCGCCGTGCGAGAGCGGCGTGGTGGACTCGGCGGCGATGCTGTGGAAGCTCTGCACGTGCGGGATCCCCAGCTCCCGCGCGAGGGGGAGTGCGGCCATGCCGGAGAACCAGTGGTGGGCGTGTAGGACGTCGTATCGCGGCAGTCGGGCGAGTTCCGAGCGGAAGTCCTCGACGAATTCCTCATGCCGACCCTTCGCGACCGGCTCGACGGGACCGGCGTCGAGGAAGCGCAGGGTCACGCCGGGGGCGAGGGAGGCGGCGGACGGCTGGTCGGCCGAAGACCGCCGGGTGATGACGTCGACCTCGTGGCCCGCTGCGCCCATCGCGACGGCCTGATGACGGACCACGACGTTCATCCCGCCAGCATCACCGGAACCCGGCTCGTCACCGGGACTGGTGTGGAGCGAGATCATCGCGATGCGGAGGGGCTGGGGTTGCGAGGGCACCAGACGAGCCTAGTAGCCGTGGGCGTCCCGGCCCCTCGTGACGGAGACACCGGAACGTGCTCGCGCATCCGACGCCGGAGCGTGAGAATGATCGCGAGACGAGCGCGACGATGCGCCCGCCCAGGCGAAAGGGACGATCATGACGACGCTCAACCCGTACCTCGGCTTCCGCGGGACAGCCCGCGAGGCGATGGAGTTCTATCAGGGGGTCTTCGGCGGCGAGCTGCTGCTCTCGACCTTCCGTGACTTCGGTGCCGAGGTCGAACCGGACGAGCTGGATCTGGTCATGCACGCCCAGCTCACGGGTGATGCTGGTGTGGTCTTCATGGCGTCGGACACCCCGAAGCACATGGACTATCGCGAGGGCAGCAACTTCTCGATGTCGCTGAGCGGGCCGGACACCGACGAGGCCCGACTCCGCGAGTACTTCGAGCGGCTCTCGGATGGCGGCACCGTCCAGCAGCCGCTGAGCGTGGCCCCCTGGGGCGACTCCTTCGGCATGGTGCAGGACCGCTTCGGGGTCGCTTGGATGGTGAACATCGCCGCCCCGGCAGCCGCGTAGCCGGGGAACACTTCCACCTGGACAAGCCCGGCGAGGGGGAGCGGTCCTGTCCCGAAAGGCGCTCCGGTCCCTGAGCTTGTCGAAGGGCTCGCGTAGGCACTTCGACAGGCTCAGTGACCGGGAGAGGTGCACTCGCATTCACTCCGTTCGCCGAGCAACCCTCTCCGGTCCCTGAGCCTGTCGAAGGGCGCGCCAGAGACCCCGCGAAGCCGGTATCTCTCTTTCGGTCCCTGAGCTTGTCGAAGGGCCACGAGCAACTTCCCGACCGGTCGACTCGGCATCTGGAATGTCAGTGGTCCATGGTGAACTTGTTCCATGACCGAGACCACCCCCGCCGCCGCGATCCGCGCTGGCGACGAGTACGCCGCGCAGCTGGCGGAGTTCTCGGACGAGTGGGCGGAGATCCACCGGCAGCAGGCCGTCCTGGACGCGCGGAAGGCGCGCCTCCTGGCCCGCTCCGCCGCCTACGCGGACGCGTTCGCGGACGCCACGGTCCCGGCGATCTTCCCGCCGGCTGAACGTCAGGCGCTCTCCCGCCGGTCGACGTGTGCGGCCCTCGCGATGGCGACCCGGATGCCGGAGCGGACGGTCCAGCTTGCGACGAACGACGCCGAACGCCTCGTGAATGACGCACCGGCTGTGCTCGCGTCGCTCGAGGCCGGCCGGATCTCGGCGCGGCATGCGCAGGTGATCACCGACCAGCTCTGTGACGTCCCGACCGCGGGACGGGCGGTGTTCCTCGACCAGGTCCTGCCAGTCGCCGAGCGCACGACCGCCGCTGGCCTCCGCACGCGCGCCCGCGTCCTGCGCGAGCGCCTCCACCCCGAATCCATCACCGCCCGCGCAGTCCGCTCCGAGGCTGACCGCCGGGTCGAGTTCGAACCCGCAGCCGACGGCATGGCCTGGGTGCACCTCTTCACCACCGCACCCATCGCGCAAGGCATCATCGAGCGGGTCGAGGCGGCTGCCGCGGAATCGCGCAAGGCCGGTGACACCCGCACGTGCGCGCAGCTGCAGGCCGACGCCCTCGCGGCGCTCGCGCTCACCGGCGTGACCCCGGACGACGTCATGTCGAGCCCGGTGCTCCCGCACCCGATCGAGGTGCAGGAGCACATCAAGCCCACCGTGCAGATCACCGTCCCGGCGCTGAGCATGGCCGGTGTCAGCGACGCCCCGGCCACCCTCGACGGCTACGGCCCGATCGACCCGGAGACCGCCGCACGTATCGCGGTGAACGCGCCCAGCTTCACCCGGATCCTCGTCCAGCCGGAAACCGGCGCGGTCCTCTCCGTCGGGCGGAATCAGTACCGCGTTCCCGGCCGATCTGCAACGCGCGGTCCGCCTCCGGGACGGCACCTGTCGGGCACCGGGCTGCGGCAGGCGAGCCCGGGCCTGCGACCTCGATCATTCGGTCGCGTGGGAGGACGGCGGGACGACAGATGTCGGCAATCTCGCCTGCCTGTGTCGACATCACCACCGGATGAAGCACCTCCCCGGGTGGGACCTCGAGCATCGGCCGGGCGGGGTCCTCGACTGGACGACACCCGACGGGAAGCAGTATCGGACCGAACCGGATCCCGCACCGTTCTGACCGTTTCCGGCCCCTGAGCCTGTCGAAGGGTTCCTCGTGGGCACTTCGACAAGCTCAGTGACCGGAAGAAGTTCACCGTGAACGTTTCGGTCCCTGAGCCTGTCGAAGGGTTCCTCGTGGGCACTTCGACAAGCTCAGTGACCGGGAAACGTCTGTCCGCACCGCTTCGGTCCCCGAGCCGACACCTGTCTCGGACAGCTGTCCGAGAAGTCGTGGTACACTGGTGGGAATGCCTCGCACATCAGGAGTTCCCGCCCTCGGTGTCGAGCAGTCCACCACTGAACGTCCCGCTCCGCCGTCGCGCGTCGAGCGCTTCGCTCCCGTCCTCCGAGTGACGGGCGACCCACGTGCCGAGCGCACCAGGCAGACGATCTTCGACGCCGTCGCCACCATCCTCGCCGGTCGGCCGGAACGGGTGTCCGTCGGCGACATCGTCCGGGTCGCCGGCATCAGCCGCAGCTCGTTCTACGCACACTTCTCCAGCCTCGACGACCTCACCGCGGCCTACCTACGGGTGCAGTTCGCCGGCCTTGCCGCGTCCGGTGTCTCGGTGCGTCCCGCCGGGGAGTCGCTGGGCAGCGCCGAGCGCGCCCGCGAAGCCTACCGACGCCTCGTCGCCCAGCTCCTCGAAGACGCACCGCTCTACTCGAGCGTGCTCGAGCTCCCCGTCGCCCGCAGCGCGTTCGACGACCTCGTCGGCGAGCACGCCGACCACCTCATCGGCTCGCTGCTCGAGCGCACCGAGGTCCCGGTCGGCATCCCGGCGGGCCTGGTCTCCGCCTATGTCGCCGGTGGCACGCTCTCCCTCGTCGACGGCTGGCGCCGCGGACGCATCGACGTCTCGGACGACGAACTGGTCGAAGCCCTGGTCGCCCTGCTGCCCGCCTGGCTGCTCGACGAACGACCCGTCGGCGCGTCACCGCCACCACCGACCCCCGAACCATCCGGCCGCTGAACCGCCGGAGCACGACGACGCCGGTGCGCGAGTACCGGTGACGACCTGAGAAGAGAAGAGGAACCATGCAGTTCATCGTTGGAGAGACCCTGGTCTACCCGCACCACGGAGCGGTCACCATCACCGAGTTGTCGAAGGTGACGATCAAGGGTGTCGAGCAGGACGTCATGACGCTTCGCGTGCACACGTCCGAGCTCACCATCAAGCTGCCGATCGCGAACGCCGACCTCGTCGGTGTGCGCGACGTCATCGACCACGACGGCGTCCAGGCCGTCTACGGCGTGCTCCGCGAGCCGTTCGTCGAGGAGCCCGGCAACTGGTCGCGTCGGTACAAGGCCAACCAGGAGAAGATGGCCAGTGGTAACGTCCACCGCGTCGGCGAGGTCGTCCGCGACCTGTGGCGTCGCGACCAGGACAGCGGCGTGTCGGCCGGCGAGAAGCGCATGCTCCAGAAGGCGCGCCAGGTGCTCGTCTCCGAACTCGCGCTCGCGCAGTCGATGACGGACGAAGAGGCGTCCGCGGGCCTCGACGAGGTGCTCGCCTCGTCGATCGCGACCCCCGAGGCCGTCGCCGCCAAGTAGGACCCATGTACACGAGGAGCGCCCCGCCGGTTCGGCGGGGCGCTCTTCGTCGTCGTGGAGGGTGCCTTCAGCCCCCGGTGTTGCCGCTCACGATCGCCAGCACGCCGACGACCGCGATGGCGACGATGGGCCCGAACGACAGGGCGGCCTTGGTGATCGTCCAGGCACGGCTCTCGCGTTCCGGTGCCGGCAGTTCGGCGGGCGACACGTAGACCGGCGCCTGCCCACCGTCACCGGAAGCGCCGCCGCTGAGCTGCAACACCCGCGTGTCCGTCCACGCTCGTCCGTCGAAGTGGACCTGGCGTTCCTCGTCGGTCGGGTGCGGGTACCAGCCCGCGGCTTCGGCCTGCGACGGCTTGTCCCGCTGGAACCGCAGCACCCTCGAGTCGCCCCAGGTCTCGCCGTCGAAGTGGAGTTCCTTCGTCGGGTCGTCGGGGTGCGGGTACCAGCCTGCGGTCGTAGCCATCCCTCAAGTATGACAGCGGGATCGGGGATGCCGAGACCGTCCGATGGGCGGCAGAATGGAGACAATCATGACGACGACACCGCGACCTCGAGCCCCACGTCCACAGATCATCCTCGAGGTGGTCCGCAGTTCCTGGGTCACACCGCACCTCGTGCGCCTCACCCTCGGCGGTCCCGGCTTCGCCGACTTCCAGCCCAAGGACGCCACCGACAGCTACGTGAAGATCTCCTTCGCCAAGCCCGAACTCGGCCTCGAGCCGCCGTACGACCTCGCGGCGCTCCGCGAGACGCTGGCACCCGCCGACCTCCCGGTCACCCGCACCTACACGGTGCGACGCGTGGACCAGGCGGCGGGCACCATGGACATCGACTTCGTGGTGCACGGCGATGAGGGGATCGCCGGCCCGTGGGCCGCTGCCGCGCAGCCGGGAGACCGCGTCGTGCTCGCCGGACCCGGCGGTGCCTACCGACCCGACCCGACCGCCGACTGGCACCTCTTCGCGGGCGACGAGTCGGCGATCCCCGCGATCGCCGCCGCCCTCGAGGCGCTCCCGGCGGACGCGAAAGGGCTCGCGTTCCTCGAGATCGGTGGCCGGGACGACCTCGTCGACCTCGACCACCCGGCCGGGGTGCAGCTGATCTGGGTCGGCCGTGCGGCCCGCGACGAATCGACGGCCGCGCTCCTCGCGACCGCCATCAGCGGACACCCGTGGCCCGACGGACGCGTGCAGGTCTTCGCCCATGGCGAGCGGGAGTCGATGAAGGCGTTGCGCGAGGTGTTCCTCACCCAACGAGGGCTCGACCGCTCCCAGCTCTCTCTGTCCGGGTACTGGGCCTACGGACGCACGGAGGACCGCTTCCAGGCGGAGAAGCGCGAACCGATCGGGGTCGTCCTGCCGACGTCGTGACGCCCCGCCCCGCCCCGGCGCCGCGCTGCGGGCGGGCGCGGGACTCAGTGCGAGGGGTCGGCCGGCTTGCTCCGCGTCCGGCGGACCCGCGACGGACGCTCGACGCGCGCGCGGATGTCCGGTGGAACGAGGTCGAGCAGCTGATCGCGCCGCAACGGGAGGTCGAGCAGGCTGAGTTTCATCCGGCCCTTGCGCGAGTGCCGGCTCGGGTCGAGACGGACGACGTTGGCTGCGTCGCGCACGAGCCGGACGGTCACGACCGCGCCACTTGCAACATCGGCGAGGACCTGGCCGTCGATCTCGACGGCGGCCTGCTTGGTCGCCGTCCCGATCGAGAACTGCAGGCGCTCCGCCGGCCCGAGGATGAAGGAGCGGTCGATGCCCGACATCGGGGCGACCGGCGTCACGACGGTGGCGGCGACGGCGGGGGAGAGCACCGGTCCGCCGGCCGCGTAGTTGTAGGCGGTCGATCCGGTCGGGGTGGCGATCACGATCGCATCGGCTTTGAAGTACCCGTAGGCGGTGCCGTCCACGGCGAGGTCGGCCATGACCACGCCGGTTCCCGGGCGCCGGGCGATGGAGACGTCGTTGAAGGCGAGGAGATGGGCGACCTGCTCGCCGGTGGTGATCGTCACCTCGAGGCCGTGGTGCGGTTCGAGGGAGAACTCGTTGTCGCTGACCCGTTGGAGCGCCTCCGCGAGTGCGGCCGGTTCGACCTCCACGAGGAAGCCGACGTTGCCGTAGTTGACGCCGAGCACCGGTGCGGACCGGCCGGCGAGCAGCCGCATCGCCCCGAGCATCGTGCCGTCGCCGCCCATCGCCACGGCGACGTCGACCGACGACGCGAAGGCGTCCTCGTCGAGCAGTTCGACGTCGTCGCCGAGCCGGTTGGCCTCGGCGCGGAGTCCGACGAGGCGCGCGCCGTGTTCGAGCTGCCATGAGCGGAGGATGCGGACGGAGTCGTCGATGTTCTTCGTCGGGTGCGTGATGAGGCCGATCGTCATCGACGGCCCGGTGGGGTGCTTCGTGCGAGTGGTGGTCACCCGTCGAGCATAGGCCGATCGCCTGACAGCGCGACCGGGACTCGAGCGCCCAGCGGGCAGCAGCGTGGCTCGCGACCGACGCGCGCCGGGCCGGGTTTGGGATACTGGAGGGAGCCGGTCCGCCGTGATCCTCGCGGGGCGCCGAGCGTGGAGGAACGACATGAGCGATGTGACCGAGCACCCTGGCCGACCACGGCGGGCGGGGCGGCTGAAGCCGATCCTCATCGGAATCCTCTGTGCGGTGCTCGTCGTCGTCCTCGGGTTCGTCGTCTGGACCCAGATCGTCATGCAGGGCACCCGTCCCGCCGCACTCGCGGTGTGGGAGGACCCCGCGGTCTCCGTCACCGACGTCGGCGACGCCGTGGTCCTCGCCCCGACCGCGGACGCCGAGCGTCCTGCCTCCGGTACCGGTCTCGTCTTCATCCCCGGGGCGAAGGTCGACCCGTACGCCTACCTGTACAAGCTGTCCGGCGTCGTCGAGGAGGCCGGCGTGACCGTGGTCATCACGAAGCCGACGCTCAACCTGGCGTTCTTCGACCAACGGCCGCTGGAGACGTTCACCGCCGCCGCCCCGGACGTCGACACCTGGTTCGTCGGTGGCCACTCACTCGGTGGGGTGCGCGCCTGCCAGCTCGCGGAGGATCCCGCAGTGACGGGTCTCGTCCTGTTCGGGAGTTACTGCGCGAACGACCTCTCCGGCTCCTCCCTCGAGGTGCTGAGCCTCGCGGGGAGCGACGACGGACTGAGTACCCCGGAGAAGGTCGCCGACGCGCGCGTCCGGTTGCCCGCTGACGCGACGATGATCGAGATCGAGGGGGCGAACCACGCGAGCTTCGGTGACTACGGGGTGCAGCCCGGCGACGGTACGGCGACGATCTCCACCGATGAGGCCCGCTCCGAGATCACGCGGGATCTGGTCGAGCTGCTCGGCTGAGCGTAGGGGTTGGCCCCGGCGGTCCGCAGGGACCCTGACGATCAGCCCTTCGGGACCGGCGGCCCGACGACGAGCAGGGCCGTGAAGACGGCGACGACCACGAGGCCGCCGACGACCACGAGCAGGATCGGGTGTCGGACGAGCCAGCGCGTCAGGCGGTCGAGCACGCGCTGGTCGCGCGGGTCGGCGCCCGCCTCGCGGCGCCACGCCCCGTCGAGTCGGCCGGTGCGGTCCGCCCAGAGGTCGAAGGGGATGGTCGCGTACGGGACGACGGCGCTCACGAGGCCCACGAGGATCGTGCCGATGGGCCAGCGCTGGTTGATCCCGATGAGCAGGACCGTCGCGCCGTACACGAGGAACACGAAGCCGTGCAGCGCGCCACCGATGCTCACGCCGAGGTCGGTCGTCTTCGTGACGTACTTGAGGATCATCCCGATGATGAGCAGGGTCCAGGTGATCGCCTCGGCGATCGCGATCAGGCGGAAGAGGCGGCGCGGCGACACAGGGGCTCCAAGGCTCGGGGTGCAGGTCTTCCAGCTTGCCAGGGACGGCTGAGAAGGCGCTCCCAGCCGGCGTCCGGTTCTGCCACCCTGGGTGGATCGGGAATACCCGTCGGAGTGACGGGGTTCACCGATATGTATGCAAACACATACAATCGCCGTGACAGCTCGCGGCGAGCCACACGACGTTGGAGAACCCCATGACCACACCCCTCGAGTTCGGCATCGACACCTTCGGTGACGTCACGGTCGACGCCGACGGCGCGCCACTGTCCCAGGCGCAGGTCCTGCGCAACGTCGTGGAGCAGGGCGTCCACGCCGAGGCGGTCGGCCTCGACTTCATCGGCGTGGGGGAGCACCACCGCGAGGACTTCGCGGTCTCGTCACCCGAGGTCGTGCTGGCGGCGATCGCGGCCCGCACCGAGCGCATCCATCTCGGATCCGCGGTCACGGTGCTGAGCTCCGACGACCCGGTGCGGGTCTACCAGCGGTTCGCGACGCTCGACGGCATCTCCGGAGGGCGGGCCGAGGCCATCCTGGGCCGCGGATCCTTCACCGAGTCGTTCCCGCTCTTCGGGTACGAGCTGTCGCAGTACGAGGAGCTCTTCGAGGAGAAGCTCGAGCTGTTCGTCGCCCTCCTCGAGCAGGAACCGGTCACCTGGTCGGGCAAGACGCGCGCGCCGCTCCGGGAGCAGTCGGTCTACCCCCGGGTGGAGCACGGGAAGCTGAAGACGTGGGTCGGTGTCGGCGGAAGCCCCGAGTCGGTCGTGCGGACCGCTCGATACGGCCTGCCGATGATGCTGGCCGTGATCGGCGGTGGGCCGCTGCGGTTCGCCCCCTTCGTCGACCTCTACCACCGCGCACTCGCGCAGTTCCAGCTGCCGACCCAGCCCGTCGGCATGCACTCGCCCGCCCACATCGCCGAGACCGATGAGCTCGCGCAGGAGCAGCTCTGGCCGCACTACCGGGCGATGATGGACCGGATCGGCCGCGAGCGGGGCTGGAGCCCGATGACGCGCGGGCACTTCGAGCAGGAGGCCGGCCCGGAGGGTGCGCTGTTCGTCGGTTCGCCCGAGACGGTCGCACGGAAGGTCGCGACCGCGGTCGACGGCTTGGGGCTGTCCCGCGTGGATCTGAAGATCAGCAACGGTTCGCTGTCGCACGAGCACCTCATGGACAGCATCGGTCTGTACGGCTCCGCGGTCGTCCCGCGCGTCCGCGAACTGCTGACCGAGACCTCGACCGCCTGATCCGGTTCAGCGGATCGCCGGCGAGCGGTAGGGCATCGTCAGCGTCAGGACGGTGCCGCCGGTCTCGTCGTCGGGTGCCGGGCCGACCCTGAGGGACCCGCCGAACGCGCCGGCCCGTCGATCCAGCTGCAGCAGGCCGCCGGACGGTTCGGCGTCGTCGCGGAGACCGGAGCCGTTGTCGACGACGCGCAGCTCGACGGCGCCCGCCATCGTCCCTCGCCGCTCGGTGGCGGGCGACGAGACCCGGAGGTCCACGACGAGTCGGTCGGCCGCCCCGTGGGTCAGCGCGTTCGTCACGCCCTCCTCGAGCGTGCGGACGACGACCGCGCGCTCCGCGGTCGTGAAGACGTTGTCGATCGGGTCGTCGAGGAGCCGGAAGTCCGGCGAGACGTCGAGACTGGTGGTGATCGACGGGGGGAGCCGTTGCAGGATCGCGCGGATGCTCGGTGCGATCCCGACCTCGAGCAGCGGCGGTGACAGGAGCCGGCTGAGTTCGCGCACGTCGCGCTCGCGCACGGTGCGGAGTTCCTCGCCGAGCGACCGCAGGGTCCTGGCCGCATCCGACCCGACGTCCGGGCCGCCCTGCTCGAGTGCCGTGGTGACGGATGCGAGCTGGGCGCTGATGAGGACGAGGTGCTGCTGCAGGGTGCCGTGCAGGCCTTCCGCGACCTCCCGCTTCACCCGCAGCTCCTCACCCTGCAGGGACTGGAGGGCGAGGTCGGCCCGGTGTCGCTGATCGGCGTGCGCGCGCTCCTCCTCGCGGGCGCGTCGCCGGGCGGCACTGAGGCTGAACCCGAACGTCGCGCAGACCGCCAGGGCGAGCGTCGTCGTCCCGGCTTCGACGAGGACCGTCTGCAGGCTCGGGTCGCGGTACACGCCCAGCAGGAGCTGGAGTCCGCTTCGCAGCAGCCCCGTCAGCATCGCCACGAGGAGGACACCCGCGAGCACCTTCGGGCGCCACCACTCGTGGAGCGACGGCCCCCACCTCGACCACAGCAGGAGTGCGAGCACGAGGATCGCCGCGCTCAACGAGACGAGGTTGGCGGTGACCCGTTCGGCGAGCATGCCACGCGTCCCGCCCGGGGCGACCCAGGTGTAGATGTAGACGCTCTGGAAGGACACCGCGAGTCCGAAGACCGCGGCCATGGCGCCACTGGCCGTGATGAACGCCCGGCTGTCGCTCCAGCGCTCAGCGCGAGCGGTCCGGGCCTCCTGGGTCATGGCTCCATTCTGACCTGCCGTGCGCGCCACCGCCGACATCGACGTGCGGTCGTTCGGGAGCTTCCCCCTCGGTCGTTCCCCGGTCGATCCGGGATACTCGGAACATGCACCACCAGTCGCACTCCGACCCCTCGCCCGCCGCGCTGTCCACGGTCGGTGACGCGACGACGGACGCCGCGACCACCAGGCCGCTGCGTGTCGGCGTGATCGAGGATCAGCCGCTGCTCGGCGGCATGCTCGCCGAGCTGCTCGACGGGGCGCCAGGCGTGGAGTTCGTCGGGCGTGCCGGTACGGTCGCCGAGGCCCGCAGGCTGTTCCTCCCGGGAACGGTGGACGTGCTGACCATGGACATCGAGCTGCCCGACGGCAACGGGGTGAGCCTCGGCGTCTCCCTCCGCCGGGCGCAACCCGGCCTCGGTGTCGTCCTGCTGTCCGCCTACGACCTCATGGACATGCTGCTCGAGATGCCGGCGGACGTCCGCGACGGGTGGAGCTACCTGTCGAAGACCTCGTCGCTCACGCGCGAGATCCTCCTCGAGGCCATCCGGGTCTCCGCACGTGGCGAGACGATGCTCGATCCCGAACTCATCGACCGGACCCGGCCCAGAGCGGGGTCGAGTCTCGAGTCGCTCACCGACCGGCAGTACGCCGTGCTGCAGCTGCTCGCGACCGGTCGCTCGAACACGGGGATCGCGACCAGGCTCGGGATCGCGGAGAAGTCCGTCCAGAACCACCTCACGGCGATCTACGCCGCACTCGGGATCGAGCACGACACCTCGAGCAACCCACGGGTCTCGGCCGTCCTCGCCCTCCTCGCCGAATCCGGCCGCTTGTCCTGACGGGACGTCCGCGGTCGATGCGCGGGCTCAGCGTCCGCGGTCCGGCGCTTCGAGGTCGTCCACCGTCCGATCGGGGCGCCACCCACGCCAGACCGGATGCCTGAACCGTCCGTCCGGTGTCCACTCGCTGAAGCGGACCTCCCCGATGAGGACCGGTTCCACCCAGTTGGCGTCGGCCGCGTCGGCCGGCGGGACACCCACGAGGGCCGTCGATGCCCGGCCCAGCCGTTCGAAGCGGAGCGCGGTCGCCGCCAACTCCCGATCGCTGAAGCCGCTTCCGACCCGTCCCGCGTAGTGCAGCAACCCGTCCGAGCCCGGCACCCCGAGCAGGAGCGACCCGATCCCACCCGAGCGCCCGCCCCGACCGGGACGCCAGCCGGCCACGACGACCTCCTCCATGCGTTCGTGCTTGAACTTGACCCAGGTGCTGCTGCGCCGACCCGGGCGGTAGCGGCCGTCGAGCTCCTTCGCCATCACCCCCTCCAACCGCAACCCCCGACTCACCTCGAGCGCATCGTCGAGCGAGCCGTCGATCGTCGGTGGCACCTGGACGACGGTCCCGGATCCGATCGTCCGCTCGAGCAGTTCGCGACGCTCCCGGTAGGGCAGCTCCGTCCGATCCGTGTCGTCCAGCGCGAGCAGGTCGAACAGCAGCAGCCGGACCGGCGTCCGACGGCGCTCCCGTTCGACGTCCCGCTCCGCGGTGAGCTGCATCCGACGCTGCAGCAGCGAGAAGTCGGGACGGCCGTCAGGACCCGACGCCACGATCTCGCCGTCGAGGACGACCGCACGGCCGGCGAGCGACGCCGCGAGTTCCTCGACCACCTCCGGGTACGCCGCCGTGAGGTCCTTGCCGTTCCGGCTCGACAACCGCACCCGCCCCGTCGAGCCGTCGACGCTCGCGATCGCACGGATGCCGTCCCACTTCATCTCGAACGCCCAGGATCCGTCGTCGACCAGCTCGCCGGGTGCCGCGACACTCGCGAGCATGGGGGTGGGGATCCCACGAGGCCGTGCGACCGGCGGAGCCGGCGGGTCACCCGGGGCGCGCATCCGGTGGATGAGCCACGACGGCGCCTCCCGTCCCGTCCCGCCCGCGGTCCGGATGAGCGCGAACCGCATCGGCCCGCCGAGCGCACCTCCCGCCCGGCCGTGCAGGGTCCCGATGACCTCGTCGTCGCGCCACTTCTCCAGCTCGTAGGTGCCCGCGTCCCAGATGGTCACCTCACCGGCCCCGTACTCGCCAGCGGGGATCGTGCCCTCGAAACTGCCGTACTCGATGGGGTGGTCCTCCGTGCGCACCGCCAGATGGTTGCTGCTCGGATCCGTCGGCACCCCCTTCGGCAGGGCCCACGACACCAGCACGCCGTCGTGCTCGAGTCGGAAGTCGTGGTGGAGTTTCCGGGCCTCGTGCCGCTGGATCACGAACGAGGGCGGTGTCCCGGCAGCGGCAGGCGACGGCGGTCCGTCCGGGACGGGCTCGGGCGTCCGCTCCGCGTCCCGCTTCCGCCGGTACTCCACGAGCCGGTCCTCGTGTTCCGACGGGCGGATCGTGATCGACGGACGCGGGTCGCCGAGCACCCGCAACGGGTCCTCACCGTCCGCCAGCCGCTCGAGCACCGCAGGGAACTCCAGCTGCGCCAGCCCCGGATCGTCGAGCTCCTCCCACCGGCGGGGAGCCGCCACCGTCGGCCGCGACCGACCCCGCAACGAGAACGGCGCGATCGTCGTCTTCGACCCGTTGTTCTGACTCCAGTCGACGAAGACCTTCCCCGTCCGCCGCTGCTTCGACATCTCGCTCACCACGAGGCCCGGCTCGTCCGCGGCCAGCGCCCGCGCGAGCTCATGCGCCACGAGCGACACCTCCTCGGAACTCTGCCGACCGTCCAACGCCGCGTACAGGTGGATCCCCTTGCTCCCACTCGTGAGCGGAACCGGATCCAACCCCATGTCCACCAACACCGCCCGCGCCAGGCCCGCGACCCCCGCGCACTCGGCGAGGGACACCCCCTCACCCGGATCGAGGTCGAGGACGAGACGGTCGGGCGGACGGCGCTCGCCGGACCGGTCGAACCGCCACTGCGGCACGTGCAGCTCGAGCGCACCCAGCTGCGCCAGCCACGTGAGTGTCGCGAGATCGTCGACGATCGGGTACTCGTTCGTGTGATCGCTGTGCTCGATGGGGAGCCGTTGGACCCAGTCGGGAGCCGAGGCACCCAGGTCCTTCTGGAAGAACCCCGACTCCGGCGACGCAGCCGTCCCGACGCCGTGCACCCAGCGTTTCCGGGTCACCGGCCGATCGGCGAGGTGCGGGAGCAGGTGTTCGGCGACCGCGGCGTAGTAGGCGAGGACCTCGGCCTTCGTCGTGCCGGTCTCGGGGTACAGCACCTTGTCGAGATGGGTGAGCTGGATCCGGCGTCCGTCGACGTCGACCCACTGCGTCTGCGCGCCGCCACCGCTCGTCCTCGCCATGGCGATCAGCCTGCCGCCCACGGGCGTCAAGGGCTAGCCCTTGACGATGTTCCGGGTGTCTACTGGTCACCACGACAGCGCGGGCGGATCCGCCCGCGGACGGGAGCGGTCATGCGCGCGATCTGGAAGGGTGCGGTCACCTTCGGCCTGGTGAACGTCCCGGTGAAGGTGTACAGCGCCACGGAGGACCACGACCTGTCGTTGCACCAGGTCCACGACGCCGACGGCGGACGCATCCGGTACCAGCGCAAGTGCGAGGTCTGCGGGAAGGTCGTCAGCTACGACCACATCGACAAGGCCTACCAGGACGGCGAGCAGACGGTGGTCCTCACCGCCGACGACCTGGCGTCACTCCCCGAGGAACGCAGCCGCGAGATCGAGGTCGTCGAGTTCGTGCCGAGCGACGACCTCGACCCGATCATGTTCGACCGCAGCTACTTCCTCGAACCGGACTCCTCCTCGTCGAAGGCCTACGTCCTCCTCCGGCGGACGCTCGAGGAGACCGACCGCACGGCCATCGTGCGGTTCGCCCTCCGCCAGAAGACGCGTCTCGGTGCCCTCCGGGTGCGCGAGGACGTCATCCTCCTGCAGACACTGCTCTGGGAGGACGAGGTCCGGGAGGTGCGGTTCCCGGCCCTCGAGGAACGCGTCCGCATCTCCGCCAAGGAACTCGAGATGTCGGAGGCGCTCGTCGAGTCCTTCTCGTCCCGCTTCCGCCCGGACGCGTTCGTCGACGAATACCAGGCACAGCTCCGGAAGCTCATCGACGCGAAACTCGAGCAGGGCGACGCACTCGACACCGCCGCCACCTTCGGCGAGCAGCCCGAACCCGACGACGACACGGGCGCCGAGCCGATCGACCTCATGGAGGTGCTGCAACGCAGCATCGAACGGCAACGTGGCACGACCGGCGCGAAGACGGCGAGTGGAGCGAAGCGATCCGGCGCCGCCAAGCCCGCCGCGACGAGCAGCTCGGCGAAGACCGGTACCGCGAAGACGGGTACCGCCAAGACGAGTGGCGCGAAGACCGCTACCGCCAAGACCGCGGCGTCGAAACCGTCGACCGCGACGAAACGCAAGAAGAGCGCCTGAGCGACGACGCCCGGGCTGAGAGGGAGCACGACATGATGGAGCACCGCGTCACCCCGTTCCTCTGGTACGACTCGCAAGCCGAGGAGGCGGCGACCTTCTACGTGTCACTGTTCCCCGACTCCCGGATCACCTCGGTGAGCCGCTACCCGGAGGGCGGACCCATGCCGGCCGGCCAGGCGATGGTCGTCGAGTTCGAGCTCGAGGGACTCCCCGTCAGCGCGATGAACGCCGGGCCCATCTTCTCGTTCACCGAGGCGTTCTCCTTCTCCGTCAGAGCCGACACCCAGGACGAGATCGACCGGCTCTGGGACGCCCTCATCGCCGACGGCGGCGCCCCGAGCCAATGCGGCTGGCTCAAGGACCGCTGGGGACTGTCCTGGCAGATCGTGCCAGGCATCCTCGCCGAACTGCAGAACGACCCCGACCGGGAACGCGCGGCACGGGCCATGCAATGCATGATGGGGCAGACCAAGTTCGTCATCGCCGAACTCGTCGCCGCAGCGGACGGTCGATAGCGGCTCCTCCACAACCGACCAACCGACGGGACACCGCCCCTCCGAGACGCCGACGCAGTCCACCGTCAGCAGCTCCTGACAGACTTGCCGCATGTCCCACCCCAGCGCGCCCACCCCCGCCCACCCCGAACCGACCCCCACCGGATCGGTCGCCGAGGCGACGGCGGCGCTCGCCGCACTCACGGGCGTTCCGGGGGCCACGTTCCACGACGGTCAACTCGAAGCGATCCTCGCGCTCGTCGACGAACATCGTCGTGCGCTCGTCGTCCAGCGCACCGGTTGGGGCAAGTCCGCCGTCTACTTCATCGCGACCGCCCTCCTGCGCCGACGGGGCGCCGGGCCGACGCTGCTGGTCTCGCCGTTGCTCGCGCTCATGCGCGACCAGGTGGCGGCCGCCGAGCGCGCCGGCGTGCGCGCGGTGGCGATCAACTCGGCGAACGCACACGAATGGGACGACGTCCGGGCGCGCCTGGAGGCCGACGAGGTCGACGTCCTGCTCGTGTCACCCGAGCGGCTCAACAATCCACGCTTCCGCGATGAACAGCTCCCGACCCTCGTGGCCCGCACGGGCATGCTGGTGGTGGACGAGGCGCACTGCATCTCCGACTGGGGACACGACTTCCGACCCGATTACCGGCGGCTCGCCGAACTGATCGGACGCCTCCCGGCCGAGGTCCCGGTCCTGGCGACCACCGCGACGGCCAACGCACGCGTCGTCCGCGACATCGCCGAGCAGCTCACCGCACCCGGCGCCGCAGGCTCCCACGGAGCCGAGGTGCTCACCATCCGCGGCTCGCTCGCGAGGGCGTCCCTCCGGCTCGGCGTGCTCCGGCTGCCGGAGTCCCGGGACCGCCTCACCTGGCTGCTCAGCCACCTCGGCGGGCTCACCGGGTCCGGCATCATCTACACGCTCACGGTGTCCGCCGCGGAGGACACCGCGCGGCTGCTGCGCGAGGCCGGTCACGAGGTCCGGGCCTACACGGGCCGGACCGATCCCGATGAACGCGAGGAGTCGGAGCGGCTCCTCAAGGAGAACCGCTTGAAGGCGCTGGTCGCGACGAGCGCGCTCGGCATGGGGTTCGACAAACCGGACCTCGGGTTCGTCGTGCATCTCGGCGCTCCGTCCTCGCCGGTCGCGTACTACCAGCAGGTCGGTCGCGCCGGCCGCGCCACCGAGCATGCCGACGTCCTGCTCCTGCCCGGGGCGGAGGACGAGGAGATCTGGCAGTACTTCGCGACCGCGTCGATGCCGGACGAAGCGCGGGCCACCGCGGTGCTCGACGCACTCGACAGTCAGCCGCGGTCCACGCCCGCGCTCGAGGCGCTCGTCAACCTGCGTCGCACACCCCTCGAACTCCTCCTCAAGGTGCTCGACGTCGACGGCGCGGTGCAGCGGGTGGCCGGGGGATGGGTGTCGACCGGGCAGCCGTGGGTCTACGACCGGGAGCGGTACCGGCGGATCGCCGAGGCCAGGGTGGCGGAGCAACAGGCGATGCTGGCCTACGAGCGGGGCGACGAGTGCAGGATGCTCGTGCTGCAACGTGAGCTCGACGACGCGAGCGCGGTGCCCTGTGGCCGGTGCGACCGCTGCGCCGGGCCGTGGTTCCCCACCGAACTCGACAGTGCGGCGGCCGCCTCCGCGTCGGAAGCGCTCGGTCGGGTCGGCGTGGAGCTCGAACCGCGGGCGCAGTGGCCCACGGGAGCCGACCGCCTCGGCGTCACCGCCGACGGCGCAGCGGTGAAGGGACGCATCGCGCTCGACGACCGCCTCGAGGCCGGGCGCGCGCTCGCTCGGCTCACCGACCTCGGCTGGGGTGGTGTGCTGCGTGAGCTCTTCGCCGCGGGTGCACCCGACGCTCCCGCCTCCCGCGCGGTCATCGACGCGAGTGTCCGCGTCCTGGCGGATTGGCCGTGGACGCAACGGCCGGCCGCCGTGGTCAGTGTGCCGTCACGGTCGCGTCCGCAGCTCGTCGACTCGGTGGCGAGGGGCATCGCGTCGCTCGGGCGACTGCCGTACCTCGGGGAGCTCGACCTCGTCGGCGACGGCCCGCGCGGTGGTCCCGGCGGCAACAGCGCCTACCGTCTGGCGGGCGTCTGGGACGCCTTCACCGTCGGATCCGAACTCCGGGCGCAGCTCGCAGCGCTCGAGGGCGCGCCGGTCCTGCTCGTCGACGACCGGGCCGACAGTCGGTGGACGCTCACCGTCGCCGGTCGCGCGCTCCGCCGCGCCGGATCCGGCCCGGTCCTCCCGTTCGCGCTCGGGATCGTGGGCTGATCGCCCGTCAGCCCTCGTGGAGGCTGGAGCGGGTGTCCTTGGCCAGGTGCCGCGGCAGCAGGATCGTGCAGACGAGTCCGACGACGGCTGCTGCAGCGCAGATCGCGAAGCTCAGACGGAAGGCGTCCGCACTGGGTGTCGTGACAGCTCCGTCGGTGACGACCTGGGAGGCCAGGATGGCGCCGATCACCGCACTCGCGATCGTGGAACCGAGCGTCCGCATCACGGAGTTGAGTCCGTTGGACGCCGCCGTCTCGCTGGGCGGGACGGCACCCATGATGAGCGTCGGCATGGCGGCGTAGGCGAACCCCACCCCGAAGCCGACCGCGGTGGCCGTGAGCACGGTGTGCCAGACCTCGGTCATGAGTCCGATCGCGATCGCGTAGCCGACCGCGATGATCGCGATGCCGATCAGCAGGCTCAACCGGGCGCCCTTGGCCGCGGTCAGTCGAGCGGCGACCGGCGACATCGCCCACATGATGAGACCGCTGGGCATGAGGCAGAGGCTCGCGATGAGCATGTTCTGCCCGAGACCGACCCCGGTGCCGACCGGCGCCTCGAGGATGCCCGGGAGGACGACCGTGCTGCCGAAGAAGGCGAAGCCGACCGTGATGGATGCGAGGTTCGTGAAGAGCACCGTCCGCCTGGCGGCGATGCGCAGGTCGACGAGCGGGCTGGAGGACCGTACCTCGAACCACCCCCAGAGCAGGAGCACGACGACGCCGCCGATCAAGCAGCTGAGGGTCCCGACGCTCGTCCAACCCCACTCGTTGCCTTTCGAGACGGCGAGGAGGATCGGGACGAGGCCGGCGGCGAGACCGATCGCGCCGATCCAGTCGAAACCGCCTTCGCTCCGGAGGGTGCTCACCGGGACGAAGCGCGCGACGAGGACGAAGCCGATGAGCCCGAGTGCACCCGCGACCCAGAACAGCACATGCCAGTCCAGGTACTGCGAGATCACGGCGGAGATCGGGAGACCGACGGCACCACCGATGCCGAGGGTGGCACTCACGAGCGCGACCGCGGGGCCGAGCCGCTTCGCGTGGAGCACGTCGCGCAGGATGCTGATGCCGAGCGGGATCACGCCCATCGCCATCCCCTGGAGGGCACGGGCGACGATGAGCGGGACGATCGTGGACGAGAAGGCGGCGAGCACCGATCCGGCCATCATGATCCCGAGCAGGATGAGCACCATCCGTCGTTTGCCGTAGAGGTCGCCGAGCCGACCGGCGATCGGGGTCGCGACCGCGGCCGACAGGAGCGTGGCCGTCACGACCCACATGCTGTCGGAGGCGTGCACGCCGAGGATCGTGGGAAGCGTCGGCACGAGTGGGGTGACGAGCGTCATCATGAACGCCGCGACGAGACCGGTGAACGCGAGGCTCGTGACGACCGCCCGCTCCGGAAGTGGTTTGCGGAGTGCCGCCCGCTCCTCGTCGCTGAGCCAGGGGCGCTCGGCCCCAGGCTGGTCCTCGTCGTGGTCGTCGGGCTGCGCTGAATCCTGCGTCACGGGTCCTGTTCCTGTGGAGAGTCGATGCGGCCGAGGCCACTCGGAGTCGAACACCGTCCGCCGGCGCCGTATTCCCGGCTCGGCCGGGCCGATGTCGTCCGGCCTCGTCGTCGACTCAGCGCGGGAGGCGGGGGATCGCCGCGATGAGCTGCTTCGTGTAGGCCTCGGCGGGATCGTGGAGGACCTGCGCGGTGGCGCCGGCCTCGACGACCTGCCCGTGTCGGAGGACCATCGTGCGTTCACACAGCGCTGCCACCGTGCCGAGGTCGTGCGAGACCATGACGAGCGCCAGACCGTTCGAGGCCCGCAGCTCGGCGAGGAGCTCGATGATCTGGATCCGGGTGCTCATGTCGAGGGCACTGACGGGCTCGTCGGCGAGGAGGAGCCGGGGGTTCGGGACGATCGCGCGGGCGATGGCGATCCGCTGCCGCTGGCCGCCCGAGAACTCGTGCGGGAACCGCGACGCCGCGTCGGCGGGCAGTCCCACCGCCTCGAGTGCCTCGGTCGCGCGGACGGTCGCCTGCTCGGTGGTCGCCAGACGGAGGGATCGCAGCGGTTCGGCCACGATGCGCCCGATGCGCTGCCGAGGATCGAGCGAGGAGTACGGATCCTGGAAGACGGCCTGCACCGATGCGCGGAACCGACGGACCCGTGTCCGATCGCGGGGGTCCAGTGCGCCACCGTCGAACCGGACCGAGCCCGTGGTCGGCCGGTCGAGGCCGAGCAGCAGCCGGAGGAGGGTGCTCTTACCGGCGCCGGACTGACCGACGATCCCGACGGCCTCTCCTGCGCCGACGGCCAGCGACACGTCGGCCAGGGCCTCCTGACCGCCGCGGTACCGGAAACCGACCGCATCCAGCTCGAGGATCGGCGTCGTCGTGATCGGTGCATCGGTCATCGTGGGTCCTCCAGCGCGTCGTCGAGCGCGCGTGCGCTGGTGACCAGACGACGGGTGTCCTCGTGCTGCGGTGCCGTCAGCACCTGCGCCACCGCGCCGCGTTCCACGGCCCGACCCTCGCTCAGCACGACGACCTCGTCGACCATGGTCGACACGACGGCGAGGTCGTGACTGATGAACAGGAGCGCCATGCCGCGTTCCCGGACGAGCCGGTCGATGAGCGCGAGCACCTCCGCCTGGACGGTCACGTCGAGCGCCGTCGTCGGCTCGTCCGCGATGAGGAGCTGCGGGCGACCGGCGAGCGCGATGGCGATCGCGATGCGCTGCCGCTGCCCGCCGGACAGCTCGTGGGGGTAGGAGGCGGCGATGCGCGCAGTGTCGGTGAGGGACACCTCGACGAGGGCTGCTTCGACGGCCTCCTTGAGCCGTTCGCCCCGGAGTCCCAGATGGCGACGCAGGGGCTCGGCGAGCTGGGCGCCGACCCGCATGAGCGGGTCGAGTGCGGTCAGCGGCTCCTGGAAGACGAGTCCGGCAACCCGACCGCGGAGTGGCCGCAGCGCGCGGTCCGGGGCACCGATCACCTGGGTGCCGGCCAGTTCGACGCTGCCGCTCGCGCTCAGCTGTTCGCCGAGCAGCCCGATCACCGCGAGGGAGGTCAAGGACTTCCCGGACCCGGAACCGCCGATGAGTCCGAGGCGACCCCCGGCGGCGATGGTCAGGTCCAGCCCGTCGAGGAGCGGCCGGTCAGCGCCGTCGGGAGCACCGCGCCGGACGCCTCGGGTGATGGTCAGTCCGGAGATGTCGAGGAGATCGCTCATGCGCCGCGCCTCCTCGTCGGATCGCCGAGGTCCCGCAGGCCGTCCGCGATGAAGTTCACGCCCACCACGAGCATCACCACGGCGACACCCGGAGCGATCGCGCCGACCGGTGCCGTCGTGACGGTGGCCTGGGCCTCCTGCAGCAGGCGTCCCCAGGAGGCGTTCGGCGGTGGCGCGCCGAGGCCGAGGTACGACAGGCTCGCTTCGGCGAGGACGGCGATGCCGAACTGCAGCGCGAGGTTGACGCTCAGGGTGGGCCAGATGTTCGGGAGCACATGCTGGCCGATGACACCGGCCCAGCTCGTCCCGGCAGTCCTGGCCGCGACCACGTACTGCTCGCTGAGGACCCGCTTCGTGAGGATCCGGGTCAGGCGGGCCACGATGGCCGACATGGCGAGTCCGATCGCGATGATGGCGGTGCCGAGTGACGCGCCCTGGGCTGCCACGATGAGCATGGCGAGCAGGAGCACCGGGAAGGCGATCACGACGTCGAGCGCGGCGGAGATCGTGTCGTCCAGCCAGGCCGACGCGAAGGCCGCAGCGAGTCCCACGGCGATACCGATGACCGCGCCGACCGCGACGGCCCCCGCCCCGGTCGCGAGCGCGATGCGCGCACCGATCATGAGCTGGGTCATCAAATCGCGACCGAGCTTGTCCGTACCGAGCCAGTGGGTGCCGGTCGGGCCTTCGAGACGACCGCCGGAGGTGTCCGTGGGGGCGAAGGGCAACCACACGAGCGAGACGGCCGCCAGGACGGCGATGACGCCGACGAGGACGAGTCCGACGGTCAGCGTCGCGGACCGGGCGCGGCGCCGCACCGGGCGTCGGTCGGCGAGCGCGGTCTGGGCGTCGACGGCGCTCATCGGAGCCCGTTCCCCGAGATCGAAGTGCGCAGACGCGGATCGATGAGCCGCTGCGCGATGTCGGCGACGAAACCCGTCAGGAGGACGACGAGGGTCGAGACGAGGAGGATGCCCTGGATGTTCGGGTAGTCGTGCTGCTGGATCGCCGTCAGGAGCATCGACCCGAGGCCGGGCAGGCTGAAGACGCTCTCGACCACGACGGCGCCGAGGAAGGTGGTGGCGAGCTCGATGCCGAGGATCGCCACGACGGGCACCGCGGCGTTCCGGGCGCCGTGTCGGAGCAGGGCCTCACCGAAGCCGGCTCCCTGCGCCCGTGCCGAGCGCAGATAGTCGCTCCCGACCACGTCGAGCGTGGCGGAGCGGACGTATCGGGTGATCGACGCACTCATGACGATGGCGATGGTGATGACCGGGAGGGCGAGGCTCGTGAGTGCCGCGGCAGGATCTGCCCAGTCGTCGCGAGGGAAGCCGCCGGACGGGAACAGTCGGAGCGTCACCGCGAACACGCTGACGAGCAGGATGCCGACCCAGAACACCGGCACGGCGATCCCGAGCTGCGAGAGGCCGGACAACGCGATGCCGTACCAGCGGTCGGCCCGGAGTGCGGACACGACACCGGCCACGAGGGCGAGCACCACGGCGAGGAGGAACGCGAGGAGCGTCAGCGGCACGGTGACCTGGAGGCGCGACGCGATCTCGGGTCCGACCGGGAGCGAGCTCACGAACGAGGAACCGAGGTCGAGGGTGAGGACGCCGCCGAACCAGGCGGCGAACTGCTCGCCGAGCGGCCGGTCGGCTCCCACCTGCTCGCGCGCCGCGTCGATCTGCTCCTGCGTGGCGTTCACCGAGAGCAGGGCGTTCGACGGGTCGCCCGGCAGCAGCCGGAGCAGCACGAACAGCACCGTCATGGCGACGAGGAACGACACCACGAGGAACGCGGATCGGCGCAGCAGGTAAGCGAGCATGGTGGACCTCAGCGTAGCGAGGCCCGGGCCGACCGGGCGGTGCCGGTCGGCCCGGGCGACGACTACTTGCGGACGATGTCCGCCACGAAGAACTGCGAGTTCAGGCCGTTGACGCCGTACCCCGAGACGTCGCTCGCGGCGACGACGATCTGCGGGTAGAGGTAGAGCCACACGCTCGCCGCGTCCTCGGCGATCTGCTCGTTGACGAGCTTCAGCTTCGCCGTCTGCTCCTCGGTGGTCGTCGCCTGCTCGGCCTCCGACACCCACTGGGTCACCTCGGGGTTGTCGTAGCCCCAGTAGAAGTCCGGGTTGCCGTACCAGACGACGTCGCGGTCGTTCACGTGCTCCTGGAGGGTCGCCTGGAAGTCGCGTTCCTTGAACACCTTCGAGTACCACTCGTCCGCGCTGATCGTGTTGATCTCGACCGTGATGCCGACCTTCGCGAGTTCACTCTGGAGGAACTCGGCGACGGCCGGGTGCGGGTCGTAGCTCGGGGTGTCGAGGGTGAAGGTGAAGCCGTCGGCGAAGCCCGCTTCGGCGAGCTGCTGCTTGGCGAGCTCGGGGTCGTACGGGTTCACCTGCGTGAGGTCCTCGTACCAGGGGTCCGTCGGCGGGACCATCGACCCGATGAGCGTGCCGTAGTCGCCCCAGATCGACGAGAGCAGCTTCTTGGTGTCGATCGCGGAGTACACGGCCTTGCGGACGAGCGCCTGGTCGAACGGGGCGACCCGGTCGTTGAAGGCGAGCAGCTCCTTCGTCGTGGAGTCGCCGTCGGAGACGACGTAGTCCGCGTTGTCGGTGAACTGGCTCAGCTGGTCGGGGCTCTGCACGCTCGTGATGATGTCGATCTGCTTCGTGACGAGCGCATTGCTGAGCGCGGTCGCGTCGGTGAAGTAGGTGAAGACCACCTCCGCGTTCTTGGCGGGCTCACCCCAGTAGTCGTCCCAGCGCTCGAGGCTCAGGGTGCTGCCGCGCTTCCAGTCGCCGAGCGTGTACGGACCCGTGCCGTCCTCGGTGGTCTTGAGGTCCTTCGCCGCGTCGTTGACGATCCAGACGTAGCTCAGGTTGTAGATGAAGGAGATGGAGCGCTCGGAGAGGGTGATGACGACGGTCTTGTCGTCGGGGGTCGCGATGCCGGAGATCACCGCGAAGCTGCTCTTCCGTGCCGACTGCGAGTCCTCGGCGGTCACGGCTTCGATGCTCGACTTCACGTCCGCCGAGGTGAGCGGGTCGCCGGAGTGGAAGGTGACGCCGTCCTTGAGGGTGAAGGTGTACGTCAGGCCGTCGTCGCTCACCGTGCTGTCGGCGGCGAGCACCGGTTCGACCTCGCCGTCGTCCGTGAGGCGGTACAGGCCCTCGTACACGTTGCCGGTGAAGGCCTCCGTGACGCCCTGGCCGCCGCCGCCGGTGTTGCTGAGGTTCTGCGGCTCGTAGAGCGAGCCGACGGCGATGGTCGCGTCGTCGCCCGTCGCCGAGCTGCCACCACCACCGGCGCAGCCGGCGAGGGCGACGGCGGCGGCGACGGACAGGGCGACGAGCCCGATGGTTCTCTTCACGGATACTCCTGTGGTGTGGGGGTGTGTGCTGGTGCAGGTGTGGGGTGCTGGGGGTCAGACGGCGTAGAGGTCGAAGCCTTCGCGGAACCGGACGATCCGTTCTCCGGCGAGGACGTCTCCGGCGAACCGGTTCTGCGGCGGCGGCATCGGACAGTTGTACTGCACGGAGAAGCCGCAGGGCGGCACGAACGCGCGGTTGAAGTCGAGGACGACCTCGCCCGCCGTGCCGAAGCCGCCGTCGTCGGTCCGCTGCACGAACAGGAACCGGCCGGCGCCGTAGGTGCCCGACTCGTCATCGCGCCCGTTCGTCGCGTCGCCGAACACGAGGAGGAGCGTGCCGCCGTCGTCGAAGGCGCTCATCGTGTACTCGACGCCGTCCCGCGTGAACACGATGTCGCCGGGGACGACGAGCTCCCGTGATCCGCCGTTGTCTCGGATGTGCTCGAACGGGACGGTCCGCGAGCCGTCGACGGGCGTGAACCGCGCCGTCTGGACCCAGGCGGGGTCGTACGGGAAGACCTCGATGCCGTCGAACGCGCGGATGGCGGGTGCGTTCGCGTCCCATCGGCGGATGCCGACCTCGTCCTGGCCCGTGTCGAGGTGGGTGCGGCGGAGCGTCGTCACCGTGACGCCGCTCGGCTGCTCGGCGGCGATGGCGGCTGCGGCTGCATCGACGGTGGCCGGCGTCTCCTCCGCGAGCCACCGCGTCTCGACGAGGGCGAGGTTGCCGAGCGGCGCGGTCACGGCGGCTCGACGCTCCTCGCGCCAGGCGTCGTGCTCGGCGATCGCGTTCGGCTGCGGGGCGGTGTGGATCGGCATGTCTCGATTCTCCGGATGACGGCGGGCGGGTCCCAATCGTGTGTCCTTCGGAGTCCAGCTCGTTTCGGGCGGGAACTATTCCCGAGCCCGGCGACGACCCTGCGCGGGACGGCGAGCGACCGGGTCGCGACGGTCTGGGAGGATGTCCTCATGAACGCCACGCTCGTCCGCATGCCCGCCGATCGACTGCGGGGGTGGATGCTCGCCGCGAACGCGCAGTACCGCCTCGAACGCATCGAGGCGGGGGAGACCGAGGCAGAGGCGACGGCGAAGGCTGCACAGTCCCTCGCCGAGACGTTCCCGGCCGGCCGACTCCAGGTCGGACACCTCGTCTTCGAGGTGGTCCTCGACGAAGCCGCGGTCGGCGTGCTCTGGATCGGACCGCGGAGCACGAGCCACCCGGACGAGTGGTGGGTCTGGGACGTGGAGATCGACGAGTCGTTCCGCGGGCGTGGGCTCGGCCGGCAGGCCATGCAGCTCGCCGAGACGGCGGCCAAGGAGCAGGGCGCGAAGACGCTCGGGCTGAACGTCTTCGGATTCAACCGGATCGCGCGCGGCCTGTACGAGTCGCTCGGCTACGAGACGATGGCCGTGCAGATGCGCAAGGCGCTCTAACGCGGGTCCAGCCCGTCGATCAGCTCGGTCATGACCCGGTCGGCGAGTGACGGAGGCTTCGGGTGCCCGTCGGCGGTGGTCCGCGAGGTCGTCGCCCGGTCGAGCGCGAGGACCTCACCGTGGAGGTGCTCCATCTTCGCGTCGAGCCTGGAGGCAGCCTCGGCGGCGTGCTTGAGCTCGGCGAGCAGGCTGTCCGGCACGGCCTTGTCGTACTTGTAGTAGATCTTGTGTTCGAGGCTCGCCCAGAAGTCCATGGCGATCGTCCGGAACTGGATCTCGACGGGCACCTGCACGACGCCGTCGGACATGAACACCGGAACCTCGACGATCACGTGGAGGCTCTGGTACCCGTTCGGCTTCGGGTTCGCGATGTAGTCCTTGACCTTCACCACGGTGATGTCCTGCTGGCTCGTCAGGAGTTCGAACACCTTGTACGTGTCGGAGATGAAGCTGCAGGTGACGCGGATGCCCGCGATGTCCGTGATGTGTTCGCGGATGTCGTCGATGTCCTGCCCGTACTGCTTGCGTTCGATCTTGCCGATGATGCTCTCCGGCGACTTCAACCGCGAGCTGATGTGCTCGATCGGGTTGTAGTCGTGGATCTGCGTGAACTCCTCCTTGAGGATGTTGAGCTTCGTGGTGATCTCGTCGATGCCGAACTTGTACAGCATCATGAACCGCGTGAACTCGTCCTTGAGGCGCTTCAGCTCCTCGAGGTTGTCCGACGACGTTGGTCCGGTCATGGGCGTGCGCTCCAGCTCTGTCTCCGACGGGCCGACGGCCCGCTCGCACTCTACTGAAGCGGCCTTGGAACGCCTCTCAGCCTCCTGTGAATCAGGACCGTCGCGAGCAGTTCAGTGCTGCAGGGCCGCGCGGCGACGTGACGAGGCCTGGAGCCGGCGGGCGCGCCCGGCGGTCAGCATCAGGCCGAGGACGACCCCGGCGACGGCCCCGGACGTGTTCGCGAGGAGGTCGCGGGGATCGCTCACGCGTCCGGGGATCGCGAGTTGCGCGGCCTCGATGCCGACCGTCAGCGTGGCTGCGACGAGGATGGCGAGCCACCAGCGCCGCCGTCCGAGCAGGAGCAGGAAGAAGACGCCGATCGGGACGAACATGGCGATGTTCGCTCCGAATTCGAGGCGCTCGTAAGTGACCCACGCCGTCGACTCCCACCGGGCGAGGAGGTCGACGAGTCGGTACACGAGGGACTCGGTCCGGCCGTCGAAGGGCCGTGGGCCGAGGGTGATGGCCGCCACGAGCGCGAGGTACACCACGGTGAGGGTGCTGAGCACGGGATGGCGGCGGAACATCGGCCCAGCATGCCCGAGCCACCTTGGCGGCGCTTGAGTGTTCCCTGGACGGGGACGATGCGTCGCCGATGAGGCCGGTCGGGTCGTCAGCAGCGCGTCAGCGCCCTCGCAACCGCTCGATGTCGCGTCGTTCACGCTTCGTCGGTCGACCGGCGCCCCGGTCTCGGACGGCCACGACCTGCCGTTCCGCCGGCGTCGGCAGCGGGGGAGAGCGGTCGATGAGACATTCCGCCGCGACGTCCGCCCCGACCCGTTTCGCGATGAGGCGTCGGACCTCCACGACCCGGTCGAAGCCCGCCACGCGGAGTCGGACCTCGTCGCCGATCCTGACGGCCTGTGCCGGCTTCGCCCGCTCGCCGTTGACCCGGACGTGGCCGGCTCGGCAGGCGGTCGCGCCGGCCGAGCGGGTCTTCGTCAGCCGCACCGCCCAGATCCATGCGTCGACGCGCACGCTCGACGGGCTGTCCATCCTCCGATGGTAGAGCAGCCCATCGGTAGACTCGACCCGTGACTGACGGGGCGGGGCGCGGGGTTCGACGGACCGGTGAAGACCGCGTCGTCACCCTCCCCAATGCGCTCAGCGTCTTCCGGATCCTCCTCGTCCCGGTCTTCCTGATCCTCCTCGTGCAGGGGCAGGACCTGTTGGCTCTCGCGACGCTCGCGTTCTCGGGCGTCACCGACCTCCTCGACGGGTGGATCGCGCGACGGTTCGACCAGATGACGAAGCTCGGTCGACAACTCGATCCGGCCGCCGATCGCCTCTACATCCTCGCAGCGTTGATCGGTCTCGCGGCCCGCGGACTCATCCCGTGGTGGTTGCTCATCGTCGTCTTCGCCCGCGACCTGCTGCTCGTCGGGCTCGCCGTCGTCCTGCACCGGTCCGGTACGGGCGTGCTCCCGGTCATCCGCGTGGGGAAGTGGGGCACGGCACTCCTGTTCATCGGGCTCCCGGTCCTCATGCTCGGTCAGGCGTTCCCAGCCGTCGCGATGATCGCGACGCCGCTCGGTTGGGTGTCGGTGATCGCCGGAGCGACGCTCTACTGGTGGGCCGGCATCCTCTACCTGCTGCAGACCGTGCGCATCTCGGGGGATGCCCGTTCGAAGCAGCGGGAACGGGCCCGATCCGACGGATCACCCTCGACCGGGCGGCTCGACAGTGACGCCACATCGGATACGCTTGACGGAGAGGAGGTCGACGGTGGCTGAGCACGATGAGAAGTATCCCGCGACCGGGGCGTACACGCCGGGAGCCGTCGATGACGGTGCCCCGACGAGCGGCTCGGGCGATCGGGAAGTCGACACGACACTCACCTTCGGTGAAGACCTCGGAGCGGCCCTCGCGGCGATCGACTCCGACGTCACCGCTGAGGAGCACGAGGCGATCGCGGCCCTGCCGTCCGGTTCAGCGCTGCTGATCGTCCGTCGTGGTCCGAACGCCGGTGCGCGGTTCCTCCTCGACGCCGACGTCACCACCGTCGGACGTCACCCCGAGGCCGACATCTTCCTCGACGACGTCACGGTGTCGCGTCGGCACACCGAGTTCCACCGTCACGGGACCGCGTTCGAGATCCGCGATCTCAACTCCCTGAACGGCACGTACTTCGACGGTGTCCGCATCGACAAGGCGATCCTGCGCGACGCCGCCGAGGTGCAGATCGGCAAGTTCCGCCTCACCTTCTACGCGTCGCGGATCGACCTCGCCTCCCAGCTGGGAAGCTAGTGGCGGCAGCCAGCGCGAACGCGCGAAGCGACGGTGCTCCGCTGCTGAGCATCGGGCAGGTCCTCGCACGCCTCACTCCGGAGTTCCCCGAGCTGAGCAATTCGAAGCTCCGGTTCCTCGAGGAGCAGGGGCTGGTGTCCCCGGCACGGACGAAGTCGGGGTACCGGAAGTTCTCGAGCGATGACCTCGAACGCCTGCGGCTGATCCTGTCGATGCAGCGAGATCACTACTTCCCCCTCAAGGTCATCCGCACCTACCTCGTCGAGGTCGACGCGGGACGGTCGCCGCTGTTCCCTGGCAGTGGGCAAGCCGTCGGCGCGCCGTCGATCCACCCCGGGGTCCGCAGATTCTCGCGGAACGAGCTGATCCGCGAAGCCGGCGCCACCCCGATGCTCTTCAACGACGCCGTGAGCGCGTCGCTGATCCTGCCCGCCGAGAACTACGGCGAGGACGTCGCGTCCCTCCTGCGGATCCTCGTGGAGCTGCAGCGCTCCGGCATCGAACCACGGCACCTCCGCGGGTTCCGCGCCTCGATCGAGCGCGAGGTCGGGCTCATCGAGAGCGCGTTGAGCGCCGTCGCCAAGCGGAACGACGCCGCCGGCCGGGCACGTACCGCCGACCGGGCGCTGGAGATCGCCGCACAGCTCGAGGGTGTGCGGTCGAACCTCGTCCGCTCGGCACTCGAGCGACACCAATCCTCCTGATCGACCTCCCAGGGCGTAGACTGCCCTCATCCATCACGGCCAGGTCACAGTTCGATCACTCGTCACGACACGCCGTCCGTTTCGAACGGATGTCGCAGCGTTGACCGGGGCGGATCGGTAGCGTGGTGGGAGTGGTCAAGCCGGCTCGACGCCCCCGTCGAGACCGTACCGACCGTGCAGCGAACATCGAGGAGAAGCAGACATGAGTGAACTCAGTCGCGACGGGGCGTCACGGTACGGTGACCTCGGGCTGCTGTTCACCGACGGGCTTCCAGAACTCGAAGAGGGCCAGGGCTACCGCGGAGCGGTCGCCGCCCGTGCAGCCGGCATCAGCTACCGCCAGCTCGACTACTGGGCCCGGACGGGTCTGGTCGAGCCCACCGTCCGCGGTGCATCCGGATCCGGAACGCAGCGTCTCTACGGCTTCCGCGACATCCTCGTCCTCAAGCTCGTCAAGCGCCTGCTCGACACGGGCATCTCCCTGCAGCAGATCCGCACGGCAGTCGACCAGCTCCGCGAAGCGGGCATCGTCGACCTCGCCCAGACCACGCTCATGAGCGACGGCGCCAGTGTCTACCTCTGCACCTCGAACGACGAGGTCATCGACCTCGTCAGCCGCGGACAGGGCGTCTTCGGCATCGCCGTCGGCAAGGTGCTGCGCGAGGTGGAGTCCACGCTCATCGAGTTCGACGCACAGTCGGCCGACCCCATGGACGAGCTCGCAGCACGTCGCTCCGCTCGCAGCGCCTGACCCGAGCCGAAGGCGCCGGTCCCTGAGTCTGTCGAAGGGCTCACCGACGCGCGCCACACGTTCCCTGAGCGCGCATCCCGGGGTACTGGGTGCTCCTGCCGGTCCTGGAGCTCCGGCCGGTCCATGAGCGCGCCTGCCGGTCCCTGAGCCTGTCGAAGGGCGACCCGAGCGAGCGCCTGGTCCGTGAGCCGACCGAACGGTCTCGCCGCGACCTCAGCTGTCGGTGGAGGGTGCCTCGACGGCAGCGGGACTCGTGACGGCAGCCGGCTCCGGGGGAGCGCCGTCGGCGTACTCGCCGACGCGGCCCGTGCGCAGCACGCGGTCGAGGAGCGAGTCGAAGTTCTTCGCCATCTCCTGCGCCGTGTCACCCGGCCACACGTGGACGGGCTTGGCGGCACCCTGAGCCTGCTGGAGTGACGTGCGCTCCAGCAGCTGCGGGTTGAGGATGAGGGGACCGAACATGTCGCGCAGTTCCTTGATGCGGAACTGGTGCTCCATCGACTGCGGACGCACCCGGTTGACGATGATGCCGAGCGGCTGCAGCCGGGGGCTCAGCCCACGACGGATCTCCTCGACGGCGCGGAGGGCGCGGTCGGCTGCGGAGACCGAGAACAGGCCCGGCTCCGTGACGACGGCGACGCGATCGCTCGCCGCCCAGGCGGTGCGGGTGAGCGCGTTGAGCGAGGGGGCGCTGTCGATGAGGACGAGGTCGTACTCCTCCTCGACGTGCGCGAGTGCCTCTTCCAGGCGCCAGATGTCGCGGATGCTGGGGTGCGGGCCGTCGAAGTTGATCGCAGACGGGCTGCCGATCATGACGTCCATCTTGCCCGGGTGGATCTTCGTCCAGCCGCTCGCCACGATCGCCTGCTCGACGATCTTCTTCTTCGGCGAGGTCAGCACATCCGTCACCGTGAGGTGCCCTGCGACGTCGACGGCCATGCCGGTCGAGACGTCGGATTGGGGGTCGAGATCCACGACCAGCGTGCGGATGTCCTTCGAGAACGCGGCGGAAGCCAGGCCAAGGGTGACGGTGGTCTTGCCGACGCCCCCCTTCAGGGAGCTAACGCTGAGTACATGCACAAGGCTCAACGTTACCGTGACTAGGCTAGGGAATCTCAACGTTTGCTGAGTTGGCTGTTGTGGGAAGGGTTCCATGTTCAGGAAGATTCTTGTCGCCAATCGCGGAGAGATCGCCATCCGGGCGTTCCGTGCCGCGTACGAGCTGGGGGCGAAGACGGTTGCGGTGTTCCCCTATGAGGACCGCAACTCGATGCATCGGCTGAAGGCCGATGAGGCTTACCAGATCGGCACGGAGGGTCATCCGGTGCGCGCCTACCTCGACGTCTCGGAGATCATCCGCGTCGCGAAGGAGTCGGGCGCCGACGCGATCTACCCCGGGTACGGCTTCCTCTCCGAGAATCCGGAACTGGCCGAGGCCGCTCGAGCCGCCGGCATCACCTTCATCGGTCCGCCGTCCTCCGTCCTGGAGATGGCCGGCAACAAGGTGACCGCGAAGGAGCACGCCATCGCGGCCGGGGTCCCGGTCCTGAAGTCCACGCCGGCCAGCCGCGACATCGAAGAGTTGCTCGCCGGTGCCGCCGACATCGGGTTCCCGATCTTCGCGAAGGCGGTCGCCGGTGGTGGTGGACGAGGCATGCGCCGCGTCGACAACGCCGAGGACCTCCGCGGCGCCCTCGAGGCCGCCATGCGTGAGGCGGACAGCGCCTTCGGCGACCCGACGATGTTCCTCGAGCAGGCCGTCGTCCGCCCCCGGCACATCGAGGTCCAGATCCTGGCGAGCGCCGACGGCGAGACCATCCACCTCTTCGAGCGCGACTGCTCGGTGCAGCGCCGGCACCAGAAGGTCGTCGAGATCGCGCCGGCCCCGAACCTCGACGAGGACACCCGTCAGGCCATGTACCGCGATGCCATCGCGTTCGCCAAGTCGATCGGCTACGTCAACGCCGGGACGGTCGAGTTCCTCCTCGACACCGCGGGGGAGCGGGCCGGACAGCACGTGTTCATCGAGATGAACCCGCGCATCCAGGTCGAGCACACCGTGACCGAGGAGGTCACCGACGTCGACCTCGTCCAGTCGCAGATGCGCATCGCCGCCGGCGAGTCGCTCGGCGACCTCGGCCTCACGCAGGAGTCCCTGCACCTCCGCGGCTTCGCGCTCCAGTGCCGCATCACCACCGAGGACCCCACGGCTGGCTTCCGTCCAGACACCGGGAAGATCACGACCTACCGCTCTCCGGGCGGCGGCGGCATCCGACTCGACGGCGGCACGGTCGCCTCCGGTGCACAGATCAGCCCCCACTTCGACTCGATGCTCGCGAAGCTCACCTGCCGTGGGCGCACCTTCGAGGCGGCCGTCACGCGAGCCAAGCGCGCCCTCGCCGAGTTCCGCATCCGCGGCGTCTCCACGAACATCCCCTTCCTGCAGGCGGTCCTCGAGGACGCCTCGTTCGTGGCCGGCGACCTCAGCACCTCCTTCATCGACGAGCGTCCGCAGCTCCTGCGCGGGCACGTCTCGAAGGACCGCGGGACGAAGATCGTCAACTGGCTCGCCGACGTCACGGTCAACCAGCCCAACGGGTCGCGTCCGTCCGGCGCGGACCCGGTCGACAAGCTGCCCGCGATCGACATCACGACCGACGCCCCGGCCGGCTCGCGTCAGCGACTGCTCGAGCTCGGCCCGAAGGGCTTCGCTGACGCCCTCCGCGCTCAGACCGCCCTCGCCGTGACCGAGACCACCTTCCGCGACGCCCACCAGTCGCTCCTGGCCACGCGCGTCCGGACGAAGGACCTCCTGGCGGTCGCACCGTTCGTCTCCCGGCTCACCCCCGAACTGCTGTCCGTCGAGGCCTGGGGTGGCGCGACGTACGACGTGGCCCTCCGCTTCCTCGGTGAGGAGCCGTGGGAGCGACTGGCCTCGCTGCGTCAGGCGATGCCGAACATCGCGATCCAGATGCTGCTGCGCGGCCGGAACACCGTCGGCTACACGCCGTATCCCACGGAGGTGACGAACGCCTTCGTGCGGGAGGCCGCCGACACCGGGATCGACATCTTCCGGATCTTCGACGCCCTCAACGACGTGTCGCAGATGCGCCCCGCCATCGATGCGGTCCTGGAGACGGGGACGACCGTCGCGGAGGTCGCCGTCTGCTACACCGGCGACCTGCTGAACCCGGCCGAGGACCTCTACACCCTCGACTACTACCTCCGTCTCGCCGAGAAGATCGTCGAGTCCGGTGCCCACGTGCTCGCCATCAAGGACATGGCGGGGCTCCTCCGTCCGTCCGCGGCGGCCAAGCTCGTCGCGGCGTTCCGCGAGCGGTTCGACCTGCCGGTCCACGTGCACACGCACGACACCCCCGGTGGACAGCTGGCGACCCTCCTCGCGGCGAGCAACGCGGGCGCCGACGCCGTCGACGTCGCGAGCGCGCCGATGGCCGGCACGACGAGTCAGCCGTCCGCGTCCTCGCTGGTCGCCGCGCTGGCCCACACCGAGCGCGACACCGGCATCTCCCTGCAGGGGATCGCCGACCTCGAGCCCTACTGGGAGGCCGTCCGCGCGATGTACCGGCCGTTCGAGTCAGGACTCGCGGGCCCGACCGGTCGCGTGTACACGCACGAGATCCCGGGCGGTCAGCTGTCGAACCTCCGCCAGCAGGCGATCGCCCTGGGGCTCGCAGACCACTTCGAGCTCATCGAGGACATGTACGCGGCCTCCAACAAGATCCTCGGTCGGGTGCCCAAGGTGACCCCGTCGAGCAAGGTCGTCGGCGACCTCGCGCTCCACCTCGCCGCCGTCAAGGCGGACCCGGCCGACTTCGAGGCCAACCCCGACAAGTACGACGTCCCGGACTCCGTCGTGGGGTTCATGGCGGGCGAACTCGGGGAGCTCCCGGGCGGATGGCCAGAGCCGTTCCGCTCGAAGGTCCTCGCCGGTCGTTCGGTCGACATCGGGATCACGCCGATCTCCGCTGAGGACCAGGCCTCGCTCGACGGCGAGTCCGCCGAGCGCCGCTCGACCCTCAACCGGCTGTTGTTCCCGGCGCCGACCAAGCAGTTCGAGCAGCAGCGCGACCTGTACGGCGACCTCTCCGTCGTCGACACCGCCGACTACCTGTACGGCCTCGAGCCGGGCATGGAGCACGTCGTCGAGATCGACAAGGGCGTCCGGCTGTTCGTCGGGCTCGAAGCGATCGGTGCGGCCGACGAGAAGGGCATGCGCACCGTCATGGCGACCCTCAACGGTCAGCTGCGACCGGTGTTCGTCCGCGACCGCAGCATCGAGGTCGACTCCCGCGCGGCCGAGAAGGCCGACACCTCCGTCCCCGGCCAGGTGGCCGCGCCGTTCTCCGGCGTCGTGACCGTCAAGGTCGCCGTCGGCGACCGCGTCGAGGCGGGCCAGCCGGTCGCCTCGATCGAGGCCATGAAGATGGAGGCGGCGATCACGACCGCCGTCGCCGGCGTCGTCGAGCGCCTCGCCATCCCGGCGACCCAGCAGGTCGAGGCGGGCGACCTGCTCGTCGTCGTGAAGCCGAGCGCCTGACCCTCCCGAGACCGGCCGCGTCCCTCCTCGAGGCGACGCGGCCGGTCTCCGCGTCCACCACACCTGTCCCGCCCGGAAGGATCCAACCCGTGACGACACGACCCATCAGACACTTCGGTGACCCGGTCCTGAAGGCTCCGACGGCCGAGGTCGTCACGATCGACGACGACATCCGCAGCCTCGTCCGCGATCTCGTGGACAGCGTGGAGCTCCCCGGTCGTGCCGGCGTCGCCGCCACGCAGATCGGCGTCGGACTCCGCGTGTTCAGCTACAACGTCGACGGCGTCATCGGGTACCTCATCAACCCGAAGCTCGTCGAGGTGCGCGGTGAACTCGAGGAGATCGGCGAGGGCTGCCTGTCGGTGCCCGGGCTCTGGTTCCCGACGCCGCGCCATCCCTACGCGCGTGCCGTCGGCATCGACCTCGACGGGCAGGAGCTCGTCGTCGAGGGTGAAGGACTCCTCGCCCAGGCGCTGCAGCACGAGACCGACCACCTCGACGGCATGCTCTACCTCGACCGGCTGTCGAAGGAGCACCGCCGCGAGGCGATGAAGCAGGTCCGCGAGAGCGACTGGTTCTAGACGCCGGTCGACGGGCCCGGCGGTCGTCGACCGACCGCCGAGCCCGTCGAGGCGCTACTTCAGGGACATCCCCTGGGTCTCGGGCGAACCCGCTCCGAGGTACATGCCCTCGATCGTCTCCGCGAAGTCCTTGAGGATCACGTTCCGCTTGATGCTGAGCTTCGGCGTGAGGTGACCGCTCGCCTCCGTGAGCTCGTCGTCGAGGATGACGAACTTGCGGATCGACTCCGCGCGGGACACCTTGGTGTTGGCCTCGTCGATGGCGCGCTGGACGGCGGCGAGCACCGCGGGGTTCCGAGCAGCCTCGGCGGCGCTCATCGACGCGTCCTGGCCGTTGTTGGCGAGCCATGACGGCAGCATCTCGGTGTCGAGCGTGATGAGGGCGCTGATGAACGGCTTCTGATCGCCGACGACGACGACCTGTCCGACGACCGGGGTCGCGCGGATCGGGTCCTCGAGCGCCGCCGGGGCGACGTTCTTCCCGCCGGCGGTGACGATGATCTCCTTCTTCCGCCCGGTGATCGTGAGGAAGCCGTCGGCGTCGAAGGACCCGATGTCGCCGGTGCGGAACCAGCCGTCGTCGAAGGCCTCCGCCGTCGCCTCGGGGTTCTGCCAGTACTCCTTGAAGACGTTGATCCCGCGCACCTCGACCTCGCCGTCGTCGGCGATGCGGAGCGAGACGCCGGGGAGTGCCGGTCCGACCGTCCCGATCTTCGACTTCTGGGCGAGGTTGACCGTTGCAGGCGCGGTGGTCTCGGTGAGGCCGTAGCCCTCGAGGATCACGATGCCGAGCGCGTGGAAGAAGTGACCGAGTCGCGGACCGAGTGGAGCGCTGCCGGAGACCGCGTACCGCACCCGGCCGCCCATGGCCGTGCGGATCTTCGACAGCACGAGGCGGTCGAGGACCCGGAACTTCACCTTCAGGCCGAACGGGACGGAACCGCTCTCGAGGGCCTTCGAGTAGGCGATCCCGGTCTCGGCGGCCGCACGGAAGATCTTGCCCTTGCCGCCGGCCTCGGCCTTCTGCTCGGAGGAGTTGTAGACCTTCTCGAAGACCCGGGGGACCGCGAGGAGGAACGTCGGCTTGAAGGTGCCGAGCGAGGGGAGCAGCTGCTTCGTGTCCGGCTGGTGGCCCGTCTTCACGCCGGAGTGCACGCACAGCACGGCGATGAAGCGCGCGAAGATGTGCGCCGTCGTGATGAAGAGGAGGGTGGAGGCGCCGGGAGCGGACACGACGTCCTTGAGTGCGACGGCCGAGTTCCGCGACAATTCGACGAAGTTCGAGTGGGTGAGGACGCAGCCCTTCGGCCGGCCGGTCGAGCCGGAGGTGTAGATGAGGGTCGCCATGTCGGAACCCACCGCGAGGTTGCGGCGGCGTTCGATCTCCTCGTCGGGGACGTCGACGCCGGCGGCCGCGATCTTGTCGAGGTCTCCGAGGTCGATCTGCCAGACCCGTGCCACATCGGGGAGGTCGCCGTGCACCTCGTCGAAGCGGGCGAACTGGTCGGGCGTCTCGACCAGCACGCTCGTCGCTCCCGAGTCGCTGAGGATCCACTGCACCTGGCTCGGCGAGCTGGTCTCGTAGATCGGGACGAGGAGTGCTCCGGCGAACCACACGGCGAAGTCGATGAGGGTCCACTCGTACCGGGTCTTGCACATGAGCCCGATCTTGTCGCCGGGTTCGATCCCCGCGGCGACGAGCCCCTTCGCCAGGGCGACGACCTGGGCGTGGAACTCGGCGGTGGTCACGTCCACCCACTCCGACCCGCGGGGAACGGCGAACAGTGCGGCGTCGGGCGCAGCAGCCAGGCGCTTCACGAGCAGATCGGTCGCATTGGCGGATGGGTCTGCTGCGACGACTGCAGGGACGTCGAACTGTTCCACGGCAACTCCTTCGGTACCAGGTCGGCAAGATGTGGCTCCATCCTAGAGCACGGGTGTTTGCGCGGTTTCTGTGGCGCGCAGACGCTCAGTAGACTCGACTGCGGCGCGCGGGCGACCGACTCGACTGACGGCCCCGGCCGCACGCCACTGCCGGTATCGGCGACATCAGGACAGGGAGACGGCACCGTTATGGCAAACGCGATCGGCATCGACATCGGCGGGACGAAGATCGCGGGCGGGGTCGTCGACGACGACGGCCGGATCCTCGCGGCCGGGCGCACGCCGACGCAGGCCTCCGATCCCGACGCCATCATCGACGACGTCGTCGCCATGGTCCGATCCTTGGACGACGGCAGCATCTCGAGCGTCGGCGTCGCCGCCCCCGGGTTCTTCGACGCCACGCGCTCGACCGTCTACTACTCGCCGAACATCGCCTGGCGGAACGAACCCCTGCAGGCCCGGCTGGCCGCGCGGTTGCCCGACAAGGTCGTGACCATCGAGAACGACGCGAACGCCGCGGGTTGGGCCGAGTTCCGGTTCGGTGCGGGGCGCGAGGAACGCAGCATGGTCATGGTGACGATCGGCACGGGTGTCGGCGGAGCGATCGTCCTCGACGACCGGCTCCTCACCGGTGGCTTCGGCAGCGGTGCGGAACTGGGACACATGCGCCTCATCCCGGACGGTCTGCCCTGCGGCTGCGGCGCGCGTGGCTGCGTCGAGCAGTACTGCTCGGGGAACGCGTTGCTCCGACTCGCGAACGAGGCAGCGGACGCCGGTGGCGACGGTGCCGCCCTCGCCCGAGCCCGGGCCGCGGCCGGCGGGCTGCTGAACGGACACCACGTCTCCGCCCTGCTCGAGTCCGGTGATCCCGGCGCCCTCCGGTGCCTCAATGAGCTCGCCGATCTGCTGGGGCAGGCCCTCGCGAGCATGTCGGCCATCCTCGACCCCAACATCTTCGTGATCGGCGGCGGCGTCGCCCAGGCCGGCGACCTCCTCCTGGACCCCGTTCGTGAGGCGTTCCTGACGCACCTCCCGGCGCGCGGGTTCCACCCGGAGCCGTCCTTCAGCATCGCGCAGCTCGTGAACGACGCCGGTGTCATCGGCGCCGGCGATCTCGCCAGGAGCGCCCTCGTCCTCGGCTGACGACGACGGCAAGACGGAGGAGCACGATGTTCTACTGGTTCATGAAGTACCTGGTCGCCGGCCCGATCCTGAAGTCGATCTTCCGGCCGTGGGTGATCGGCGCCGAGAACATCCCGGAGCACGGCGGCGCGATCATCGCCAGCAACCACCTGTCCTTCATCGACTCGGTGATCCTCCCGCTGTGCGTCGATCGGCGGATCTCCTTCCTGGCCAAGAGCGAGTACTTCCGCGGCAAGGGCTTCGGCGGCTGGGCCACGAAGACCTTCATGCTCGGCACGGGGCAACTCCCGATCGACCGGTCGGGAGGCAAGGCCTCCGAAGCCTCGCTCAACACCGGACTCGCGGTCCTCGGTGGCGGTCACCTGCTCGGGATCTATCCGGAGGGCACGCGCAGTCCCGACGGGACGATGTACCGAGGCCGCACCGGGGTCGCGCGGATGGTGCTCGAGGCCGGGGTCCCCATCGTCCCCGTCGCGATGATCGACACCGAGAAGGTCATGCCCATCGGCACGAAGCTGCCCCGGATCCGTCGGATCGGGATCGTCATCGGCAAGCCGCTCGACTTCTCGCGGTTCGAGGGCATGGAGGGGGACCGCTTCATCCTCCGCAGCGTCACGGACGAGTTGATGGTCGAGCTCCGCAAGCTCTCGGGCCAGGACTATCGCGACGTCTACGCCACGAGCGTCAAGGAGCGCGCCGCGTCGGCGTGACGCTAAGCTGAAAAACCGGGCCGCGATCGCGGTCCGTTCCCCCTTCCGGGCGGGCTCCGGAGCGCGTCCGGTCGAAGAGAAACAGGAAATCCGTGTCCCACGCTACAGAACCAGTCGTCATGGCCGAACCCTCGGTGATCGCCGGACTGGACTATTGGCGTGAGCTGCCGATCAAGCAGCAGCCGTCATGGCCGGACCAGGCCGCGGTGGCGCGTGCCTCCGCCGAACTCGCGACCCTCCCTCCGCTGGTCTTCGCCGGCGAGGTCGACATCCTGCGCGACCGGTTGGCCCGGGCGGCGAGCGGCAATGCGTTCCTGCTCCAGGGCGGCGACTGCGCGGAGACCTTCGCCGGTGCGACGGCCGAGCAGATCCGCAACCGTGTGAAGACGGTCCTGCAGATGGCCGTCGTGCTCACGTACGGTGCGTCGATGCCGGTCGTCAAGATGGGCCGGATGGCCGGGCAGTTCGCCAAGCCGCGCTCCAACGACTCCGAGACGCGGGGCGACGTCACCCTGCCCGCCTACCGCGGCGACATCGTCAACGGCTACGACTTCACCCCGGAGTCGCGCACGGCCGACCCCGCTCGGCTCGTCAAGGGCTACCACACCTCCGCATCGACGCTGAACCTCATCCGGGCGTTCACCCAGGGCGGGTTCGCCGACCTCCGCGAGGTCCACAGCTGGAACAAGGGGTTCGCCGCCAACCCGGTGAACCACCGGTACGAGGGACTGGCGCGCGACATCGATCGTGCGATCAAGTTCATGGAGGCGGCCGGAGCCGACTTCGACCAGCTGCGCGGTGTCGAGTTCTACTCGAGCCACGAGGCGCTGCTCATGGACTACGAGCGACCGATGACGCGGATCGACTCGCGGACCGGGACGCCGTACAACACCTCGGCCCACTTCGTGTGGATCGGTGAGCGGACCCGTGAGCTCGACGGCGCGCACGTCGACTTCCTGTCGCGCGTGCGCAACCCGATCGGCGTGAAGCTCGGCCCCACCACCTCGGCCGACGACATGCTGCGTCTCATCGACAAGCTCGACCCCGAGCGCGAGCCCGGGCGCCTGACGTTCATCACGCGGATGGGTGCGGGCAAGATCAGGGACGCCCTGCCTCCGCTGCTCGAGGCGATCAAGGGTGCCGACGCGACGCCGCTGTGGGTCACCGATCCGATGCACGGCAACGGACTCACGACGCCCACCGGCTACAAGACGCGCCGCTTCGACGACGTCGTGGACGAGGTCAAGGGGTTCTTCGAAGCCCACCGCGCCGCAGGGACGCACCCGGGCGGCATCCACGTCGAGCTCACCGGCGACGACGTCACCGAGTGCCTCGGTGGCTCCGAGCAGATCGACGAGGCGACCCTGGCGACGCGGTACGAGTCGCTGTGCGATCCGCGCCTCAACCACATGCAGTCGCTCGAGCTCGCCTTCCTCGTGGCGGAGGAGCTCGCCGCCGCGAAGTAGGTCTCACACGACGAAGCGCCCATGCCGGGTTCGGCATGGGCGCTTCGTCGTCTGGCAGCTGCGTGGGTGGATCGCGCTTCGCCGTGGCTACAGACCGAAGTCGGTGATGTTGACGGTCGAGCCCTTCTTGACGGATTTACCCGCCGGGGGATCGGTCTTCTTCACCTTGAAGATGTCGCGGAAGGCCTCGGCTACGGCGATGTCACCCACGGTGAACCCCGCGTCCTGCAGCGTCGTGATGGCCTGGTTGATCGTCTGGCCGGTGGTGTCCGGGACGGCGACCAACTCGACGCCCTTCGACACGATCAACGTGACGTCGTCGCCCGGGATGAACGCCGTCTCGTTCCCGTCCGCATCGGTCTTGGCCTGGATGCCGATGACCTGCCCCGCGGGGATCGTGTCGTCGAACGCCTCGTCCGAGGTGCCCACGCCGAGCCCGACGGACTCGAGGGCGTCGCGCGCCTGGTCCGGCGTCATCCCCGAGACCGAGGGCACCTGTCCGGCCGAGACGAGCAACGTCACCGTGGAGCCTTGGAAGGACGGCCCACCCTGGCTGTAGTCGGCGCCCGAGGTCGCGTCGGTCGCCGCGAGCACGATGTCCTTGGCGATGCTCGGGTCGAACTGTTGGTTCACGGTGCCGACGGCGACCCCGAGCGCGTCCAACTGCTGTTCGGCGTCGGACTGTGCGAGCCCGGCGAGGACCGGGATGTCCACCGGCTGCGGCCCCTGGGAGACGAGGACCGTCACCGAGCTGCCCTTGTCGATCATCGAGCCGGACGGCGGATCGCTGCCGGCGACCGTACCGGCCGGGACGGTGAGGCTGAACGTCGCGCCTTCGACGGGCACGAAGCCCAGCTCCACGAGTTTGGCGGACGCCTGGTCGAAACTCCCGTCGGCGACGTTCGGGACCTGGACGAGCGAGCCGGGGCCCTGGCCGAAGTACCATCCGGTCCCGCCGGCGAGCGCAGCGAGCATGAGGACGATCGTGAACAGCGCGACGCCCACGCGGCTGCGCTTGCGCGCCTTCGTGGCGAGCTTGCCCGGACCGTCCGTCGCGTCGGCGCGCACCGGGACCTGCTGCGGTTTGGTGTTGCGGCCGATGACCTGGGTGACGTCGTCGGCGTGCTCGCTCGAGTAGGAGGCTGGCATGACGATCGTGGGCTGCGCCCCGGTGGCGACCGAGGTGAACCCGAGACTGGACTCGATGGACCGCAGGCGCTCGAGCATCTCGCCGGCGTTCGACGGACGATCGTCCGGTTCGCGCTCGGTGGCCCAGAAGACGAGGTCGTCGAGTTCCTTCGGGACGGCGGGGTTCTTGGCGCTCGGTGCGGGGACCGACTCGTTGGCGTGCTGGTAGGCGATCTGCATCGGCTGCTCGCCCTTGTAGGGCTGCTCGCCGGTGAGCATCTCGTAGAGCATGATCCCGAGCGCGTAGATGTCGCTCCGCGCGTCGGCCTGTCCACGGGTGACGAGTTCGGGGGAGAGGTAGGCGATCGTGCCGAGGAGTGCCTGGCCGGTGGCCGTGTTCGCGCTCGCGGCTCTCGCGAGGCCGAAGTCGCCGATCTTGATGCGTCCGTCGTCGGCGAGGAGGACGTTCTCCGGCTTGACGTCGCGGTGGACGATGCCGGCGCGGTGCGCGGCGGCGAGACCGGACAGCACGGCGTCGAGGATGTCGGCGGCCTGCCGAGGGGTCAGCGTGCCGTTGTCGCGGATGAGGTCGCGGAGGGTGATCCCCGGCAGGTGCTCCATGACGAGGTACGCCATGTCGGAGTCCTGGCCCTGGTCGAACACGCTGACGACATGCGGGTTCGCGAGCCGCGCGGCGGATCGCGCCTCCTGGATGAAGCGGTTCTTGAAGGTCGTGTCGTCCGAGAGGTGGCCGTGCATGACCTTGATCGCGACGCGCCGTTCCAACCGGAGGTCGGTGGCGAGGTAGACCGTCGCCATGCCGCCACGGGCGATGCGTGAGCGCACCTGATATCTCCCGTCGAGGAGACGGCCGATCATCGGATCGGTCTGCTGGTTGCTACTCACCAGTCGAGTGTATGGAACGTCGAGCGCGAAGAGCTGTCAACACCCCGGGAGGGCGGCGAGGTGCCTGGATCGTTACCCGAACGCGATCCGACGGCGCCGAGCGGAGCGCGGTCGTGGCAGACTGCTGTGCGTGACTGAGCAGAATTCCGAACTCGTGTGGTTCACCCTTCCCGATCTGGCGACCGAACTCGGGCTGCCGATCCGCCGCATCCGCCAGTACCTCGAGGAGCGCGACCTCCTCGCCGTCCGACGTGACGGCGTGCTGCAGGTGCCGTCGTCGTTCATCGCGGACGGCGGGCCGGTGCACAACCTGCGCGGCACGCTCACGCTGCTGTCCGACAACGGCTTCGACGACGAGGCCGCGATGGTCTGGATGCTCGAGGACGACGACGCGATCGGGACCTCGCCGATCGAAGCCCTCCGCGAGGGACGTCGATCCGAGGTTCGCCGGGTGGCTCAGGCGCTCGCCTGATCCCGCGCCGTCCGAGCCGGACGGCTCAGGTCTCGCGGCGTGCGACCGCGACCGCGAGGCCGCGCAGGTGGGCCCGGGCGTCGTCGTTGATCGGAGCCTCGCCCAATGCGGAGAGCGCCCGTGCGACGTGGTCCTGGATGAGCTTCTCCACCTGGTCGACGGCCCCGCTGTCGCGGATGGTCGCCTGGAGCAGGCCGATCTGGTCGTCGTCGAGTTCGGGATCCCCGAGCAGCTCGTCGAGGATGGCGCGCGCGCCCGGCTGGAGGGCCTCCCTCGTGAGCGCGATGAGGATGGTTCGCTTCCCCTCGCGGAGGTCGTCGCCACTCGGCTTCCCGGTCACGGCGGGATCGCCGTAGACGCCGAGGAGGTCGTCGCGCAGCTGGAAGGCGATGCCGAGGGGGAGGCCGTACCCGCGGAGCGACGCGAGCTGCTGCTCGTTCCCGCCGCCGAGGAGCGCCCCGAGCGCGAGCGGGGACTCGATGCTGTACTTGGCCGATTTGAAGATCAGGACGCGCTCGGCGCGGCGACGCTGTTCGTCGTCGGCGGCGTCGCGCCAGGCGCGCTCCTCGAGGATGTCGAGGTACTGGCCGGCCGTGACCTCGGTCCGCATCCGGTTGAACTCGGCCCGCGCTGCGCGAGCGGCGGTGCGGTCGTCCAGCTGGTCGAGTCCGTCGTCGAGGAGTTCGTCGCTCCAGCCGAGGAGCAGGTCGCCGAGGAGCGTGGCGGCTCCGGTGCCGAAGGTCGTCGGGTCGCCGTCCCATCGGCTGCGACGGTGCAACTCCGCGAAGGAGACGTGAGCAGACGGTGCACCCCGGCGCGTGTCGGAGTTGTCGATGATGTCGTCGTGGACGAGCGCTGCGGCGTGGAACAGCTCGAGTGCTCCACAGGTCGCGATGACGGTCTCGAGGCCGCCCTGACCGCTGGCGTGCCTCCCGGTCGAGACGGCCTGCCAGCCCCGGAAGCAGAACTGTGCTCGGAACCGCTTCCCACCGCTGAGAAATTCCCGGGAGAAGTCGAGGAACGGGGAGAGCTCCGGGCCGATCTGCGCGACAATGGAGCTTCGCGAGGAGAGAAAGTCGGAGAGCCCGCGGCCCACCAGGGTGGCGAGTTCATTGCTTTCGATCACGCACCTAGCCTAGTCATGCTTCGGTGGCTAGACTCGATCAACAACGTCGCGTCGTGTGACCTTGAGGGGAATCAGATGCCACTTTCAGAGCAGGAGCAACGGCTCCTCGATGAGATGGAACGCCACCTCTACCGCAGCGATGCCGATTTCGTCTCCAAGGTCAGCGCTGGCGCGGGCAAACCGAGTTACCGCGGAATCGCGCTCGGCTCCCTCATCGCGGTGGTCGGGGCGATCGGCCTCGTGCTCGGAGTCGTGATCCAGCAGCCCATCGTCGGTCTGCTCGGGTTCGCGATCATGCTCACGGGCGTGCTCGTGGCGACGAAGCCGACCCGGGCTCCACTCGAACAGCCGCGACCTCGTCAGGCTGCGCCGGCAGGACAGAAGTCCTCGCGTCTGATGGACCGCTTCAACGACCGCTGGGACAAGCGCCAGTCGGGCGACGAGCGGTAGCGAGGCCCGGTCTCCTGGTCGCTCCTCGGTCGGCCACCTGACTCCACTTCCCTCCCTCGCGGCACCGCCGCACCACGACTCCAAACGGGGCCGATCTTCGGATCGGCCCCGTTTCGTCGTTTCGGGCCCTCCCTGATCGTCCCGAGTATGGCAAAACCCCTCCATTTCCCTCCACCCCGCAGAGTCCCGACTTTGCGGGGTTTTTTCATGAGCAAATGGTCCAATGTGGAGGAATGTGCTGCATTGGTGGTGCAAAGTGGAGTAAAGTGGAGCCCAACCAAGATGTTGGCCAGAACGATTGGGGGCGGGGGCGTATGTTCCTCGGTAGTCACGCCCCCAAACTCGACGAAAAAGGCCGCATCATCCTGCCGGCGAAGTTCCGCGATGAGCTCTCCGGCGGGGTCGTCATGACTCGAGGCCAGGAGCACTGCATCTACGTCTTCAGCACGCGGGAGTTCGAGGCGCTCCACGAGAAGATCCGCCAGGCTCCGGTCACCAGCAAGCAGGCCCGCGACTACCTGCGCGTGTTCCTCTCCGGAGCGAGCGCCGAGACCCCCGACAAGCAGCACCGCGTGACCATTCCGTCCAACCTCCGCCAGTACGCCGGGCTCAGCCGCGACCTCGTGGTCATCGGCGCCGGCAGCCGCGCGGAGATCTGGGACGCCGAGGCATGGGAGTCCTACCTCGCCGAACAGGAGAGCGTCTTCTCCGAGACCGCCGAGGAGGTGATCCCCGGACTCTTCTAGCGCCCTGCCCCCTGACTCCCAGCCGTCCCGCCCTGACACACTTCCCCGGTGCCAGGTCGGAGCCCGCCCTGACACACTTCCCCGGTGCCAGGTCGGAACGGATGGGGATCAGGGGTCAGGGACCGTCCGGATTACGCATATGGCCATCAACGACATCCACACCCCGGTCCTCCTCGAGCGATGCATCGAGCTGCTCGCCCCAGCCGTGTCCCACGAGGGCGCGGTCCTCATCGACGCCACGCTCGGCATGGCGGGCCACGCCGAAGCCATGCTCGAGCGGTTCCCGCAGTTGACCCTCATCGGGCTCGACCGCGACCTCGATGCGCTGGAAATCGCTCAGGAGCGACTCGAGCGCTTCGGGTCGCGAGTCCGGTTCGTCAAAGCCGTCTACGACGACATCGACGAGGCGGCCGAGGAGCTCGGGTTCCCACAGGTGGACGGGATCCTGTTCGACCTCGGTGTCTCCTCACTGCAACTCGATCGGACCGAACGCGGCTTCTCGTACTCGCAGGACGCGCCACTCGACATGCGGATGGACGCCTCGAGCGAGCTGACGGCGGAGACGATCCTCGCCACCTACGACGAGGTCGCACTTCGGAAGATCTTCTGGGAGTACGGCGACGAGAAGTTGGCGCAGCGCTACGCGCGCCGCATCGTCGAGGAACGCCAGCAGCGACCCCTGACGAGTTCCGGTCAGCTCGTCGAGCTCATCGATCGGGCCACGCCGGCGGCCGCACGTCGCACCGGCCACCCGGCCAAGCGGGTCTTCCAGGCGCTGCGCATCGAGGTCAACGCGGAGCTGTCGGTCCTCGAGTCCGCCGTGCCCCGCGCGCTCGACCTGCTTCGGGTCGGAGGCCGGATCGTGTTCCTGTCCTACCAGTCACTCGAGGACCGGATCGTCAAGCGCGAGCTCCAGGCGCGGGCGAAGTCGACCACGCCGGCGGGGCTGCCCGTCGAGCTCCCGGAGCACAGCGCGGAGCTGAAGCTCCTCGTCAAGGGCGCCGAACTCGCCACCGAGGCCGAGATCGACGAGAACCCCAGAGCGAAACCCGTGCGACTCCGCGCGGCCGAACGGCTGAGGAGGCCAGCATGAGCGGAGCGACCGCAGCACTCGATCTCGCGCCCGAACGGTTCGGACGCGCTCGGCCGCAGCCGACCCGGACCGCCCCCGAACGGCAGCACATCCGTGCGGTCACGACCGGGGCGCGCTCGAAGCTCCGACCACGGCCCATGTACGCGGTCATCGTCGTCGGTGCGGTCGTCGCCATCGTCGTGGGCCAGTTGCTCCTCAGCGTCGGGCTGAGCCAGGGCGCCTACCAGATCCAGCAGCTCGAGGGGAAGCAGGTCGAACTCGGCCGCACCTCGGCCGCGCTGGCCGAGGACCTCGACCGCCTGGCCTCGCCGCAGTACCTCGCCGTCAACGCGCAGGCACTCGGCATGGTGGGCAACTCGCTCCCGACCTACCTCCGGCTCTCCGACGGCGCTGTGCTGGGGACGCCCACGCCGGCGTCGGCGAGCACGAGTCCGATCTTCAACGCCGCCCTCGTGCCGAACGCACAGGCAGCGACGCTCCCGCTCGTCGGCGGACAGAACGCCGCCGCCGCAGACGGCGCGTCGAGCCAGGAAGCTGTCACACCGCCCGTACCGTTGCAGGACGGGCTGCCGTCGCCGACCACACGATGACCGGACGGATAACGGTGGAGGACGACGCCCTGCTCGGAGGTGCGACGTCAGGAGAGGACGCGGTGCGGGCATCATGGTGAGACACACGAAGACCACGCGCCGACGCCTCGCGTTCACCATCGTCGCGGTCTCCATCGTGATGACGCTCTTCGTCCTCCGTCTGGTCGACATCCAGGTGGTCCGCGCGAGTGCCTTGAGCGCCGAATCGCTCGAGAAGACCGAGACGGGCGACACGATCCTCGCCACCCGCGGCAGCATCCTCGCCTCCGACGGTTCGGTGCTCGCCGAAGCGGTCATGCGCTACAGCATGGCGGCATCCCCGAAGGACGCCGGCCCGTTCGAACGTGATGTCGACGGCACCGAGCAGACGATCACCCTCGAACAGGCGACGAACGAGATCGGCGCGATCATCGGGAAGCCCGGTCCGGAGATCCTCGCGCTCATCACGGACGCCCTCGCCGCGGACAAGGACTCGCTCTACGCGCTCATCGCGAAGAAGCTCACCCTCGACCAGCTCCGAGCGCTCAAGGCGCTGGAGATCCCGTGGACGACCTTCCAGGAGGAGCCGTACCGGGTCTACCCGAACGGCGCCGTCGCCGGCAACATCGTCGGCTTCGTGGGCGAGGAGGGCGAGGCCCAGGCGGGCGTCGAACTCATGGAGAACTCCTGCCTCGCCGGCAAGGACGGACGCACGACGTACGAGAAGGGCAGCGGCGGTCTGCCGCTCCCCGGCACCACGGTGACGAAGCCGGCGAAGGACGGCGGCGACGTCGTGCTGACGCTCGACAAGGACATCCAGTGGTTCTCGCAGCAGTCGCTCGCCGCGCAGGCCGAAGCGGTCGGTGCGAGCTGGGGCGTCGTCACGGTGATGGAGGTCAAGACCGGCAAGCTCCTCGCCGTCGCCGAGTACCCGGCCGTCGACCCCGGCAACGTCAGCGCGACGCCGTCCGAGGACCGAGGTTCACGGGCCTTCGCCGCGCCGTTCGAACCGGGATCGACGTACAAGTCGCTCACCGCTGCGGCACTGATCGACCAGGGCGTCGCCAGCCCCAACTCACAGGTGGTCGCTCCGTTCCGGTACAAGCCCTCGAACGGTGCGGACATCAACGACAGCGAGTTCCACGAGGACATGAACCTCACGCTCGCGGGCGTCATGGTGCAGTCGTCGAACACGGGGATCTCGCAGTTCGGCGAGAAGATGAGCGCCGACACCCGCTACGCGTACTTCCAGAAGTTCGGTCAGCTGCAGAAGACCGAGGTCGGCTTCCCGAGCGAGTCCGGTGGCCTCATGGCGGACGCTGCGGACTGGGACAACCAGACGGACTACGCGACCATGTTCGGTCAGGGCTTCTCGACGACCGCGATCCAGGGCGCCAGCCTGTACCAGACGATCGCGAACGGCGGTGTCCGCATGCCCGTCCAGCTGGTCGAGGGTTGCCGGAACGCGGACGGCACCATGACCGACGTCCCCGACGCGACCGGAACCCAGGTCGTCTCCGCGGACGCGGCGAAGCAGGTCAGCGACATGCTCGAGATGGTCGACCAGGAGAGCTGGGTGGCCAAGAACGTCGACGTCCCCGGCTACCGGGTGGCGATGAAGACCGGCACCGCACAGCAGCCCGACGGCGATGGAGGCTACAGCTCGAGCTACCTCGTCTCGATGGCCGGTTTCGCTCCTGCAGAGGCGCCGCAGTTCGTCGTTTCGGTGAACCTGGCCGACCCGGTTAAGATGAATTCATCGGCTGCAGTCGCTCCCATCTTCCGGGATGTGACCACCCAGGTGCTGAAGAGCAGGGGAGTGCAGCCGTCCACGGAGCCGGCACCGAACCTGCCGCTCAGTTTTTGAACGACCTCATGAAGGATGGGCTCAGCGTGAACAATCAGGGCCCGATCAGCCTCAGGCCGGAACATCCGCAGCGGCGGGCGCTCTCGCAGCTGGTGACCGAATTCGATCTCGACCTGCACGGCTCGGCCGACGGCGTGGAGATCAGCGGTGTCAGCCTGAGCTCCGGTGCCGTCGAGCCCGGTGACCTCTACATCGGCATGCCGGGTGTCCGCGCCCATGGTGCCGCATACGCCGAGCAGGCGAAGGAACGCGGCGCGGTCGCGGTGCTGACGGACGACGCCGGACGAGAGCTGGCGGCCGCGGCCGGCCTGCCGATCATCGTCGTGCCGGAGCCGCGCGCAGCCCTCGGCCACCTCGCCGCCTGGGTCTACCGCACCGCCGAGGAGCCACCGACGCTGTTCGGCGTGACCGGCACCAACGGCAAGACGAGCGTGGTCTACCTCCTGAGCGGCATGCTCGCGCAACTCGGGATCGTCTCCGGGCTGAGCTCGACCGCGGAGCGGCGCATCGGCGACCTCGCGGTGACGAGCTCCCTCACCACGCCGGAGGCCAGCGAGCTGCATGCGCTGCTCGCGCGCATGCGCGAGTCCGAGGTGCGCGCGGTCGCCATCGAGGTCTCCGCCCAGGCGCTGACCAGGCACCGCGTCGACGGCATCGTCTTCGACGTCGTCGGCTTCACCAACCTCAGTCACGACCACTTCGACGACTACGGCGACTTCGACGAGTACTTCGCGGCCAAGCGGGAGCTGTTCGAACCCGATCGCGCCCGACGAGGCGTCGTCACGATCGATTCCGAGTGGGGCGGCCGGCTCGTCGAGCAGAGCCGGATCCCGGTGACGACCCTGACGACCCGCCCCGAGATCGACGCCGACTGGCGCATGACGATCCTCGAGGAGACCGCCGGTTCCACGACGTTCCGCCTCGACGGCCCCGGCGACCAAGCGCTCGTGACGAGCGTGCCGCTGCTCGGCTGGTTCATGGCGGCGAACGCCGCGCTCGCGATCGTGATGCTCGTCGAGTCCGGTGTGGAGTTCGACATGATCGCCCAGGCCCTCGAGCGGGACGGTGGGATCGACGCCTACATCCCCGGGCGTGCCGAGCGGATCAGCGGCGACCGCGGCCCGGTCGTGTACATCGACTACGGGCACAGCCCCGACGCGTTCCTCAACACCCTCGCAGCCATCCGGGCCGTCACGCCGGGCCGCGTGGTCATGGTGTTCGGCGCCGACGGAGACCGCGACACGACGAAGCGTCGCGACATGGGTGCGATCGCCGCCCGGGGTGCCGACGTCGTGGTGGTCACCGACTTCCATCCCCGGAGCGAGGACCCGGCGTCGATCCGGCGCGTGCTCCTCGAGGCCGCCCGTGAAGCAGCGCCGGACGGCGAGTTGCACGAGGTCGCCGATCCGGCGACCGCGTTCCGCACGGCGCTCGCGCTGGCCGGGCAGGGCGACACCATCCTCTACGCCGGACCGGGGCACGAGGACTACCACGAGGTGGCCGGCGTGAAGCTCCCGTACTCGGCGCGCGACGACTCGCGCGACGCGCTGCGTGAGGCAGGGTGGCTCTGATGATCGACCTGACCCTCACCGAGATCGCCGCGGCGACCGACGGCCGACTGATCCCCGGTCCGGCGGACCCCGGCCTCGTCGTGTCCGGCGTCGCCGACACCGACTCCCGACTCATCACGCCCGGCGACATCTTCGTCGCGAAGCCCGGCGAGGAGACCGACGGACATCTGTTCGCCGATGCGGCGGTCGCGAACGGCGCCGCCCTGCTCATCGTCGAACGGGAGCTGCCCGTCGCCGTGCCGCAGATCGTCGTCGAGGACTCCGTGACCGCGCTCGGCGCCCTCGCCACCGAGGTCATCACGAGGGTGCGCGCGCTCGGACGACTCCGGATCGTCGGCATCACCGGATCCAACGGCAAGACCACGACCAAGAACCTCCTCGCCGCGGTCCTCGAGCGCGTCGGGGAGACGGTCAGCCCGAAGGCCTCCTTCAACAACGAGGTCGGAGCACCGATCACCATGCTGCGCGTGACGAACGAGACGCGGTTCCTCGTCGCGGAGATGGGTGCCAGCGGCATCGGCGAGATCGCCCGACTCATCCGCATGGCGAAGCCCGACATCGGCGTGGTCCTGAAGGTCGGACTCGCCCACGCGGGGGAGTTCGGTGGGATCGAAGCGACCGTCACGGCGAAGACCGAGATGGTGTCCGAGCTGCTCCCGGAGGACGTCGCCGTCCTCAACCTCGACGATCCACGGGTGGCGGGCATGGCCGATGCCACCCGGGCACGCGTCCTCTGGTTCGGCCTCGACGACCGCGCCGCCGTTCGAGCGACCGACATCGTCGCGACGGCGTCCGGAACCGCGTTCACGCTGCACCTGCCCGACGGTTCCTCTGCGCCCGTCCGGTTCAAGGTGCTCGGTGAGCACCACGTCATGAACGCCCTCGCCGCGGCCGCAGCCGCCCACGAACTCGGTGTGGAGATCGACCTCATCGTCGACGCCCTCGCGAGCGTGAGCCGGGCGGAGCGCTGGCGGATGGAGCCCCTCGGCGGACGCGACGACGTGTCCATCATCAACGACGCCTACAACGCGAGCCCCGACTCCATGTCGGCCGCGATCCGGACCCTCGCCCAGATCGGTGCTGAACGCGGCCGGACCATCGCGGTCCTCGGCGCCATGAGCGAACTCGGCGACTGGGCGGGCGAGGAGCACGACCGGATCGGGCTCCAGGTCGTCCGGCTCGGGATCGGCCGCCTCGTCGTGGTCGGCCCCGAGGCCCGCCGCATGCACATCACCGCGATCAACGAAGGGTCGTGGGACGGGGAGTCGGTGTACTTCGCGACCGCGGACGAGGCGTTCGCGTACTTGAGCGCGGAGATCGCCCCGGGCGACACCGTGCTCGTGAAATCGTCCAACGCGGCCGGACTCCGGTTGCTGGGCGATCGACTGGGGGAGTTGTACGCATGAGAGTCCTGTTGGCCGCGGGAGCGATCTCGCTGGCGTTCTCCCTCTTCCTGACACCGCTCTTCATCAGAGCGTTCCGCAAGCTGGCCTGGGGCCAGTTCATCCGCGACGACGGACCACAGAGCCACCACACGAAGCGCGGTACCGCGACGATGGGTGGCGTCATCATCATCGTCGGCACCCTCGTCGGCTTCTTCGCGAGCTATCTGATCTTCCAGGAGCAGGTCGGCGTCTCGGCGCTCCTCGTCCTGCTGATGATGGTCGGACTCGGCATCGTCGGGTTCATCGACGACTTCCTGAAGGTCCGGAAGAAGCAGAGCCTCGGCCTCGGCGGGTGGGCGAAGGTCGCCGGACAGCTCATCGTCGCGACGGTCTTCGCCGTCCTCGCGATCAACTTCCCGAACACCGAGGGGTTCACCCCGGCGTCGACGAACATCTCGATCATCCGCGACATCCCGATCAACTTCATGGCGATCGGCATCCCGGTGATCGGCATCCTGCTGTACATCCTCTGGACCTCGGTGATCGTGGCCGCGACGTCGAACGGCGTGAACGTCACCGACGGGCTCGACGGGCTCGCCACCGGCGCCTCGATCCTCGCGATCGGCTCGTACATCATCATCGGGTTCTGGCAGTTCAACCAGTCGTGCTTCAGCTCCTCGCTCGCCTCCGACGTGGCCTACAAGTGCTACGACGTCAGAGATCCACTCGACCTCGCCGTGGTCGCCGCGGCGATCGTGGGTGCGCTCATCGGGTTCCTCTGGTGGAACACCTCGCCGGCGCAGATCTTCATGGGTGACAGCGGTTCGTTGGCGCTCGGTGGAGCGCTCGCGGCCCTGGCCATCCTCAGCAAGACCGAGCTCCTCCTGGTGCTCGTCGGTGGTCTCTTCGTCATCGAGGCCGGTTCCGTGATCGTCCAGCGGGTCTACTTCAAGGCGACCCGCGGCAAGCGCATCTTCCTCATGAGCCCCATCCACCATCACTTCGAGCTCAAGGGTTGGGCCGAGGTCACCGTCGTCGTCCGTTTCTGGATCATCGGTGGTCTGCTCGTCGCAGCGGGCGTGGGGTCCTTCTACCTCGAGTGGTTGAGCCGATGAGCGCTGAGCGCCTCGACGGGCTCCGCAGCTGGCACGCCGACTGGCGTGGTCTGCGGGTCGCCGTCCTGGGGCTCGGGATGACCGGGTTCTCCGTCGCTGACACCCTCACCGAGCTCGGCTCGGAGGTCCTGGTCCTGGCCGGCGAGGCCGCGGACGAACGCGCCGAACTCGTCGGCGTCATCGGTGCGCGGCTCATCCAGCGGGACCTGTCGACCGTTCCGTCCGAGCTCGTCGAGTTCGCTCCGGAGCTCGTCGTCGTCTCACCCGGATTCCACCCCGACCACTCCGTCGTCACGTGGGCGCAGGCGGCCGGGGTCGCCGTCTGGGGCGACATCGAGCTCGCCTGGCGGGTCCGCGACAAGGTCGGCACCCCGGCCGAGTGGATCTGCGTCACCGGAACGAACGGCAAGACCACGACCGTTCAGCTGACGGCGTCGATGCTCGTCGAGGCGGGCTTCCGCGCGGCGCCCTGCGGCAACATCGGCGTCCCGGTCCTGGACGCCGTCCGTGATCCGCAGGGCTTCGACTTCTTCGTCGTCGAGCTCTCGAGTTACCAGTTGCACACCCTCGGCCTGCAGGGCGGTCGGAGCATCGTCTCGCCGCTCGCCAGCGTCTGCCTGAACCTCGCCGACGACCACCTCGACTGGCACGGCTCCGCCGCGGCGTACCGGGCGGCGAAGGCCGTGGTGTACGAGAACACGAAAATCGCGTGCGTCTACAACCGCGCTGACGCGGCGACGATGTCGATGGTCGAGGAGGCCGAGGTCGTCGACGGCGCCCGCGCCGTCGGGTTCGGCCTCGACGTCCCCGGACCGAGCGACTTCGGCGTCGTGGACGGCATCCTGGTCGACCGCGCGTTCCTCGACGACCGTCGGACGAGCGCCCTCGAGATCACGACGGTCGAAGCGCTCGCCCAGCGCGGGCTCGCCGCCCCGCACATCGTCGCCAACATCCTGGCGGCAGCGGCACTCGCCCGGGCCGCCGGCATCACGGTCGAGGCCGTGCGCGACACCCTGCTGTCGTTCGGCCTGGACGCGCACCGGATCCAGCTCATCGCGCGGACGGCTCGAGGTGGACTGGATCGACGACTCGAAGGCCACCAATCCGCACGCCGCCGACGCCTCGCTCGCCGCCTACCGCTCGGTGGTGTGGATCGTCGGAGGCCTGTTGAAGGGCGTCTCGATCGATCATCTGGTGGAGCGGCACGCCGACCACCTGCGCGCGGCCGTCGTGATCGGCGCCGACCGCTCGGAGGTCCTCGCGGCATTCGCGCGACACGCGCCGACCCTGACCGTCATCGAGGTCGACGCAGCGGAGACTGAACACGTCATGCCGGAGGCCGTTCGCCGGGCCGCCGAGGTCGCGCAGGCAGGGGACACCGTGCTCCTCGCTCCTGCAGCCGCCTCGATGGACCAGTTCACGGACTACGGACACCGTGGTCGCCTGTTCCAGGCCGCCGTCGAAGCAGAGCTGGGAGGTGAGGCGGATGATCGATCCGCCTCGCGCTGACCCGCGCCGCGTGCGGTCGTCGTCGTCCCGGATGACGACGGTCGCCTCAGGCAGTGGGACACCCGACGCACCGACGTCGCCGAGAGGCATGTCGAGTGCGCGGATCTCGCTGGGCAAGGTGCTGCGTCCGGAGTCGAAGAACTACTTCCTCCTGCTGGGTGTCACCCTGTTCCTCGTCGGGCTCGGGCTCGTCATGGTGCTGTCCTCATCCTCCGTCGAGTCTTACGAGGCCGGCGACGGGTACTTCGGGCTGTTCTGGCGCCAGGCGACGTTCGCGATGATCGGTGTTCCGCTCATGCTCATCGTGAGCCGCTTCCCGGCACGGTTCTGGAAGAAGTGGGCGTGGGTGTTCCTCCTGGTCGCCATGGGCCTGCAACTGCTCGTCTTCACACCGCTCGGCTACGAGATCGGTGGCAACCGCAACTGGATCGAGATCGGCGGCTTCACCGCGCAGCCCTCGGAAGCGGTCAAGCTCGCACTGGTCGTGTGGCTCGGGCTCGTGCTGACGATCAAGCAACCGCGTCTCCTCGAGTGGAAGCACGCCCTGATCCCGGTCATCCCCTTCGCCGGTCTCTCCATCGGCCTCGTCCTGCTCGGTGGCGACCTCGGTACCGTCGTGATCATGGCCCTGATCGTGTTCTCGGCGCTGTACTTCGCCGGGGTGCGACTGCGCTACATCGCGATCCCGGTGGTCGCAGGGGCCGTGCTGTTCCTCATCATGGCCGTCACGAGCGCCAACCGCATGCAGCGCATCATGGCGTTCTTCGGCGACGGCAAGGGCGACTACGAGAACGCCGACTGGCAGTCGACCCACGGCACGTGGGCGCTGGCGAACGGCGGCCTCTGGGGCGTCGGCCTCGGCAACTCGCGCGCGAAGTACGGGTGGCTGCCGGCGATCTCGAACGACTTCATCTTCGCGGCGATCGGCGAGGAGCTGGGCCTCATCGGTGCCGTCCTCGTCCTCGGGCTGTTCGTCTTCCTCGCCGTCATGTTCATCAGGGTGATCCGCACCAGCGACGACTCCTTCGTCAGGATCACCACCGGCGCCATCATGGCCTGGATCATCGGCCAGGCACTCGTGAACATCGGCGTCGTCCTCGGAGTCCTCCCGGTGCTCGGCGTGCCGTTACCGCTCCTGTCCTCGGGCGGCACGGCGCTGCTCACCACCCTCGTCGCGATCGGGATCGTCCTGTCGTTCGCCCGGGAGCGGGGGCGTCCCGCGTCCCAGCAGTCCCGTCGGTCACCCGCTCGACGTCCCCAATCCTCCGGAGTCACCCGATGACCACCTACCTCCTCGCCGGCGGCGGCACCGCCGGCCATGTCAACCCGCTGTTGGCGGTGGCCGACGGACTCCGCGCCAGAGACCCTGAAGCGACGATCCTCGTCGTCGGCACGGCGGAGGGCCTCGAGGCGCGACTCGTCCCGGAACGCGGCTACGAATTGCTCACCATCCCCAAACTGCCCTTCCCCCGTCGGCCGAACATCGATGCCCTCCGCTTCCCCGGTCGCCTCCGCCGGACGGTCGCAGCCGTGGTCGCGATGATCCGGGAGCACCGGGTCGACGTCGTGATCGGTTTCGGCGGCTACGCGGCCGCACCGGCCTACACGGCGGCCAGGCGCGCCGGCGTCCCGCTGGTCATCCACGAGGCGAACGCGCGTCCGGGCCTCGCGAACCGGCTCGGCGCGAGGTACACGCCCTACGTCGGTGTCGCCTTCCACCACACGCCCATCCGCAACGCACGCTTCGTCGGCATGCCGCTGCGTCGCGAGATCGAGGAGCTGGACCGCGAGACGCTCCGGCCGGCGGCCCTCGCCGAGTTCGGCCTCGTGTCGGACCGACCGCTACTGCTCGTCACCGGCGGTTCGCTCGGCGCGAGACGGATCAACGCGACGATGAGCCAGAGTGCCGAAGACGTCGTCGCGGCCGGCTGGCAGGTGCTCCACATCACGGGTGCGAAGAGCGAGATCTCGGATCCCGGTGTCGACCATTACCACCTCCTCGAGTACTGCTCCAGGATGGAGCTCGCCATCGCCGCAGCCGACTTCGCGGTGTCGCGTGCCGGCAGCGCCACGGTCAGCGAGCTGTGCGCGGTCGGGCTCCCGGCCGTCTACGTGCCCTACCCGGTCGGCAACGGTGAGCAGCGCTTCAACGCCGCCGACGTCGTGCGTGCCGGGGGAGCGGTTATGGTAGATGACGCGCAGTTCGTGCCGGCCTGGGTGCGTGAGCACCTCGTCCCGTTGCTGAGCGATCGGCACCGGGTCGACGACCTGGCCGCCCAATCCAAGAGCGTCGGTGTCTCCGACGGCACGGCTCGCGTCATCGCCCTCATCGATGAGGCGCTCCAACCATCGGTGCAGCGCGTGCGCGGCCGGTGATCCAGTCTTCCCAGAAAGCGTGACACCGTGATCAAGCCAGACCCCACCGTCGAGATCCCCGCCGACCTCGGCGTCGTGCACTTCGTCGGCATCGGCGGCAGCGGGATGAGCGGCATCGCACGGTTGTTCGTGAGCGCCGGATCGCGCGTGACCGGCTCGGACGTGCGCGAGTCGAAGAACATCGACGCCCTGCGCGAGCTCGGCGTCCCCGTCGCCATCGGCCACGATGCACAGAACGTCGGCGACGCGGACACCCTCGTCGTGACCGGGGCGCTGTGGGCGGACAATCCCGAGTACCTGCTCGCGAAGGAACGGGGCCTGACGATCCTGCACCGGTCGCAGGCGCTCGCGTGGCTGACCTCCGGGACGCGACTCATCTCCGTCGCGGGGGCCCACGGGAAGACGACGTCGACCGGCATGATCATCACGGCGCTGCTGGAACTCGGTGCCGATCCCAGCTTCGTCAACGGTGGCGTGATCGAGTCCCTCGGGCTGAGCTCGGCCCGCGGCGCCGGAGAACTGTTCGTCGTCGAGGCGGACGAGTCCGACGGTTCGTTCCTGCTCTACGACACGGCCGTCGCGCTCATCACGAACATCGACCCCGACCACTTGGACCACTACGGCTCGCTCGAAGCGTTCGAGCAGGCGTTCGTGACCTTCGCCCAGCAGGCTCGCGAACTCGTCGTCATCTCCTCGGACGACGCCGGCGCGGTCCGGATCACCCCGGCGCTCCGCGCGGCCGCCGACGGCAAGCGCGTGCTGACCTTCGGAGAGGCCGCCGACGCGGACGTCCGACTGCACGACGTCGGCTCCACCGGGCCGGTCTCGTTCCAGCTCAGCTACGAGGGCACCAGCTACGCGGCTACCCTCCGCGTGCCCGGGCGCCACAACGCCATCAACGCCGCCGGCGCCTTCGCCGTCCTCGTCGGTGTCGGGTTCGACCCGGCGGACGCGCTCCGAGGCATCAGCGCCTTCGGCGGAACGCAGCGTCGATTCGAGCTGCACGGGGTCGTCGACGGTGTCAGTGTCTACGACGACTACGCGCACCACCCCACCGAGGTCGCCGCCGCTCTCGCCGCCGCGCGCACGGTGGTCGGCGACGGTCGCATCATCGCGGTCCACCAGCCGCACCTGTACAGCCGGACCCGCCTGTTCGCCCAGGAGTTCGCCGACGCCCTCGAACGGTACGCCGACCACACGGTCGTGCTCGAGGTCTACGGCGCGCGCGAGGACCCCGAGCCCGGTGTGACCGGTGCCACGGTGTCGACCCGGTTCTCCGACGCGGACCGCGTCGCGTACATCGACGACTGGCAGCGCGCCGCGGACTACACGGCGACGGTCGTGCGACCCGGCGACTTCGTCATCACGCTCGGATGCGGCGACGTCTACCGGATCGTGCCGCAGCTCCTCGAGGCCATCGCCGGTCGCGAGTCCGTCTGATGGGCGTCCGGTGAAGCGCCCGGACGGCTTCGACCCCGCGGCCGGTCCGCGCCCCGAGCGTCAGACGCGACCGTCGGCGTCCGCGCCGGTCGACCGCGCCGGCGCGCCTGCTGAGCCCGTCGCCGAGCAGGAGACGGACGTCATCGAGCTGGACGCCGCGCGGCTCCGGCCGAAGCGGTCGGGTGCCGGCGCACCGTCCCAGCCGTCGGGCTCGAGGTCCAAGTCGAAGTCGAAGTCGGCGTCAGCCTCATCGACGCCGGCACCATCGTCGAAGGTCGGTGCGAAACCGGCGGCGACGTCCTCCGCCTCGGCGACGGCGACCCTGGAGCGCCCGGACGAACCGGAGGATGAGGCGTTCCTCACCCCGCGTGAGGCCGCCAAGCTGCGACGTCGTCACGAACGCCAGGAGATCCGTCGGTTCACGGCCCGCAAGCGCGGTCGCCACCGTCCCTGGGTGATCGCGGCCGCGATCCTCGGCGTCCTGATCGTCGTCTCGCTCGCCGGAGCCTATTCGCCGCTGCTGGCCGTCCGGTCCATCGAGGTCGTCGGTGCGAGCCGGGTCAACCAGGCCGAGATCACCGAGGCGCTCAGCGACCAGCTGGGTCGCCCACTCGCGCTGGTCGACGCGGGCGCCGTCAAGGCGGTGCTCGTCGGATACCCGCTCATCGCGAGCTACTCCCTCGAATCCCAGCCCCCGAGCACGCTCGTCGTGCGGATCGTCGAACGCGAGCCGGTGGGCGTGCTGCAATCAGGATCGGTGTACACCCTCGTCGACGCCGCCGGGGTCACCATCGAGCGCAGCGACCAACCGATCGCCGGGTATCCCACGCTCATGGTCACCGGCGGCCCGACCTCGAAGGGCTTCGTCGCCGCGGCGGCGGTGATCCGCGCGCTCCCGGCCGATCTCCGCGCCCGCGTGGCGTCCGTCTCGGCGTCGACCGCGGACGACGTCACCCTCACGCTCGTGGACTCGCCCGCCGAAGTCGTGTGGGGGAGTGCGGAGGACTCGGTCCTGAAAGCGCGGATCCTCGCGACCACGATGGCGGCCACCGACCCGTCCCAGGTGAACCAGTACGACGTGTCGTCGCCGTCCGCCGCGATCGTCCGCTGAGGAAGCGCGCCGGGATATTCCCGTCGATGTGCCGACACGCCCGGAAGCGTCCCGACACGGTCGGGGCTGGGCCCTAACGTCGTGCTCAGGACAGAAAATGCATACGCAGCATAACTTTAAACCTTAACTAGAGGTTGAGAGTTCTCACGGAGGCCTGAAGTGACTACAAACCAGAACTACCTCGCCGTCATCAAGGTCGTCGGTATCGGCGGCGGCGGCGTGAACGCGGTCAACCGCATGATCGAGCTCGGCCTCCGAGGCGTGGAATTCATCGCCATCAACACGGACGCGCAAGCGCTGCTGATGAGCGATGCCGACGTCAAGCTCGACGTCGGCCGCGAGATCACCCGCGGCCTCGGCGCCGGCGCCGACCCCGAGGTCGGACGCCGTGCGGCGGAGGATCACGCCGAGGAGATCGAAGAGGCCATCGCCGGCGCCGACATGGTGTTCGTCACCGCCGGTGAGGGTGGCGGTACCGGAACCGGTGGCGCACCCGTCGTGGCACGGATCGCGAAGTCGATCGGTGCGCTGACCATCGGTGTCGTCACGAAGCCCTTCGGCTTCGAGGGTCGTCGCCGTCAGGCCCAGGCCGAGCTCGGCGTCGCCCGCCTGAAGGAGGAGGTCGACACGCTCATCGTCGTGCCGAACGACCGCCTGCTGGAGATCAGCGACCGCGGCATCAGCATGCTCGAGGCGTTCGCGACCGCCGACCAGGTGCTCCTCGCCGGCGTCCAGGGCATCACCGACCTCATCACCACCCCCGGCCTCATCAACCTCGACTTCGCCGACGTCAAGTCGGTCATGCAGGGAGCCGGCTCCGCCCTGATGGGTATCGGCTCCTCGCGTGGCGCGGATCGTGCCATCAAGGCGGCCGAACTCGCCGTCGCCTCCCCGCTCCTCGAAGCGAGCATCGAGGGCGCCCACGGTGTCCTGCTGTCCATCCAGGGTGGCTCGAACCTCGGCATCTTCGAGATCAACGACGCCGCCAAGCTCGTCCAGGAGGCCGTGCACCCCGAGGCGAACATCATCTTCGGTGCGGTCGTCGACGACACCCTCGGCGACGAGGTGCGCGTGACGGTCATCGCCGCCGGATTCGACGGTGGCGAGCCCCTCACCAGGACGGCGGCCTCGCCGGCCGACGCGGTCATCTCGGGCGGCGTCATGAGCACCTCGGACGAGGCGCCCAGTGCTCCGATCAGCACCTCGGCCAACACGGCCTCCGAGTCGTCCGAGCACCGCTCGGCGCCTGCTGCGGCACCGGTCGCCTCCGGCGGCGACTGGGGCTCCAGGCAGAACGCGTCCTCGCCCTTCTCCGGTGCGACGCACCGTCAGCCCGATGCGGTCGTCGAGACCGCCGTCGTCGACCCCTCGTTCGACGACGAGGGCGAGCTGGACATCCCCGACTTCCTGAAGTAGTGGGCGGCGACACGATCACCCCGGCCGGATCGGGCTCTTCGGAGCCCGATCCGGCTCTGCTCGATCGCCTCGCCGCGATCCGCGGCCGCGTCGCAGACGCCGCTCGTGCAGCCGGTCGCGCCGACGAGCCGACGCTCATCGTCGTGACGAAGTTCCATCCGGTCGCACTCGTGCAGCAGCTCGCGGCCGCGGGGGTCACCGACGTGGGGGAGAACCGACACCCGGAGGCCCGCGACAAGGCCGAGGCGGCCGCCGGACTCGGGTTGCGGTGGCACTTCATCGGCCAGTTGCAGACGAACAAGGCCAAGCAGGTGCGCCGATACGTCGACGCCGTGCACTCGGTGGACCGGCCCGAACTCCTGCGCGCGCTGTCATCACCGGACCGCCTCCTCGAGGTGTTCCTCCAGGTGAACCTGACCGACGACCCGGGTCGCGGCGGTGTGGTCGGCGACGAGGCGCTGGAAGCGCTCGCCACGGAGACGCTCGAAGCCGAAGGCGTCCTCCTGCGAGGCGTGATGGCCGTCGCGCCGCTCGACGAGCCACCGGCCGACGCGTTCGCGCGCGTCGTCGCGGCGTCCGCGCGGGTGCGATCCCTCGCTCCGCAGGCCGACGGCCTGTCGATCGGGATGAGCCACGACTACGTCGAGGCGATCGAAGCGGGCGCGACACACCTACGCATCGGCACGGCAATCACCGGGAATCGTCCGGTGTGACGTTAATCTCGAAGGTGCAAGGACCGCAGATCACGGAGGAAACGATGTCGAACCCACTGAAGAAGACCATGGTGTACCTCGGGCTCGCCGACGATGATCTCGAGTACGAGCAGCAGCACGCTGCCCAGGCCGAGCCCACGCAGCAGGCCGAGCCTCGCCGGGCAGAACGTCCCGAGCGCGCAGAGCGGGTCGAGCGCGTCGAGAAGGCCGCTCCCGTGACCCCGCTGCGCAAGCCGGTCCCGGTCCGTCAGCCGGTCGCCCCGAGCTCCGACCTCAACGAGATCCTCACGGTGCACCCCAAGCAGTACCGCGACGCTCAGATCATCGCCGAGAGCTTCCGCGACGGTGTCCCGGTCATCATCAACCTCTCCCAGATGAGCGACGGCGACGCCCGACGCCTCATCGACTTCGCCAGTGGCCTCTCGCAGGGCCTCTACGGGAAGATCGAGCGAGTGACGAGCAAGGTCTTCCTGCTCTCGCCCGAGCACGTCGCCGTTTCCGGCGACAACGGGCAGGGCGCACCGGAAGCGACCGAGGCGACCTTCTTCGCTCAGTCATAATCGAGGGGTGGCTTCTCTCATCTCCGTGATCGGCACGATCCTCTATCTCGCGCTGCTCCTGTACTTCTTCGTCCTCTGGGCGCGGTTCATCCTCGACCTGGCTCGGGTACTCCGCCCGCAGTGGCGACCGTCGGGCGTCGGCCTGGTCCTCGCCGAGCTCAGTTTCACGGTCACCGACCCGCCGATCCGGTTCTTCCGCCGTGTCCTGCCGCGCGTCGCGGTCGGTCCCGTCGCGCTCGACTTCGGTTGGACGCTCACGATGCTGTGTTGCATCATCGCGATGACGCTCGTCCAGCTCCTGTAGCCGCCGACGTCGGCGCCCGCGCAGGGTTCACGACGATTGTGCGGCTACGATAGAACGCCCGTCACCTGACGGGAAGCTCCGACGCTGACAACATGTCTCACCCACTGGGTCAGACTTTGCTAGCGTGGGGGCGTTGTACACAGATTTTCGATTCGACAGTGAAGGTGGTTCGCTATGGCGCTCACTCCCGAAGACGTGGTCCAGAAGCGGTTTCAGCAGACCAAGTTCCGCGAAGGCTACGACCAGGACGAGGTGGACGACTTCCTCGACGAGGTCGTCGTCGAACTGCGTCGCCTCATCCAGGAGAAGGACGAGGTCCAGCAGAAGCTGACCGCGGCCGAGGCCAAGGTCGCCGAGCTGCAGAAGGGCGGCTCCTCCGCTCCCGCCGCGCTCGCCAAGGCTGAGCCCGCTCCCGCACCGGCTCCGGTCGTCGCACCCGCAGCGGCTCCTGCCGCCGAGTCGACCGACAACACGGCTGAGAGCTCCAACAACCTCCTGCAGCTGGCCCGCCGCCTGCACGACGAGCACGTCGCAGAGGGCGCTCAGCGTCGCGACGCACTCATCGCCGAAGGTCACGCGACCGCGGCACGTGTCGTCGCCGAGGCCGAGGCCAAGCAGCGCGCACAGATGCAGATCCTCGAGCAGGAGCGCTCCGTGCTGGAGCACAAGATCGACGAGCTGCGCAACTTCGAGCGCGAGTACCGCTCGCAGCTCCGCGGCTACATCGAGGGTCAGCTGAAGGACCTCGACGCCTCGTCGTCGAGCTCCGCACCCGATGCGAAGTCCGGCGTCACCGCCGACAGCGCAGCGGTCTAGCGCAGACACCCGGTTGTCTCCCGCATCACCGTCGAAGGCCAGCGCCAGGACTCTTGCAGTCCTGGCGCTGGTTGCCGTCGTGGCCTATTCGGCCGATCAGTTCACGAAGTTCCTCGTCACCACCAACCTGACGGTCGGTGAGTCCGTCCCCGTCTTCGGACAGGCGCTGGTCCTGTACTTCGTCAAGAATTCGGGTGCCGCCTTCTCGCTGGGTGCCGGCTACACCTGGATCTTCTCGATCCTCGCCGCGGTGGTCGTCGTCGTCATCGTCTGGTTCGCGCGCCGCATCCGTTCGCGCGCCTGGGCGATCGTCTTCGGCCTGCTCCTCGGAGGCGTGCTCGGCAACCTGACCGACCGCCTCTTCCGAGAGCCGTCCTTCGGCCTCGGCCACGTCGTCGACTTCATCTCGACGCCCTGGATGCTCCCCGCGATCTACAACGTGGCCGACATCTGCATCGTGGTCAGCATGGCGCTGTTCATCCTCCTGACGCTCTTCGGTGTCAACCTCGACGGCACGCGCACGACGCGAGCGAGTGAACGGGCCGCCCAGGAAGCGGAGGACCGCGAGGCTGAAGCCGACGCGGCCGTCCTCGATCCTGCGGAGCCTGGCGACGCGAGCCCGGACGCAGGTCGTCCGTGAACGAGTCCCGCAGCCTGTACGTCCCCGACGGACTCGACGGCGAGCGCGTCGACGCCGGACTCGCCAAGCTCCTGGGCTTCTCGCGCAGCTACGCGGCCGAGGTGGCCTTGGCCGGCGGCGTCACCATGAACGGGAAGTCGGTCGACAAGTCCGATCGCCTGCTCGGCGGCGCTTGGCTCGAGATCGAATGGACGCCTCGACGGGAGGCCGTGATCGTCCCGATCGCCGTCCCCGACCTCGGCATCGTCCACGACGACGACGAGATCGTCGTCGTCGACAAGCCTGCGGGCGTCGCGGCGCATCCCTCGGTCGGTTGGGAGGGACCGACGGTGCTCGGCGCCCTCGCGGCGGCGGGCTTCCGCATCTCGACCTCGGGAGCCGCCGAGCGCGCGGGCATCGTCCATCGGCTGGACGCCGGGACGAGCGGCCTCATGGTCGTCGCGAAGACCGAGCGGGCCTACACCTGGCTCAAGCGGGCCTTCCACGACCGCGAGGTCGAGAAGATCTACCGCGCTGTGGTGCAGGGGCATCCCGATCCACTCGCCGGCACCATCGACGGACCGATCGGCCGCCATCCGCGTCACGACTGGCGGTTCGCCGTGACCGCCGACGGCAAGCCGTCGATCACGCACTACGAGACGCTCGAGGCGTTCCCGTACGCCTCGCTGCTCGAGGTGCACCTGGAGACCGGCCGCACCCACCAGATCCGCGTGCACATGGCGGCCCAGCGGCACCCCTGCGTCGGCGACGCGATGTACGGGGCCGACGCGGCGCTGTCGGCGCGGTTGGGACTCACCCGCCAGTGGCTCCACGCCACGAAGCTGGGGTTCGCCCACCCGGCCACGGGGGAGTTCGTTCGGTTCGAGGCGGCCTACCCGGCCGACCTCCAGCACGCGCTGTCCGTGCTCGAGCTCGACTGAGCCGACGCCCGCCCATCCCGTCGGTGTCCCTGACGGCATCGCCGGAGCCGACCGTCGGCGGTGACGGTTAGGCTGGATCACAGACCACCTCGGCGTCCGCGCCGAACCCCACAGCACGATCCCCGGAGGCGCCGTCCGTGCCCACGTCCACCGATTCGTTCGTCCATCTGCACGTCCACAGCGAGTACTCGATGCTCGACGGAGCAGCCCGCGTGAAGCCGCTCATCCAGGCCGCGGTCGAGCAGGGGATGCCCGCCGTCGCCGTGACCGACCACGGCAACATGTTCGGCGCCTTCGACTTCTGGCGCACGGCGACCGATGCCGGTATCAAGCCGATCATCGGCACCGAGGCGTACATCACCCCGGGGACCGCGCGCGGCGACCGGACGCGGATCAAGTGGGGCGACGGCGGGGGAGACGACGTCTCCGGCGCCGGCGCCTACACACACATGACCTTGCTCTCGGAGACCACCGAGGGGATGCACAACCTCTTCCGGCTCTCGTCGAAGGCGTCGATCGAGGGGTACTACTTCAAGCCGCGCATGGACCGCGAGATCCTGAGCCAGTACAGCGCCGGCCTCATCGCGACGACCGGCTGCCCGAGCGGCGAGGTGCAGACGCGACTCCGTCTCGGCCAGTACGACGAGGCGGTCAAGGCCGCGGCGGACTTCCGCGACATCTTCGGCGCGGAGAACTACTTCTGCGAGATCATGGACCACGGGCTCGGGATCGAGCGCCGGATCATGGCCGACCTCATCAGGCTGTCCAAAGACCTCGGTCTCCCGCTCCTCGCGACGAACGACCTCCACTACACGCACGCCGCGGACGCCAAAGCCCACGCCGCCCTCCTCTGCGTGCAGTCCGGCTCCACCCTCAACGACCCGAACCGGTTCAAGTTCGACGCCGACGAGTTCTACCTGAAGTCCGCGGACGAGATGCGCCGACTGTTCCGCGAGTACCCCGAGGCGTGCGACAACACCCTCGCGATCGCCGAGCGGTGCGACGTCGCCTTCGACACCTCGGCCAACTACATGCCGCGGTTCCCCGTGCCGGAGGGCGAGAACGAGGAGAGCTGGTTCATCAAGGAGGTCGAGACCGGGCTGAACCTGCGGTACCCGAACGGGATCCCCGCCGACGTCCGGGAACGGGCGAACTACGAGACGCGCGTCATCGTGCAGATGGGTTTCCCCGGGTACTTCCTCGTCGTCGCCGACTTCATCCAGTGGTCGAAGCGCAACGGCATCCGCGTCGGTCCCGGTCGTGGTTCCGGTGCGGGTTCCATGGCGGCGTACGCGATGCAGATCACCGACCTCGACCCACTCCGCCACGGGCTCATCTTCGAGCGGTTCCTCAACCCCGACCGCGTGTCGATGCCCGACTTCGACGTCGACTTCGACGACCGCCGCCGCGGCGAGGTCATCAAGTACGTCACCGAGAAGTACGGCGACGAGCGCGTCGCGCAGATCGTCACCTACGGCACCATCAAGGCCAAGCAGGCGCTCAAGGACTCGTCGCGCGTCCTCGGCTTCCCGTTCGGCATGGGCGACAAGCTGACGAAGGCCATGCCGCCGGCGGTCATGGGCAAGGACATCCCGCTCGAGGGCATCCTCGACACCAAGCACCCGCGGTACAAGGAGGCGGTCGACCTCCGTGGCATCCTCGACACCGACCCGGAGGCGCGGACCGTCTTCGAGACCGCGCTCGGCATCGAGAACCTGAAGCGCCAGTGGGGCGTCCACGCGGCCGGCGTGATCATGTCGAGCGACCCGCTCATCGACATCATCCCGATCATGAAGCGCGAGCAGGACGGCCAGATCGTCACGCAGTTCGACTACCCGGCGTGCGAGTCCCTCGGATTGATCAAGATGGACTTCCTCGGGTTGCGCAACCTGACGATCATCAACGACGCCCTCGACAACATCAAGAGCAACCGCGACATCGAACTCGTCCTCGAAGACCTCGAACTCGACGACCGCGGTGCGTACGAACTCCTGTCCCGAGGCGACACCCTCGGGGTGTTCCAGCTCGACGGCGGACCGATGCGCGCGCTGCTGCGCCTCATGAAGCCCGACAACTTCGAGGACATCTCGGCGCTGATCGCCCTGTACCGGCCCGGGCCGATGGGCGCGAACTCGCACACGAACTACGCGCTGCGGAAGAACGGCCTGCAGGAGATCACCCCGATCCACCCGCAGCTCGAGGAGCCGCTCTCCGAGATCCTGTCGACGAGCTACGGCCTCATCATCTACCAGGAGCAGGTGATGGCGATCGCGCAGAAGGTCGCCGGCTTCTCCCTCGGGCAGGCCGACATCCTCCGTCGTGCGATGGGCAAGAAGAAGAAGTCCGAACTGGACAAGCAGTTCGAGGGCTTCTCCGGCGGCATGGTCGCGAACGGCTTCTCGATGGAGGCCGTCAACAAGCTGTGGGAGATCCTCCTCCCGTTCTCGGACTACGCGTTCAACAAAGCGCACTCCGCCGCTTACGGGGTCATCTCCTACTGGACGGCGTACCTCAAGGCGCACTACCCGGCCGAGTACATGGCCGGTCTGCTGACGAGTGTCGGCGACTCCAAGGACAAGATGGCGCTCTACCTCAACGAGTGCCGCCGCATGGGGATCCAGGTCCTGCCGCCCGACGTCAACGAGTCCATCGGGTTCTTCGCCGCAGTCGGGGAGGACATCCGGTTCGGTCTGGGTGCCGTCCGCAACGTCGGTTCGAACGTCGTGGAGCTCATCCGGCAGGCACGCGAGCGCGAGGGCCGGTTCACCTCCTTCCACGACTTCCTCCGCAAGGTGCCGCTGCCGGTGGCGAACAAGCGGACCATCGAGTCGCTCATCAAGGCCGGCGCGTTCGACTCCATGGGCGACAGCAGACGTGCGCTCTACGAGATCCACGAGGACGCCGTCGACTCGGTCGTGAAGGACAAGCGTGCCGAGGCGTCCGGGAGCATCGGCTTCGACTTCGACAGCCTGTTCGCCGAGGTCGGCGAGGTGCCGCTCGCGAGCGTCCCCGCGCGTCCTGACTGGAGCAAGCGCGACAAACTCAACTTCGAACGGGAGATGCTGGGGCTGTACGTCTCGGACCACCCGCTGGCCGGACTCGAGATCGAGTTGGCGAAGCACGCCACGACGACCATCACCGACCTCATGACCTCCGAGGGCATGGACGGCGAGACCGTCGTGATCTCGGGGCTCGTCACGAGTGTCCAGCACCGGATCGCCAAGGCCTCCGGCAACCAGTACGGCATGATCCAGGTCGAGGACTTCGGCGGCGAGATGACCGCCATGTTCATGGGCAAGGCGTACCAGGAGTTCGCCTCCGAACTCGTCGGCGACTCGATCGTGGTGGTCCGCGGACGGGTCAGTGTCCGAGACGACGGGATGAACCTCCACGCGTACAGCATCTTCTCGCCCGAACTGCCCGAGGCCGGTGCCGACCGCATGCTCCAGCTGTCGATGGCGGACGCCCGGGCGACGACCGAGACGGTGACCACGCTCAGCGACGTGCTGACGCGGCACGCTGGGTCGACCGAGGTCCGATTGAAGCTCATCCGAGGCGAGATCGCGCGGGTGTTCGAGCTGCCCCATCGCGTCAGCCTCTCGTCCGGACTCTTCGGCGAGCTGAAGTCCCTGCTCGGCCCGAACTGTCTCGGCTGACCCCGCCCGGACGCGGGCGGCAGCCGGGACGGACCGCTGCGGACGATAGGCTGTGACGGCCATGATCACCACCATTGACCTCAGGGGAGTGCGGCCGAGCCGCACCGAGCTCCTGGACATGCTGCCCCGTCCCGTCGTCGACATCACCGCGGCAGCGCATGCCGCTCAGGCGCTGATCGACGACGTCCGAGCGGACGGTTCCGAGGCGCTCTCGGCGCAGGCAGACCGGTTCGACGGGGGACGCCCCGAGCGGATCCGCGTCCCACAGGCCGAGATCGACGCGGCCGTCACGGCGCTCGAGCCGGCCGTGCGCGCCGCGCTCGTGGAGGCCATCGACCGGGTCCGGACCGCCACGAGAGCGCAGGTCCCGCCGGAGCGCACGACCGAGCTCGCCGACGGCGCGACCGTCGTGCAGCGCTGGGCCCCGGTCGGCCGTGTCGGCCTCTACGTCCCGGGCGGGAAGGCCGTCTACCCCTCGAGTGTCGTCATGAACGTCGTACCGGCCCAGGAGGCCGGCGTCGGCTCCGTGGCGCTCGCTTCGCCCCCGCAGCGCGAGTTCGGCGGCCGCGTCCACCCGACGATCCTCGGCGCCGCCGGGCTGCTCGGGGTGACCGAGGTCTACGCCATGGGCGGCGCCGGAGCGATCGGTGCGTTCGCCTACGGAGTACCCGACCTCGCCCTCGACCCGGTCGACGTCGTGACCGGCCCGGGCAACATCTTCGTGGCGGCCGCCAAGCGCCTCGTGAAGGGGCAGGTGGGGATCGACGCCGAAGCCGGGACCACCGAGATCCTGGTCATCGCGGACGCCGGGGCCGATGCCCGGCTCGTCGCAGCCGACCTCGTGAGCCAGGCGGAACACGACGAGGCGGCGGCATCGCTGCTCGTCACCGACAGTGCGGCGCTCGCCACCGCGGTGGAGGAGTGGCTGCAGCGGTACGCCGCAGGCACCCGTCACGGAGCGCGCGTCGTCGAGGCCCTGGGCGGGCCGCAGTCGGCGATCGTGCTCGTCGACGACCTCGAGGCGGCCGTGGCGTTCAGCAACGCGTACGGGCCGGAGCACCTCGAGGTGCAGACCCGCGACCCGGAGTCGCTCCTCGGCGCCATCACCAACGCCGGCGCGATCTTCCTCGGCGACCACACCCCGGTGAGCCTCGGCGACTACCTGGCCGGGTCGAACCACGTCCTCCCGACGGGCGGCCAGGCGCGGTTCTCCTCGGGCCTCGGAGCCTTCACCTTCCTCCGGCCGCAGCAGGTCGTCCGGTACGACGAACCGGCGCTCCGTCAGGTCTCGGCCCACATCGTCGCCCTCTCAGGCTCGGAGGACCTGCCGGCGCACGGCGAGGCGGTGACGGCCCGCTTCGGGCTCGTCGATGCCGAGATCCGTGCGGCGGACGACACCACCGCCCCCACCACCCCCGAGGGAGCCCGCTGATGTACTGCCCGTTCTGCCGCCACCCGGATTCCCGTGTGATCGACTCGCGCACCAGCGACGACGGACTCGCCATCCGCCGACGCCGGCAGTGCCCCGAGTGCGGGAGGCGCTTCAGCACCATGGAGACCTCGAGTCTCGGCGTGATCAAGCGCTCCGGCGTGGTGGAGCCCTTCAGCCGGGAGAAGGTCGTGAGCGGTGTCCGCAAGGCCTGCCAGGGCCGCCCGGTGACGGACTCCGACCTCGCCGTCCTGGCTCAGCGGGTGGAGGAGTCCATCCGCGCCACCGGCGCGTCGCAGATCGACGCGAACGACATCGGTCTGGCGATCCTCGCGCCGTTGCGTGAGTTGGACGAGGTCGCGTACCTCCGCTTCGCCAGTGTCTACCAGGCCTTCGAATCGCTCGACGACTTCGAGTCCGCGATCGCGCTGCTCCGCGTCGAGCACGCTTCCGGTGCCGCCCCCGTGCCGTCCGAGGAGCTCTGAGCCGTGTACCGCTTCCTCTTCGCCCAGGTGCTGTCCAAGCTCGATCCCGAACGCGCACACCACCTGGCCTTCGACGTCATCCGTTCGCTTCCCGCCACCGGCCTCGGCCCCGTCATCAGGCGCTGGACGGCGCCGCGACTCGACCAGTCGGTGGAGACGCTGGGGCTGCGGTTCGAGACCCCGTTCGGTGTCGCCGCCGGCTTCGACAAGGACGGCAAGGGCGTCCTCGGCCTCGGACTCCTCGGGTTCGGCCATGTCGAGGTGGGCACGATCACGGCGATCCCGCAGCCGGGCAATCCCAAGCCCCGATTGTTCCGACTCATCGCCGATCGGGCGGTCGTCAACCGCATGGGCTTCAACAACGGGGGAGCCGACCAGGCCAGGCGTCGGCTCGAACGGACCGCGCGGGTGAGCCGCCGACCCGTCCTCGGCGTGAACATCGGCAAGAGCCGTGTCGTGGACGTCGCCGACGCCACGGCCGACTACGTCCGGAGCGCGACGCTCCTCGCGCCCGTGGCCGACTACCTCGTGGTCAACGTCAGCTCGCCGAACACCCCGGGGCTCCGCGGCCTCCAGGAGCTCGACCAGCTCGCGCCGCTGCTCGAGGCCGTCCGTGCCGCCGCCGGTTCGACGCCGTTGCTCGTCAAGATCGCACCCGACCTCAGCGATGCGGAGGTCGACCGCATCGCAGAGCTGGTCGTGGAACTCGGCCTGGACGGCGTCATCGCGACGAACACGACCATCTCTCGCGACGGCCTGGCCACCGATCCCGCCATCGTCGAGGCGGCCGGAGCCGGTGGGCTGTCCGGTGCACCGCTGGCCGCCCGCTCGCTCGTCGTCCTGCGGCGCATCCGGGCCATCGTGCCCCCGGAGTTGTGCGTCATCTCGGTCGGAGGCGTCGACACCGCCGAAGACGTCCGGGAGCGCCTGGACTGCAGGAGCAACCCTCGTGCAGGGCTACACGGCGTTCCTCTACCGCGGGCCGCTCTGGGCGAGGCACATCAACCGCGGGCTCGACCGACTGGCTCGAACCGGCCGCTGATCGGCATCACGCGCCATCGACGACGAACGCCCGCCGGTCTGGGACCGGCGGGCGTTCGTCGTTCGTGGGACTACTTGTTGGGGAACTGGCCGCGCTTGACCTGCGGCTTCGGCAGACGGAGCGGGCGCAGCTGCAGCGCGCGCATGGCGGCGTACCAGCGCACGCCACGCTCGTCCTGCCCGAACTTCGCCCGCAGCGCTTTCCGGACGCGGAAGCCGAGGAAGAAGCAGTCGGCGATCGCGATGATGAAGAACACCCAGAGGGTGAGCATGCCGTAGACCTGGATCTCGGGCACCGGCATGAAGGTGAGGATGATCACGAGGAACATCACCGGGATCATGAACTCGCCGATGTTGAACCGGGCGTCGACGTAGTCGCGGACGAACTTCTTCTGCGGACCGCGCTCGCGTGCCGGGAGGAACTTGTCGTCGCCGGCGGCCATGCCGGCCTGCGCCCGCCGCCGTGCTTCGGCCTGCTGCGCCTTCGCCGCCTTCGACGCCTCCTTGCGGTCGGAGGGGACGAGCGGACGCTTGTTCTGCGCCTCGCGTTCCGCCCGGGACGGGGTCGGTCGACCCTTCGCCTCCTTGGCGCCGCGGGCGAGGCGCTCAGCCGTCTGCGCTGCGGTCTCGACGATCGGCTCTGATGCCGGGGTGCTCTGCTGTTTGGCCACGATGGAACGTCCTTGATTCGGGGATTCCCTTAAGATTACTCGCATGACGACAGGTACCACGACGGAATCGACCCAAGACCCACGCAACGACCAGGAAGTCCTCGATCGGCTGCGCGAATCCGTCGCCGGTGCGTTGCCGTCGTCGATCGCCGATCTGTCGGCGCTCGTCCGCATCCCCTCGGTGTCGTGGTCGGCGTTCGACGCGGCCGAGGTGGCGCGGAGTGCCGAAGCGGTCGCGGCGCTCGCCCGCGGTCTCGGTGTCTTCGACGAGGTCTCGGTGCGCCGGTCCGCCATCGACGGCGGAGCGGAGCTCGGACAGCCCGCCGTGCTGGCCCGCCGCGAACCACGGAACGGCCGACCGACCGTGCTGCTCTACGCGCACCACGACGTCCAGCCCCCCGGAAGCGACGACAAGTGGGACTCGCCGCCGTTCGAACCGACCGTCCGCGACGGCCGCATCTACGGACGGGGCGCGGCTGACGACAAGGCCGGCGTCATGTCCCACATCGCCGCGATCCGAGCCGTCACCGAGGTCCTCGGCTCCGACCTCGACCTCGGTATCGTGCTGTTCATCGAGGGCGAGGAGGAGTTCGGCTCGCGGTCCTTCGGTTCCTTCCTGGAGGAGCACCGCGACACCCTCGCTGCGGACGTGATCGTCGTCGCCGACAGCGACAACTGGGACGAGCGGACGCCGGCGCTGACGATCGGTCTGCGCGGCAACGTCACGTTCCGGCTGCGCGTGAAGACCCTCGACCACGCCTCCCACTCCGGGATGCTCGGGGGAGCGGTGCCGGACGCGATGCTGGCCACGGTCACCCTGCTCGCGACCCTGTGGGACGCCGACGGTTCGGTGGCGGTCGACGGACTCACCTCGCACGACGCCGTCACCCCGGAGTTCGACGAGGCGCAGCTCCGCGCCGAGTCAGGTCTGTCCGAGGGGGTCTCGCCCATCGGACGCGGCTCCATCCTCAGCCGGATCTGGTCGCAGCCCGCGATCACCGTCACGGGCATCGACGCACCGTCGGTGGCCAACGCCTCGAACACGCTCATCCCGGAGGTGTCGGTGCGCATCAGTGCGCGGATCGCCCCCGGGCAGGATCCGGCCGAGGCCTACCGTGCACTCGAGGCCCACCTCCTCGCCAACAGCCCGTTCGGCGCACAGCTGACGATCGACGAGGTCGACCAGGGGAGCCCGTTCCTCGTTGACACGAGCGGTTGGGCCGTCGCCGAGGCGAAGCGCGCCATGGCCGACGCCTGGGAGGTCGAGCCCGTGGAGACGGGTGTCGGCGGATCGATCCCGTTCATCGCCGACCTCGTCCGGGTCTTCCCGGACGCCCAGATCCTCGTCACCGGTGTCGAGGACCCGCACTCGCGCGCCCACAGCCCGAACGAGTCGCTGCACCTCGGCGTCTTCCAGAAGGCGATCCTCACGGAGGCGGTGCTCCTCGCTCGCCTGGCGGCCGCACCCCGCCCGTCCTCCGACGCGTAGTCGGCGCCGGACGCGCCGCCGGAACCACGGGGTGCGTCCGGCGCGGCAGGCGGTAGAATCTCACACAGGCGTCGACCCGGCGCCGCCAGACCTCGCGAGGAGCATCATGAGCGACACCATCCTGACCGAGACCAAGATCGACGCGGCTCACGGCGTCGGCCTGTCCGACACGGCGGCGCAGAAGGTCAAGAGCCTCCTCGAGCAGGAGGGTCGCGACGACCTCCGTCTCCGCGTGGCCGTCCAGCCGGGTGGGTGCTCGGGCCTCATCTACCAGCTGTACTTCGACGAGCGCATGCTCGACGGCGACGCCACGGTCGACTTCGACGGCGTCGAGGTCATCGTCGACAAGATGAGCGTCCCCTACCTCGACGGCGCCAAGATCGACTTCGAGGACACCATCCAGAAGCAGGGGTTCACCATCGACAACCCCAATGCCGAGGGCAGCTGCGCCTGCGGCGACAGCTTCCACTGAGCCAGATTCTTCCTGAAGGGGAAATTACCCGGTCGCGGGTGGTTTCCCCTTCGTCATTCCGGTCACGATCCCGCACCGCGGACGCGAATGGTCCGGCGTTCACCGCCCATCCCCACTAGACTGGGGGGCGATCCACAGGTGTGTATTCGAAAGGTTTCAGAGGTGCGCTCGACTCGTCGTCTCAGATGGGCTGCCATTCCGGTCGCAGCCACACTCGCCATAGTCCTGGCGGGTTGTACGCAGGCGGAACTGCATGGTTACCTGCCGGGATTCGTCGAGGGCGAATCTCCCGTCACGAACCACACGGACCGCATCGCGGGCCTGTGGGTGACGGCATGGCTGGTGCTGCTCGCAGTCGGTGTCATCACGTGGGGGCTCATCATCTGGGCCGTCATCGTGTACCGACGCCGCAAGGGGCAGACCGGTCTCCCGGTCCAGCTGCGGTACAACATGCCGATCGAGATCTTCTACACGATCGTCCCGCTCATCCTGGTCCTCGGCTTCTTCGCCTTCACGGCGCGCGACCAGAACGCGATCGAGACCCAGTACGAGGATCCCGACGTGGCCATCGAGGTCTTCGCCAAGCAGTGGGCGTGGGACTTCGTGTACGACGAGGCCGTCAACGGCCAGGACGTCTGGACCGCAGGCGTGCAGGCCGATGAGAAGCCCGGTGGCGTCATCGACCAGGACGCACTCCCCACGCTCTACCTGCCCGTCGGCAAGACGGTGAAGATCGCGCTGCAGTCGCGCGACGTCATCCACTCCTTCTGGGTCATCGACTTCCTCTACAAGAAGGACATGATCCCGGGCAAGACGAACTACATGTCCTTCACCCCTGAGCGCGAGGGCACGTACGCCGGCAAGTGCGCCGAGCTCTGTGGCGAGTACCACTCGCTCATGCTCTTCAACGTGAAGGTCGTCTCGCAGGCCGAGTACGACAAGCACCTCGAAGACCTGGCCGAGTCGGGCAACATCGGCGACTACGGCACGGAATACGATCGCAACAGCAACCTCCCCGGCACCAAGGCGCCGGCAGGTCTCGAAGAGCACGGAGACGGGGAATGACCTCCACCACGCTTCCCGCAGGCCAGGCGAGCGTCGTCGGACGCACCTCGGTCGAGCGCAAGGGCAACATCCTGGTCAAGTGGATCACCTCCACCGACCACAAGACCATCGGGTACATGTACCTGATCGCCTCGTTCATCTTCTTCTGCCTCGGCGGCGTGATGGCGCTCATCATCCGCGCCCAGCTCTTCGAGCCCGGCGGCACGATCGTGGAGACCAAGGAGCAGTACAACCAGCTCTTCACGATGCACGGCACGATCATGCTCCTCATGTTCGCGACGCCGCTCTTCGCCGGGTTCGCGAACGCGCTCATGCCGCTGCAGATCGGCGCACCGGACGTCGCCTTCCCGCGACTGAACGCCTTCGCGTTCTGGCTCTACGCCTTCGGTAGCCTCATCGCCGTCGGTGGCTTCCTCACCCCGCAGGGTGCCGCCGCCTTCGGCTGGTTCGCCTATGCGCCACTGTCGAGTACGACGTTCTCGCCAGGGCTCGGAGGCAATCTCTGGGTCCTCGGCCTGGCGCTCAGCGGCTTCGGCACCATCCTCGGTGGTGTCAACTTCATCACCACGATCATCACGATGCGCGCCCCTGGCATGACGATGTTCCGCATGCCGATCTTCACGTGGAACGTCCTCGTGACGTCCATCCTCGTCCTGATGGCGTTCCCGGTGCTCGCAGCGGCCCTCTTCGGCCTCGCAGCGGACCGCGTGTTCGACGCCCACATCTACGACGCGGCCAACGGCGGTGTCATCCTGTGGCAGCACCTGTTCTGGTTCTTCGGGCACCCCGAGGTCTACATCATCGCGCTGCCGTTCTTCGGCATCGTGTCCGAGATCTTCCCGGTGTTCAGCCGCAAGCCGATCTTCGGCTACAAGACCCTGATCTACGCGACGATCGCGATCGCTGCGCTCTCCGTGACCGTGTGGGCGCACCACATGTACGTCACCGGATCGGTGCTCCTGCCGTTCTTCGCCCTCATGACGATGCTCATCGCGGTTCCGACCGGCGTGAAGATCTTCAACTGGCTGGGCACGATGTGGCGCGGTTCGGTCACCTTCGAGACCCCGATGCTCTGGTCGATCGGCTTCCTGATCACCTTCGTCTTCGGTGGACTCACCGGTGTCATCCTCGCCTCGCCGCCGCTCGACTTCCACGTCTCCGACTCCTACTTCGTCGTGGCGCACTTCCACTACGTCGTGTTCGGCACGGTCGTGTTCGCCATGTTCGCCGGCTTCTACTTCTGGTGGCCGAAGTGGACGGGCAAGATGCTCAACGAGAAGCTCGGCTACTGGCACTTCTGGCTGCTCTTCATCGGCTTCCACACGACGTTCCTCATCCAGCACTGGCTGGGCGTCATCGGGTTCCCGCGCCGCTACGCGACGTACTCGCCCGAGGACGGCTTCACCTGGATGAACCAGCTGTCGACCGTGGGCTCGTTCATCCTCGCCATCTCGCTGCTGCCCTTCTTCCTGAACGTGTACATCACGATCCGGAAGGCTCCTCGCGTCACCGAGGACGACCCGTGGGGTTACGGGGGATCGCTCGAGTGGGCGACCAGCTCGCCCCCGCCGCGTCACAACTTCGTCTCCATCCCGCGCATCCGCTCGGAGCGCCCGGCCTTCGACCTCCACCACCCCGAGGTCGGTATCCCGGTCGGCGTCGGTCCCGCGAAGGACGCGCCTGACGCACCCACGCTCGACATCGACGCCGGAAAGGTGAAGTAGCCGCCATGCGCGCCAATATCATCCTCTTCACGATCCTGACGGTGTTCTGCGCCCTCCTCTGCGCGGTCTACACGGTGTGGTCGCTCGTCGATCCGCTGCACGGTCGGGTCGAGTGGGTCGGCACGGTCACCCTGGCTCTCGCCGCGATCCTGAGCGCCTTCCTCGGCTTCTACCTCAGCCGGGTGCACAAGAGCCAGGGCGCCGAGCTCCCCGAGGACACGCTGACGGCCAACATCGACGACGGCGACCCGGAGATCGGGCACTTCAGCCCGTGGAGCTGGTGGCCCATCATCCTCGCCGGTGCGTGCGGTCTGCTCGTGCTCGGTCTGGCGGTCGGGTTCTGGATCGCGATCATCGGCATCCCGCTGGTCGTCATCGCGGTCGTCGGTTGGAACTACGAGTACTACCGCGGATACTTCGCACGCTGATGGTCGCCTCGTTCAGCATCCGTCGTGGTCAGCCCGACGACCGTTCAGCCGTCTTCGCGCTGGCCGGCCAGCTGATCACCGGGTCCATCCCGCCTGCTGCGGACGACTTCATGGCTGCGTACAACAACGTCATGCGCCCTCGTGAAGACGAGACCAACGTGCTGTACGTCGCGGTCGACGAAGCGGATCGTGTCGTCGGATACACCCTGATGACGGTGTCCCGGCTGCTGCACGCGGCCGGCCTGACCGCCCACCTGCAGGAGCTCGTCGTCGACGAGACCGCCCGCGGCGCCGGCATCGGTTCGGCCCTGGTCGAGGCGAACGAGCACTACGCCGTCGAGCGCGGTGCGCGCCAGCTGACGATGTCCACCTCTCGAGCCGGCGACTTCTACCGTCGTCTCGGCTACAACGTGACGGCGGAGTTCTACAAGAAGATCCTCCCGCTGGGCTGATCCCCAAGCTGTCATCGAAGAGCCCCCGAGCCATGCTCGGGGGCTCTTTCGTGTTCCAGTGCGCGCCTGGACGTGGAGAACAAGCAGCCGGCATGGTGCGGGGACCACCCCGAAGGTCGTGACCGTCACCCTTCCGGCCGGCCAGGCTGCTCACAGTGGCAGCCGTACTCCGGTGACCCCTGCGCACGTCTGATAGACCAGGGGAGCGGTCCCCGGTCTCTGAGGCTGTCGAGGGGCGCACACCGCCGCCGCAGAGGACTCAGCGTGCGTATCGAAGAGCCCCGGGCGCAGAGTGCGAACCTGGCCCTGAGCCTGTCGGGGGCGCGCGCCGCCCACAGAGGACTCAGGGTGCGTACGAAGAGATCTGGCGCAGGCATTCCGGTCCCTGAGCCCGTCGAAGGGCAGCCGTAGTCCGGTGTCTCCTCAGTACGGCCACGATCACCCTGGGTCGGGAACGTCGCCCCCGGGGCCGGTCGATCGGCTCACATCGTGTGCTGTCGCAGCAGGAATGCCGGTGAACCGCGGTGAGCGAACGCGGGTCCCTGCAGCGTGTCGAAGGGCTCACCTCATCCGCAGCGGCCTTCGGCGCCCGGAGAACGGGGGAGCGGGACTGCACGGACGTCCGCTGTCGCACGCGTCTTGCCGCGGCGCAGTTCGGCGATCCCCGCCCCCAACGACGAAAGCCCCGCAGTCCGTGAGGACTGCGGGGCTTTCCAAGAGGATCCGCCTAGTGGTGGTCGCCGTGGGAACGTTCGATCTCCGTGTTCGTGACCGGAGCGATCCGATCCTCGAAGAACCAGCGGGACATCGCGGCGCGAGCCTTCTGGACACCGGTGATCTTGCCCTTGGCGTTCGGACGGATCATCAACGGCTTGTGGTCGTCGTAGCTCGCGAGGCGCCAGCGCTCGTACTCGTCGACGGGCTCGTGGACCTCGATGAACTCGCCACCGGGGAGGCGGACGATGCGCCCGGTCTCGTAGCCGTGGAGGAGGATCTCGCGATCCTTCTTCTGCAGCGCCAGGCAGGTGCGCTTCGCGATGAAGTAGGCGATGAACGGTCCGAGGATGAGGATCGCCTGCAGCGTGTGGATCACGCCCTCCATCGTCACCTTGAAGTGCGTGGCGATGATGTCCGAGCTCGCAGCAGCCCAGAGGGCGGCGTAGAAGGTGACACCGGCAGCACCGATGGCGGTGCGGGTCGGCGCGTTGCGCGGACGGTCGAGGATGTGGTGCTCGCGCTTGTCACCCGTGATCCACGCCTCGACGAACGGGTAGATGAACACCGTGACGATGAACAGACCCAGGACGAGGACGGGAAGGATGATGTTGAACGAGAACGTGTGATCCCAGAGGACGAACTCGAGGTGCGGCGGAACCAGTCGGAGCGCGCCGTCGGCGAACCCGATGTACCAGTCAGGCTGCGTACCCGCCGAGACCGGGGAGGGGTCGTACGGTCCGTAGTTCCAGATCGGGTTGATCGTGAACAGCGAGGCGATGAGCATCACGACACCGAAGACGATGAAGAAGAAGCCACCGGCCTTCGCCGCGTAGACGGGGAGGACGGGGAATCCGACCACGTTCTGCTCGGTGCGACCGGCGCCCGGGAACTGCGTGTGCTTGTGCACGACGACGAACACCAGGTGCAGGGCGATGAAGAGCAGCACCAGCGCCGGCAGGAGCAGGATGTGGAGCGTGTAGAGGCGGCCGACGATGTCGGTGCCCGGGAACTCCCCGCCGAAGAGCAGGAAGGTCGTCCACGTGCCGATGATGGGCAGACCCTTGACCATGCCGTCGATGATCCGCAGACCGTTACCGGAGAGCAGGTCGTCGGGCAGCGAGTACCCGGTGAAGCCCTCGGCCATGGCCAGGATGAACAGGACGAAACCGATCACCCAGTTCAGCTCACGCGGCTTGCGGAACGCACCGGTGAAGAAGATGCGCAGCATGTGCAGGCCGATGGACGCCACGAACAGCAGGGCCGCCCAGTGGTGCACCTGACGCATCAGGAGGCCGCCGCGGATGTCGAAGGAGATGTCGAGCGTCGACGCCATGGCGACGGACATCTCGATGTTCTTCAGCGGGACGAAGGACCCGTCGTAGTGGACCTCCGCCATCGATGCCTGGAAGAAGAAGGTGAGGAAGGAGCCCGACAGCAGGATGATGACGAAGCTGTAGAGCGCGACCTCGCCGAGGAGGAACGACCAGTGGTCGGGGAAGATCTTGCGGCCGAACTCCTTGACGGCGACCGAGATGGACGTCCGCTCTTCGAGGTAGTTCGCTGCGGCGCCGGTGAATCCACCGGAGCTCTTCGCCGGAGCGGCCTTGGCCTGCTCAGGGGCGCGTGTTGCGGTCGAGGTGCTCAATGACGCTCCCAGAAGCTCGGGCCGACAGGTTCGTGGAAGTCGCTCCGCGCGACGAGGTAGCCCTCGTCGTCGACGGTGATCGGCAGCTGCGGAAGCGGCCGGGCGGCCGGTCCGAAGATGACCGCGCAGTGGTTCGTGACATCGAACTGCGACTGGTGGCAGGGGCAGAGGAGGTGGTGCGTCTGCTGCTCGTAGAGCGCGACCGGGCAACCGACGTGCGTGCACACCTTGGAGTAGGCGACGATGCCGTCGTAGGACCAGTCCTTCTTGGACTCCTCCTCGACGAGGTCTTCGGGCTTCAGCCGCATGAGCAGCACGATCGCCTTCGCCTTCTCGTTGAGGACGTGATCGGCCTCGTGGAGGTTCTCGGGGATCACGTGGAACGCACTGCCGAGGGTCACGTCGGACGCCTTGATGGGCGTACCGGAAGGGTCACGGGCGAGGCGCGTGCCTTCCTTCCACATCGTGTGCTGCATGAGCTCGACGGGGTCTTCGTCGTACGGCGCGAGACCGCGGAACAGCGCGATGCCCGGGAGCGGGAAGACGATGAGCGAGCCGATGAGGCTGTTGCGGATGAGCGCGCGTCGTCCGATGCCGGACTCGACGTTCGCCTGGTGCATGATCTCCACCGCGCGATCGCGGCTGGCCTGGTTGCCGCCGACCTTGTGACGGTAGTCGATGCCTTCTTCGTCGTGCATGAGGGCCTTGCCCCAGTGCACGGCGCCGATACCGATCGCGAGCAGGGCCAACGCCATGCCGAGACCGATGAACAGGTTGTTCAGGCGGACCGAGGCGATGTCCTCGGGCTCGATCGGGAACGCCATGTAGGCGGCGACCGCCCAGACGCTGCCGGCGATCGACAGGTAGAAGAGGGTGTAGACGGCGCGCTCGGCCCGCTTGTCCTTCTTGGGGTCGAGGTCCGTGACGCGCTTCCGGTGCGGAGGCAGGCCGGGGTCGACGACGGCGTCGCGGGAGATGACCCCGGTACCGGTCGCGACCTGCAGCTCCTGCCCGTGGGCGGACGGATCGGCAGACGAGTCGGCGGCTGGGTGACCCGAGCCGCTCGAGTTGTCGTGAGCCATGGTGCTCCTTCTTACGTGTTGTCGATCCGCGTCGGTCAGTTCGACTTCGCGGTGATCCAGACGGTGAGGGCCACGATCGAGCCGAGGCCGAAGATCCAGAGGAACAGGCCCTCGGAGACGGGGCCGAGCGAGCCGAGGTCGTTGCCGCCCGGTGACGGGTTCTTCTCCATGAACTTGAGCGCGGTGATGATGTCGCGCTTGTCCTCGGGGGAGAGGTTCATGTCGTTGAAGACGGGCATGTTCTGCGGGCCGGTGATCATGGCCTCGTAGATGTGGGCGGCGCTGACGCCGACGAGCGAGGGAGCGTACTTGCCCTCGGTCAGGGCGCCACCGGCGGCTGCGACGTTGTGGCACATCGCGCAGTTGATGCGGAAGAGCTGTGCGCCGTTCGAGGCGTCACCCTCACCGTCGAGGTACTGCTCCTCGGGGATCTCCGGGCCGGGTGCGACCGAGGCGACGTAGGCCGCGAGGGAGGAGATCTGCTCCTCGGTGAACTGCACGGGCTTCTCCGGGGCCTGCGGGCCCTGGTTCTGCAGCGGCATCCGGCCGGTGCCGACCTGGAAGTCGACGGCGGCGGCACCGACGCCGAGGAGGCTCGGTCCGGCGGTCGTGCCCTGCATGTCGAGGCCGTGGCAGGTGGCGCAGTTCGCGGAGAAGAGCTTCTCGCCCTCGTCGACGGAGGCCTGCGACTTGGCGGCGGCGACGGGCTCTGCGCTGGCCGTGCTGACGCTGACGGCTGCGTAGGCGCCACCGGTCACGAGGAGGCCGATCGCGAGCAGCGCCGCCGAGGCGAACGGGCTGCGGCGGCCGCTCTTGCGCGTGGCGCGGGCGGCCTTCTTGGACGCCTTGGTGGTCGTCGTCTGGGTGGGGTCAGTCTTCATGGAGTCAGTCATTCCGGGTCAGCGCAGGATGTAGATGACGAAGTAGAGGCCGATCCACACGACGTCGACGAAGTGCCAGTAGTACGAGACGACGATGGCGCTCGTCGCCTCCTTGTGGCCGAATCGTTTGACGGCGTAGGCACGGCCGATCACGAGGAGGAAGGCGATGAGGCCACCGGTCACGTGCAGGCCGTGGAAGCCGGTCGTGAGGTAGAACGCCGAGCCGTACGCGTTCGAGCTGAGGGAGATGCCCTCGCTGACGAGCGTCGCGTACTCGAGGATCTGGCCGGAGACGAACACGGCGCCCAGGGCGTAGGTGAGGAAGAACCACTCGACCATGCCCCACTTGCGCGGGCTCCAGCCCGTCATGCGGGGCTGCATGCGCTCCGCTGCGAAGACGCCGAACTGGCACGTGAACGACGAGGACACGAGGATGATCGTGTTGATCGTCGAGTACGGGACGTTCAGGCGACCGGCCTCGGCCGCCCACAGCTCGGGGGCCATCGATCGCAGCGTGAAGTAGATCGCGAAGAGGCCGGCGAAGAACATGACCTCGCTGCCCAGCCAGACGATCGTTCCAACCGCGACCGTGTTCGGTCGGTTGATCCGGGGCGCGCTCGGCGCAAGGTTGATTGAGGTGCTCGTCACCCCTCCATTATGGCCGAAAGCCGGAGCGGTTTTTCGCATTTCGGGGGCGGCGAGCACGCTCGGTTCAGTAAGGCTAGCCTTATTTCCTGACCGGAATCTTCGGTTCTGCTGCGGGATTCATGTGATCTTCGGCTCCACAGGCCGCTCGGGGCGTCGGCGAGTCGCGCTTGTAAGATCGTCGACATGCCTCTCACGACCTGGCCGACGCTCATCGGCGACCTGCTCGCCGGAACCGATCTCAGTGTGTCGGAGTCGACGTGGGCCATGGAGCGGATCATGACCGGCCAGGTGACGGACGCCCAGCTCGCCGGCTTCCTCATCGCGTTGCGCCGTAAGGGGGAGACGGTCGACGAGATCGTCGGGTTCCGCGACGCGATCCTCGACCACGCGAAGCCGCTCGTCGCCCCGTCCCGGGCCCTCGACATCGTCGGCACCGGCGGCGACCGCTTCGGCACGGTCAACATCTCGACGACCGCCTCCATCGTCGCCGCGGCGACGGGCATCCCCGTCATCAAGCACGGCAACCGTGCGGCGAGTTCCGCCTCGGGATCGAGCGACGTGCTCTCGGCGCTGGGCGTCGACCTCGCCCTGCCGACGGACCTGGTGGGGGAGGTGCTGGCGTCGACGGGCATCACCTTCGCGTACGCGGCGGCGTTCCACCCCGGTTTCGGCCACGCTGGACCGGTCCGTGCGGAGCTCGGCGTGCCGACGGTCTTCAACTTCCTGGGCCCGCTCGTCAACCCGGCCCGGCCGGAGGCGTCGGCGGTCGGCGTCGCGCACGCCGACCGCATCCCGCTGTTCGTGGGCGTCTTCCAGACGCGCGGAGCGACCGCCCTCGTCTTCCGGGGCGACGACGGACTCGACGAACTGACGACGACAGGGCACAGCCACCTCTGGGAGGTCACCCGCGGAGCCGTCACCGAGCACGACCTGGATCCCCGGGAGCTCGGCATCCGCCGTGCGTCGATCGACGATCTCATCGGCGGTGACGCCCAGCACAATGCCGGTGTCGTGCGCGCCACGCTCGCCGGCGAGGAGGGTCCGGTCCGCGACATCGTCCTGCTGAACGCCGCGGCCGGGATCGTGGCGTTCGAACTGTCGGAGGATCCGACGCAGGCCCAGCGGCCGATCCTCGAGCGGTTCGCCGCCGCACTCGTGTCCGCCGCGGCCGTCATCGACTCGGGTGCGGCGACCGCGACCCTCGACGCCTGGGTGGACGCCACCCGCACGCTCGGCTCGCGCTGATCCGCGCCGTGGCCGGGTCTTCCGGCCCTACCGGCGGTGGGCCGCAGCGCGTAGGTTGAGACCCGATGCCGGCATACCCGGTCGGCGGACCCGAACCGATCTTGCAGGAGGATTCAATGAAGAAGCTCATCAATGATCCCAAAGACGTCGTCGTCGAGGCGGTGGCCGGATTCGGCGCCGCGCACTCCGACCTCGTCACCGTGTCGCTCGACCCGGTGTTCATCGCCCGAGCCGATGCCCCGGTCGCCGGGAAGGTGGGGATCGTGAGCGGCGGCGGCAGCGGGCACGAGCCCCTCCACGGCGGGTTCGTCGGATTCGGGATGCTCGACGCCGCCGTACCCGGCCCGGTGTTCACCTCGCCCACTCCGGACCCCATCCTCGCCGCCACGAAGGCGGTGGACGGTGGTGCCGGCGTCCTGCACATCGTCAAGAACTACACGGGCGACGTCCTCAACTTCGAGACCGCGGCCGACCTCGCGCTGGCCGAGGGCATCGAGGTGCGCTCGGTCATCGTCGACGACGACGTCGCGGTGAAGGACTCGCTCTACACGGCGGGGCGACGGGGTGTCGCCGGCACCGTCCTCGTGGAGAAGCTCGCCGGCGCACGTGCCGAGGCCGGGGGAGGACTCGACGAGGTCGCCGACCTCGCGACGAAGGTCAACGAGCGCACCCGCACGATGGGCGTGGCACTCACCCCGTGCGTCGTCCCGCACGCGGGCGAGCCGAGTTTCACCCTGGCCGACGACGAGATCGAGATCGGCATCGGGATCCACGGTGAGCCCGGCCGTGAACGCATCCCGCTGGAGCCCGCCGACCGGATCGTCGACCGGCTGCTCGCCGCCATCCTCGAGGACCTTCCGTACGCGCCCGGGCGAGCGGGCCCTCGTCCTCGTGAACGGGATGGGCGGGACGCCGCAGGTCGAGCTCTTCATCGTCTTCCGCCGCGTGGCCGAGGCGCTCGCGGAGCGCGGGATCGAGGTGGCACGGTCGCTCGTGGGGAACTACACGACCAGCCTCGAGATGCAGGGTGTGTCGATCACCCTCCTGAAACTCGACGACGAACTGATCGAATTGTGGGACGCCCCGGTGCAGACCGCGGCGCTCCGGTGGGGACGGTAGACGGATGGGATTGGACGGAGCCTGGGCGATCGCCTGGATGCGGGGGAGTGCGGCGGTCGTCGCAGAGCATCGGGTGGAGCTGATCACGCTCGACCGCGACATCGGGGACGGCGACCATGGCGAGAACCTCGACCGCGGGTTCTCCGCGATCCTGCCGAAGCTCGACGAGCAGCCTGCTGATGCGACGCCCGCCGACATCCTCAAGCTCGCCGCGACGACGCTCATCTCGACCGTCGGAGGCGCGAGCGGCCCGCTGTACGGCACCGCGCTGCTCAAGGCGTCGATCGCCGTGGCCGGCCAGGAGGACCTCGACGCCGATGCCGTCGTCGCCCTGCTGACGGCGGCACGCGACGGGATCGTGCTCCGTGGCAAGGCCGAGGTCGGCGACAAGACCATGGTCGACGCGTGGACACCCGCCGTGGACGCTGCATCCGCGGCGGCGGCGGCGGGGGAGTCGCCGGCACGGGTGCTGGCCGCAGCCGCGGACGCCGCGTGGGGTGGCGCCGCCGCGACCGAACCGCTCGTCGCCCGCAAGGGGCGCGCCAGCTACCTCGGAGAACGGGCCATCGGGCACCGCGACCCTGGGGCGCAGTCCACCTCCTATCTCCTGCAAGCGGCGGCTGCCGCCGCTGGGGAGGGTGCTGCATGAGCGGGGGAGCCGTCGGCCTCGTCTTCGTCTCGCACAGCGCGCTGATCGCGGAGGGGCTCATCGCCCTGGCGCGGCAGATGGCGCCCGACGCGGCCCTCGCCGCAGCCGGCGGTACCGATGAGGGAGGGATCGGCACGAGCTTCGAGCTGGTCTCCGCCGGGATCGCCGCCGTGGACTCCGGGGCCGGGGTGGTGGTGCTGTGCGATCTGGGATCGGCGATCCTGACCGCTGAGACGGCACTCGACTTCCTCGACGACGACGTCCGAGGCCGGGTACGCATCGTCGACGCCCCGCTCGTCGAAGGCGGGGTCGCCGCAGCCGTGGCCGCGCAGACCGGCGCGTCGCTCGACGAGGTCGTGGACGCCGCGCGGTCTGCAGCCGGCGGTGACCCTGCCCAGCACGGCGCCGACGAGGCGACTCGGGCGGGTGGGTCCGACGACCCGACAGCGCCCCACGCCGCAGCCTCCGTGACCCTGCGGAACAAGGACGGGCTCCACGCTCGACCCGCTGCGGAGTTCGTGAAGCTGGCGAGCACGTTCGCGGCCAAGGTGGTCGTGAACGGGAAGGACGCCAAGAGCCTGCTCGGGATCATGTCACTGGGCCTCGTCAAAGGGGCGGTCGTGGAGCTGCAGGCGGACGGTCCGGACGCGGAGGATGCCATCGGGGCACTGGCGTCGCTCATCGAATCCGGCTTCGGAGAGGTCTGACGGGTCGCGCTCGGGGCGGAAGCAGGTCGGCGCCCCGTGCGCAACGGGGTGGTCGACGCCGGCGGTCGGCGTAGCATGACCCGCATGAACGAGCAGACGAAGACGTCGGACACCGAAGACCGCCAGTGCACGGTCTGTGGCCATCCGCTCGCCGAGCACACCTTCGACCGTTCCTCCGGGCACGATCACTTCATGACCTGCCCGACGGGGGAGCGGCTTCCGGACCCGGCGCAGTCCGCCATCCCGGTCAACGAGTTCGGGATGCCGCTCTGGGACCAGGACCCCGATCGACCTGCTCCGTCGGCCTGACGACCGCGGTGGTCTGCGCCGTCAACCGAGGAGGAGCAGCGACCGGACGGCGACGCTGACACCCGTTGTGCTCGACGCCGGCGTCTCGTGCAGTGCGCTGCCGTCGACGAGCCAGCGCACCCATCGGACGAGCTGCTCCGGCGTGGCGTCGGAGCGGGCTGCGCTGGTGCGAACCGCCTCGGTGATGTGGTCGAGGAGGAAGCGGTCGACCATGTCCCGCTCGACGTCGAGGACGGCCGCCACGGTCGTGGAGATGCGCCATGCCCTGGACCGCGCGAGCGAAACCGACCGTCTGGTCGGCGGCCCGTTGGCGGTCGAGTGCGCCGAGATAGGTGGTCAACGCAGGGCGCCCAGGCCCGGCGCGCGTGGCGAGGTGCAGTTGCTCCTCGGTCCAGGCGGCGCTCACGCGCAGCAGCGTGACCAGGATGTCGAGCTTGGTGGGGAAGTAGTGGAACAGGGTCCCCGAGGAGATGTCCGCCGCTCGGCAGATATCAGCCGTCGACGTGGTCTCATACCCCTCGGTGGCGAAACAGCGGTAGGCCGCAGCGAGGATCGCGGTCTGGCGCGCGGTGAACCGCTGTGGGTCGACGATTCTCGGCATGACTGCTCCCGTATTCCTAGTGCACCTACTCTAGAGCACGCACTCTATCAATTCGGTCCAGGTCAGAGCTGACTTCCCCGCCGATGCGATCATGTCGCGCAGCTCGGAGCGCAAGGCGGTGCTCCCTCGCGGCCGGACGCTCGGCGAGTCAGGTCGCCGCGGAGTCCGACGACGATGATCAACCCCTGGTTGGCAGTCGCCGACGCACACGCGTCCGTAGCGTCGATGGCACGAGGTGACCGCTACGAGCAGGAGGAAGACGCCATGACGATCGACGTGGAGGGGCTGACCAAGACCTACCGAGGCACGTACGCGGTGCGCGATGTGAGTTTCAGTGTCCAATCGGGCAAGGTCACCGGGTTCCTGGGGCCGAACGGCGCCGGCAAGTCCACGACGATGCGTTCGATCGTCGGGCTCGACCGTCCCACCGCTGGTCGTGCACGTATCGACGGCTCTGAGTACCGAGCGTTGGCCGCGCCGCTGCGCGAGGTCGGTGCTCTGCTGGACGCGAGGGCGGCGCACCGCTCGCGGTCGGCGCTGAACCACCTCACCTCGATCGCGGCGACGCACCGCATCCCGCGCTCGCGCGTCGACGAGGTGCTCGAGGCGACGGGTCTCAGCGCGGTCGCCAGGAAGAAGGTCGGCGGGTTCTCCCTCGGGATGGGTCAGCGCTTGGGGATCGCCGCGGCACTGCTGGGCGATCCGGGCACGCTCATCCTCGACGAGCCGGTCAACGGCCTGGACCCCGAGGGCGTGACCTGGGTCCGGGAGCTCCTGGCCCGGCTGGCGGCCGAGGGGCGGACGGTGTTCCTGTCCTCGCACCTCCTGAACGAGCTCGCGCTCATCGCGGACCACGTGATCATCATCGGTCGCGGCGAGATCATCGCGGACGCACCCATCGGTTCGCTCACCGAGCAGGGAGACGGTCGTGTCCGCGTTCGCACCCTCGATGCGCCTGCACTCACTCGCCGGATCACCTCAGCGGGGGCGACCGTCGCGTCGAGCGAGCCGGGCGTGCTGGACGTGGAGGGCCTCTCCGCGGAGCAGATCGCCCGTGCCGCAAACGAGGCGGGAGTGCTGATCACCGAGCTGACGCCCCTGCGCCAGACCCTCGAAGAGGCCTACAACCGACTGACCCGCGACGCGCAGGAATTCGTCTCCGCCTGACGTCGCGCCCCCTCGAAAGGACCATCCTCATGAGCACCACCACCGACATGGCCGCGGCACCCGTCGTGCGGCGCTTCCCCGCAGGCGAGGTCAGCCTCGGCGGCACGATCGTCTCCGAATGGATCAAGTTCCGTGGACTCGCCTCGAACCACGTCCTCGCAGGATTCGCGTTCCTGCTGCTGACCGCGAACGGGATCGCGATGCCCTGGGCGTACGTCTTCCGCGACCGCGGGTCACCGCAGGCGAACTACGACGCCTACCCCGAGATGATCGTCGACAAGACCGGTTACGTCGGGATCGTCCTCGCGGTGCTCGCCGTCCTGATGATCACGAACGAGTACCGGTCCGCGCAGATCGGCACGACACTGCTCGCGGTTCCGCGTCGGACGGCGGTGCTCGTCGCGAAGGCCTCGATCATCGCGGGTGTCTCGTTCCTCATCGGTGTCGTCAGCTCAGCCGTCGGGTTCGCCCTCGCGCCCATCATCCTGGCCGGGGGCGGATACGGCTATGTGCTGGAGACACCCGAGCTGGCGCGGTTGGTGCTCGGATCCGGGCTCTACCTGGCGGCCCTCAGCATCCTCGGAATCGCACTCGGCACCATCATCCGCAACGTCGTCGCCGCGGTGCTCGCGACGATCGTGCTCCTCCTCATCGTGCCGGTGATCCCGCAGATGTTCTCCGAATACGGCACCGAGATCACCCGCTTCTTCCCGATCCAGGCCGGCTCCCTGCTCCTCGCCCCGACCGGTACGGACCCGATGGGACCGTGGACCGGGTATGCCGTTCTGCTGATCTGGACGCTGGCGTCGTTCGTCGTCGCAGCGATCACGTTCCTGCGCCGCGACGCCTGAACGGTGCTCACGAGGGGCGCGAGGGAGAATGGGAGCCGAGCTCAGCGTGGAGGTGGCAAGGGTATGAGTGCGATCCAGCCGGTCGTGGACGCCGCGGAGGTCGACCGTGTCCTCGGCACACGCGTGCTGCGCTGGTTCAGCGCCCACCAGCGTGTGGTCGACGCACTGGTCGCTGTGACCTGTCTCCTGGTCCAGGCGCTCGGGCTGGTCCTGCCGGGTGCGCAACCGCTCTGGCCGGGGTTGCCGTTGGTGATCCTCTCGAGCGTGCTCCTGTTGTGGCGGCGTCGGTATCCGCGGGCGATCCTCGTCGCCGTCGCGCTCGCGAACACGGCGGGTGTGCTCCTGCCCGCCCCCGTCGCACCGGTGACGCTGCCCGCCGCCGTCGCGCTGTATACGGTAGCCGCCATGCTGCCCACCAGAACCGCGCTGTCGGGCTATGCGGTCCTCGTGGGGCTCCCTGCGGCGGGACTGCTCGTCCGTCTGCTCATGACGGGGTCGTCCCAGGCCCCGTCGTTGCTGGAACCGCTGGCGCTGCTCGCTCTTGCCGCAGGTGTCGCCGCCCGCGGTGTGACGCAGCGCCGAGCGGCCCTCACCCAACTCGTGAACCAACGACTCACCACGGCGCGGGTGGTGGAGCGGCAGCGGATCGCCGCGGAGATGCACGATGTCGTCGCCCACTCGCTGTCGACGATGATCTCCCTCGCGGACGGGGCGTCCAGCGGCTGGGAACGGCACCCCGAGCGGTCGGCCCGAGCGCTCGCGCAGCTGGGTGGCGTCGGGCGCAGCGCGCTGGGCGAGATGAACCGCGTCCTGCAGGTACTCCGAGAGGGGGATGCGGTGCTGGATCAGCGTCTGCACCGGTCGGGACACAACGTCTCCGACGTGGAGGAGGTCGTCGAGGTCTTCCGCAGCACCGGCATGCCCGTCACGCTCACCCGCTCCGGCGGGGCCATGCCGGAGCAGCCCGCTCTGGTGACGACGGTGTACCGGATCGTCCAGGAGTCGCTCACCAACGTGTTGCGGTACGCCGTCGACCCCACGCGGGTCGAGGTCGGCATCGACGTGGCGCCCGGCACCGTCGCGGTGCGGGTCACCGACGACGGCCGCATCGACACCCACCGAACTCGAGCTCCGAGCCAGGGGAGTGGGCAGGGGCTTCCGGGTATCGCCGCTCGAGCCGCGGCGTACGGCGGCACGAGCGAAGCAGGGCCCTGCGCGGGCGGGGGCTGGTCGACGAGCGCGACGCTGCACATCGACCGAGGAGCAGCGACGTGAGCACGACCAGTCCCTCGATCATCAGCGTGCTGGTGGTGGACGACCAGGAACTCGTCCGGGTGGGCAGCGCGCTGACCCTGGACTCCGCGCCGGACATCGAGGTCGTAGGGGAGGCGGCGACGGGTGAGGAGGCGATTCGGCGTGCACGGGAACTGCGACCGGACGTCGTCCTCATGGATGTGCGGATGCCCGGGATGGGAGGCGTCGAAGCGACCAGGATCATCACCACGGTCCACCCGGCCACACGCGTCCTCATCCTCACCACCTTCGACATCGACGAGTACGCGTTCGGGGGCCTCGACGCCGGCGCCAGCGCCTTCCTGCTGAAGAGCACCCCACCAGACCGGTTGCAGGAGGCTGTTCGGACGATCCATGCCGGTGATGCCGTCGTCGAACCCAGGATCACGAAGCGACTCATCGAGCACTATGCCTCCGGTGGACGGTCGCGCGAGCACGGGGGAGCAGGTGGGACAGCCCACCCGCTGGACCCGCTCAGCCCGCGCGAGCTCGACGTGTTCGGATGCATCGTCGCCGGGCTGTCGAATCGTGAGATCTCCGACGCACTCCACCTGTCGCCGTCCACGGTCAAGACGCACGTCAACCGGATCTTCGCCAAGTTGCACCTCCGCGACCGGGTCCACGCGGTGATCCTGGGACAGGACCTCCGAACCCGAGCCGCGGGGCGGGGCAGATTCAGATGAGTTGACATAATGTGCATTATCAGCTCTTTCCAGCCCGCCGCGAGCGGGGTCCGATCGGGTCACGTCCGCCTGCATCACCGACCTGAGGATCGCGGCGACGACCGGGGCGCGTCAGGAGCCGATGTACCGAGCGAGATGTTCTCCGGTCAGCGTCGAGCGATCGGCGACGAGCGCTGCGGGCGTCCCGGTGAACACCAGACGTCCGCCGTCGTGACCTGCGCCGGGTCCGAGGTCGATGATCCAGTCCGCATGCGCCATGACCGCCTGATGATGCTCGATGACGATGACCGACTTGCCGGAGTCCACCAACCGGTCCAGGAGCCCGAGCAGGTTCTCCACGTCGGCGAGGTGCAGGCCCGTCGTCGGCTCGTCCAGGATGTAGACCTCGCCCGAGTCGGCCATCTGCGTCGCCAGTTTGAGTCGCTGTCGTTCGCCTCCTGACAGGGTCGTCAACGGCTGTCCGAGGCTGAGATAGCCGAGCCCGACGTCGGCGAGTCGCGCCAGGATGAGGTGCGCGGCTGGCGTCCGGGCCGGCCCGTCGGCGAAGAAGGCCTCGGCTTCCGTCACCGACATCGCGAGCACCTCGCTGATGTCCCGCTCCCCCAACTGATATTCCAGAACGGAAGCATCGAACCGGCGACCCTCGCACACCTCGCAGACGGTCGAGACGCTCGCCATGACGCCGAGATCGGTGAAGACGACCCCGGCGCCGTTGCAGTTCGGGCAGGCACCCGCCGAGTTCGAGCTGAACAGCGCCGGCTTGACCCCGTTGGCCTTTGCGAACGCCTTGCGGATGGGCTCGAGCAGACCCGTGTACGTCGCCGGGTTGCTGCGACGCGAGCCGCGGATCGGGCTCTGGTCGACCGTCACCACACCGGCACGCCCGGCGACCGAGCCGTGGATGAGGGAGCTCTTGCCCGAGCCGGCGACACCCGTGACGACCACGAGGACGCCGAGCGGCACGTCGACGTCGACGGCCTGCAGGTTGTGCCGGTCGGCGCCGCGGATCTCGATGACACCGGTCGGTCGACGCAGCGCCGGCTTGAGCGCGGCGCGGTCGTCGAAGTGGCGCCCGGTGAGGGTGTCGCTCGCTCGGAGGCCGTCCACACTCCCCTGGAACGTCACCTGTCCCCCGCCGGTCCCGGCTCCGGGGCCGAGGTCGACGACGTGGTCGGCGATCGTGATCGTCTCCGGCTTGTGCTCCACCACGAGGACGGTGTTCCCCTTGTCGCGGAGCCGCAGGAGCAGTTCGTTCATCCGCTGGATGTCATGCGGGTGCAGTCCGACGGTCGGCTCGTCGAACACGTAGGTCACGTCGGTGAGCGACGACCCCAGATGGCGGATCATCTTCGTCCGCTGCGCCTCCCCACCAGAGAGGGTGCCCGTCGTGCGGTCGAGGGACAGGTACCCCAAACCGATGGCGACGAAGGAGTCCAGCGTCTCCTGGAGGACCGTCAGGAGTGGGCGCACCGACGGTGCGTCGAGCGCCCGGGTCCACGCCGCGAGGTCGCTGATCTGCATCGCGCACAGTTCGGCGATGTTCCGACCGGCGATGCGCGAACTCCGTGCGCCCTCGCTCAGGCGGGTCCCCTCACACGCCGGACACGTGGTGAAGGTGACGGCGCGGTCGACGAATGCGCGGATGTGCGGCTGCATCGCCTCACGGTCCTTCGAGAGGAACGACTTCTGCACCTTCGGGATCAGGCCCTCGTAGGTCATGTTGATGTCGCCGACCTTGACCTTCACCGGCTCCTTGTGGAGGAAGTCGTGGAGCTCCCGCTCCGTGTAGTCCTGGATGGGCTTGTCCGCGTCGAGGAATCCGGATCCGGTGAAGATCCGCACGCCCCAGCCGTCGGGTGTGTAGCCGGGGATCGTGAGTGCACCCTGGTTGAGCGACTTCGTGGCGTCGTAGAGCTGGGAACGGTCGATGTCGTTCACGGTCCCCATCCCCTCGCACCGAGGGCACATGCCGCCGGTGATCGAGAAGCTCCGCCGTTCCTTCGTGCTCTGTCCCCCGCGCTCGATGGTCACCGCTCCGGCGCCGCTGATCGAGGCGACGTTGAAGGAGAAGGCCTGCGGAGACCCGATGGACGGGTCTCCGATCCGACTGAAGAGGATGCGCAGCATGGTGTTCGCGTCCGTCGCCGTGCCCACCGTCGAACGTGAGTTCGCGCCCATCCGCTCCTGGTCGACGATGATCGCCGTGGTGAGTCCCTCGAGCACGTCGACGTCGGGCCGCGCCTGCGACGGCATGAAGCCCTGGACGAACGCGCTGTAGGTCTCGTTGATCATCCGCTGCGACTCGGCGGCGATCGTCCCGAAGACGAGTGAGCTCTTCCCCGAGCCGGACACACCGGTGAACACGGTGAGGCGGCGCTTCGGGAGGTCGACGTCGACGTCGCGCAGATTGTGCTCGCGGGCACCCCTGACCCGGATGACGTCGTGGCTGTCGGCGGCCCTGGTGTGCATCGGCGTCTCGCTCATGGCGATCAGCGTATCCGTCGTCATCGTCGGCGTCTCGCCTCGATCGGCACTGGACCCGCGCGACATGAAAGGTCATGCTGTGAAACACCTGTGTGAATGCGTCACACTGGTGGAACGCACCCGGTCTGCTCGGGAGCGCCGCACTGTCCACCGTCAGGAGCCGACCATGTCCGAATCATCCACCACCACCTACACGCTGAACTCCGCCAAGCTGACCGCGAGCCAGATCTCCGGTGTCCGATGGGCCTTCGCCGTCGGTGGGATCCTCACGATCCTCTTGGGTGTCTTCCTGCTGGTCGCGCCGAAGGCCTCGCTGGTCGCCGTCGCGTGGATCTTCGCCGTCTACTTCCTGGTCGCCGGGATCGCCCGCATCACGCGTGGCGTCGTCGCTCGGGAGCACGGCGGACTCTGGCGGGTCCTCACGATCGTGTTCGGTGTGCTGCTGCTGGCCGCCGGCGTCTACATCTTCATCGATCCGCTGCTCGGCATCGGCGCGCTCGTCTTCGTGATCGGTGTCTCCTGGATCGTCGAGGGCGTGGCCTCGCTGTTCGACTCGGCACCCGACGTGTCGCGGTGGATCACGATCCTCTACGGCGTCATCAGCGTCGTCGCAGGCGTGTTCGTCCTCGCGAACCCGCTGCTCGCCGCCGTGACCCTCCTGCTCGTCACCGCGTTCTTCCTCATCGCGGCCGGCGTCGTCGAGATCATCCAGGCGATCACCTTCGGCAAGCAGGTGAAGCGGGCCGGTCTCGCCGGCTGACACCGGGTGGCAGGACGACGAACGCCCGGTCCCTCGAAGGACCGGGCGTTCGTCGTCGTGTCAGGATCGTCGACTACTCGGCGATGAAGTCGCTCGTGTCCCCCACGTAGCGGGTGTGGTCCTCGGGGATCGGGTCCACGGCGGCCGAGGCGACCTCGGCCGCGAACTCGCCCACGTTGTAGAGACGACCGGCCGACTCCTTGCGGGAGCTGATCGCACCGGGGTTGGCGCGTTCGAGGAGGGTCGCGGTGATGGTCCCCTCGATCATGTCGCCTGAGACGACCACGAACTCGACACCGGCCGCGTCGAACTGGTCCTGCTTGGCGCGGAGCGCGTCCTCGCCCGCGCGCTTGGACGTCGCGACCGGGACGTACTCGGGCATCGTCGGCGTGGTCCGGATGAAGTGCGCCTGGTGGCTCGTGACGAACACGATCCGCGAGCCGGGGCGGAGCAGCGGGAGGGCGTGTTCGACGACGCTCACCTGTGCGTCCCGGTTGAGCTGCATGGCGTAGTCCTCGGCCATGCCGCTCTCCATCCCTCCGGAGGCGTTCAGCACCAGGACGTCGAGGTCGCCGAGTTCGGCCTTCGTGGTCGCGAACATGGCGGCGACCGAGGTGGGGTCGGTGAGGTCGGCTCCGACCACCAGGGCTTGCACACCGAGGGCTCGCACTTCGTCGGCGAGCTTGACGGCGCGAGCCTCCTTGTTCCGGTAGTTGATCACGACGTTGGCGCCGGCACCGGCGAAGTACCGGATGGTGTCGGCACCGATGCCGCGGGACGAGCCCGTCACGAGGACGTTCTTCCCGGAGAGTGATCCGGCGGCCAGGGGGTTCGTCACGTGAGGGCTCCTTCAGATCTGGGGCCGCTCATCGGCGGCTGGTTCCAGCCAACGACCTTACCAACAACCGGCAGACGGATCCGGTTCGGCGGTCCACCCAGCTGATAGCGTTGAACCCGACCGGCGCACCGTCTCGCGCTCCCCCGGACTGCGAGGCGGCAGACGCGAGAGCCGATCCGGGAGGAATCCGCACCATGGACGTCATCACCGAGTACGCCTGGATCGCCTGGTTGGTCCTGATCCTCGTGTTCGTCATCATCGAGATCCTGTCGCTCGAGTTCACCTTCCTCATGCTCGCGCTCGGCGGCACCGTCGGGCTGCTCTCCGGCCTCCTCGGCGCTCCGTGGTGGCTCCAGCTGCTCATCGCAGCCGCTGCCGCCCTCCTGCTCCTGTTGGCCGTCAGGCCGCCGCTGCTCCGAGCGCTGCAACGCGGCGCGGACCCGGCGAAGAGCAACGTCGACGCGCTCCTCGGCATGCCGGGGCTCGTGCTCTCGACGGTGACCCCGCACGGTGGCCAGGTGAAGCTCGGCAACGGCGAGGTCTGGACCGCCAGGACCCCGCACGACTCCCCCGCGTCGTCCCTCGAGCCCGGCACGCGCATCGTCCTGTCCGTCGTCGACGGTGCCACCGCCGTCGTCGTCCCCGTCCCAACCCACCCGGCACCGCTGGGCGAGCAGAAGGAGTAGTCGTGAACGACATCTCATCAGGAGCGATCATCGGCTGGGTGATCGCGGCCATCGTCGTCATCTTCGTGCTGGTGGTGCTGTTCCGATCCATCCGCATCATCCCGCAGGCGAGCGCCGGTGTGGTCGAGCGGCTCGGCAAGTACCACAAGACCCTCTTGCCGGGTCTGAACCTGCTCATCCCGTTCATCGACCGGTTGCGGCCGCTCATCGATCTGCGCGAGACCGTCGTCTCCTTCCCGCCGCAGCCGGTGATCACCGAGGACAACCTCGTCGTCTCGATCGACACGGTCGTCTACTTCCAGGTGACCGACGCGCGAGCCGCGACGTACGAGATCGCGAACTACCTGGGAGCCGTCGAGCAGCTGACCACGACGACGCTCCGAAACGTCGTCGGTGGGCTGAACCTCGAGGAGGCGCTGACGAGCCGCGACGAGATCAACAGCAAGCTCCGCATCGTGCTCGACGAGGCGACCGGTAAGTGGGGCATCCGCGTCGGACGCGTCGAGCTCAAGGCGATCGACCCGCCGCTCTCCATCCAGGACTCCATGGAGAAGCAGATGCGGGCCGAGCGCGACCGTCGTGCCCTCATCCTCACCGCTGAGGGAACCAAGCAGTCGGCGATCCTGACGGCCGAGGGTGCGCGGCAGGCCGAGATCCTCCGCGCCGAGGGTGATGCCCAGGCAGCCGTGCTCCGTGCTCAGGGTGAGGCGTCCGCCATCCAGACGGTGTTCAAGGCCATCCACGACGGCGACCCCGACGAGAAGCTCCTGGGCTACCAGTACCTGCAGATGCTCCCGAAGCTCGCGGAAGGCCAGGCGAACAAGCTCTGGGTCATCCCGAGCGAACTGACCGAGGCGCTCAAGGGCATCGGCTCCGCCTTCGGGCCGGGGAACACCCGCGACCCTGCGGCCACGGCACGGGCGGCGGCCGCAGCTGCGCAGGCGCCCTCCTTCACCACCGCGCCGGCCTCGTCGCCCCAGACGCCACCGGCGCCGACGACCCCCGTCCAGCCCGAGGGCTGAGCACGCGGTGACGACAGCGGTCCTCCCCTACTTCCGTCCGGCCCGTCCTCGGGTCCTCGCCCATCGAGGGCTGGCCGGGCCGGGGGTCCCCGAGAACACGCTGTCGTCCTTCCGCCGTGCCCTGGCTGCCGGCGCCGAGTACGTCGAGACCGATGCGCACTGCACGCGCGACGGACACGCCGTCCTCTTCCACGACCCGTCCCTGCGCCGCATCACGGGCGATCCGAGACCGATCGCCGACCTCGAACTCGCGGAACTCCAGCGGATCGACCTCGGCGGCGATCGCATCCCGACGTTGTCGGAGGCGCTGGCCGAGTTCCCCGGGGCACGCTTCAACCTCGACATCAAGGCCGCGGCAGCGGCTGCACCGGCGGCTGCCGCGATCGTCGGCGCCGGTGCCGCCGATCGGGTGCTCGTCACCTCCTTCGACGAGGGCAGACGTTCCGCGATCGTGCGGGCCGTGGGGCTGGAGGCCGGTGCCGACTCCGTGGCCTCATCCGCGTCGGCCCGGATCCTGCTCCGCGTCCTCCCCGCAGCCGCCCTCGGGCTCCGCGGAGCACTCCGCCGGTCGCTCGACGGTGTCCAGGCGCTCCAGGTGCCCGAACGGTTCCGCGGCGTGCCCGTCGTGACGAAGCGTCTCCTCGCACAGATGCACGCCCTCGGCGTCGAGGTGCACGTGTGGACGGTCAACGACCCCGCCGACATGCGACGCCTGCTGGATCTCGGCGTCGACGGCCTCGTCACCGACCGTTGTGATCTCGCGCTCGAGCTGGTCCGCTCGCGCTGACGGGTCGGCTCGCCGCAGCTGGCGTCGTCTGCAGCTGGGCAGGAGCTGAGAGCCGGATGGGTGAACGGAACAGTTTACCCAGCTTGTGGGTTTATAACTGTGGATGCCGAGCGAGAGGAGACCACACAATGGCAGATCGCAGTTTGCGCGGAATGCGCCTGGGCGCCCAGAGTCTACAAACGGAAGAGGGCGTCATATTCTCGGCGCGGAGCAACCACATCTACCGGTGTCAGAGTTGCGAGCGCGAGACCACCATGACCTTCGCCGCCGATGCGGAAGTCCCCGAACTGTGGGAGTGCCGCCACTGCGGTGCGGAGGCCGTCCTCCTCGTCGACTCGAAGCCCGTCGTCGTCGACCGCGGTGACGTGAAGACGCCCCGCAGCCACTGGGACATGCTGCTCGAGCGCCGCTCGCGCGATGAGCTCGAGGAGCTGCTCGAAGAGCGGCTCTCGTATCTCCGCGCCCGTCGCGGCCAGCAGAAGAGCGCGTGACACCGAGCGCTTGACAGGCCTCCCCTCGATCGGCTGATCCGGTATCGGATCAGCCGATCGTCATGTCCGGGGACGGTTCGAGACGCGCCGGGGCCTGGCGGCGAACCCGGCGAGGACCAGCGAGGCGAGTCCCATGCCACCGATGAACATCTCGAGCTGGTGACCGAATGCCATCGACGGCGTGACCGTGTCCGTCAGCGGCACCTCGGAGACCATCGACCCGGGACGGAAAGCCGGGATGCTGTCGATCGTCGAGCCGTCGGGCCCGATGATCTGGCTGGTCCCCACCGTGGAGATGTTCACCACGGACCGAGCCGACTCGATCGCCCGGAGCCGTGCGATCGCCAGCTGTTGCTGGTTCTCGTCCGTCTGCCCGAAGTCCGCGTTGTTGGTCTGGGCGAACACGATCCGCGCGCCGCCCGCCACCGCGTCGCGGGTGAGCTGGTCGTCGGCGATGTCGAAGCAGATGCTGATCCCTGCGAGCACGCCGTCGATGTCGAAGACGTTGTCCTTCGTACCCGGGGTGTACTCGCGCTGGATGAGGCCGATGAGGTCGGGTGCGAACGGCTCCCAGAACTTCCGGTCCGGGACGTATTCACCGAACGGGACCGGGTGCTTCTTGTCGTAGACGTCGCGGACGCCGTCCGAGGCGTCCCAGAGGAGTGACGAGTTGTAGTAGCGGTCGCCGCGTTGGGAGATCGCACCGACGACGAACGGTGCGTCCATGCGACGGCTCAACGCGTCGAGGGCCGCAGCCGACTGGGGAACCCGCTGCGGGTCGAGGTCTGCGCTGCCCTCGGGCCAGACCACGACGTCGACGTCCGCGTCGAGCACCTGCAGCGTCTCGTCGATCTGCGTCTGCATGACGGTGCCGGGTGCTGCGGCATCGAAGTAGCCGGCGGGGCCGTTGCCCTGGATGGCAGCCACCCGCATGCTCCCGGTCGTCGCCGTCGGCCATGCCGGCACGACGAGCACCGCGATGACCGCGAGGACCGCGGTCCCGACCCGGCTGACCGTCGGGAGCTCCGCGGTCGCCGCGAGCTGCAGGGCGAGTGCCACGAGCAGCACCATGAGGAACGACAGCCCCGAGAACCCGACCCAGGCGACGAGCGGTGCGAACGGGCTCTCGGACTGGCTGAGCGCCATCCTCGCCCACGGGAATCCGCCGTAGGGCCAGGTGCTCACGAGCGTCTCGCGCGCGGTCCACAGGGCGGCGACGACCGCGGCGGTCAACCAGACGCGTCCCCCGATCCCGGGGAAGGCGCGCGGCACCCAGCGGTACGCCAGGGTGATGAGCACGGCTCCGAGCGCGAAGAAGATGGCCTCGAGCGTCGACAGTGCCGCCCACGGGACGGGACCCAGGTAGGCGGTCGCCCACTCGATGTGGATCAGGTAGAACGACTCCCCCGCCAGGAAGCCGACGAGGAGCGCACCGCCGACGCTGCGCCCCATGAGGGTGAGGAGGACGAGGGCGATGCCGACGAACGTCAGGGGCCAGACCCCGCGGTCCGGGAAGCCGGCGTCGAGGACCGGGCCGGCGGCGATGGCCACGACGGCCGCGAGCCAGAGCGGGAGCGGCGGACGACGGTCGACCAGCGCGTCGATCGGTCGGAGCCGGTCGCTCCGACGGTGCAGGGACCTCACAGCGAGCTGTACGCGACGATGCCGCGTCGGATCGAGTCCAGCGCCTCACGCGAATGACGGCCCACCGGTCCGTCGACGACGCGGAGCTGATCGAGCAGGTCGATGGTCTGCTTGCACCACCGCACGAAGTCGCCGGCGGCGAGTTCCGCCTCGATGAGCACCGTGTCGAGGTTCGCACCCTTGGCCCACTGGTGCATCGCGAGGGAGAGGCCGGTCGAGATCGGGTTGCTCCCCGGGAGGCGGTGCTCCCGTTCGCTGTCGTCGAGCCGACTCCAGAGGTCCTGCGTCCGTTCGAGCGCGGAGCGGAACGGGCCGCGGGGCAGGAAGCGCTCCGGGGTGTTCTGCTCCTCACGCCGTGGTTCGTACACGATCGCGGCGGCCATCGCCGCGAGGGATGCGGCATCGAGGTCGTTCCAGGCACCGGTTCGCAGGCATTCCGCCACGAGGAGGTCCCGTTCTCCGTAGATGCGCTTCAAGGTGCGTCCGGGAGCCGCGACGACGACCGCGCCGTGCTCGTCGCGTGCCAGGTACTCGTACTCGAGCAGGACGTCGACGACCCGGTCGAACACGCGCGCGACCGCGCCCGTCCGCGTCTGGATCTGCTGTCGCAGCTGGTCGGTCTGCTTCTTGAGCTTGAACCATCGTTCCGCCCAGCGAGCGTGGTCCTCGCGGTGCGGGCAGACGTGGCAGGCGTGAGCCCGCATCCGCTTGCGGAGTTCGGCGAGCTTGCGTTGGCGACGGTCCTTCGACGCGCGCGAGCCGTTCGGTTCGCCCTTGCGTTCGAGGTCCGTGAGCTCGCGGCGGATGCCCGCGTACTCGACGAAGTTCCCGAGGTGGCACGACCATGGACTTCTCGTAGCCGGCGAGCGACGACTCCTGCTCGCGCACCTTCCGGGCGATCCCGACGACGGCTCGGTCCGCCTGGAACTGTGCGAAGGACGACTCGAGGATCTGACGGGTGCGTTGACGGCCGAACTGGTCGATCAGGTTGACCGCCATGTTGTAGGTCGGGCGGAAGCTGGAGTTGAGCGGGTAGGTGCGTCGGGAGGCCAGCGAGGCGACGGACTGCGGGTGCAGCCCCTCGGTCCACTGGATCACGGCGTGGCCCTCGACGTCGATGCCGCGGCGTCCGGCACGCCCGGTGATCTGGGTGTACTCCCCCGGGGTGATCGGGACGCGTGCCTCACCGTTGAACTTCTCGAGCTTCTCGAGGACGACCGTCCTGGCCGGCATGTTGATGCCGAGCGCGAGGGTCTCGGTCGCGAAGACGACCTTCACGAGCTTCCGCCGGAAGAGCTCCTCGACGACCTCCTTGAACGCCGGCAGGAGACCGGCGTGGTGGGCGGCGACGCCCCGCTCCAGACCGTCGAGCCACTCCCAGTAGCCGAGGACGGCGAGGTCCTCGTCGAGCAGGGTCCGGCAGTGCTCGTCGACGATCTGGCGGATCTCGTCGCGTTCGTGCGCCTCGGTCAGCCTGATGCCGGAACGGAGGACCTGCTTGACGGCCTGGTCGCACCCGACACGGCTGAAGACGAAGAAGATCGCCGGGAGCAGGTGGTGGTCGTCGAGCATCTGGACGAAATGCCCACGGTCGAGCTTCTCGGCCCGATGCGGGGCTCGGCGCTGGTTGTAGCGGCTGATGTCCTTGTACTGACGGCTGTTCGGCGCACGGCCACCGAACTGCGCCATGCGGACGAGCTCCGGGTTGACCTGGTGGGTGTCGGCGAGGCTCGGCGCGGCGAACAGGTCGATGAGTTTGTTCCGCATCAGCACGTGCTGGGTGAGGGGCACCGGGCGCTCCTCGGACACGATCACGGCGGTGTCGCCGCGGACGGCCTGCAGCCAGTCACCGAACTCCTCGGCGTTCGACACGGTCGCGCTCAGCGACACCATCCGGACGGCCTGCGGGAGGTGGATGATGACCTCCTCCCACACCGCTCCGCGGAACCGGTCCGCCAGGTAGTGCACCTCGTCCATGATGACGAAGGCGAGATCGGTCAGCGCGTCGGAGTCCGCGTACAGCATGTTGCGGAGGACCTCGGTCGTCATGACGACGATGCGGGCGTTGCCGTTCACGTTCGTGTCGCCCGTGAGCAGGCCGACGTGCTCGGACCCGTACTCGGCGGTGAGCTCCTGGAACTTCTGGTTGCTGAGCGCCTTCATCGGCGTGGTGTAGAAGACCTTGCCGCGGTCGCCGTGCATGGCGAGGGCGATCGCGAACTCGGCGACGATGGTCTTGCCGGCCCCCGTCGGTGCTGCGACGAGGACACTGCTGCCGTTCTCGATCCGCTCGCACGCCTCGAGTTGGAACGCGTCGAGGTCGAAACGCTGCCTCGCGCGGAACTCCTGGAGCCTCGGTGTCGCGTTCCGGACCGCTGCTGCCCGATACCGCTCGGCAGGGGAAGCGGTGTCGCTCATGCGAGCCCCGCGCTACCGAGTTCGGCGTCGATGCGTCGCTGCCGCTTGGCCGCACTGCGGTCGTGGAGGACGGCGACGCCGTAGGCCGCGAAGTACAACAGGACCATCGGGATCGCCAGGACGAACATCGACACGATGTCGGCGGCGGGCGTGGCGATGGCCGTGAAGAGCACGATGACGAGGATCGCGACCCGCCACGCCTTGATGATCGCCGCTGCGGAGAGCACGCCGACGAAGTTCAACAGGACGAGGAACACGGGCAGGACGAAGGCGACACCGACCGCGAGCACCAGCTTCAGGACGAAGTCGTAATAGGTGGTGGCGTCGAGGAAGTTGGCCGCCGCCGTCGGGGTGAAGCCGAGCATGAGCTCGACGATGTGCGGCAACACGAACCAGCCCGCGTAGCAGCCCGCGAGGAACAGCGGCACGGCGGTCGCGAAGAACCCGATCGCGTACTTCAGCTCCTTGCGCGTCAGGCCGGGCACGAGGAACGCCCAGATCTGGTAGAGCCACACCGGGCTGGACAGGACGACGCCGGCGGTGAGGGCGATCTTCATCCGCAGGTCGAACGCGCTCGTGACGTTGGTGAAGTTCAGGAACGCCTGCCCGCGATCGTCGGCGATGACGAGGATGGGGGCGCTCATCGCCTCGATGATCCACTCGGAGGCGATGAAACCCGCGACCATGCCGACGATGATGCCGATGGCGGAGTAGAACAGCCGCTTCCGCAACTCGACGAGGTGCTCGCCGAGCGACATCCGCCCTTCGCGGTTCTGTTTCTTGGGACGCTTCTCGGTCAGGGCCACGGCGACATCGTCCGTTCCTGAGCAGCGTGTTCGAGGCGCACTCGTCGGGGGCCAGGTGCTGGCGTCATCGGGCTCGGGTGGTCCTCAGGGTTACGGCTTGACCGGCGGGTCGGTCGGCTTCTGCGGGGCCGTCGCGGCCGGAGTCGGGTCGGCGGGCGTCGTACTCGCGGGCGGAACCGTGCCCGTCGCGTCGGGCGAGGCGGGCTCGTCGTCGCGCATGCTCTTGACCTCGCTCTTGAAGATCCGCATCGACTGGCCGACGCTGCGGGCGAGACCCGGGAGCTTCGGTGCTCCGAACAGCAGCAGGACGATGAGGAGGATGATGACGAGGTGCCACCCGGTGAATGCGTTGCCGAACATAGTCTTCGTTCCTGATCTTCGAGGTCGAGGTCCACTCACTCTACCCTGCATCTCCCGCTCTGCTGCCGGGAGTCTCGGGAGTCAGCTCGCGGATGTCGTGCGGTACTGCGCGAGACCGGCGGCCGCCCAATCGGCGACCGCGTCGCGCGCGTCCGCCGGGCCGAGCACGGTGATGAGCCCGGGGTGTGCGGCGACCAGTCGTTTGAGGCCGTGATGGTGCGCGAGGCGTAGGGTCGCGGTCACCTCGGCGTCGCTGTCCTCGCGGGCTGCGGAGCCGCCTGGCGCGCTGTCGACGGCGACCACGTAGTCGTCGATGAGCGGCAGGACCGAGCGTCGGACGAGCACGGTGACGTTGCGGTCGGAGTCGCTCGGCTCGAACAACGCGGTCGGGACGACGACGTCCGCTTCGCGGAACACGACCTCGGCGTCGGTCTCCCGCAGCTCGGTCATCCGATCGAGACGGAAGCGACGCGTCGCCTCGCGCAGGTGGCACCACCCGTAGAGATACCAGTCCTGATCCTGGGACTCGAGACGCAGCGGGTCCACCAGTCTCGCCTCGGTCGCCCCACTCGCGTCGACGTAGTCGAACGCGACGCTGTGGCCGGCGGCCAGAGCCGACCGGATGATGCCGACCGCGTGTGCTGAGTAGGACTCGGTGACCGCGAGCTGGCCCGGTGCGGACGACGCCCCGCGGGCGAGCTTCGCCATCACGCCGCCGATGACGTCGCTGTCGACGAACTCGGGAAGGCGCTGGAGCGACTGCAGGCCGGCGATGAGGGCCGAGGCCTCGCGGGCTGAGAAGCGAGGACTGTCGTCGAGGGCGACCCGGTGGGTGAGGACGATCTCGTCGTCCTCCTCGAAGCTGCCCCAGTCGATGTCGAAGAGGTCGCCGGCGAGGTACTGCCGGGTGTCGCCCGGCACGCCGGACACCGTCAAGAGCTCGACCGCTTCTCGGATCTGGCGCGGGGACAGACCGAAGTGCCGCGCGGCCTCGTCGACCGTGACCCGCTCGCGGTCGATGAGGTACGGCACGAGCGAGAGGAGGAAGATCAGCTTGTCCTGGGCGCGGGGCGCCGCCGGTCGCTTAGCCACGGGCGGTCTCCTCGGGGTGGGGTGCGTCGTCGGTCGCGCGGTGGCGGGCGACGACCAGCTCGAGTCTGGACGCCACGGCCTCGACGAGCGCCGGAGGGTCGAGGACGACGACCTCCGGGCCGAACCCGGCGAGCTCGTCGGCGAGGATGTGGTGGTCGAGGTACGGGATGGTGAGTTCCGTGCGCTCCGTGTCGCTGACGCCGTAGCGGTTGCCGAGGCGGGCCGCGGCGTCGGTCCCGGGCCGGACACGGACGAGGGCGCGTTGCGACGAGGACACGCGGCGCAGGCCGTCGATCGCGTCGGCGGCGTGGTCGCGGTCGTCGGCGGGGAACGACTCCCCCGTCGGCTTGACCGGACCGACGATCCGCGACAGGAGGAACGTCCGGGGCTCGTCCACCGTCCGGTCGGTCGCGTAGAGGTGCCAGCGACCCTCGTGCTGGACGAGCGCCAACGGTGCGACGGTGCGGACGCGTGGCCGCGCCTCGCCGGGCTTCAGGTAGGGGAAGGCGACCACGGACCGACGTTCGAGCGCCGCGTCGAGCGGTTCGAACGAGGCCTCCCGGGTGCGGAGTCTCGGCGCGTATCCGATGATCGGTTCGTCGGGCTCGATGCCGAGCGACCGCAACTTCGTCATCGCGCGCTGCGACTGGCCGGAGAGCGACCCCTCACGCCAAACGGTGGCTGCGAGCGACAGCAGTGACAGCTCCGCCGGGGTGAACCGGACGTCGGTGGGGAGCTCGTAGGCGCCCTTCGGGATCCGATAGCGCATCGACTGGTTGTTGCCGGGTTCACCCGGCTGCTCGATCGTCTCGAGCGGGACGCCGAGTTCGCGGATGTTGTCCTTGTCGCGCTCGAACTGTCGCTCGAGGCTGGCGTTGCCGCCGCCACTCGAATACTGCTGGCGGTACCCCTGGACGGTCGACAGGATCTCGTTCTTCGTCAGGCCGGTCTGCGTGGCGAGGAGCGCGAGCACGAGGCTGAAGAGTCGCTCCTCCACCGGGACCGGCTTCGGGGACTCGCGGGCTGAGGACACCGGTCCAGTCTACCGACGGACGGCCCGTCCCCCACCCGCGACGCGGGCGTGGGACGGGCCGTATCCGAGGCGTGTCGGTTACTGCGCCGCGCGCTGCGTGCCGAGCACGTCGATGACGAACACGAGCGTGGCGCCGGCCGGGACGCTGCCCGAACCCTGCTCGCCGTAGCCGTCCTTCGGCGCCACCACGAGGATGATCTGCGAGCCGACCTGCTGGCCGACGACCGCGTCGTTGAAGGCCTTGATCATCTGACCGCCGTCGGCCTGGAAGACGAGGGGCTGGCCCTTCTCCCAGCTGCTGTCGAAGACGCTCTTCTGATCCCACAGCACGCCGGTGTAGTTGACGATGACCTGGTCGCCGGCCTTGACCGTGGCACCGTCGCCGACGCGGGACAGGGTGTGCTTCGTCTCGGTCGGTGCTGGGGCCGCCGGGATGGTGATGCCGGGCTGACCACTCGGAGCGGTCACGACGGAGGGGAACCCTGACGGGATCGGGCGCTCGGCACCGTCGGCCTTGGGCAGCGCCGCACCCTGGATGTCGGCGACGAGGATGATCGCGTCGTCCTTCTTGATGCCGTTCGCCTCGCTGCCACCGCTCGGGCCGAACGCGTCCTCGGGTGAGATCGCCGCGACGACACGGGATCCGACCGTCGTGCAGGCGAACGCCTTCGCGAAGCCGGGGAGGCTTCCGGACAGGGCGATGAGGGTGCTCGCGGGCCCGTTGAAGTCCGTCTGCTGCAGGACGTCGCCCGTGCGTCCGTTGAGGAGCATCAGGTTGAGGTTGACGGTGCCGTCGGCCGAGACCTGCTGACCGTCGCCCTGGATCACGACCTGGCGCTCCGTCGTCTTCGTGTACAGCGGCTTCGGGAGCTCCACCTTCGGGGTGGCGCCGAAGTCACCCGACACGCTGATGAGCTTCGTCGCGTCGCCGGCGGACGCCGCGGTGTCGCACGAGGCCGAGCCCGGCGCGGTGCACCCGGTGAGGGAGACGAGCAGGAGGCCTGCTGCGGCGATGAGAGCTGGTGCAGTGCGCACGGATCCTCGTTTCGGTGGTACGGGTGGGACGGCAGGTCGCCGTCGCACAGTTTAGTCGACGTGAACCGGGGTCAACGATCGTCGCCGAGCGGCGGCTCAGCGGCGGACGGTTCGATCGACTCGTCGGGCCCCGCACTCTCGCCGTCGAGGCCCCGCGCCCGGGAGAGCTCGGCGCTCGCCCCGGCGCTCCTGGCACGCTTCCGCAGGATCTTCGCGCTCGCGGAGCGTTCCCCGAGGGCGCCCGGTGTCCACAGCTCGACGTCCTCGGCGCTGAAGTCGCTCTTCGAGGCGCGTCGCTTCAGCTCGGGCAGGACCGTGCCGGGTGCGAGCTTCCGCGCGGTGATGAGGAAGCCCGTGTGTCCGATCATCCGGTGGTCCGGTCGCACGGCGAGTCCCTCGACGTGCCACCCGCGCATCATCGTCTCGTTCGACTGCGGGTTCGTGAAGCCGCCCGTCCCGCGGATCGCCTCGGCGACCCGGGACAGCTGGGTGACGGTGGCGACGTAGCAGAGGATCACTCCACCGGGCTTCAGCGCCTCCCACGCGACGTCGAGGCACTCCCACGGTGCGAGCATGTCGAGCACCACGCGGTCGACGGATTCGGCGGGCATCGTGTCGGGCAGGGTCTCCTGGAGGTCGCCGACCGTGACCGACCAGTTCTGCGGGTCGTAGCCGAAGAAGGTCGCGACGTTGCCGCGGGCGACGTCGGCGAACTCGTCCCGACGCTCGAAGGAGGCCAACCTGCCCGACGGTCCGATGGCCCGGAGGAGCCAGAGGGAGAGCGCGCCGGAACCGACACCGGCCTCGACGACCGTCGCGCCGGGGAAGATGTCCGCCTGGCCGATGATCTCGGCCGCGTCCTTCGGGTAGATGATGGCGGCACCGCGAGGCATCGACATCACGAAGTCGACCAGCAGCGGCCGGAGCGCGAGGTGCTCGATGCCCTCGGTGTTGGCGACGACGCTGCCGTCCGGCAGGCCGATGATCGTGGTGTGCTCGATCATCCCGCGGTGCGTGTGGAAGACCTTGCCGGCCTCCAGCGTGATGGTGTTCTTCCGCCCCTTCGGTCCGGTCAGCTGGACGCGGTCGCCCTCGCGGAAGGGGCCGCTGTTCGCCGGCTGGTGGTTCGCGCTCATCGCTGTGCTGCCTCTGTCTCGGGGTGGTGGGTGGAGCCGCTCGCGGTCGAGCGCAGCTCGGCGAGGTCGGCGACGGAGCGCCCGGCGAGGGTGTCCCAGGTGGTGTGGTGCGGGCCCTCGGGGATCGGCACGATGTGCGGGACCGACACGGCGATGGTCCCAGCCGCGAGCGCGGACGCGAGACCGGTGGCGGAGTCCTCGATCGCGATGCACTCGCGCGGGTCGACGCCGAGTGCCTCGGCGGCCCTGAGGTAGGGGTCCGGATGGGGCTTGGGCTGCTCGACCTCGTCGCCGGCGACGATGAGGTCGAACGCGTCGAACGGGATGCCGCTCGCGATGTCCTCGGCCATGGACCGGATCGACATGGTGACGAGCGCGGTCGGCACGCCGGCCTCCCGGAGCTCGCGGAGCAGCTCCTGGGCGCCGGGACGGAACGGGACGCCGCGTTCCTGGATGAGGCGCCGGACGTGGTCCGTGAGGTGGGCGACGATCGTGTCCGCGTCCAGCGCGACGCCGCGGCCCTGGAGGACGGCGGCGGAGTCCCAGAGGCCGTTCCCGACGAGCAGGAGGCCGTCCTCATGGGTCCAGGTGCCACCGTGGGCCGCGACCAGCTCGGTCTCGGCCTCCATCCAGTAGGGCTCGGTGTCGACGACGGTGCCGTCCATGTCCCAGAGGACTGCGGCAGGGAGGAGAGTGGTCACGGGGTGCCATGCTACCGGGTGGTGAAGCGCCTATCCTGGATGGATGGTCGCGGAAGGTCCCCGTGCACCGAGGAGTGAGACGTGACGGAAGACACCAAGGAGCCGCTGGGCGGTCGCCTGCTCGTCGTGGCGTTCGAGGGTTGGAACGATGCCGGCGAGGCGGCGAGCGGCGCGGTGCGCGTGCTTCGCGACTCGCTCGCCCTCCGCCCGCTGCTCGAGATCGACCCGGAGCCCTACTACGACTACCAGTTCAACCGGCCGACGGTCGGCGTCGACGAGGACGGCAAACGGTCCCTGACCTGGCCCGGTACCACGATCTCGGGGCCCGACCCCGAAGCGGCGAAGCCCGCGACCCCTCTGGCGGAGGACGCCGCGCTCCGGGTCAGCGAGGGCGGCGGCGACAACGTCTACGTGTTGCTCGGCGCCGAGCCCTCCCGCGGCTGGAAGGCGTTCGTCGACGAGATCCTCGCCGTGATCACCGAGCAGCGCATCACCGGCATGGTGATGCTCGGTGCGATGCTCGCCGACGTCCCGCACACGCGACCCATCTCGGTCTTCGCGTCGAGCGAGAACGCGGAGCTGCGGCAGGCCCTGCAGCTCGAGCGCAGCACGTACGAAGGGCCGGTCGGCATCCTCAGCGTGCTGGCCGACGCCGCCGAGCGGCAGGGCGTCCAGAGTCTGTCGGTCTGGGCCTCGGTCCCCCACTACGTGCACAGCGCGCCCTCCCCGAAAGCCGTCCTGGCGCTGATCGACAAGCTCGAGGAGCTCATCGACGTCGTCATCCCCCGCGGAGCCCTCGTCGAGGAGTCCGGCGAGTGGCAGAGCGGGATCGACACGCTCGCCGCCGAAGACGAGGACATGGCCGCCTACATCCAGCAGCTGGAGCAGGCGCGCGACACCGTCGAGTCGCCCGAGGCGAGCGGCGAGGCCATCGCCAAGGAGTTCGAGCGGTACCTCCGTCGGGACGAGGGCAAGGGCGACGAGCCCTGGCGGAAGGACCGCGAGTAACCCGGTCCCTTCGCAGTCGCGCGACTCCGGTGAGCCGCCGTCCTGCTCAGCGCACGCCGAGGAGCGCGTCGACGGCCGACCGCGCGAGGTCGGCGTCGTCGACGCCGGTCGTCGCTGCGGCGTCGACGAGTGCGATGGCACCCGGGGTGTCGAGGTCGTCCGCCAGTCGGACCCGCATCGCCTGCAGCAGCTCGACGGCGGACGCTCCACTCGCGGCGTCCGTCGCGAAGGCCGAACGCCAGGTCCCGAGCCGACGATCGGCCAGGACGAGGTGCTCGTCGTGCCACTCCCAGTCGCTGCGGTAGTGGTTCGCGAGGATCGCGAGTCGGATGGCCGAGGGGTCTGCTCCGTCGGCGGCCAAGCGTGAGACGAGGACGAGGTTGCCGAGGGACTTCGACATCTTCGTGCCCTCGTAGGCGACCATGCCGGCGTGGCTGAACACCTTGGCGAGCGGGCGACCGGACAGCGCTGCGGCGTGCCCGGCACTCAGGTCGTGGTGCGGGAAGACGAGGTCGGAGCCGCCACCCTGGACCGTGAAGTCGGATCCGAGGTGCTGGAGGGCGATGACCGAGCACTCGATGTGCCAACCGGGGCGTCCTTGGCCGACGGGTGACTCCCAGCTCGGCTCGCCGTCGCGCGCCGCCCGCCAGAGCAGTGGATCGAAGGCGTCGCGTTTCCCGGCGCGGTCGGGGTCTCCCCCGCGCTCGGCGAAGAACGCGGCCATCGTCGCCTCGTCGAGCCCGCTCTCCGCACCGAGGTGCCAGACGTCGTCGGCCGCGGCGCGCACGTCGAAGTAGACGTCGTCTCCGGCGGCACTGTCCGGGGTGGCGACCGTGTAGGCGACACCGCGCTCGATGAGTAGCGCGACGGCGTCGGCGATCGGTCCGATGACCTCGGTGACCGCGACGTAGTCCTCGGGGGGAAGGATGCTGAGGCGTTCCATGTCGCTCCGGAAGAGTTCGACCTGGCTCGCTGCGAGTTCGACCCAGTCGACGCCGGTCGCGGTGGCCCGCTCGAGCAGCGGGTCGTCCACATCGGTGACGTTCTGGGCGTAGTGCACCTCGTAGCCGGCGTCCAGCCAGACGCGCTGCAGGGTGTCGTAGGCGAGGTAGCTCGACGCGTGGCCGAGGTGGGTCGCGTCGTACGGCGTGATGCCGCAGACGTACAACCGCGCCGTGCGTTCGGCGGAGGCCTCGATGAGCCCGGCGCTCGGGGTGTCCCAGAGACACGGGGCCGTGCCGGAGCCGGGCAGCTGCGGGACGACCGGGGCGGACCAGGCCCTCACGCGTTGATCACGCCCGTGCCGAGCAGCACCAGCAGGACGACGCCGAGCACGATGCGGTAGACGACGAAGGGCAGGAAGCTGCGCTTCGAGATGTAGCTCATGAAGAAGGCGATGACCGCGAGGCCGACGACGAACGCGATGACCGTGGCCACGAGCGTCTCGACCGGTCCGTACGGGCTCGGCTCGCCGATGCTCTTGAAGACCTGGTAGAAGCCGCTGCCGAACACCGCGGGGATCGCGAGCAGGAAGGCGTACCGCGCCGCAGCACGGCGCTCGTAGCCCATGAACAGCCCCGCCGTGATCGTGCCGCCGGAGCGGGAGACACCGGGGATGAGGGCGAGGGCCTGGGCGCCTCCGAAGATCGCGCCGTCGCGGTAGGTCAGGCTCTTCAGGCGTCGCTTCTTCGCTCCGACGGCGTCGGCGACACCGAGCAGGATGCCGAACACGATGAGCATGATCGCGACGATCCACAGTGAGCGGAAGGTCGTCTCGATCTCGTCCTGGAACAACAGGCCGAGCACGACGATGGGGACGCTGCCGATGATGATCAGCCACCCCATGCGGGCGTCGGCGTCATCCCTCGGGATCTTGCCGACGAGGGCCTTGCACCAGGAGGAGATGATGCGGACGATGTCGCGCCAGAAGAACACCACGACGGCGGCCTCGGTACCGATCTGGGTGATCGCGGTGAACGCCGCGCCAGGGTCCTTCGCCCCCGGGAGGAACTCGCCGAGGATGCGCAGGTGTGCGCTCGACGAGATCGGCAGGAACTCGGTGAGTCCCTGGACGAGTCCGAGGATGATGGCGTTGATGAGGTCCACAGGGCACCTTTCTGCAGCCGGATGGCTGGTGTTCGGCCGGATCCGGCAGTCGTCGGCGGGGCGGCTCCTGGAGCGTCTCGCGGCTCGGAGGGCGCGGAGACGGACCGTGGGAAGTCAGTAGTCGAGGAGGAGGTCCGTGAGGACCTGCTTGCCAAACCCTAGCGCGTCGAGCGGCACGCGCTCGTCGACTCCGTGGAACATCGCGGGGAAGTCCAGGTGTTCCGGCAGGCGCAGCGGAGCGAAGCCGTACCCGGTGATGCCGAGGAGCGAGAGCGCCTTGTTGTCGGTACCGCCGGAGAGCATGTACGGGAGCACCGGGGCGCCGGGGTCATGGCGCCCGAGGGTCTCGACGACCGCGTCGACGAGCGGACCCGAGAACGGTGTCTCGAGGCCGATGTCGCGGTGCATGACGACGATCTCGATGTCCTCACCGACGATCTCCGCGACGCGCGCGAGCACGGCGTCCTCCTCGCCGGGCAGGGTGCGGATGTCGACGAGCGCCTCGGCGCGATCGGGGATCACGTTGTGCTTGTATCCGGCCTGCAGCAGGGTCGGGTTGCTCGTCGTGCGGAGCGAGGCCTGGATGAAGCCGGAGGCGGTACCCGTCGCGAGGGCGAGCTCGTCCGGGCCGAGCCGTTCGGGCGTGGTCCCGAGGATGGTGGCGATCTCCCGGAGCAGCTGCTCGGTGGTGTCGGTGAGTCGGACGGGCCACTCGGTGCGTCCGATGGCCGCGACCGCTTCCGCGAGGCGGGTGACGGCGTTGTCCTGCACGTAGCGGGATCCGTGGGCCGCTCGTCCGGTCGCGACCAGTTTGATCCAGACGAGGGCCTTCTCCGAGGTCTGGAGGAGGTAGGAGCGGCGTCCGCCGAACGTGATCGAGTACCCGCCGACCTCGCTGATCGCCTCGGTCGCGCCGGCGAAGAGCTCCGGTCGTTCCGTCACGAGGTGGTGCGAGCCGAACACGCCGCCGTTCTCCTCGTCCGAGAACATCGCGATCACGAGGTCGCGTTCCGGCCGACGGCCGCTGCCGAGGATCTCGCGGAGCGACGCGAGGATCATCGCGTCCATGTTCTTCATGTCGACGGCCCCGCGTCCCCACAGCAGGCCGTCCTTGATCTCGCCCCCGAAGGGGTCCACCGACCAGTTCGCAGGATCGGCGGGCACCACGTCGAGGTGCCCGTGCACGACGAGCGCCGGCTTCTCGGGGTTCGCACCGGCGACCCGTGCGACCACGCTGGTCCGGCCCGGAGCGGCGTCGATCAGCTCCGGCTCCAGTCCGAGGTCGCGGAGGTACGCCTCGACGTACTCGGCCGCCTCCGTCTCGCCGTTGGAGCGGCCCTCGCCGTAATTCGTCGTGTCCATGCGGATGAGGTCCCGCGCGATCCGCGTGGTCTCGTCGAGCGTGAGGTCGGATGCGTCTGAGCCGGAGGTCATGGTTCCACGCTACCCGTCGGCCCTGACCGCTGCACCTCTCCCCCGTTCTGCTCGGTCGGCGCACGGCCGGAGGGCGTCGGGAACTTCGTCTGGCGGTACGAGGTGGTGAACGGCTGTCGAAATCCGTGCTAGAGTTTCTTCTCGTGCCCAGCGAAAGCCGGACACGATCACAACACGCGCGGGTGGCGGAAATGGCAGACGCGCTAGCTTGAGGTGCTAGTGCCCTTACGGGCGTGGGGGTTCAAGTCCCCCTTCGCGCACACCGTGTTGAGACGGCGAACGGCCGGAGCGAAAGCTCCGGCCGTTCTTGTTTTCCCGCCGGACTCCACGAGACGCGGACACCCGAGATCGTCTTCGGCCAGAGCGAGAACCGGCGCACCTCCCCCGGTCCCTGAGCCTGCACCGCCGGTCCCTGAGCCTGTCGAAGGGCAGCTCCGGCGGGCCGACCGCGAAGCAGGAGCACGCGTGCGGAGAAGCGCTGTCCTCAGTGCCCGTGACCCAGGCGACGCCGGAGCAGGTCGATGCGTGACTGCAGCTGCGTCACGCTCGCCTGTGCCACGGCGGGCCCGCCGCAGACGCGTCGCAGTTCCGCGTGCACGAGTCCGTGCGGCTCCTTCGTGTGCTTGGCGTAAAGGCCCACCAGGGTGTTGAGCACCTGGCGCTGCTCCTTGAGGGTGCGGTAGAGCGGAGCGGGGATGTCCGCCTGCGGACTCGGCGAGGCGGCGTTCTTGTCGACGAACGCCCCGCGCTTGGCCTGGCGGCTCTGGCGCTGCACGAGCAGTTCGTGCACCTGTTCAGGCTCGAGGAGCCCGGGGAACCCGATGAAGTCGAACTCCTCCTCGGTGCCCGGCTGGGCGAGCTCGCCGAACTCGTCGCCGTCGAACACCACCCGGTCGAAGTGCGCGTCCGAGGAGACGGCCTGCCAGGTGAACTCCTCGAGGAGTGAGTCGGAAGCCTTGTCCTCGCGCTCCGCGGCCGCCATCATCGCGTCCTCCGGGTTGAAGAGGTCGCCCTCCGCGTCCGGGTCGCTCGGGCGGTCGAGTGCGTGGTCGCGTTCGAGCTCGAGTTTCTCAGCGAGGGCCATCAGGTTCGGCACGTTCGGGAGGAAGATGCTCGCGATCTCGCCGCGTCGACGTGCCCGGACGAATCGCCCGATCGCCTGCGCGAAGAACAGCGGCGTGGCGGACGACGTCGCGTAGACGCCGACGGCGAGTCGTGGGACGTCCACGCCTTCCGACACCATGCGGACCGCGACCATCCAGCGCTTGGTGTTCCCCGAGAAGTCGGCGATCCGATCGCTGGCCTCCTTCTCATCGGAGAGGACGACCGTGGGCTGCTCCCCCGTCAGCTCGTGCAAGATGGCCGCGTAGGCTCGCGCGGTCGTCTGATCGGTGGCGATCACGAGTCCGCCGGCGTCCGGGACCGCTTGACGGACCTCGGACAGCCGGAGGTCGGCGGACTTCAGGACCGCCGGGATCCAGTCACCCTGCGGGTCGAGGGCGGTGCGCCAGGCCGCGGAGGTGATGTCCTTCGTGTTGCCCTCGCCGAGACGGGCCTCCATCTCGTCGCCGGCCTTGGTCCGCCAGCGCATGTGACCGGCGTAGACCATGAAGAGCACCGGACGGACGACCCCGTCCTGGAGCGCGCGACCGTACCCGTAGTTGTAGTCGGTGACGGAGGTCCGGATGCCCTGGTGGTCCGGCTGGTAGACCACGAACGGGATCGGTGCCGTGTCGGACCGGAACGGGGTCCCGGTCAGCGACAGGCGACGGGTCGCCCGCGAGAAGGCCTCGTGGATGCCGTCGCCCCAGCTCAGGGCGTCGCCGCCGTGGTGGACCTCGTCGAGGATGACGAGGGTGCGACCCGAGTCGGTCGTGCGCTGATGCACGGGCGGGTTCGCCGCGACCTGGGCGTAGGTGACGGCGACACCGTGGTAGTGGCGGCCGAAGACCTGGTCGCGGTTCGCGAAGTTCGGGTCGAGGCGGATGCCGACCCGGCTCGCGGCCTCGGCCCACTGGCGCTTCAGATGATCGGTCGGGGCGACGACCGTGATGCGGTCGATCGTGCCGCGATGGAGGAGTTCGGAGGCGAGCCGTAGCGCGAACGTCGTCTTGCCTGCGCCCGGTGTCGCCGCCGCGAGGAAGTCACGGGGTTCGGTCGTGAAGTACTGCTCGAGCGCCTCGGCCTGCCAGGCTCGAAGCTTGCTCGCCGTGCCCCACGCTGCGCGTTCCGGGAAGGCCGGTGAGAGGTGTTCGGCTGCGGACCCGCCCAGGTGCTGGGTCGAAGAGATTTCCGCGTTCACTGGAGACCACTGTACCCGGCCGCACCGACACCGCCGACCATCGTGTGCGGCCTCGACACCCATCCCGATGTCCGACTCGCGACTGATCCGCCAGCCGAGGGGCGGGCGTACGCTGGAGGTTCCGGATGCACAGCAGGAGGAACCACCCATGACCGAACAGCACCATCCCTGGTCGCGGTACGTCGCCATCGGCGACTCGTTCACCGAGGGGATCGGTGATCCCGAGCCGGGCGCGCCGGGCGGGCACCGTGGGTGGGCCGATCGGGTCGCCGAGGTGCTGGCCGCGCAGAACTCGGACTTCGCCTACGCCAACCTCGCCGTGCGCGGCAAGCTCGCGCAGCAGATCCTCGACGACCAGGTGGAGCCCGCCCTGGAGCTGCACCCGGACCTCATCACGATCTCGGCGGGCGGCAACGACGTGATCCGGCCCGGCACCGACCCCGACGACATCGCCAGACGACTCGAGCAGGCGATCATCCGCCTCCGGAGCGACGGAGCGACGGTCGTGCTGTTCACCGGCGTGGACGTCGGCTTCTCTCCCGTCTTCCGCAGCATCCGCGGCAAGGTCGCGATCTACAACGAGAACCTGCGGGCCATCGCCGCCCGACACGACTGCATCATCGCCGACCAGTGGGCACTCCAGGCCATCCAGGATCCGCGGATGTGGGCGCCGGACCGCCTGCACCTGAACGCGCTCGGCCACCATGAGGTCGCCCGCCTCGTCCTGCACGCGCTGAACGTGGAGAACGACCTCAAGCCGCTGCAGCCGGAGCCGCTCCCCGTCAGGCGTTGGCGTCAGGCCCGGACCGAGGACTTCGCCTGGGCGCGTGAGTACCTCGTGCCGTGGGTGCTCCGTCGGGTGCGGCACCAGTCGTCCGGCGACCACATCACCGCCAAGCGACCGCTCGCCGGCCCGTTCCTCACGGTCGCAGCGCAGGACCAGGAACTCGACGTCTGACCGTCCGGCCGATCACCCGGGCTCCGGCGTCTGCTGCGGTCACGGGTTGGTCAGGCGCCACCAGGGCGTGACCGGGGCGACGTCCGCGTCGAGGGCCAGCGGGACGTCGATCGTCGCCGCACCACCCTCCGCGCCCGCTCCCACGGTGTAGCTGAGCTTCCCGACCGTCGAACCGGCGGCACCGGCGTCGATGGCTCTGGCGCGGCTCTCGACCGTGATCGGGGTGTCCTGCCAGACGAGCACGGAGGCGTCGGACGCCACGACGACCTTCGCGGCCTGATCCCATGCGGTCGAGTACGAGCCGACCGATTGCCCGGCGGTGGCGAGCTGGACCTGGTGGAATCCGGCCGGCACGCTCTGCAACAGGGAGACCACGGCCTCGTTGAGCACGGTGTGGTCGTCGGCACCGAGGATGACGCCGACGACGGTCACCGTCCGCCCCTCCACCTGGAGGTCGGCGGAGAACAGCAGGCAGGCGCCGGAGGCGTCGTCGGTCCCCGTCTTCATGCCGGTCACCCCGTACTGGCCGAGGAGGGCGTTCGTGTTCTCGACCTCGCCGATGGCGGGCAGCACCGCCGTGGGCTCCTTGACGATCGACGAGAGCACCGGGTCGGCGAGCACGAGCTTGCCGATGGTCACGAGGTCGCTCGGGGTGCTGACGTTCGTCTCGCCCAGGCCGCTCGTGTTCGTGACGGTCGTGCCCGTCAGCCCACGTGCATCGAGCCAGGCGCGCGCCGCGTCGAGGTACGCGTCGACCGAACCGAAGGCCCAGACGGCGAGGGAGATGCTGTAGTTGTTCGCCGACGGGAGGAGCAGTGCTTCGAGCATCTGCCGCTGGGTGAACACCGACCCGGCGACGACGGGTGCCGCTGAACCGTTCTCCGCGATGGTGTCGTAGTAGAACCCGACGTCGGCGTCGGTCAGCGTGATGGACGGGCCCTGATCCCCCGCGGCGAGCGGCTTGGCCTCCAGCACGACGAGGGAGGTGATCGTCTTCGTGATGCTCGCGATGGGGAACGGCGTCTGCTCGCCACTCGAACTCAGGACGCCGTCGAACCCGACGGCACCGATGGCGCCCCGACCGAACCCTGGCCAGGCGACCGGTGTGGTCTGCTGGACGAGCGAGGTGGTGAGGGCGTCGCTGGATTCGAGCATCGCAGCCGCGGCCGGCACCGGACGGAGCAGCGCGCCAGCGCTGTAGCCGAACAGCCCGATGAGGAGGGCGAGGACGCCGAAGACGGCGAGACGGCGGCGGCGGTAGATCTGTCGTCTCGTGAGTGGCACCCGGTCATGCTACCCGGCGCTCCTGCGCGTACCCTGTCGCGACGTGCCGCCGACCGGGCGTCCTCGAGCAGCGTGGGACCGTGGTCAGCGGACCCGGAGCTCCCAGAGGGCGACGGCACTGGCCGACGCGACGTTCAGCGAGTCGACGCCGTGGAGCATCGGGATGGTCACGATCGTGTCGGCGGCGGCGAGGGCCGAGGCGCTCAGACCGTCGCCCTCGGCGCCGAGCACGATGGCGAGCCGTTCCGGCGCGGTCCGAGCATAGGTGTCGAGGTCCACGGCGTCGTCGGCCAAGGCGAGGGCGGCCGTCTCGAAGCCGGCATCCCGCAGGACGCCGGAAGCGACGTCCCATTCCGGCAGGCGGGTCCACGGCACCTGCAGGACCGTGCCCATGCTGACGCGGACGCTTCGACGGTACAGCGGGTCGGCGCAGCGCGGGGTGATCAGGACCGCGTCGGCACCGAGGCCGGCGACGGAGCGGAAGATGGCGCCGACGTTGGTGTGGTCGACGATGTCCTCGAGGATGACCACCCGGCGGGCGTCGGCGAGGAGTTCGGCGGGGTCGGCGAGCGGTGGGCGGTGCATCGCCGCGAGCGCTCCCCGGTGCAGGTGGAAGCCCGTCAGCTGCTCGAGGAGTGCGGGCTCGCCGACGAAGACCGGGACGTCGTGGTCCTCGAGGAGTGGCGAGACGTCCTCGAGCCACTTCTCCTGCAGCAGGACCGATCGCGGTCGGTGCCCGGCGCGCAGCGCACGTTCCATGACCTTCGTCGACTCGGCGATGTACAGGCCACCCGCGGGTTCGGACACCCGGCGGAGGGCGACGTCCGTCAGTCGCGCGTAGTCGTCGAGTCGTCCGTCGTCGAGATCGGTGATCCGGATGACCTGCATGGGAGACGTCCTCTCGACGCGATGTTCGACCTCCACCTTGCCAGAGTGGGAACACGATCGAAAACGAGGCCGTTTAGACTCAGGGGAAGCGATGGCCCGGAGCACTCCGATCATCGCGGACGGATGGACGGAGCAGGCATGAGCACGCTGATCGCAGCAGGGGATCCCGCTGACGAGACGGCCGAGGCCGGGCTCGAACGGGCGATCGAGCTGCTCGCGGACCGCCGTGTCGCCTTCCTCACCGGGGCCGGCGTGAGCACGGACTCCGGCATCCCCGACTACCGGGGCCAGGGCGCTCCGGTGCGGACCCCCATGACGGTCGACCAGTTCCTGTCCAACGACGACGCCGCGCGCAAACGCTACTGGGCCGGCAGCCACCTCGGGTGGAAGCGGTTCGACGGCGCTCGCCCGAACGCCGGCCACCGGGCGATCGCGCTCCTCGAGGAGGCCGGCATCGCCGACGGCGTCATCACGCAGAACGTCGACGGCCTCCACGTCAGGGCCGGCTCGCGCCGCGTCGTCGACCTGCACGGGTCGATGGACCGCGTCAGCTGTCTCTCCTGCGGGCAGAGTTACGCCAGGTCGAGCATCGCGGAGCGCATGACGGCCCTGAACCCGTGGCTCGACACCGAGACGGACGTGACGATCAACCCGGACGGCGATGCCGAGGTCGGGCGCGTGGACGAGATCGTCGTCCCCGTGTGCACGGTCTGCGGTGGCATGTTGAAGCCGGACGTGGTCTTCTTCGGCGAGTTCATCCCGACGGAGAAGTACGCCGAGGCGGCAGCACTCGTGCGCGGCGCCGACGCACTCGTGATCGCCGGGTCGTCGCTCGTGGTCAACTCGGGGATCCGGCTCCTCGAACTCGCCCGCCGGAAGCGGTTGCCGATCGTCGTCATCAACCGCGGCGTCACGAAGGCGGACGGCCGCGCGGACGTGAAGCTCGACGCTGGTGCCAGTGAGACGCTCACCGGGATCGCCGCCCGCCTGGTCCCGTCCGCATTCACGAGCGTCGTCTCGCAGGAGGCGACCGACGCCTGACGCCTCAGGCGTCGGTGCGGTCGTCCGCGAGGAACGCGGTGAGGCGCTGCGCCGCGTCGTGCGGCTCCTCGTAGTGGATGAGGTGTCCGACGCCCGGGATGACGTGCAGCTGCGCGTCGGCGAACCGCTTCGCGAGCGCGTACTGCGCGGCCACGGGCGTGATGTCGTCACGCTCGGCGGCGATGAGCAGCGTGCGGCTGGGGATCCGGTCGGCGTACTCGCTGACGTCGTGGCTGACCGAGGCGGTGAACGACTCGAGGACGACCTCCCGGTCGGCGAAGGCGCTGAAGTACTGGTCGTGCTGGGCGTGGATCCACCGACGGAGCGTCGGGTCCTTGGTCTTCGACATCGCGACGCTCATGATGCGCACGACGCCCTTGTTCCGGAGGAAGGCGAATCCCAGGCGTTTCGGGAGCTTCGCGGACGACCAGTAGTAGAAGACCGCGAGCCTCGTCAGGACACCTCGAGGGCCCTGGAGCGCCGGGGCGGCGATCGGGTTCACGAGGACGAGGTCGTCCGGTCGGAGTCCCCCGGCGACGGCGGCGCTCGACACGATCGAGCCGAACGAGTGCCCGAGCAGGACGACACGGCCGGTCAGGTGCAGCTCCTCGATGAACCGTCCCAGCCAGGCGGCGTACCCCTCCACGGAGTGGGTGGCCTCGGGGAAGGGTGCCGAGCTGCCGAAGCCGGGGAGGTCCGGAGCGATGATCCGGAACCCGGAGAGCTGCGCGACGACCGGTTCGAGGCCGTGGTGGTCGCCGCGGAACCCGTGCACCATGACGATCGTCGTCGACGCCTCGTGGTCGCCGTAGTCCCAGAACCGGGTCTCGGCTCCGTCCACGATGAGCGAGCGCTCCCGGACGGGGATGCGGTCGAGCTGGTCGGCGTACGGTGATTCGACGGGCATCCACTCAGTCTAGGCAGTCCGGCTCCGCGTTCACCCGATGACGCGGACCGTGCCGCCCCGGCGTGGCACAGGCCCCTGTCGGAGGTGCGTCATAGGGTGAAGGCGTGAACACGGTCGACGCGAATCCCCACTGGACGGACCGCCTGGCGGTCTTCGATCTCGAGACGACGGGCATCGAGGTGGAGACGAGTCGCATCGTGACCGCCTTCGTCGGTGTCATCACCGCGGACGGTTCGGTCGAACGCTCGTGGTCGTGGATGGCCGACCCCGGGGTCGAGATCCCCGCTCGCGCCGCCGAGATCCACGGCGTCACGACGGAGCGGGCCCGGGCGGAGGGGCGTCCGGCACCGGCCGTCGTCGGCGAGATCGTCGCCGTCCTCACCGAGCTGTTCGCCGCACGGACCCCGGTGGTCGCCTACAACGCGCCCTACGACTTCTCCCTCCTGCACTTCGAGGCGGAGCGACACGGGGTGACCTCGATCACCGACCCGTCCCCCGTCGTCGACCCGCTGATCCTCGACCGGCGGCTCGACACCTTCCGGCGCGGCAAGCGGACGCTCGAGGTCGTCGCCGCCCTACACGGCGTTCCGCTCGAGGGTGCGCACGACGCGGGGGTGGACGCCGTCGCCGCCGGACGCGTCGCTCAGGCCATCGGTCGGCTTCATGCCGACGCCCTGCCGACGAGCGTCGACGAGTTGCACGAGGCCCAGCGGACCTGGTCGCTCGAGCAGGCGGAGAGCTTCCAGTCCTACATGCGCCGCGTGCGCGATCCCGAGTTCATCGCCGACGGTGCTTGGCCCATCCGCACCGGACGCCCTGCCGCCCGACCCGAGGCACCGATCATCGTCCCAGCGGACCAGCTGCCCATCGGCATCTGAGCCGTACGGCTCGCCACGACGACGAACGCCCCGATCCGAGGATCGGGGCGTTCGTGTATTCCAGCGGAAGGACTACTTGCCGAAGCCCTTGAAGCGCTGGTTGAACTTCTCGACGCGACCGGCGGAGTCCATGATGCGCTGCTTACCCGTGTAGAACGGGTGCGACTCGGACGAGATCTCCACGTCGATCACCGGGTAGGTGACGCCGTCGAGGTCGATCGTCTTGCCCGACGAGACCGTCGAGCGCGTGAGGAACGTCGCGCCGGAGGCGAGGTCGCGGAAGACGACGGCTTCGTACGTGGGGTGGATGTCAGATTTCATCAGCAGTCCTTGTTGAGTGGATGGTGTGGGTAGTACCCGCGCTCGGAACTCCAGGCACGAGGCAGAAAGCTCTTGGCTCCGCGAGCCAAAGGTCGACTTTACCAGACTCGGCGCGCATCTGCTCGCCAGCCGAGGACGACTCGCCGAGGCGTGGCGGTCAGGAGGGGGCGACGGCCGAGCGTCCGGCGCGGACGGAGCGGGCGTGGAACCGGCCGTCCTCCTCGCTCAGCTCGATCGGGAGGTCGAAGGTCTCGCTGAGGTGCTCGGCCGTGAGTGTCTCGGCGATCGGGCCGGCGGCGACGATGCCGCCGTCGCGAACGAGCAGGACGTGGGTGAACCCGACGGGGATCTCTTCGACGTGGTGGGTCACCATGATGATCGCCGGTGAGTCGTCGGCGCTCGCGTAGCCGCCGAGCAGCTCGACGAGCTCCTCGCGCGTGCCGAGGTCGAGGCTCGCGGCCGGCTCGTCGAGCAGGAGGAGTTCGGGGTCGGTCATGATGGCCCGCGCGATCTGCACGCGCTTCTGCTCGCCGTCGCTCAGCGTGCCGAAGCGGCGGTCGGCGAGGTGGTCGAGCTTCCACTCCGCGAGGACCCGCGACGCGCGCTTCACGTCGATGTCCTCGTACTGCTCGACCCAGCGCCCGGTGACCGAGTAGGCCGCCGTGAGCACGACGTCCAGGACGGTCTCCTCCGGCGGCACCCGCTTCGCGAGGGCGGAGGACGCGAAGCCGATGCGCGGGCGCAGTTCGAAGACGTCGACCCGGCCGAGCGTCTCGTCGAGCACGGAGACCGTGCCCTTCGAGGGGTGGATGAGCGTCGCCGCGAGCTGCAGGAGCGTCGTCTTGCCGGCGCCGTTCGGGCCGAGGACGATCCATCGCTGGTCGCCCGTCACCGTCCAGTCGACGCCATCGAGGATGGGGTTGAGATTACGGACGACGGACACATCGGAGAACTGCAACACGCTCGGCATGGTCCTAGCCTATCCGCCAAGACTCGTCGCGCGTCGCCGTCCTCCGAGGTGTCCGCAGGTGGTTCAGACCAGGCTGCGGTACAGCTCCGCCGTCTGGGTGGCGATGCGCGACCAGCTGAAGTCGGACTCCGCGCGTCGGCGACCAGCGGCCCCGTAGGCCCTCGCCTGGGCGGGATCCTGGACGACCTCGGTGAGGGTGGCGGCGAGGTCGGCGACGAAGCGCTCCGGGTCGAGCGGGGTGCCGGTGCCGTCGGAGGCCTGCGCGAGCGGGACGATCCTGCCGGTCACACCGTCCTGCACGACCTCCGGGATGCCGCCGGTCCCCGTCCCGACCACGGCGGCACCGCAGGCCATCGCCTCGAGGTTGACGATGCCGAGCGGCTCGTAGATCGACGGGCACACGAAGGTCGTGGCGGCGGTGAGGACGGTGCACAGCTCGTGACGCGGGAGCAGTCGTTCGATCCACACGACCCCGGTGCGCTCGCGCTGCAGCTCCTCGACGAGCCCCTTGACCTCGGCGAGGATCTCGGGGGTGTCGGGAGCGCCGGCGCACAGGATGAGCTGCACGTCGGGCGGCAGCAGTCGGGCCGCGCGGAGCAGGTACGGCAGCCCCTTCTGACGGGTGATCCGACCGACGAAGACGACGGAGGGACGGGACGGGTCGATGCCGAGGGACCGCAGCAGCTCGTCGTCCACGCGTGGCTGCCAGTCGGTCAGGTCGATGCCGTTGTAGATGACCTGCACCTTGGCCGGGTCGAGGCTCGGGTACGACCGCAGGATGTCGCGACGCATGCCGTCGCTGACCGCCACGACGGCCGCGGCGCCTTCGTAGGCGGACTGCTCGATCCAGCTGGACACGCGGTACCCGCCGCCGAGCTGCTCGGCCTTCCACGGGCGGAGCGGCTCCAGACTGTGCGCGGTCACGACGTGCGGGATGCCGTGCAGCAGCGACGCGAGGTGACCGGCGCCGTTCGCGTACCAGGTGTGCGAGTGCACGAGGTCGGCCCCGGCGACGTCCTGGGCGATCAGGAGGTCCGTCCCGAGGGTCGTGAGGGCGCCGTTCGCCCCCTGGAGCTCGGCCGGGACACCGTACGCGACGGTGTCGGCCTCGTCGCGTGGAGCGCCGAAGCAGCGCACGGTCACGTCGATGTCGCTACGGAGGGATTTCACCAGCTCCGACACGTGGACGCCTGCGCCGCCGTAGATCTCCGGCGGGTACTCCTTTGTCACAAGATCAACTCGCATGTCTAGACGCTAGTACAGGTCTCGTCCGGCATCTATTGTGAAGCCATGGCCGCCTCAAAGAAGATCTTCGGAATCGTCCTCGCTGGTGGGGAAGGGAAGCGGTTGATGCCGCTGACCGCAGACCGCGCGAAACCGGCCGTACCGTTCGGCGGGCAGTACCGCCTGATCGATTTCGCGCTGTCGAACCTCATCAACTCCGGACTCACCCAGATCGTCGTCCTCACCCAGTACAAGTCCCACAGCCTCGACCGCCACGTCTCGCAGACCTGGCGGTTGTCCGGCCTGCTCGACTCCTATGTCGCGTCCGTGCCGGCGCAGCAGCGTCTCGGGAAGCGCTGGTTCAGCGGATCCGCCGACGCGATCCTGCAGAGCCTCAACCTGATCCGCGACGAGAAGCCCGACATCGTCGTGGTCGTCGGCGCCGACCACGTCTACCGCATGGACTTCGCGCAGATGATCGAGGCGCACATCGCCTCGGGCAAGAAGGCGACGGTCGCCGCGATCCGTCAGCCCATCTCCCTCGCCGACCAGTTCGGCGTCATCGACGTCGACGCGGACGACCCGACGACCATCGCCCGCTTCCTCGAGAAGCCGCTCGACGCGCCGGGCCTGCCCGACTCCCCCGGCGAGGTGCTCGCCTCGATGGGCAACTACGTCTTCGACGCCGACGCACTCATGCAGGCGGTCATCGACGACGGCGAGGTGACGAGCTCGAACCACGACATGGGTGGCGACATCGTCCCGTACTTCGTCGACCGCGGTGAGGCCGGCGTCTACGACCTCCAGCGGAACGACGTGCCCGGCTCGACGGATCGCGATCGCTACTACTGGCGCGACGTGGGGACGATCGAGTCGTTCTACGAGGCCCACCAGGACCTCATCTCGACGCTCCCGATCTTCAACCTGTACAACCGCGACTGGCCGATCTTCAGTTCGCAGCTGAACTCGCCGCCGGCGAAGTTCGTGCGGGACGCGAAGGGCAACCTCGGCCAGACCATCGACTCGATCGTCTCCCTCGGTTCGCTGCTGTCCGGTGCCCACATCGAGCGCAGTGTCCTCGGGCCATGGGCGCTCGTGGAATCCGGCGCCCACGTCTCCGACTCGGTCGTGTTCGACAAGGTCCACATCGAACCGGACGCCGTCGTCAAGCGGGCTATCCTGGACAAGGATGTGGTGGTCACCTCCGGCGCGAGCGTCGGTGTCGACCACGACCGTGACCGCGCTCGCGGTTTCACCGTCACCGAATCCGGTCTCACCGTGGTTGGCAAGGGAGTACGCGTCGTTCCATGAGTACCGAGCGTTCGGCAGTGGCGGATCCCGAGGCAGCACTCCCCCCACAGGCCGGACGAGGCGTCCGGTTCCTCGCGGTCCTCGACGCCGACTCGACGCTCATCCAGAACGAGGTGATCGAGCTGCTCGCCGAGGAGGTCGGCAGCCTTCCTGAGGTCGCCGCCATCACCGAGCGCGCCATGCGCGGTGACCTCGACTTCGCCGACAGCCTCCGGGCCCGGGTCGCGACGCTCGCGGGCCTGCCCGTCGACCGGATCCCGGTGATCGCCGAACGGATCCGGACGACGGCCGGCCTGGAGACGCTGATCGGCCGGCTGCATGCGCACGGGTCACGGATCGGTGTCGTGTCCGGCGGGTTCCATGAACTGCTCGACCCGCTCGCCGAGGTACTCGGCCTCGACCATGTGCGGGCGAACCGCCTCGAGACCGCCGACGGTCGGTTGACGGGAGGCCTCAGCGGTCCCATCATCGACGCGGCGGCGAAGGCGGCCGCACTGCAGGAGTGGGCCGACGAGGACGGCGTGCCGTTGGGACGGACGATCGCGATCGGCGACGGAGCCAACGACCTCGAGATGATGGCCGTCGCCGGGCTCTCGGTCGCGTTCAACGCGAAGCCGATCGTCCGCCGCCATGCCGACGTCGTCGCCGGGCGGGTCGACCTCGCCGGCGTCCTCCCGCTCCTCGGGCTCTGATCCGCGCGTCGGGGTCAGCGCCCGAGGTCGGGTTCTGCTCGGTGCGGTGCTGCCCGGGTCAGTGACCCATGCCGAGGCCGCCGTCGACCGGGATCACGGCGCCGGAGATGTAGCCCGCGTCGTCACCGGCGATCCACGTGACGACCTTCGCGACCTCGTTCGCACTCGCGAAACGCGCTGCCGGGATGCTCTTCTTGTACTCGGCCTGGGTCTCGGCGGGCAGTTCGGCGGTCATGTCGGTCTCGATGAACCCCGGGGCGATCACGTTCGCCGTGATCCCACGTGCACCGAGCTCGCGGGTGATGGATCGCGCCATGCCGATGAGGCCGCTCTTCGAGGCCGCGTAGTTGACCTGTCCGGCGGACCCGTAGAGGCCCACGACGCTGGAGATGAGCACGATGCGCCCGAAGCGTGCCTTGAGCATGCCCTTGGACGCGCGCTTGACGACGCGGAAGGAGCCGCCGAGGTTCGTGTCGACCACCTGGTCGAAGTCGTCTTCGCTCATCCGCATGAGCAGGGTGTCCTTCGTGATGCCCGCGTTCGCGACGAGCACCTCGACCGGCCCGAGCTCCGACTCGATCTCGGTGAACGCCGCGTCGACGGAGGCTGCGTCGGTGACGTCCGCGCGGACCGTCAACGTGCCCGCGGGGCCCTCGCCGGATCGTGCGGTGACGGCGACGCGGTGACCCTGCGCGACGAACTCCTCGGCGATGGCGAAGCCGATCCCCCGGTTGCCTCCGGTGACGAGTACGGTGCGTGGTGCGGTCATGGTCGATTCCTCTCCTGCGGCGATACCGGCCGACTCGTGCGGCGGCCGTCGGGGCGCGCGGCGTTCCGGCCGCGGACCCGTACCAGCATATGGGGGTCCTCCGGTTCTCCCGGTGATTTGGGGGCTTCGCCCACCCGCCGAGCGCGTAGGCTGGTCATGGCATGAAGCAGCAGAGCATCACCTCCCTCCCACCGGCTCCCGAACAAGAGCGCCGGCAGCGGCTCATCAAGTACTCGATCACCATGGGTGTCCGGTTGCTTTGCCTCGCTGCGCTCCCGTTCGTCCAGGGCGGTTGGATGTTCGCGGTCGCAGCCGGTGCCATCTTCCTGCCGTACGTCGCCGTCATCATCGCGAACGCCGGGTCGCTGCCGTCGCAGGGGGCCATCGAGCGCCCCACCGGTGTCGTCGTGTCCCAGCGGCCGATCATCGTCGACGACTCGGTTCCGCCTCGTCCGGCCGACCAGGCATGATCGGGTTCGGTGCCGAGCCCGACGGCGTGATCTGCTCCCGGGCCGGCTGCCGCGCGGCGGCGAGCTGGCGGATCGAGTGGCGCAATCCGAAGATCCACGCGGAGGACCGCGTGAAGGTCTGGACCGCCTGCGACGAACACGTCGACTTCTTGGAAGCCTTCCTCGAAGCCCGCTCCTTCCCGCTCGAGCGGCGTCCGCTGGCGTCGGCGGTCGGCTCATGAGCGCGGGTTGGCGGTTCGCCTTCAGCCGCCGTTGGCTCGGCTACCTCGGCGTCGCGATCGTGTTCGCGATCGTGTGCGTCCTCCTCTCCAACTGGCAGCTCGCCCGCGCGAGCGAGAAGGAGGAGGAGGTCCAGCGCATCGAGACCAATTGGGACGCGACCCCGATCCCGCTCGACGAAGCGCTGCCGTCGCTGGACTCCTTCAGCGTGGCCGACGAATGGCACCCGGTGTCGATGAGTGGCACCTACCTGCCTGACGAACAGCTGCTGGTCCGGAACCGTCCCCGGAACAACCAGGCGGGCTTCAACGTCCTCACGCCGCTCCGACTTGCCAACGGAGACGTGTTCATCGTCGACCGTGGCTGGGTCGCTGCGAACGATTCACTCGAAGCACCCGAGTCGGTCCCGGCCCCTCCGAGCGGTGAGGTCTCGGTCGTCGTCCGCATCCGACCCGGCGAACCGACGCTCCCGGGCCGCGGGGCCGCCGACGGCCAGGTGGCCACGATCAACCTCCCGCAGATCGCCGAACTCCGCGGCGAGACGCTCTACTCCGGTGCGTACGGCATGCTCCTCTCGGAGAGCCCGGCGCCTGCCGAGGCGGCACCGCTCGGTCCGATCAAGCCCGAGCCGAACGAGGGGATGCACCTCTCGTACGCGCTGCAATGGGTGGTCTTCGCGCTGATGGGCTTCATCTTCCTCGCCTATGCCATCCGTCAGGAGTACCGCATCCTGAACTCCGACGACCCGAAGGAGCAGCGGCGTGCGGCTGCGCGCGCCGAACGGCTCGCCGCGAAGGCACGGTCCGACGCCGACATCGAGGATGAGATCCTCGAAGCGAGTCGCTGACCCGACCGCCCCGAGCCGTCGACGGACGGGGCGCACCCGGCCCGTGATGCTCACGGGCCGGGCGCGCTGGCCCGCTGGCGCTAGGCCAGGCTGACGAGGTCCTGGTAGTCCTTGTTCCAGTGGTCCTCGACGCCGTCGGGCAGGATGAGCACCCGCTCGGGGTTGAGCGCCTCGACGGCGCCCTCATCGTGACTCACGAGCACGACGGCACCCTCGTAGTGGGCGAGCGCGTCGAGGATCTCCAGACGGCTGGCCGGGTCGAGGTTGTTGGTCGGTTCGTCGAGGAGGAGCATGTTCGCGCCCGAGACGACGATCATCGCGAGAGCGAGTCTCGTCTTCTCGCCACCGGACAGCACGCCCGCGAGCTTGTTGGAGTCGTCGCCGGTGAACAGGAACGAGCCGAGGACCTTGCGCGCTTCCATCTCGGTGATGTTCGGCGACGAGGAGACCATGTTCTCGAGCACGCTGCGCTTCACGTCGATCGTCTCGTGCTCCTGCGCGTAGTAGCCGATCCGCAGGCCGTGCCCGGGCTCGAGCTGCCCGGTGTCGGGCTGGTCCACTCCGGCGAGGATCCGCAGCAGGGTCGTCTTGCCCGCACCGTTGAATCCGAGGATGACGACCTTCGAGCCACGGTCGATCGCGAGGTCGACGGCCGTGAAGATCTCGAGCGAGCCGTAGCTCTTCGACAGGTTGCTCGCCATGAGCGGCGTCCGGCCACAGGGCGCCGGGGTCGGGAACCGCAGCTTGGCCACGCGGTCTTGCGCGCGGACCTCCTCGAGCCCGGAGAGCATCCGTTCGGCGCGAGCCACCATCTGGTGGGCTGCGGCCGCCTTGCTGGCCTTCGCACCGAACTTGGCCGCCTGGAGCTGGAGCGCCGTCGCCTTCTTCTCGACGTTGGTGCGCTCCTTCTTCCGGCGCTCCTCGTCGGCCTCGCGCTGACGCTGGTAGTTCTTCCAGTTCATGTTGTAGATGTCGATGACGGTGCGGTTCGCATCGAGGTAGAAGACCCGGTTGACGGTCTCGCCGACGAGCTCGATGTCGTGCGAGATCACGATGAACCCGCCCTTGTACTGCTTGAGGAACTCACGCAGCCAGACGACGGAGTCGGCGTCGAGGTGGTTGGTCGGCTCGTCGAGGATGAGCGTCTCGGCGTCGGAGAAGAGGATGCGCGCGAGTTCGATGCGGCGGCGCTGTCCACCCGAGAGCGTCTTCAGCTGCTGATCGAGGATGCGGTCGGGCAGGTTCAGGTTCGACGCGATCGAGGCCGCCTCGGCCTCTGCGGCGTACCCGCCGAGCGCGTTGAACCGGTCGGTGAGGTTGCCGTACTTCTTCATGGCGGCTTCCGCCACCTTCGGGTCGTCGCTCGCCATGGCCATGCTCGACTCGTGCATGCCGAGCGCGAGCTGGCCGAGACCACGCGCATCGAGGATGCGGGTGCGGGCGAGGTCCTCCGGGTTGCCGGAGCGCGGGTCCTGCGGCAGGTACCCGATCTCGCCACCGCGATCGATCTTGCCGTTCGTCGGGAGGGTCTCCCCCGCCAGCGTCTTGGTCAGGGTCGTCTTCCCGGCACCGTTGCGGCCGACGAGGCCGATCTTGTCGCCGGCGGACACGCGGAAGTTCACGTGCTCCATGAGCACGCGTGCCCCCACGCGGATCTCGAGGTCGTGCACACTCAGCACAGGCATAGTCCATTTCTTCGGGTGCGTTTCGACAACGCGGAGGGTGGGGGTCAGCCTCCCAGTATAAATCGTGAATCCGATGCTCAGCACCGCGGCCGTTCCGGCAGGGTCCGGCGCGGCCGGACGGCCGTCAACGCAGGGCGGAGATCCGTCCGACCGCCTCGGTGAGGAGCTCGGGTGAGCAGGCCAGGTTGAGTCGTGCATGGCCGACGCCGCCGGGCCCGAACGGGGCTCCCTCCTGCAGGGCCACGCGCGCCTCGCGCAGGATGCGCCGCGCCGGGGGCTCGGTCCAACCGAGCGTGGTGCAGTCCAGCCAGGCGAGGTACCCGGCGGCAGGCGGACGGTAGCCGACCTCGGGCAACTCGGTGCCCAGCAGCTCACCGAGCAGCCGCCGGTTGCCGTCGAGCAACCCGAGGAGCCCGTCCAGCCAGGGCTCTCCGGCCTCGAAGGCGGCGACCGAAGCCAGCACACCGAACTGGCCCGTCCGCCAGAACACCTCGACCGGCATCCCGGCGACCACGCTCCGCGGCCCGGGGCCGGCGGTGACCATCACCGCGCACTTCAGGCCGGCGAGGTTCCAGGCCTTGCTCGCCGACAGGACGGCGTACCCGTGTTCGGCGGCCTCGTCGGACACGCTGAGATAGGGGACGAACCGCTCGCCCGGCTGGGTGAGCGGAGCGTGGATCTCATCGCTCACGACCGTGACCCCGTACCGCGCGGCCAGCGCGGCGACCGAGCGGAGTTCGTCGACCGTGTGCGGCCGACCGATCGGGTTGTGCGGGTTGCAGAGGAGGAACGCCTTCGCGCCGTTGCGGAAGGCGGCTTCGAGACCGTCCAGGTCGAGCCGCCAGCCTCCGGCGGGATCGTCGGCGCGGCTGGACCCGAGCAAGGGGACGTCCACCACGACTCCCCCGGCCTCGGTGACGAGGTCGAAGAACGGCGGGTAGACCGGCGAGGTGATCACGACGCCCTCGCCGGGCGAGATGACGCGACGCAGGATCTCGACGATGCCCATGCTGACGTCGGCGGTGGTGAACACGGAGCCGGGATCCACGTCCCATCCCCAGCGTCGCGCTGCGAAGTCGGCGAACGCCTGTGGGAGCCGTGTGCGGCTCGCGACATACCCGGCGTCACCGCGGTCGATCGCCGCGTGCAGGGCATCGCGGACCACGGGTGCCAGGGGGACGTCCATCTCGGCGACGAACATGGGCAGGACGTCGTCGGGGTACTCGGACCACTTCTCGCTCGTCCGGCTGCGCAGGACGTCGAGGGGGTCTGCGGACACGATCTCGGTCATGCCTCGACCCTATCCGGGATCAGCCGGACGACGCTGCCGGGAACAGGACGACGGACGGCTGCAATGCAGCCGTCCGTCGTCGGGGAGGTTCGATCAGATCGAGAAGCCGAGGGCACGCATCATGTCGCGCCCGTCGTCCGTGATGCGCTCCGGGCCCCACGGCGGCATCCACACCCAGTTGATGCGGAAGGCGTCGACGATGCCGTCGAGCGCTTGACCCGTCTGCTCCTCGAGGACGTCCGTGAGCGGACATCCGGCGGAGGTCAGGGTCATGTGGATGATGAGCGCGTCGTTCTCGTCATCCCAACCCAGGTCGTAGATGAGACCGAGGTCGACCACGTTCACCCCGAGCTCGGGGTCCATGACGTCCTTGAGCGCCTCTTCGACCTCGTCGAATCGTTGCGGACTGAGCGTTGTTACCATGTCGTTATCTTAGACCGCTCGCGCGGCTTCAGGCACCTTCCGGGGCGACGACGGCGTCGACGAGGAAACGGTCGTAGCCTTCGTTCTCGAGTCGGTCGGCGAGCTCGGGACCGCCCTGCTCGGCGATCTTGCCGGCGACGAAGACGTGCACGAAGTCCGGCTTGATGTAGCGGAGGATCCGCGTGTAGTGCGTGATCAGCAGGACGCCGAGGCCCGTGTTCTCCTTGGCGCGGTTGACGCCCTCGGACACGATCTTGAGGGCGTCGACGTCGAGGCCGGAGTCGGTCTCGTCGAGGACTGCGAACTGCGGCTTCAGCAGCTCGAGCTGGAGGATCTCGTGACGCTTCTTCTCGCCACCGGAGAAGCCCTCGTTGACGTTGCGCTCGGCGAAGGCAGGCTCCATGCGCAGGTTCTTCATCGACTCGCGGACGTCCTTGATCCAGCCGCGGATCGCGGGCGCCTCGCCGTCGACGGCGGTCTTCGCCGTGCGGAGGAAGTTCGTGACCGTGACGCCGGGGATCTCGACCGGGTACTGCATCGCGAGGAAGAGTCCGGCACGGGCGCGCTCGTCGACGCTCATCGCGAGGACGTCCTCGCCGTCCAGCGTGATGGATCCGCTGTCGACGGTGTACTTCGGGTGGCCGGCGATCGTGTACGCGAGCGTGGACTTGCCCGAACCGTTCGGACCCATGATCGCGTGCGTTTCGCCCGTGCGGATGGTGAGGTCGACGCCACGCAGGATCGGCTTGGTGCCCTGCTCGGTTTCGACGCTGACGTGCAGGTCGCGGATTTCGAGGACTGACATGGTGCTAGATCTCTTTCGTTGCGGTCGGGTCGATGTAGATGTCGCCGTCGATGAGCTCGACGGTGTAGACGGGGACCGGCTCGTAGGCCGGAAGGGTGAGCGGCTTGCCCGTCGTGAGCGAGAACTGCGAGCCGTGTGCCCAGCATTCGAGGTTGCCGTCCTCGACGAAGCCTTCGGACAGCGAGATGTCGCCGTGGGTGCAGACGTCGCCGATCGCGAACAGTTCGTCCGACGCGTCGCGCACGAGGGCGATCGGCACGCCGTCCACCACGACCCGCTTGGCCTGGTTGACGGCGAGCTCGTCGAACGAGCACACCTTCGTCGCCATCAGTGCTGCGCTCCGCCGGTGCCCTGTCCGTCGGCGCCGAGCAGTTCGGCCTCGATGGCCGCCGAGAGGCGCTCCTGCAGCTCGGTGTCACCGATCTGCTGGATGATCTCCACGAGGAAGCCGCGGACGACGAGTCGTCGTGCCTCGTCCTCAGGGATGCCTCGAGCCTGCAGGTAGAAGAGCTGCTCGTCGTCGAAGCGTCCGGTCGCGCTCGCGTGACCGGCACCGGCGATGTCGCCGGTCTCGATCTCGAGGTTCGGCACGGAGTCGGCACGGGTGCCGTCGGAGAGGACCAGGTTGCGGTTCTGCTCGTAGCTGTCGGTGCCGACGGCACGGTTGCTGATGAGGACGTCGCCGATCCACACGGACCGCGCACCCTCGCCCTGCAGTGCGCCCTTGTAGGTCACGCGCCCGCGGGTGTTCGGTGCGTCGTGGTGCATGTAGACCTGCTGCTCGAGGTGCTGACCCGCGTCGGAGAAGTACACGCCGAGCGAGTCGAGGTCCGAGCCCTGACCGGCGAGGTGCAGGGTCGGGTTCACCCGGACGACCTTGCCGCCGAGCGACACCACGACGTGCTTGAGGTGGGCGTCGCGACCGATGGACGCGAAGTGGCTGGCGAGGTGCACGGCGGCGTCGTCCCACCACTGCACGGTCACGACGGTCACGTCGGCCTGTTCGCCGACGACGATCTCGACGTTCTCGGTGAGGCGGGCGTCGCCCGCGTTCTCGATGATGATGAGGCCACGGCTGAACGGCGCGGCGGTGATGACGGTGTGCGCAGCGCGGGCGCCGTCGCCGAGCCCGCTCCGCTCGAGGCGCAGGGTCTTGGGCTCCTCGCCCGTGACCGAGATCGCCAGTGCCTGGTCGAAGCTCGACCAGGCGTTCGCGGAGGCGCGCTCCTCCGGCACGCCGGCGGAGCCGACGCGGGCGTCGTCGCGACTGATCCACTCGACGCTGAAACCGTCGACGTCGTCGTGCGTGATCGGGGTGGGTGAGCCGTCGAGCTCCCCCGCGGTGAGGTCGGTGAACTGCGCGACCGGGCTGAGCTTCCAGACCGCCTCGCGTCCCGTCACCGCTGGGAAGTCGGCGACATCATAGGAGCTGAAGCGCTCCGATCGGGTCTGCACCGGGATGACGCGTCCTGCGCCGTCGCTGTGTGCCGTGATGCCGTGCTGTCCTTCGGTCTGAGTCGGTGCTGCAGTCGTCATTAACCGACGGATCCTTCCATGCCCATCTCGATGAGCTTGTTGAGTTCGAGTGCGTACTCCATGGGCAGTTCGCGGGCGATCGGCTCGATGAAGCCGCGGACGATCATCGCCATGGCCTCGTCTTCCGGCATGCCGCGGCTCATGAGGTAGAAGAGCTGCTCCTCGCTGACCTTGGACACCGTCGCCTCGTGTCCGAGCTGGACGTCGTCCACCCGGATGTCGATCGCCGGGTACGTGTCGCTGCGGGAGATGGTGTCGACCAGGAGCGCGTCGCAGCGCACGGTGTTGGCCGAGTGATGGGCGTTGGCGTCCACCCGGACCTCGCCGCGGTATCCCGCGCGTCCGCCGCCTCGGGCGATCGACTTGGAGACGATGGACGACTGCGTGTACGGAGCCATGTGGATCATCTTCGCGCCGGCGTCCTGGTGCTGGCCGGGACCGGCGAACGCGACGGACAGGGTCTCGCCCTTGGCGTGCTCGCCCATGAGGTAGATGGACGGGTACTTCATCGTGACCTTGGATCCGATGTTGCCGTCGATCCACTCCATGGTCGCGCCTTCGGCGGCCGTAGCGCGCTTCGTGACCAGGTTGTAGACGTTGTTCGACCAGTTCTGGATCGTCGTGTAGCGGACGCGGGCGTTCTTCTTGACGATGATCTCGACGACCGCGGAGTGCAGCGAGTCCGACTTGTAGATCGGCGCGGTGCAACCCTCGATGTAGTGCACGTAGCTGCCCTCGTCGGCGATGATCAGCGTGCGCTCGAACTGGCCCATGTTCTCGGTGTTGATCCGGAAGTAGGCCTGCAGCGGGATCTCGACGTGCACGCCGGGCGGCACGTAGACGAAGGAGCCACCCGACCACACGGCGGTGTTCAGCGCGGCGAACTTGTTGTCGCCGGACGGGATGACCGTGCCGAAGTACTCCTCGAAGAACTCGGGGTGCTCGCGCAACGCCGTGTCGGTGTCCATGAAGATGACACCCTGCGCCTCGAGCTCCTCGTTGATCTGGTGGTAGACCACCTCGGACTCGTACTGCGCGGCGACGCCGGAGACGAGGCGCTGGCGCTCCGCCTCGGGGATGCCGAGCTTCTCGTAGGTGTTCTTGATGTCGTCCGGCAGGTCCTCCCAGGTCTGAGCCTGCTTCTCGGTGGACCGGACGAAGTACTTGATGTTCTCGAAGTCGATCTCGGAGAGGTCGGCACCCCATGTCGGCATGGGCTTGCGCTCGAACAGCTGCAGGGCCTTGAGACGGCGCTGCAGCATCCAGTCCGGTTCGTTCTTCAGTGCGGAGATGTCGGCCACGACCTCGGTGGAGATGCCGCGGCGCGCTGAAGCGCCGGCGACGTCGCCGTCGTGCCATCCGAACTCGTATTGGCCGAGTCCGGCGAGCTCCGGGCGATCGATCAGGATGTCTGACATGTGTCCCTCTTTCCTCCCTGGAGACAACCACCGGCTGGAGGTCGTCATTCCCTCCCATGGCACGCGCCTGATCGGAGCGGATTGGGGAGGGGATGTGCGGGCGGCTTCTTCGCGAACCTACAATGTTCATGAACCATGGCGCTTCTCGCGCGCACCGTGAACCTCATAATCCTACAGCTTCCTGTGGGTTGTGGGTGAGGACGGTGGATACGGCAGCCGTGGCCACCGCGAACCGAAGGATCGACCCCGTGTCACACCACTCCAAGACCGCCGGTCGACCGACGCCGGCACCGTCCCTTCCCGACCGGGTGCGGGCCACCCGGTTCTGGCAGTGGTTGCCGACGACGATCGACAAGCGCGTGCGGGTCGTCGCCTGGCTCTCGTTCGCCTTCCAGCTCGTCCTCATCGGGACCGGGGGCGCCGTGCGTCTGACGGCCTCCGGGCTCGGGTGCCCGACGTGGCCGCGCTGCACGGACGACTCCTTCGTCAACACGCCGGAGATGGGCATCCACGGGTTCATCGAGTTCGGCAACCGACTCCTGACCTTCGTCCTCGCGGCCATCGTCATCGCCGCGTTCCTCGCGGTGATCCGCATGCGTCGGCAGCGCCCCGACCTCTTCCGACTGACCCTGCTCCAGGGCCTGTCGATCCCCGCGCAGGCGGTCCTCGGCGGCATCACCGTCCTCACCGGGCTGAACCCGTACGTGGTCGGGCTGCACTTCGTCATCTCGATCGTCCTCGTCGCCCTCGCGACGATGCTCGTCCATCGGGTCTACCGCGGCCCCCGCGGTGCGGTGAAGGTCATGCCCGGCTGGTACCTCGGCGTCGTCCACCTGACGAGCCTCTTCGTCGCCGTCACCGTCGTGTTCGGCATCCTGACGACGGGCTCGGGCCCGCACGCCGGCGACAACTCGAAGGAGGTGCCGGCGCCGCGCAACGGGTTCGACCCCGAGTTCCTCCAGCACCTCCACAGCTGGCCCGCCTACGCGACGCTCGCCGGCACCATCGTGCTGCTCGTCGGCGCGATCGCGCTCGGTGCCCGCCGCGGGTCGCGCGGGGTGCGCACCGCGGTCTCCACGCTGCTCGCGGTCGAAGTGGTGCAGATCATCGTGGGGCTCACCCAGGCCCGCCTCGGACTCCCCGAGGTGCTCGTCGGGCTGCACATGGTGCTCGCCGGACTGCTCGTCGCCGCGATGACCTGGGTCGTGCTGCAGCAGCGGATCCCGGTCCGGACCGCGTCACGCGTCGAGGAGTCGGCATCCCTCAGCGTCTCCCGCTGACGGCGCTTCCGCTGACGGCTCAGCGGCCTGCTGACGGCTCACTGCGCCTGCTGACGACTCAGAGCATCCCGACCGCGGTCACGCGGACGACCGCGGTCCCGGTCTCGTCGGAGGCGTCGAGATCGATGACCGCGCTGATCCCCCAGTCATGGTCGCCGGCCGGATCGGCGAACACCTGACGCACCCGCCAGACACCGCCCGTGTCGCCGACGGGGCGCTCGTCCTCGTCGTCGACGACCAGCAGCGCCGGGCTCCGTGCTGCAGCACCCGTCGGGAGTTCACCGTGCTCCTCGAAGTACGGATCCATGGCGTCCGCCCAGGTGTCGGCGTCGAATCCAGCCGACGCGTCGAGCTCGCCGAGCGCGTCGTAGTGCTCCAGCGACGCGAGCTGGACCCGGCGGAAGAGTTCGTTCCGGACGAGGACGGTGAACGCCCGGCGGTTGGCGAGGACGCTCCGTGGCGTGGGTGGGAGTGACCGACTCGCCTCCGCATGGCGTTCGGGGTCCGGGTGGGACAGTTCCTCCCACTCGTCGAGCAGACTCGAGTCGACCTGTCGGACGAGTTCTCCGAGCCACTCGATGAGGTCCTGGAGCTCCTCGTCCTTGAACTCGTCCGGCACGCTCTGCCGGATCGCCCGGAAGGCGTCGGAGAGGTACCTCAGAACGAGTCCCTCGGACCTCGAGAGACTGTAGAACGAGACGAACTCGCTGAAGTTCAGTGCGCGCTCGATGAAGTCGCGGACGACCGCCTTCGGGCGCAGCTCGAGGTCGAGTGCCCACGGCTGCGCGGCGGTGTAGCTCGTGAACGCCGCCTCGAGGAGTTCCGCCAGCGGTCTCGGATGGGTGACCGCCTCGAGGAGCTCCATGCGCTGGTCGTACTCGATCCCCTCGGCCTTCATCGCCTGCACGGCCTCGCCCCTGGCGAGGTGCTGCTGGGCCATGACGATCTGGCGCGGATCGTCGAGCGTCGACTCGACGACCGAGATGACGTCGAGGGCGAAGCCGGGCTCCGCGGGGTCCAACAGCTCGAACGCGGCGAGGGCGAACGGCGACAGCGGAGCGTTGAGCGCGAAGTTCGGCTGCAGTTCGACCGTGAGGCCGATGACGACCTCACCCGTCTCGGGGTCGATCGTCTGGGTGATGACGCCTGCCGTGCGGAGGGTGCGGTAGATCTCGAGCGCGCGCCTGGCCAGGGCGAAGCGTCTCGCCCGAGGCTCGTGGTTGTCGAAGACGAGGGAGCGGATGGTGCCGAAGCTGTCGCCGCCGCGTGCGATGACGCTGAGCATCATCGCGTGGGTGAGCTGCATGTGGCTGGTCAGCGTCTCAGGCTCGGCCGCGACGAGACGCTGGAAGCTCGGCTCCCCCCAGGACACGAACCCCTCCGGCGCCTTCTTCCGGATGATCTTCCGGCGCTTCTTCGGGTCGTCGCCGGCCTTCTCGATGAGCTTGAGGTTCTCGGTCTCGTGCTCGGGGGCCTGGACGACGACGGTGCCCGCGGTGTCGTAGCCGGCCCGACCCGCACGACCGGCGATCTGGTGGAACTCCCGGGCGTTCACCTGGCGCATCTTCGTGCCGTCGTACTTCGTGAGCGCCGTGAACAGGACCGTGCGGATCGGGACGTTGATCCCGACGCCGAGGGTGTCCGTCCCGCAGATGACGCGGAGGAGACCACGTTGGGCCAGCTGCTCCACGAGGCGTCGGTACTTCGGCAGCATGCCGGCGTGGTGCACGCCGATCCCGCTGCGGACGAGCCGGGACAGCGTCGTGCCGAACGCGGTGCTGAACCGGAAGTCGCCGATGGCGTCGGCGATCTCGTCGCGTTGCTCGCGGGTGACGACCTTGAGGCTGGTCAACGCCTGGGCCCGCTCGAGCGCCGCCGCCTGCGCGAAGTGGACGATGTAGATCGGAGCCTGTCCCGTGTGGAGGAGGTCTTCCACGGTCTCGTGGATCGGTGTGGTCGCGTAGGAGAAGTGGAGCGGCACCGGTCGTTCGACGCCGGTCACGATGGCGGTCTCACGGCCGGTCCGGCGCTCGAGGTCGCGCGCGAGGTCGCCGACGTCGCCGAGGGTCGCGGACATGAGGATGAACTGCGTGTCCGGGAGGGTGAGCAGCGGCACCTGCCACGCCCACCCGCGGTCGGGGTCGGCGTAGAAGTGGAACTCGTCCATCACGACCTGGTCGATGCCGGCGTCCTCGCCGTGCCGGAGCGCCAGGTTGGCGACGATCTCCGCGGTGCAGCAGACGATCGGCGCGTCGGCGTTCACCGAGGAGTCCCCGGTGACCATCCCGACGTTCTCCGCGCCGAACATCTCGACGAGTGCGAAGAACTTCTCGCTGACGAGCGCCTTGATCGGGGCCGTGTAGTAGCTGCGGCGACCGGAGCTCAGCGCCGCGAAGTGTGCGCCGGCGGCGACGAGGCTCTTGCCGGTGCCCGTCGGGGTGGAGAGGATGACGTTGGCGCCGTCGACGATGCCGATGAGCGCCTCCTCCTGCGCCGGGTACAGGCTGAGTCCGCCGGCCTCGGCCCAGGAGACGAACCGGTCGAAGACGATGTCGGGGCTCTCCCCCGTCGCAGCGATCAGCCGGCCGCGTTCCGCTGCGTCAGCCACCGGGTCAGAACGGGAGCAGCGGGTCGATGCCGACGGCGAGGAACAGGAGGGTCAGGTAGGTGATCGACCCGTGGAAGACGCGCATCGGCGAGACGTGCTCGTGGCGGATCGCGAGGTTGTAGAGGCGGTGGGTCTCGTAGACGAACCAGCCGCCGGACAGGAGGGCGACGGCGCTGTACAGCAGCCCCATGTCGGCCACCGGGATGAGCAGGAGCGAGCAGACGACCGTCGCCCACGCGTACAGGATGACCTGGAGGCCGACCTGCGCGCGACCGCGGACGACGGCGAGCATCGGCACGCCGACGGCCTGGTAGTCACTGCGGTACTTCATGGACAGCGGCCAGTAGTGGGGCGGCGTCCAGAGGAACACGACCGCGAAGAGGATGATCGGTGCCCACGAGAGCGAACCGGTGACGGCGGCCCAGCCGATGACGACGGGGAAGCAGCCCGCGATGCCACCCCAGATGATGTTCTGCTGGGTGCGTCGCTTCAGCCACAGCGTGTACACGAAGACGTAGAAGAGGATCGCGCCGACGGACAGTGCGGCCGCGAGCCAGTTGGTGGTGGCGAGGAGCCAGACCGTCGAGACGACGCCGAGCGTCCACGCGAACACGAGTGCCTCACGCGGTGTGAGCTCGCCGGTCACGAGAGGGCGCTTCTTCGTGCGGTCCATGACCGCGTCGATGTCGCGGTCGATGTAGCAGTTGAACGCCGCCGCGGAGCCGGCGCTCAACGACCCGCCGATGACGGTCGCGATCACGAGCCACCAGTCGGGCAGACCGCCCTTCGCGAGGATCATGACGGGGATCGTCGTCACGAGCAGCAGTTCCATGACCCGCGGCTTGGTGAGGGCGATGTACGCCTTCGCCTTGCGTCGGAAACCGAGCTTGGGGCTCGACACACGTTCTGCTACAGCGACGTCCATTGCTCCTCTAACGTTCGGTTCACCACGCACTGCTCGCCCGGTGCGCGGTCCGCAGACGATTCTACGACACGCGCGGACGGCTCCCTACTCACGGTGCGCAGACGCGCGGTCCCTCACCGGGTCACGCCTGTCCTGCAAGCTCTGCGACGATCCGTGACGTCGCGTGTTCGCGCTCGTCGAACATCGACCCTCGGCTGCAGGGGTTCGCTATGCTGGGAAGTGCTCGCCAGCCACTGTGCACGCGTGCGCCCCCCTTCACCCAGTTCGAAGAGCGGTGTCGTGTGCTCGGACGCCGAAGACGACGTGGGCCGCGAACGCACAGAAGAAGGCTCGACCGCTCGTCGGCCTCCTGTTCCGATGAGAAGGGTCAGTATTCAGTGGCAGATCTGCAGTGGGAAAGCATTGACAGCAAAGCAGTCGACACGGCGCGCATCCTCGCCGCCGACGCGGTGGAGAAGGTCGGCAACGGCCACCCGGGAACGGCGATGAGTCTCGCCCCCGCCGCCTACCTGCTGTTCCAGAAGGTCATGCGACGCGATCCGAAGGACCAGGACTGGCTCGGACGCGACCGCTTCGTCCTGTCGGTCGGGCACAGCTCGCTGACCCAGTACGTCCAGCTCTACCTGGGCGGCTACGGTCTGGAACTCTCCGACCTCGAGGCGCTCCGCACCTGGGGCTCGCTCACGCCGGGTCACCCGGAGTACGGCCACACCGACGGCGTCGAGATCACCACCGGTCCCCTCGGCCAGGGGCTCGCCTCCGCCGTGGGCTTCGCGTACGCGTCCCGCTTCGAGCGTGGCCTGTTCGACCCCGAGGCCGAGGCCGGCACGAGCCCGTTCGACCACTTCGTCTACGTCATCGCCGGCGACGGCGACCTGCAGGAAGGCGTCACGAGCGAGGCCTCCTCGCTCGCCGGTCACCAGCAGCTCGGCAACCTCATCGCGATCTACGACTCCAACCAGATCTCGATCGAGGACGACACCAACATCGCCTTCACCGAGGACGTCAAGGCCCGCTACGAGGCCTACCACTGGCACGTCCAGGTCGTCGACTGGAAGAAGACGGGCGAGTACGTCGAGGACGTCCACGCGCTCAACGACGCGATCGAGGCCGCGAAGGCCGAGACCGACAAGCCGTCGCTCATCATCCTCAAGACCATCATCGGTTGGCCGGCTCCCAAGAAGCAGAACTCCGGCAAGATCCACGGTTCGGCGCTGGGCGCCGAGGAGCTCGCGGCCGTCAAGGAGGTGCTCGGCTTCGACCCCGAGCAGAACTTCTTCGTCGCCGACGAGGTCATCGAGCACACCCGCAAGGCGATCGACCGCGGTGCCGAGGCACGCGCCGAGTGGCAGCAGACGTTCGACGCCTGGGCCGCGGCCAACCCGGAGCGCGCTGCGCTGCTCGAGCGTCTCGAGGCCGGCGAACTCCCCGAGGGTGTCGAGTCGGCGCTGCCCGTGTTCGAGGCCGGCAAGGACGTCTCGACCCGCGCCGCATCCGGCAAGGTGCTCAACGCCCTCGGCCCGGTCATCCCGGAGCTCTGGGGCGGTTCGGCCGACCTCGCCGAGTCGAACAACACGACGATCGAGGGCGGTGCGTCGTTCATCCCGAGCGAGCACTCCACCCACGAGTGGACCGGTAACCCCTACGGTCGCGTCCTGCACTTCGGCATCCGCGAGCACGCCATGGCCGCGATCCTCAACGGCATCGTCCTGCACGGCCCGACCCGCGCGTTCGGTGGCACCTTCCTCATCTTCAGCGACTACATGCGTCCGGCCGTCCGTCTCGCCGCGCTCATGAACGTGCCGTCCATCTTCGTGTGGACCCACGACTCCGTCGCCCTCGGTGAGGACGGCCCCACGCACCAGCCGATCGAGCAGCTCGCCTCGCTCCGTGCCATCCCGAACCTCGCCGTCGTGCGACCGGGTGACGCGAACGAGGTGGCCTACGCCTGGCTCGAGATCCTCAAGCGTCGCGGCGGCCCGACCGGCATCGCGCTGACCCGTCAGAACATCCCGGTGTTCGAGCGCGGCACGGGCGACGCCACCGGCGAGACCTTCGCTGCAGCGTCGAACGTCGCCAAGGGTGCGTACATCCTCGCCGAGGCGCCCGGCGGCACGCCGGACGTCATCCTCATCGCGACGGGCTCCGAGCTCCAGCTCGCCGTCGAGGCCCGCGAGGTCCTGCGCGGCGAGGGCGTCAACGCCCGCGTCGTCTCGGTGCCCGCACTCGAGTGGTTCGAGGAGCAGTCCGCCGAGTACCGCGAGTCCGTCCTCCCGAAGGCCGTCACCGCACGCGTCTCCGTCGAGGCGGGTCTCGGCCTGACCTGGAAGAGCATCGTCGGCGACGCCGGCCGGACCGTGTCGATCGAGCACTTCGGTGCGTCCGCCGACTACAAGACGCTGTTCCGTGAGTTCGGCATCACCACGGAGGCAGTCGTCTCCGCAGCACACGAGACGCTCGGCAAGTAGCCCGGGCGAAGGAGACAGAAGAACATGACTGAAACCCCAACCGCCCAGCTGTCCGCCGCCGGCGTCAGCATCTGGCTCGACGACCTCTCCCGCGGACGCATCCAGTCCGGTGGGCTGGAGCAGCTCATCGCCGACCGCAACGTCGTCGGTGTCACGACGAACCCGACGATCTTCGCGTCCGCGCTCAGCAACGGCGACGTCTACGCCGAGCAGGTCGCCCAGCTCGCCGCCGACGGCAAGGACGTCACCGAGGCGGTCTTCGAGATCACCACCGACGACGTGGCCGCGGCATCGAAGATCTTCCGTGGGGTCTACGACTCCTCCAACGGGTACGACGGCCGCGTGTCGATCGAGGTCGAGCCGGGCTTCGCGCACGACGCAGCCTCGACGATCGACCAGGCCAAGCAGCTCTGGGCCAAGGTCAACCAGCCCAACGCGATGATCAAGATCCCCGCGACGGTCGAGGGCCTCGAGGCCATCACCGCGGTCATCGGCGCCGGTATCAGCGTCAACGTCACGTTGATCTTCAGCCTCACCCGCTACCGCGAGGTCATCAACGCGTTCCTCACCGGTCTCGAGCAGGCCAAGGCCGCGGGCCACGACCTCTCGACGATCCACTCGGTCGCCTCGTTCTTCGTGTCGCGGGTCGACACCGAGATCGACAAGCGCCTCGACGCGATCGGCAGCCCCGAGGCGATCGCGCTGAAGAGCAAGGCCGGCGTCGCGAACGCCCAGCTCGCCTACCAGGTCTTCGAGCAGGAGTTCGCGAGCGAGCGTGCCACCGCGCTCCTCGAGGCCGGCGCCAACAAGCAGCGTCCGCTCTGGGCCTCGACGGGCGTCAAGTCCGCCGACCTCCCCGACACGCTCTACGTGACCGAGCTCGTCGCCGACGGCGTCGTCAACACCATGCCGGAGAAGACCCTCGAGGCGACCTTCGACCACGGCGTCATCACCGGCGACACCGTCACCGGCTCCTACGCGGCTGCGAACGAGGTCCTCGACGCCATCGCCGCACTCGGCGTGTCCTACGACGAGGTGACGGCGCTGCTCGAGCGTGAGGGCGTCGAGAAGTTCATCGTGTCCTGGGACGAGCTGCTCGAGACCGTGAAGACGGCTCTGGAGGCCTCCAAGTGAGCTTCAAGATCCGCGTGAGCGGCGCGGCGGAAGCCGCTGTCGCATCGGTGGTCCCGACGCTCGTCAGCGACCTCGTCGCGTCGCGCATCACGGACCAGGACCCCACGCTGTGGGGTCCTGCGGCCGAGGCCGAGGCGTCCAAGCGCCTCGGCTGGGTCCAGGCGGTCTCCATCTCCCGCCCGCTGGTCGAGCCGATCCTCGCGCTCCGTGAGCAGTTCAACGACGAGGGCATCGACCACATCGTGCTCGCGGGCATGGGCGGTTCCTCGCTCGCACCCGAGGTCATCACGAACACGCTGGGTGGCAACCTCACCGTCCTCGACTCGACCGCTCCCGGTCAGGTCCTCGCGGCCCTGGCGGACCGCCTCGAGACCTCGGTGCTCGTCGTCTCCTCGAAGTCCGGCTCCACCGTCGAGACCGACAGCCAGCGCCGTGCCTACGAGGCCGCGTTCACGGCTGCGGGGATCGACCCCGCGGGCCGCATCGTCATCGTCACCGACCCGGGCTCCCCGCTCGAGGCGGCGGCGAACGAGGCCGGCTACCGGGTCTTCAACGCCGACCCCAACGTCGGCGGTCGCTACAGTGCGCTCACCGCCTTCGGTCTCGTGCCGTCCGGTCTCGCCGGTGTCGACATCGGCGCACTGCTCGACGAGGCCGACGCGGTGCTCGGCGAACTCGCGATCGACGACGCGTCGAACCCGGGACTCATCCTGGGTGCGGCGATCGGCGGCACCGTTCCGCTGCGCGACAAGGTCGGTCTCATCACCGACGGGACGCACATCGTCGGATTCCCCGACTGGGCCGAACAGCTCATCGCCGAATCGACCGGCAAGTCCGGTCGCGGCCTGCTGCCCGTCGTGCTCAACCCGCTCGCTCCCGAGCTCGAGTCGAAGCCGGCCGACCTCCAGATCGTCCGCATCGTCGACGACGCCCACGAGTTCCACCTGCTGCGCCACGACCGCCACGAGGGCGAGATCCTCGTCAGCGGCAGCCTCGGCGCGATGATGCTGGTGTGGGAGTACGCGACCGTCGTCGCCGGGCGCCTCATCGGCATCGACCCGTTCGACCAGCCGGACGTCGAGTCCGCGAAGGTCGCCACCCGTGGTCTGCTCGACAACCGTCCGGAGCCTGAGGCACCCGCCTTCGTCGCCGACGGTGTCGAGGTCCGCGGCTCGGCCGGTCTGCTCGACGGCGTGACCACCCTGTCCGGCGCCGTCGAGGCACTGCTCGCGCAGCTCCCCTCCGACGGCTACGTCGCGATCCAGGGCTACGTCGACCGCCTTGCCTCCCCGCAGCTCGAGAGCATCCGCGACCTCGTCGCGGCGAAGGCGGCACGACCCACGACCTTCGGGTGGGGTCCGCGCTTCCTGCACTCGACGGGTCAGTACCACAAGGGCGGCCCCGCGAACGGCGTGTTCCTGCAGATCACCGAGACGGCCCCCGTCGACCTGGAGATCCCCGAGCGCCCGTTCACCTTCGGCCAGCTCATCGAGGCCCAGGCAGGCGGCGACGCCCGCGTCCTCGCCGAGCACGGTCGTCCGGTCCTCACGCTGACCCTCACGTCGCCGGACCAGAACATCGTCACCCTCTTCGACGCCGTCAACGACTAGCGCGTCACTGCACAAGGAGCTTCATGTCCCCGGTGGAAATCACCCCGGAGTCCAACCCGCTGCGGGTGGACACCGACCGACGCCTCAATCGGATCGCCGGTCCGAGCGGCCTCATCATCTTCGGCGTGACAGGTGACCTGTCCCGCAAGAAGCTGATGCCGGCCGTGTACGACCTGGCGAACCGGGGCCTCCTGCCCCCTGGCTTCTCACTCGTCGGGTTCGCCCGACGGGACTGGGAGGACCAGGACTTCATGGAGGTCGTCCACGAATCCGTCAAGCAGTACGCCCGGACCGAGTTCCGCGAGGACGTCTGGAACCAGCTCGCCCAGGGCATCCGGTTCGTCCCCGGTGAATTCGGTGACGACGCGGCGTTCGAGAAGCTGAAAGAGACCATCGAGGAGCTCGATGCGGATCGCGGGACGATGGGCAACCACGCGTTCTACCTCTCGATCCCACCGAAGGCGTTCCCGCAGGTCACCGAGCAGCTCCGTCGCTCGGGACTCGCGGAACCCGCTGACGGTCAGTGGCGCCGGGTGGTCATCGAGAAGCCGTTCGGCAGCGACCTCAAGACGGCTCGTGAGCTGAACGACATCGTGCAGTCGGTCTTCCCGTCGGACTCGATCTTCCGGATCGACCACTACCTCGGCAAGGAGACCGTCCAGAACATCCTGGCGCTCCGGTTCGCGAACCAGCTGTACGAGCCCATCTGGAACGCCAATTACGTCGACCACGTGCAGATCACCATGGCCGAGGACATCGGCGTCGGCGGTCGCGCCGGGTACTACGACGGCATCGGAGCAGCGCGCGACGTCATCCAGAACCACTTGCTGCAGCTCCTCGCCCTCACGGCGATGGAGGAGCCGATCTCCTTCAACGCCGCAGACCTGCGCGCGGAGAAGGAGAAGGTCCTCGCGGCCGTCCGCCTCCCCGACGACCTCGGGGCCGCGACGGCCCGTGGGCAGTACGCCGGTGGTTGGCAGGGCGGCGAGCACGTGCTGGGCTTCCTCGACGAGGACGGGATGAACCCGGAGTCGACGACCGAGACCTACGCGGCCATGCGGCTCGACATCAACACGCGTCGGTGGGCCGGCGTGCCGTTCTACCTGCGTGCCGGGAAGCGCCTCGGACGCCGCGTCACCGAGATCGCGGTCGTCTTCAAGCGTGCTCCGCAGTACCTGTTCGCGGAGAGCCAGACCTCGGCGCTCGGCCAGAACGCCTTGGTCATCCGGGTCCAGCCCGACGAGGGTGTCACCATCCGCTTCGGTTCGAAGGTCCCGGGTGCCGGCACCCAGGTCCGCGACGTCACGATGGACTTCGGCTACGGCCACGCCTTCACCGAGGCGAGCCCCGAGGCGTACGAACGTCTCATCCTCGACGTCCTGCTGGGCGACCCGCCCCTCTTCCCCCGTCACGAGGAGGTCGAGCTCTCCTGGAAGATCCTCGACCCGATCGAGGAGTACTGGGCCGCTCAGGACACGCCGCTCGAGCAGTACGCTCCCGGCACCTGGGGCCCGTCCTCGGCCGACGACCTCATGAACCGCGACGGACGCACCTGGAGACGACCATGATCGTAGACCTGCCAGACACGACCACGAGCAAGCTCTCGAAGGCGCTCGTGACCATCCGCGAGGACGGCGGCGCCGTCGCCCTGGGTCGCGTGCTCACCTTGGTGATCTCGACGCGGCTCGGAGCCGAGGAGGAGGCCATCGAGGCCGCCAACGAGGCCTCCCGCGAGCACCCCATGCGGGTCATCGTCCTCTCCACCGAGCACGACGACCAGCACTCCTCCATCGGAGACCGGCTCGATGCCCAGATCCGCGTCGGCGGCGACGCCGGAGCGAGCGAGGTGGTCATCCTGCGCGCCTACGGTGCGGTCGCCGAGAACGAGGAGAGCCTCGTGACCGGTCTGCTCCTGCCCGACGCGCCCGTGGTCGCCTGGTGGCCGGGAGAGGCACCGGAACGCGTCTCGACGTCACCGATCGGCCGCATCGCCCAGCGTCGCATCACCGACGCGTCCGCGGCGGCGGACACCCACGCCGCCCTCCGCGGTCGCGCGGCGAACTACGCCCCCGGAGACACGGACTTCGCGTGGACCAGGCTCACGCTCTGGCGTGCACAGCTCGCGGCGGTGCTCGACCAGCCGCCGTACGAGCCCGTCACGGCGATCGAGGTGTCCGGAGCATCGGACTCCCCGTCGACCGAGCTGCTCGCCGCCTGGCTCCAGCTGCAGTTGCAGGTCGACGTGACCCACGAACTCAGCATGGCGCACGGGTCGAGCGGCATCCACGGTGTCCGCCTCACGCGGGCGTCCGGCAACGTCGTCCTCGAGCGACCCGTTCCCGACATCGCGACGCTGATCCAGCCCGGACAGCCGACGCACGACCTCTCGCTCCCCCGTCGCAGTCTGCGCGACTGCCTCGCCGAGGAGCTGCGCACGCTCGACCCGGACGTCCTGTACGGACAGGTCATCACCGTGGGCCTCCCCGGCCTCGGCGAGCCGGTCACGCTCCGCGCTCGGACCAGCTGATGCCGACCGAGCGACGCGTCCTCGTCTACCAGGACCGCGACCAGCTGACGACCTCGGTCGCCAAGCGGTTCCTCTCCCGAACCCGTGAACTGCTCGAGTCGCAGGAGATGGTCCACGTCGTCCTGACCGGCGGTACGGTCGGCACGGGGACGCTCGCCGCCGTGGCCGCGTCGAAGGACCGCGACCGGGTGGACTGGTCCCGGGTGCACCTCTGGTGGGGGGACGAGCGCTGGGTCGCTCGGGACGACGCCGATCGGAACGAGTTGCAGGCACGCGAGGCCTTGCTGGAGACCCTGCTGGCGCTTCCGGAGCGTGGCCTCGTCGCCGAACACGTGCACGGATACCCGGCGCCGGAGGACGGCATCGACCTCGACGCCGCTGCGGTGCGCTACGCGGACGAGCTCCGTCGGTTCGCGCGGCCCGGCGAGGACCACCCGCGGTTCGACATCACGTTCCTTGGTGTCGGTCCCGACGGTCACGTCGCATCGCTCTTCCCCGAGCGGGCCGAGGTCTCGGTCACCGACACCTCGGTGGTCCCGGTGCGGAACTCCCCCAAGCCGCCGTCGGAACGACTCAGCCTGACTCGGCCGGCCATCAACTCCTCCGTGCGGGTCTGGCTCGTCCTCGCCGGCACCGACAAGGCGTCGGCACTCGGCCTCGCCCTCGCGGGTGCCAGCTACAACGAGGTCCCCGCCGCCGGGGCCAAGGGACGCAAACGGACGGTGTTCTTCGTCGACCAGGATGCGGCCGCAGAGGTCCCGGATTCGTTGATCCTCCCGGAGTACTAGCGGGAGACCGGTCGCCGATCCGGTGCCAGCATGCAGAAAGGCCGTTCCCCTCGGGGAACGGCCTTTCTGCATGTGGTGCTGTGCGGTTACTTCGCTGCCGTACCGCGGCGTGCACGGAGCTGCTGGAGTGCCTCTTCGAGCAGTTGCTCGGCCTCTTCCTCCGTGCGTCGTTCCTTCACGTAGGCGAGGTGGGTCTTGTACGGCTCGAGCTTCGCGACCTCCGGCGGGTTCGCCTTGTCGCGACCGGCCGGCAGACCGGACGTCGGGCAGTCGATCGTCTCCGGGATCTCCTCGTCGGGGACGTTCGCCGCGAAGTGGCGGACCGTCTCGTTGCCGAGGGCGTCCCAGTAGGAGATGGCGATGCGGTCCGCGTGGTAGCCGTGGTCCTGCTCGCCCATGGGACCGGCGCCGACGCGTGATCCCCTGATAGCGCTTCCGCCTGATGCCATGGTGTTTCCTCTTTCTCGTACTGTCGAGAGTGGTTCGGGTGTGGTGCGTCGAGTTGCGTCCCCGGGATCGGGGCTTCGCGGCCGGTCTAGGCGGCGGCGAACTTCGTCAGGAGCCCGATCACGACGATGCAGGCACCCCAGGTCAGGCCGAGGATGACGGTGAAGCGGTTGAGGTTGCGCTCGGCGACCCCTGACGAACCGAGGTTGCTGGAGGAGCCGCCGCCGAACATGTCGGACAGACCGCCGCCGCGGCCCTTGTGCAGCAGGATCAGGAAGGTGAGCAGGAGGCTGGTGATGCCGAGCAGCACCTGCAGGATGACCTGGAGAATCTCCACGTGAGACCTTTCGCATTCGCGTTCAGAGGGGCTGAACCGCCGTCCAGTATACCTCGACGGTTCAGCGGACACGGCTCGGCCCGCGGCTGGTGCCGCGGGCCGAGCCGTGTCGGTGCTGCTGGTGCAGCAGGTCGGTCAGAGTCCGACGTGCTGCGAGAAGCGGGCGATCCCGGCGAACTCGTCGGCGAGCAGGCTCGCACCACCGACGAGGGCGCCGTCGACGTCGGGTTCGCGCATGAAGCCGGCGATGTTCGAGGCCTTCACCGAACCGCCGTAGAGGATCCGCGTGCGCTGCGCCGCCTCGTCGCCGAGGACCTCGGCGAGCGTGCTGCGGAGAGCGGCTGCGACCTGCTGCGCCTGGTCGGGCGTCGCCGCCTGACCGGAACCGATGGCCCACACCGGCTCGTAGGCCACGACGATGTCCGCGTCCGGTGCGAGTCCGTCGATGGCCGCCTTGAGCTGCGCCACGGGGACGGCCGACGGGCCGTGTTCCTCGAGGTCTTCGGCGGTCTCACCGATGCAGATGACGGGGACGAGGTCGTGTCGCACGGCTGCGGCCGTCTTCGCCTGGACGACCTCGTCGGTCTCGTTGTGCAGGGTGCGGCGCTCGGAGTGTCCGACGAGTACGTAGCGGCAGTCGAGCTTCGCGAGGAACGCCCCGGAGATCTCACCGGTGTAGGCGCCGGAGTCGTGCTGCGACAGGTCCTGCGCGCCGTAGGCCAGCTTGAGCTTGTCGGCGGCGACGATCGTCTGGACCGAGCGGAGGTCCGTGAACGGCGGGAAGATGGCCACCTCGGCGTCGGCGTAGTCGTGCTTGCCGTCCTTGAGCGTCCAATCGAGCTTCTGGACGAGGGCGATCGCCTGGAGGTGGTCCAGGTTGAGCTTCCAGTTGCCGGCGATCAGGGGCACACGCGTGCGCCCGGGGGTTACTGCTGCCATCCGAGGACCTCCAGTCCAGGCAGACGCTTGCCCTCGAGGAACTCGAGGCTGGCGCCGCCACCAGTTGAGATGTGACCGAACTGGTCATCATCGAAGCCGAGCGCACGAACCGCTGCGGCCGAGTCACCGCCACCGACGACGCTCAGGCCGTCCGTGCGGGTGAGTGCTTCAGCGACCGCGCGCGTACCGGCGGCGAAGGGCGCGAGTTCGAACACACCCATCGGGCCGTTCCAGAACACCGTCTTGGACGCGGCGACGATCTCGGCGAACGCTGCAGCCGTGTCCGGTCCGATGTCGAGTCCGAGTCCTGAGGCACCGAACGGGGTGTCCTCGATGGCGTCGGCCGGGCGAACGACGTGCTCGGCGTCGGCACCGAACGCCGAGGCGACGACGACGTCGGTCGGCAGGACGATCGTCACGCCGAGCTCGTCGGCCTTCGCGAGGTACCCGCGGACGGTCTCGATCTGGTCCGCTTCGAGCAGGCTCGAACCGACGGCGTGCCCCTGGGCGGCGAGGAAGGTGAACAGCATGCCACCGCCGATGAGCAGCGAGTCGACGCGCGGCAGCAGGTGGCCGATGACGCCCAGCTTGTCGGAGACCTTCGAGCCGCCGAGGACGACCGTGTAGGGGCGCTCCGGGGTCTCGGTGAGACGGTCGAGGACCTCGAGCTCGGCGGCGATGAGCAGCCCGGCAGCGCTCGGGAGCAGCTTGGCGAGCTCGTACACGCTCGCCTGCTTCCGGTGGACGACACCGAAGCCGTCGGAGACGACGACGTCGCCGAAGGCGGCGAGCTTGGCGGCGAACGCCTCACGTTCGCCGGCGTCCTTGCTGGTCTCGGCGGAGTTGAAGCGCAGGTTCTCGAGCAGGACGACGTCGCCGTCGGTCTGCGCGGCGACGGCGTCGGTCGCGGCACTGCCGACGGTGTCGGCGGCGAAGGTCACGGGCTTGCCGAGGAGTTCGGACAGTCGCTGCGCGACGGGCGCAAGGCTGTACTTCGCGTCGGGTGTGCCGTCGGGGCGGCCGAGGTGCGAGACGATGACGACACGCGCACCCTGGTTGATGAGCGCGTTGAGGGTGGGGAGTGCCGCGCGGATGCGGCCGTCGTCGGTGATGACGCCGTCCTTGAGCGGAACGTTGAGGTCGAGGCGGACGACGGCTCGGCGACCGCTGAGGTCGCCCAGCGAGTCGAGGGTGCGGAGGGTCATGAGGAGGGTCTTTCTCTGCGCTGAGCCACGACCACCGACGAAGCCGAACGGGCGCCCTGAAGATGATTCAGGACGCCCGTTCGGACCATGCGGTGTCTGGCTGCTCGGGTGAGGAGTGCGGCAGACAGCCGGTTGGTTAGAGGCGGTCCGCGACGTACTCGGTGAGGTCGACGAGGCGGTTCGAGTAGCCCCACTCGTTGTCGTACCACGAGGCGACCTTGACCTGCGAGCCGATGACCTTGGTGAGGCCGGCGTCGAAGATCGAGGAGTGCGGGTCGGTCACGATGTCGCTCGAGACGATCGGGTCCTCGGTGTACTTCAGGATGCCCTTGAGGGGGCCCTCGGCGGCAGCCTTGTACGCGGCGTTGATCTCCTCGACCGTGGCCGGGTTGGTCAGCTCGACCGTGAGGTCGGTGATCGAACCGGTCGGGACCGGGACGCGCAGGGCGTAGCCGTCGAGCTTGCCGACGAGCTCCGGGATGACCAGGCCGAGTGCCTTGGCTGCACCGGTGGAGGTCGGGATGATGTTGACGGCGGCGGCGCGCGCACGACGGAGGTCGCTGTGCGGGCCGTCCTGCAGGTTCTGGTCGGCGGTGTAGGCGTGGACCGTGGTCATGAGGCCACGCTCGATGCCGAAGTTGTCGAGCAGGACCTTGGCGAGCGGCGCGAGGCAGTTCGTCGTGCAGGACGCGTTCGAGATGATGTCGTGCGTCGCGGCGTCGTAGGTGCCCTCGTTGACGCCGAGGACGATCGTGGCGACGTCGCTGCCCGTGGCGGGAGCCGAGACGAGGACCTTCTTGGCGCCGGCGGTGATGTGCTTGCGGGCGTCGTCGGACTTCGTGAAGCGACCGGTCGACTCGATGACGATGTCGACGCCGAGCTCGCCCCAGGGGAGGTCGGCGGGGTCGCGCTCCGCGAGCACGATGATGGGCTTGCCGTTGACGATGATCTTGTCGCCGTCGAGCTCGACCGTCGCGTCCAGACGACCCGTGATGGAGTCGTACTTCAGGAGGTGGGCGAGCGCCTTGTTGTCGGTGAGGTCGTTGACAGCGACGATCTCGAGGTCGCTGCCCTTGGCGAGGGCGGCGCGGAAGAAGTTGCGGCCGATGCGGCCGAAGCCGTTGATGCCGATCTTGACGGACACAGATGACTCCTGATACTGAGGCGCCAGACGGCGCGATTGTACGGTCTGCTCGGAGTGAGCGCCCTCCCCGAGTGAGGAGGAAGGTGGTCCGTCCCGGCCCGTGGGACCGGGACGGACCGGTCAACTACGACAGTACCAGCAGGCCGTTGGTCTGCTTGCGCGCGACCTCGAAGCGTGCCTGGACGTCGGCCCAGTTGACGATGTTCCAGAACGCCTTGACGTAGTCGGCGCGGACGTTCTTGTAGTCGAGGTAGTAGGCGTGCTCCCAGACGTCGAGCAGCAGCAGCGGGACGGTGCCGGCCGGGAAGTTGCCCTGCTGGTCGAAGAACTGCTGGATGTTGATGCGCTGACCGAGGGTGTCCCAGGTGAGCGCGGCCCATCCGGAACCCTGCACGCCGAGCGCCGCGGCGGTGAAGTGCGCCTGGAACTTGTCGAAGCTGCCGAAGTACTCGTCGACGGCCGACTCGAGCTCGCCGGTCGGCTTGTCGCCGCCGTCCGGGGAGAGGTTGTTCCACCAGATGGTGTGGTTGACGTGACCGCCGAGGTTGAACGCGAGGTCCTTCTCGAGCTTGTTGACGTTCGTGAAGTCGTTGGCGTCGCGGGCCTCAGCGAGCTTCTCGAGGGCCGTGTTCGCACCGGCCACGTAGGTGGCGTGGTGCTTGTCGTGGTGGAGCTCGGTGATGGTCGCACTGATGTGCGGCTCGAGCGCACTGTAGTCGTACGGCAATTCGGGCAGTGAGTAAACAGCCATTCTTCGTGATCTCCTCGTGTTGTCCCGTGCGCTGTCTGCACACGGCTCTGAGCGTCATCACCCAGTCTAGTGAGCGGCAACCGTCGGGAGTCGGGGCTTGTTCCCAGCATGACGAACCGCGACGATGGCGGGTCGGCGAGGATTCACGAGCTGTTTCAGTCCTCGTAATCCGCCGGGAGGTTGGCGTCCGTGCCCGGGATGCCGAGATCGCTCGCGTGCTTGTCCGCCATGGCGAGCAGGCGCCGGATGCGGCCGGCGATGGCGTCCTTCGTCATCGGAGGGTCGGCGAAGTGGCCCAGTTCGTCGAGGCTGGCCTCACGGTGGTCGAGGCGCAGGGCACCGGCGTACTGCAGGTGGTCGGGGACCTCGTCGCCCAGGATCTCGAGGGCGCGCTCGACGCGCGCGCAGGCCGCCACGGCCGCCTGGGCGGAGCGGCGCAGGTTGGCGTCGTCGAAGTTGACGAGGCGGTTCGCGGTCGCCCGGACCTCCTTGCGCTGCCGCATCTCCTCCCAGGAGGTGACGGTGCCGGTGGCACCCATGAGCGACAGCATGCCGCTGATCGCGTCACCCTCGCGGATGACGACACGGTGGATGCCGCGGACCTCACGCGCCTTCGCGGAGACACCGATGCGGCCGGCGGCACCGACGAGCGCCATCGCGGACTCGTTGCCGGGGCACACGACGTCGAGCGACGCCGATCGGCCGGGGTCGGTGAGGGACCCGGTGGCGAGGAACGCCCCCCGCCAGACGGCGGCGAGTTCGTCGCGCGACCCGGTGGTCAGCCGGTTCGGCAGCCCGCGGACCGCACGCCGTCGGGCGTCGAGGAGTCCGGTCTGCCGGGCGAGGGTCTCGCCGCCCTCGATGACGCGCACCACGAACAGGCTCGGTTTGCCCGAGCTGCCGGGGTTCTGCACGAGGATCTCGCTGCGGATCCCGTAGAGCTCGCCGATGTCACGACGCACCCGCTGCGCGAGGGTCGGACTGTCGAGTTCGGCTTCGATCGCCACGCGCCCGGAGATCGTGTGGAGTCCGCCGGAGAAGCGGAGCAGGGACGCGAGTTCGGCCGCTCGGACCGAGTTGCGGGTCTCGCGGACGAGCGCCAGTTCGTTCTTGACGTCGGCGGTGAGGGCCACGGTGGTTCCTATCTGTCGTGATCGCGCCGTCGGAGTGCGGCGTCGATCCTGCATGTTCGCGATCCGGAGGCGTGGTGCCTCGGACCGTTCGGGCTCCGCCGCGGCTGCGTCGGGCCCGTGGGCGTCATTCGCGCCCGAGGTCTCGGTGCCGGACGTGCACGGCGACGCCGGACTGGTTCCGCAGCCGGTCGGCGAGTTCGAGGGCGACCGCGACCGAGCGGTGCTTGCCCCCCGTGCAGCCGACGGCGATGGTGACGTGACGCTTGTTCTCGCGCTGGTACCCGGCGAGGACGGGTTCGAGGGCGTGGGCGTAGCTCTCGAGGAACTCGGCGGCTCCGGTCTGCGAGAGCACGTACTCACTGACCTCGGGGTCCTGACCGCTCAACGCACGCAGCTCCGGAACCCAGAACGGGTTCGGGAGGAACCGCATGTCGGCGACGAGGTCCGCATCAGGCGGCAGGCCGTACTTGAACCCGAAGCTCAGCACGGTGACCTGGACACCCGGTGTCTCCGCGCCGGCGAAGAGCTCACGCGTGGTCGTGGCGAGCTGGTGGATGTTGAGGTCGCTCGTGTCGATGATGACGTCGCTCGACTCACGGATCTCGCTCAGTCGGTGACGCTCCGCCACGATGCCGTCGAGGATCGTGCCCTCGCCCTGCAGCGGGTGCGGCCTGCGGACGGCTTCGAACCGGCGGACGAGCGCCGCGTCGGTCGCCTCCAGGAAGATCATGCGGAGGTGCGTCCCGCCCCGGAGCGCCGGCACGATCTCCTGCAGCTCGCTGAAGAAGTCGCGGCCGCGGACGTCGACCACCGCGGCGATCCGCGGCAGACGTGATCCGGCGCGCTCGGCGAGGTCGACGAGGGGACGGAGCATCTGCGGGGGCAGGTTGTCGACGACGTACCAGCCGAGATCCTCGAGCGCGTTCGCGACGGTGGAGCGTCCGGCGCCGGACATCCCCGTGACGATGAGGACTTCCTGCTGGTGCTGCGGCTGGCCCGGGGTCATCGACACGCTTTCCTCGAAGGTCTGAAGTCCCAGCCTACCCATTCCGCGAGGCCTGCGAGGGCTGTGCGGAGCCGGAGGTCAACGCCTCGTGCACCGTGGCCGCCAGTTTGTCGCCGATGCCCTTGACCTCGGTGATCTCGGCCGGCGTCGCGGTCTTCAGGCGGGCGACGGATCCGAAGTGCTTGAGCAGCTCGCGGACCTTCGCCGGACCGAGCCCCGGGATCTCGCCGAGGACGGTCGAGATGTCGCGCTTCCGCTTCTGTCGCTGGAAACTGATGGCGAACCGGTGCGCCTCGTCGCGGACCCGCTGGAGGAGGAACAGCGCTTCGCTCCCCCGCGGCAGGATCACCGGATACGGGTCGTCGGGCAACCAGATCTCCTCCAGTCGCTTCGCCAGTCCGCACAGGGTGATCCCGGTCAGGCCGGACTCCTCCAGCGCACGTGCGGCGGCGGCGACCTGTGGTTGCCCGCCGTCGACGATGAGGAGCTGCGGCGGATAGGTGAACTTCCGGCGCTTGCGCTCCCCCGTGGTCTCGTCGACCGTCTCGACGGGCTCGGACGACGTCAGGTGCGCGAGTCGCCGGGAGACGACCTGGTAGATCGAGTCGGTGTCGTCGGTGGACTCGGCGACGCCGAAGCGGCGGTACTCGTCCTTGCGGGACAGCCCGTCCTCGAAGACCACCATCGACGCCACGATGTTGGTACCGCTCAGGTGCGACACGTCGAAGCACTCGATCCGCAGGGGCGCCTCGGGCATCCCGAGCGCATCGCGGATGTCCTCGAGTGCCTGTGTCCGGGCGACGAAGTCGGAGCTGCGCCGGGTCTTGTAGAGCATGAGGGCCTGCTTGGCGTTGACGACCGCGGTCTCCATGAGCGTCGCCTTCTCGCCGCGTTGGGCGACGCGGAGGGCGACCTTCGAGCCGCGGCGTTCGGCCAGCCAGTCCTCGAGGCTCTCGGCGTCGTCCGGCAGTTCCGGGACGAGCACCTCTCGCGGGACCTCGGTCCCGCTCGCGGCGGCGTACACCCGTTGGACGACGCTGTCGACGAGCTCGGCGGTCGACATGTCGAGCTCCTTGTCGACGGTCCACGACCGCACTCCGCGGATGCGGCCGCCACGGACGATGAACTGCTGCACCGACGCGGCGAGCTCGTCGTGGTCGATGCCGAACAGGTCGGCGTCCACTGCGTCGCGCAGGACGACCGCGCTCTTCGCGAGCACCTGGTCGAGCGCTTGGAGCTGATCCCGGTAGACGGCCGCGGACTCGTAGTCCTGGCGGGCCGCTGCGGCCTTCATGTCGGCGGTGATGCGCGTCGTGAACCGGCGGTCGTTGCCGACCATGAACGAGACGAAGTCGTCGACGATCGCGCGGTGTTCCTCGATGGTGACCTTGCCGGAGCACGGGCCGCCGCATCGCCCGATCTGCCCGGGGAAGCAGGGCTTCCCCGAGGCCATGGCCCGCTTGTACGCCGAGTCGGAGCAGGTGCGGATCGGGAAGACCTTGATCATGAGGTCGACCGTGTCGTGGACGGCCCAGATCTTCGGGTACGGACCGAAGTACTTGGCCCCCGGGATCCGGGTGTTCCGGGTGACCATGACGCGCGGCGCCTCGTCACCGAGGGTGACCGCGAGGTACGGGTACGACTTGTCGTCGCGGAACTTGACGTTGAACGGCGGGTCGTACTCCTTGATCCACGTGTACTCGAGCTGCAGCGCCTCGACGTCGCTGCCGACCGTCGTCCAGGTGACCCCGGTCGCGGTCGTCACCATGCGGCGCGTGCGCTCGTGGAGGGTGTGCAGGGGCGCGAAGTAGTTGCTGAGCCTCGCCCGGAGGTTCATCGCCTTGCCGACGTAGAGCACCCGGCCCGAGTCGTCGCTGAAGCGGTACACGCCGGGCATGGTGGGGATCTCCCCCGCCTTCGGCCGGTACGCCAGACCACTTCCGCCGCGGACGGCCGCCACGTCAGCCCGCCTTGCGGCTGCCGCCGGCCTCTGCCTCGAACAGTTCGTTCAGGAAGAAGCCCGTGTGGCTGCCGGGGACCGTCGCGAGGTGCTCCGGTGTCCCGGTGGCGAGGACCGTCCCACCACCGGCTCCACCCTCGGGGCCCATGTCGATGAGCCAGTCTGCGGACTTGATGACGTCGAGGTTGTGCTCGATCACGATGACCGTGTTGCCCTTGTCGACGAGCCCGCCGAGGACGAGCAGCAGTTTCCGGACGTCTTCGAAGTGCAGACCCGTGGTCGGCTCGTCGAGGACGTAGACACTGCGTCCGTTGCTCCGCCGCTGCAGCTCCGTCGCGAGCTTCACGCGCTGGGCCTCGCCGCCGGACAGCGTCGTGGCGCTCTGGCCGAGACGGACGTAGCCCAGGCCGACCTCGACGAGCGTCTTCAGGAACCGGTGGATCGAGGAGATCGGCTCGAAGAAGTCGGCAGCCTCGGCGATCGGCATGTCGAGGACCTCGGCGATGTTCTTGCCCTTGTAGTGGATGGTCAGGGTGTCGCGGTTGTACCGCGCTCCCCCGCACACCTCGCAGGCGACGTAGACGTCGGGCAGGAAGTTCATCTCGATCTTGATCGTGCCGTCGCCCGAGCAGGCCTCACAGCGGCCGCCCTTGACGTTGAAGCTGAACCTGCCGGCGAGGTAGCCGCGGACCTTGGCCTCCTGCGTCTCCGCGAAGAGGTTGCGGATCTTGTCGAAGACGCCCGTGTACGTGGCGGGGTTCGAGCGCGGGGTGCGGCCGATGGGCGCCTGGTCGACGTGGACGACCTTGTCGAGGTGCTCCAGACCCGTGACCCTGGTGTGCTTGCCGGGCAGCTTGCGCGCGCCGTTCAGCTTGTTCGCCAGGACCCGGTACAGGACGTCGTTGACGAGCGAGGACTTCCCGGAGCCGCTCACGCCGGTGACGGCGGTGAGGACCCCGAGCGGGAAGTCCGCGCTGACCTTCTTCAGGTTGTTGGCCTGCGCTCCGATCACCTGGATCTGACGCTTCGTGTCGATCGGACGACGCTTCGCCGGGATCTCGATGGCCTTGCGGCCGGAGAGGTAGTCACCGGTGAGGGACTCGGTGTTGGCCTCGAGCGCCTCGTACGACCCGGAGTGCACGACACGGCCGCCGTTGACGCCCGCGCCGGGACCGATGTCGACGATCCAGTCGGCGGTGCGGATGGTGTCCTCGTCGTGTTCGACGACGATCAGCGTGTTGCCGAGGTCGCGCAGGGCCACGAGGGTCTCGATGAGACGGCGGTTGTCGCGCTGGTGCAGGCCGATGCTCGGTTCGTCGAGGACGTAGAGCACGCCGGTGAGTCCCGAGCCGATCTGCGTCGCGAGGCGGATGCGCTGCGCCTCACCGCCCGAGAGGGAGCCGGCGGTCCGGGCCAGGTCGAGGTAGTTGAGTCCGACCTGGATCAGGAAGTCGAGTCGGACCTTGATCTCGCGCAACACCTGCGCGGCGATGTGGGCCTCGCGGTCGCTCAGCTCGAGGCGGTCCATGAACGCGCGGGCGTCGGAGAGGCTCAGTTCGGCGACCTCGGCGATGTTGTGCTCGTGGATCAGGACGGAGAGGACCTCGGGCTTGAGGCGACGACCGCCGCAGACCTGGCACGGGACTTCGCGCAGGTACTCGGACCAGCGCACGCGCTGGCTGTCGGTGTCGGCCTGGAGGTACTGACGCTCGATGTACGGGATGACGCCCTCGAAGCCCGAGGAGTAGCTCATCTCGCGGCCGAAGCGGTTCTTCCACTTGACCTTGACCTTGAAGTTGTCGCCGCGGAGCACCGCCTCCTGGACCGACGCCGGCAGGTCGCGCCAGGGGGTGTCGAGCGAGAAGTCGAGGTCGCGGGCCAGCCCGTCGAGCAGCTTCTCGTAGTACTGGTAGAGCCCCTTGCCCTGGGTGGTCCACGGGACGATGACGCCCTCGTTGATGCTGAGCTCCTCGTCGCCGAGGAGCAGCTCCGCGTCGACCGACATGCGCGTGCCGAGGCCCGAGCACTCCGGGCAGGCGCCGAACGGGGCGTTGAACGAGAACGTCCGCGGCTCGATCTCGGTCAGCTGCAACGGGTGGTTGTTCGGGCAGGAGAGCTTCTCGGAGAAGGTGCGCCAGGCGTCGTCGCCCTCCTCGTCGACGAAGTTGATCGTCACGAGGCCGTCGGTGAGCTGCAGTGCCGTCTCGAGGGAGTCGGTCAGGCGACCGAGGATCTCGGGCCCGGCGACGAGGCGGTCGACGACGACCGCGATGTCGTGCTTGACCTGCTTCTTGAGGGTCGGCGGTTCCGCGAGCTGGATCGCCTCGCCGTCGACGATGGCGCGCGCGAAGCCCTTGGCCGAGAGCTCCTTGAAGAGGTCGACGAACTCGCCCTTCTTCTGGCTCACGACGGGGGCGACGATCTGGTAGCGGCGTCGCTCCTCGAGCTCCATCAGCTGGTCGGCGATCTGCTGCACCGTCTGACGCTGGATGACCTCGCCGCAGACCGGGCAGTGCGGGACGCCGATGCGCGCCCAGAGCAGCCGCATGTAGTCGTAGACCTCGGTGATCGTCCCGACGGTCGACCGGGGGTTGCGGTTCGTGGACTTCTGGTCGATCGAGACCGCGGGGCTCAGGCCCTCGATGAAGTCGACGTCCGGGCGGTCCACCTGACCGAGGAACTGGCGGGCGTACGCCGAGAGCGACTCGACGTAGCGTCGCTGGCCCTCGGCGAAGATCGTGTCGAAGGCGAGTGAGGACTTCCCCGAGCCCGAGAGACCCGTGAAGACGACGAGCGAGTCGCGAGGGATCTCGAGGTCGACGTTCTGAAGATTGTGGACGCGGGCACCGCGGACGCTGAGCGTGGAGTGGTGATCTACCTTGGCAATTGACACCCTTCGAGTCTACGCAGCACCACCGACACCGGACTCCCGAGCGGTGTCTGTGGTACTGCGCTCTCAGCGAAGCGGCGGACTAGATGTGCCCGGCCTTGGCCATCTGTCGAAGTTCCTGCTTGAGTTCGGAGACCTCGTCGCGGAGACGGCCGGCGAGTTCGAACTTGAGCTCCGCCGCGGCGGCCAGCATCTGCGCGTTGAGGTCCGCGATGATCGACTCGAGGTCGTTCGCGCCCTCGGCGGCGATGCCCTCCCGCCGCAGGTTCGGCGTCGGGCTCTTCTTCTTGCCGTTGTCGCGTCCGGCGAGCAGTGCCGCGGTGTCCGCGCCTTCCCGGGCGAGCGCCTCGGTGATGTCTGCGATCCGCTTGCGCAGCGGCTGCGGATCGATCCCGCGCTCCTCGTTGTAGGCGACCTGCTTCTCGCGGCGACGGTCCGTCTCCTCGATCGCGCGCTTCATCGAGTCGGTCAGGACGTCGGCGTACATGTGGACCTCGCCGGACACGTTGCGGGCGGCACGACCGATGGTCTGGATGAGCGAGGTCGACGAGCGGAGGAAGCCCTCCTTGTCGGCGTCGAGGATCGCCACGAGCGAGACCTCCGGGAGGTCGAGCCCCTCGCGCAGCAGGTTGATGCCGATGAGGACGTCGTAGACGCCCTGCCGGAGTTCGCTCAACAGCTCGACCCGCCGCAGGGTGTCGACGTCGGAGTGCAGGTAGCGGACGCGCACGCCGGCCTCGGTCAGGAAGTCGGTGAGCTCCTCCGCCATCTTCTTGGTGAGGGTGGTGACGAGGACGCGTTCGTCGCGCTCGGCGCGGACCCGGATCTCCTCGAGGAGGTCGTCGATCTGGCCGTTGGAGGGCTTCACGATGATCGCCGGGTCGACGAGGCCGGTCGGGCGGATGATCTGCTCGACGATGCCGTCCGCGATGCCCATCTCGTACTTGCCCGGCGTCGCCGAGAGGTACACCGTCTGGCCGACGCGGTTCTTGAACTCGTCCCACCGGAGCGGGCGGTTGTCCATCGCACTCGGGAGTCGGAACCCGTGCTCGACGAGGGTGCGCTTGCGGGAGGCGTCGCCCTCGAACATCGCGCCGATCTGCGGGACGGTGACATGCGACTCGTCGATGACGGTGAGGAAGTCGTCGGGGAAGTAGTCGAGGAGGCAGTTCGGTGCCTCGCCGGCCGAGCGGCCGTCGATGTGGCGCGAGTAGTTCTCGATGCCGGAGCAGAAGCCGATCTGCTGCATCATCTCGAGGTCGAAGGTGGTGCGCATGCGGAGCCGCTGGGCCTCGAGGAGCTTGCCCTCGCGTTCGAGCGACTGGAGCCGCTCCGCCAGCTCCTCCTGGATGGTGCCGATGGCGCGCTGGATCGTCTGCGGGCTGGCGGCGTAGTGGGAGGCCGGGAACACCGACACCGCGTCGAGCTTCTTCACGACGTCGCCGGTGAGCGGGTGCAGGGCGTAGAGGGCCTCGATCTCGTCGCCGAAGAACTCGATGCGGATCGCGAGCTCCTCGTAGACCGGGATGATCTCGATGGTGTCGCCGCGCACACGGAAGTTGCCGCGCGAGAAGTCGACGTCGTTGCGGTTGTACTGCATACCGACGAACTTGCGGATGAGTCGGTCGCGCCCGATGTTCTGCCCGACCTGCAGCGCCGCCATCGCCTCCAGGTACTCCTCCGCCGCACCGAGGCCGTAGATGCACGACACGGTCGACACGACGATGACGTCGCGACGGCTCAGCAGCGAGTTGGTGGTCGAGTGCCGCAGCCGCTCGACCTCGGCGTTGATCGACGAGTCCTTCTCGATGAAGGTGTCGGTCTGTGGGACGTAGGCCTCGGGCTGGTAGTAGTCGTAGTAGGAGACGAAGTACTCGACCGCGTTGTTCGGCATGAGCTCGCGGAACTCGTTCGCCAGCTGGGCCGCGAGCGTCTTGTTGTGCGCCAGGACGAGCGTCGGGCGCTGGACGGCTTCGATGAGCCAGGCGGTCGTCGCGGACTTGCCGGTACCCGTGGCGCCCAACAGGACGACGTCGGTCTCGCCGGCGTTGATGCGCCCGGACAGCTGCTCGATGGCGGCGGGCTGATCGCCGCTCGGCTCGTACTCGCTGATCACCTCGAAGGGGCGGACGGCGCGTGTTGGTTCCATGCTCCGAGTCTACGGAGGACCACCGACACCACTGCCCCGCTTCGCCCACAGCGGAGCGGGCGACGCGCTCAGACGCCGTCCTGACGGTCGGGCGCCCGTACAGCGGCCGCGGCGGCGCGGTGCCAGACCGCGTCGACCTGGCTGAGGGTGTGCTCGAGCGAGCCGGCGGTGTCGATCACCACGTCGGCGACGGCGGTGCGCTGCTCCTCGGTCGCCTGGGCCGCGATCCGTCGTTCCGCCTCGACCCGGTCGAGCCCGCGGAGGTCGACGAGCCGACGGGCGCGCTCCCCCTCCGGAGCCGCGGCGACGACCACGAGGTCGAACTCGTCGGCGCGGCCGGTCTCGACGAGCAGCGGGACGTCGTAGACGACGACGGCACCGGGGTCGCTCGAGGCTTCGGCGATCCGGGCCTGTGAACGCCGCTTGACCTCCGGGTGCACGATGGCGTTGAGGTCGGCCCGCGCCTGGTCGTCGGCGAAGACGATGGAGCCGAGCGCAGCGCGGTCGAGTGCTCCGTCGGGCCCGATCACGTCGGCACCGAAGCGCTCCGCGATGGCGGCCAGTCCCGGGGTCCCCGGCTCGACGGCCTCTCGTGAGAGGACGTCCGCGTCGATGACGACGGCGCCGTGTTCAGCGAGCCGGGCCGCGATGGTCGATTTGCCGGAGGCGATCCCGCCGGTGAGGCCGATGAGGTACATGTCAGCCAGCGTACCCGCGGAGCGTGCAGCGCCTTCGACGAGCGCCCCTCGCACAACGCAGCAGGGGGCCGCCCGAAGGCGACCCCCTGCTGGACACCGACGCTGGTCGGTGCTGGTGGGACTAGTTGCTCGAGAGCTTCTCGCGGAGGGCCGCGAGGGACTCGTCGTCAGCGAGCGTGCCGCCGCCGGCGGAGTCGCTCGAGAACGAGGAACCGGCCGACGAGGACGCGGTCGACGAGGAAGCCTGGTTGGCCTCTTCGACGGCTGCGGCAGCGACCTGCTTCTTGTGCGCTTCCCAACGAGCCTGGGCGGCAGCGTAGTCCTGCTCCCACTTCTCGCGCTCGGCGTCGAAGCCTTCCTTCCACTCCTGCGTCTCGGCGTCGAAGCCCTCGGGGTACTTGTAGTTCCCGAGCTCGTCGTACTCCGTGAGCATGCCGTAGAGGGCCGGGTCGAACTCGGTGCCCTCGGGGTCGACACCCTCGTTGGCCTGCTTGAGGCTCAGCGAGATGCGGCGACGCTCGAGGTCGATGTCGATGACCTTGACGAAGACCTCTTCGCCGACCGAAACGACCTGCTCGGCGAGCTCGACGTGCTTGCCGGAGAGCTCCGAGATGTGCACGAGGCCCTCGATGCCGTCTGCGACGCGGACGAACGCACCGAACGGGACGAGCTTGGTGACCTTACCCGGTGCAACCTGGCCGATGGCGTGGGTGCGGGCGAAGACCTGCCACGGGTCCTCCTGGGTCGCCTTGAGCGACAGCGAGACGCGCTCGCGGTCCAGGTCGACCTCGAGGATCTCGACGGTGACTTCCTGACCGACCTCGACGACCTCGCTGGCGTGCTCGATGTGCTTCCAGCTGAGCTCGGAGACGTGGACGAGACCGTCGACGCCGCCGAGGTCGACGAACGCGCCGAAGTTGACGATCGAGGAGACGACGCCCTTGCGGACCTGTCCCTTCTGGAGGTTGTTGAGGAAGGTGGTGCGGCTCTCGGACTGCGTCTGCTCGAGGAGCGCACGGCGCGACAGGACCACGTTGTTGCGGTTCTTGTCGAGCTCGAGGATCTTCGCCTCGATCTCCTGGCCGAGGTACGGCGTGAGGTCGCGGACGCGGCGCAGCTCGATGAGCGAGGCCGGGAGGAAGCCACGGAGGCCGATGTCGACGATGAGGCCGCCCTTGACGACCTCGATGACCGAACCGGTGACGACGCCGTCGGATTCCTTGATCTTCTCCACGTCGCCCCAAGCACGCTCGTACTGTGCGCGCTTCTTCGACAGGATCAGACGGCCTTCCTTGTCCTCCTTCTGGAGAACGAGAGCCTCGATCGTGTCGCCGACGTTGACGACCTCGGAGGGGTCGACGTCGTGCTTGATGGAGAGTTCACGCGAGGGGATGACACCCTCGGTCTTGTAGCCGACGTCGAGGAGGACCTCGTCGCGGTCGATCTTCACGACGGTGCCCTCGATGAGGTCGCCGTCGTTGAAGAACTTCAGAGTCTTTTCGACCGCTGCGAGGAAGTCCTCAGCAGATCCGATGTCGTTGATTGCGACCTGCTTGGGGGCGGTCGTTGCGCTTGTCATGTAGTAATTGCTCCAGGTGGACAATGATTCAGGCCGGCCTCGCGCACGGCTCCGGACCCGTGGATGACCACGGACGTTGATCGAAGCGATGCTGTTGTGTGAACCGATCCGGGGATCGGTGTCGCTCTGCGAGACGGGCAGGCGGATAGGACGTCACAATTGTGACAGTCCAGTCTAGCGATTTTCCGGGTGTGCAGGCAAGCCGCGGTCGGAGAGGATGTCCCGCAGCGCTGGATCGAGCGTCGGGTGCTCGAACCGGTAGCCCGCCTGCAGCAACCGCTCCGGCATCGCCCAGCGACTCTTCAGGACCAGCTCGCTCTCGGTCCGCAGGACGGACATCCCGATCTCCAGCAACCAGCGGGGTGCGGGGAGGCCGACCGGCATCCCGAGCGCGTACCGCACGGTCCGCATGAATCCGCGGTTGTCGGTGGGGTTCGGGGACGTCACGTTGACGACGCCGTCGAGTTCGGGACGGCCACGGAGGAACCGGACGATGCCGACGACGTCGTCCAGATGGATCCAGCTGAACCGCTGCCGCCCGCCCGGCGTCCCGAACCGGTGATCCGTCCCGGCGGCACGACGCGATCGGGAACTGGGCCAGTGACCGTCCAGTTGGGGTCCGCCGAGGCCGAGACGCGCCAACCACCGGAGCGGGGTGAGCGCTCCGCCGTCGCCCAGGACGATCGCGATGCGGAGGGCGACCCGTCGTGTCCCGGGCAGCTCGTCCGCGAAGAACGCCTGCTCCCAGGCGGTCGCGACGTCGACGGAGAACCCGGAACCGATCTCGCCGTCGGCCTCCGTCATCGGGCGGTCGTCGGCATGGCGGTAGATCGTGGCGGTCGACGAGTTGATCCAGAGCGGCGGAGGCGAGGCGGCTGCACGCACCGCCCGCGCCAGCTCCGTCGTCGTGTCCACGCGGGACCGGAGGATCTCGGCGCGGTTCGACGGGGTGTAGCGACAGTTCACGCTCTTCCCGGCGAGGTTGACCAGGAGGTCCGCGCCGTCGACCAGCCGGGCGATGCCCGTGTGGTCACCCCACCGCGCGTCGGCGGCACCGCGCCCGATGACGGAGACGGTGGCGCCGTCGGCCCGGAACGACTCGACCAGACGACGCCCGATGAACCCGGACGCGCCGGCGACGACGATCCGTTCGGTCGTCATCCGAGCATCGCCGACCGCAGCGTGTCGAGCCCGACGCCACCGAGGTCCAGTGCCCGACGGTGGAAGTCCTTGATGTCGAAGGCGTCCCCGGCGCGGCGGGCCGCGTCGTCGCGGAGCTGTTCCCAGATGCGCTGGCCGATCTTGTACGACGGCGCCTGGCCGGGCCAACCGAGGTACCGGTTGACCTCGAACCGGACGAACTCCGGCGACATGTTGACGTTGCGACCCATGAAGTCGAAGGCGTACTCGGCGGTCCAGGTCCCGCTGCCGTCCGGGAGCGGCTTGCCGAGGTGCACGCCGATGTCGAGGACGACGCGGGCCGCGCGCATCCGCTGACCGTCGAGCATGCCCAGGCGGTCCGCCGGGTCGTCGAGGTATCCGAGCTGCTCCATCAGGCGCTCGGCGTAGAGCGCCCAGCCCTCGGCGTGGCCGGAGGTGCCGGCGAGCTGTCGACGCCAGAGGTTGAGCGTCTTCCGGTTGACGACGGCCTGCCCGATCTGCAGGTGATGTCCTGGCACACCCTCGTGGTAGACGGTCGTGAGCTCGCGCCACGTGTCGAACTCGGTGACGCCGGCGGGGACGGACCACCACATGCGGCCAGGGCGAGAGAAGTCGTCCGTCGGGCCGGTGTAGTAGATCCCACCCTCCTGCGTCGGCGCGATCATGCACTCGAGCGCGCGGATCTCCTGCGGGATGTCGAAGTGCGTCCGCCCCAGCTCCTCGACCGCACGGTCACTCGTCTCCTGCATCCACCGCTGGAGCGCGTCGGTGCCGTGCAGCTTGCGCGCCGGATCCTGTTCGAGGAAGGCGACCGCCTCCTCGACGGACGCGCCGGGGAGGATCTCGTTCGCGATCGCCTCCTGCTCCGACACCATGCGCGCCAGTTCCTCGATGCCCCACTCGTAGCTCTCGTCGAGGTCGACCGTCGCGCCGAGGAAACGGCGGGACTGCAGCGCGTAGAGCTCGCGGCCGATGGCGTCCTCCTGGGTTGCAGCAGGCAGCAGTTCGTGCGCGAGGAAGTCCGCCAGACGGTTGTAGGCGACGGCTGCGGCACCGGCACCCGTCGAGAGTTCGGCGGCGAGGGACGCCGGGAGCTGGCCGTCCGCCGGACCGGCGTTGGCGGCGAAGCCGATGAAGAACCCGTCGTCGGCGCCGGTGCGGAGGACCTGCTCGTACACCTCGGCCACCTGGCGGCGTGCCGGGGTGATCCCCCGGGCGATGCCCTCGCGCAGGGTCTCGATGTACCCGTCGACCGCGTCCGGCAACGCGCCGAGGCGGGTCCGGATGGTGCTCCAGTCCTCGACCGTCGCGGTCGGCATCAGGTCGAAGACGTCGCGCAGCTCCTGCGACGGCGACGCGATCACGTTGAGGTCGCGGTACTGGAGACCGGCCTCCGACGAGGCGAGGTCGAGCTCCAGCTCCGCCGAGAGGTCGGTCTGGGTGACGCGGTCGACGGCGTCGACCGGTGCGGCCGACCGCAGCTCGCGAAGCGTGCGCGACGCGGCTTCGATGTACGCCTCGTGCCCGGCCGGCGAGTAGTCGCCGTACCGTCCGCCGACGTCCGTGCGGCCGATGTAGGTACCGACCTCCGGCTTCAGCTGGACGAGGGTCTCCACCCAGCTCTCGGCGATGGCGTCGATCGGTGTGCTCTGACGAGGTTCTTCGTGGGACATGACGTCGAGCCTAGTCCGCACCCGTCCGGCGCCCGGGTGCGGACCTGCGGGGCGCTCAGTGGGCTGCGGCGTCCCAATCGTGCCCGCGGCCGATCTGGACCTCCAGCGGCACCGACAGCTCGGCGGCACCCGCCATCTGTGCTCGGACGATGCGCTCCAGGGCGTCCCACTCCCCCTCGGCGACCTCGAAGATCAGTTCGTCGTGCACCTGCAGCATCATCTGCGAGCTGAGGGATTCGGAGCGCAGCTCGGACTCGATGCCGATCATGGCGCGCTTCATGATGTCGGCGGCCGAACCCTGGATCGGGGCGTTCAGCGCCTGGCGTTCGGCGTTCTCCCTGACCAGTCGGTTGGGGCTCGAGAGCTCGGGGAAGAGCCTCCGACGACCGAAGATCGTCTCGGTGTAGCCGTCGAGCTTCGCCTGCTCGACGACGTTGCGCAGGTAGTCGCGGACCGCACCGAAGCGCTCGAAGTAGTCGACCATGAGCTGCTTCGCCTCAGCGCTCGAGATCCGCAGCTGCTTCGAGAGCCCGAACGCGCTCAGACCGTAGGCGAGTCCGTACGACATCGCCTTCACCTTGTTGCGCATCGCGGGGGTCACGTCCTCGGCGGCGACGCCGAAGATGCGCGCGCCGACGAAGCGGTGGAGGTCCTCGCCGGATTTGAACGCCTCGATGAGGCCGGCGTCGCCGGAGAGGTGCGCCATGATCCGCATCTCGATCTGCGAGTAGTCGGCGGTCAGCAGGGTCTCGTACCCGGAGCCGGCTTGGAAGGCGGCACGGATGCGGCGTCCCTCCTCGGTGCGCACGGGGATGTTCTGCAGGTTCGGGTCGGTCGAGGAGATCCGACCGGTGCTGGTCCCGATCTGCACGTACGTCGTGTGGATGCGGCCGTCGGGCGTGATCGCCTTGTCGAGCGTCTCCACGATCTGGCGGAGCTTCGTCGCATCGCGGTGCTCGAGGAGGAGCCCGAGGAACGGGTGCGGGCTCTTCTCCTGGAGATCGGCCAGGGCGCCGGCGTCCGTCGAGAAGCCCGTCTTGTTGGCGCGTGTCTTCGGCATGGCGAGCTGGTCGAAGAGGACCTCCTGCAGCTGCTTCGGTGATCCGAGGTTGACCTCGCGGCCGATCTCCGCATACGCGTTGCTCGCGAGCTCCGCGGCCCGGTTGCCGAGCTGCTCGGACAGGCCGCTCAGGATGTCGTGGTCGACCGTCACGCCGGTCAGCTCCATGTGGGCCAGCACCTGGAGGACCGGCAGCTCCATGTCGAGCAGGACGCCGAGTGACCCGGCGTCGAGCGCCGTGCGGGTCGCCTCGGCGACGCGGAGGGCGTACCAGGCGGTGCCGCCGGCACCCACGGGGTCGGTCTCGGGGACGAGCTGGTTCGGGTCGGCGACGGGCATCGTCTCGTCGAGATAGCGCGTGATGAGGTCGGCGATGGTCTTGTCGCCGCCGCTCGGACGCAGGAGCCAACCGGCGACCGCGGTGTCGTAGCCGAGTCCGCCGACCGTCAGGCCGGCGCGCGTGACCGCCTGGAGCTGCGGCTTGGCGTCGTGCATGATCTTCGGGGCGTCGCTCGCCAACCACGCCTCGAGCGGGGCGTAGTCGGCTTCACCGGGACGCCAGGCGAGCGAGACGATCTCCGTGGGCGTCGCGAGGCCGGCTGCGACCGGCAGGCCTCCGTCGAGGTCGAGGTGGAGACCGATCCCGGCGGGATGTGCGGCGACGGCACGGGTGATCCACGCCTCGAGCTCTTCGTCGAGCAGCTCCTTCTGCGGTGGCATGACCACGCCGCCCGCCTGCGGTGCGGACACATCCGTGTTGGCCTCGAGTCCGTCGAGTTTGAGGACCCGATCGAGCAGCGTGCGGAACTCGAGCCGCCCGAAGACGGCCGCCACCGCGTCCGCGTCGATCGGTCGGCGTTCGAGGTCCTTCGGTCCGACAGGCAGTTCGACGTCGGTGAGGAGCCGGTTGAGGCGGCGGTTGCGGACCGCGTTCTCCTTGTGCTCGCGGAGGCTCTCCCCCACCTTGCCGGTGATCTCGTCGGCGCGCTCGAGGATCTGCTCGAGGGAGCCGAACTGGTTGAGCCACTTCACGGCGGTCTTCTCGCCGACCTTCGGGATGCCCGGGAGGTTGTCGCTCGTCTCGCCGACGAGCGCCGCGATCTCCGGGTACTGCTCCGGCCGGATGCCGTAGCGCTCGAAGACCTTGGCGCCGTCGTACCGGGTGAGCGCGGAGACGCCCTGGCTCGACGGGTACAGCAGGGTGACGTCGTCGGTGACGAGCTGGATGGTGTCGCGGTCGCCGGAGACGACGAGCACGCGGAAGCCGTCCTCAGCGCCCTGCTTGGCGAGGGTGGCGAGGATGTCGTCGGCCTCGTAGTCCTCTTTGCTGATCGTCGTGATGTTCATCGCCTTGAGCGCCTCTTCGAGCAGCGGCACCTGCCCCTTGAACTCCGGCGGGGTCTCGCCGCGTGTGCCCTTGTACTCGGGGTACTCGCGGGTGCGGAAGGAACGGCGCGAGATGTCGAACGCCACGGCGATGTGGCTCGGATTCTCGTTCTTGAGCAGGCTGATCAGCATGGAGATGAAGCCGTGGATGGCGTTCGTGTGCTGACCGTCGCGGGTTTGGAAGCTGTCGACCGGCAGGGCGTAGAACGCCCGGAATGCGAGCGAGTGGCCGTCGACGACGAGGAGGGTAGGCTTTTCTGATTCCGACACGCGCCCAGCCTACAAGCCGGTGCCGACACGGCTCAGGCCCGATCCGAAGGTGGACATGACGAACGAGACCGACGACGCACTCGAGTTCCTGCGGACGAGGGGCAGTGGCGCACTCGCCGCCAAGATGGGCATCGAGTTCACCGAGTTCACGGTGCAGCGATCCGTCGCCACCATGCCGGTGGAGGGCAACACCCAACCCGCGATGCTGCTGCACGGTGGGGCGTACGTCGTGCTCGGCGAGTCCCTCGGCTCGATGGCCGCCAACCTCTTCGCGGGCCCGGGCAAGCTCGCGGTCGGCATCGACATCAACGCGACGCACACCAGATCCGCCACCGAGGGCATCGTGACGGGTGTCTGCACGCCGATCCACCTCGGTCGCTCGCTCACCGTGCACGAGATCGCCGTCACCGACGAGCAGGGACGACGGTGCTCCACGATCCGCATCACGAACCTCATCAAGGACGCACCGACCGGCTGACGAGTCCGGCACCGGACACAGCAGAGCGGCCCGCCCCCGAGGGGACGGGCCGCTCTTGCGACGAGGGAGGAGCGCTACTTCTTGGCGCTGAGCTGCTCGATGATGGCCTGCGCGACATCGTGCATGGTGAGGCGGCGATCCATGGAGGCCTTCTGGATCCAGCGGAACGCCTCGGGCTCGGTGAGGCCCATCTTCTCGTTGAGGAGGCCCTTCGCCCGGTCGACGAGCTTGCGGGTCTCGAACCGCTCGACCATGTCGGCGACCTCGGCCTCGAGGGTGATGATCTGCTGGTAGCGCGAGAGGGCGATCTCGATCGCGGGAAGGAGGTCGTTCGGCGTGAACGGCTTCACGACGTAGGCGAGGGCACCTGCCTCACTCGCCCGCTCGACGAGCTCCTTCTGGCTGAAGGCCGTGAGGAGGACCACCGGGGCGATGTGCGCCTTACCGATGCGCTCGGCCGCGGAGATGCCGTCGAGCTGAGGCATCTTGACGTCCATGATCACGAGATCCGGACGGAGTTCCGTCGCGAGGGCGACAGCGGTCTCGCCGTCGCCGGCCTCGCCGACGACCTCGAAACCGTTGTCGCGGAGGATCTCGACGATGTCGAGGCGGATGAGGGATTCGTCCTCAGCGACGACGACGCGCCGTGGGGCTGCGGGAGGGGTCTCTTGCTCGGTCACCCTCAAATCCTACGGTACTCTGATGCAGGTTGCTGTTCGCCGTGCGGCGGACGCGCCGGTGTGGCGGAATGGCAGACGCGGAGCACTCAAAATGCTTTGTCGAAAGACGTGTGGGTTCGAGTCCCACCACCGGTACCGCGAACGAGTGGGAAAGCCCTCCGGGCGCACTCAACATGCTTTGTCGAAAGACGTGTGGGTTCGAGTCCCACCACCGGTACCGCGACGAGTGGAGTCTCAGCTTCGGACTGCAGCTCACCAGGCTCCGACGACCCGTGAACCGCTCTCGATCGTCAAGCCCCTGCGGGAGGTGTCGGCGACGCCGTAGCGTACCGTCGAGAGCACGGCGTACCTCACGTCGTCCGACACGATGGGACCCGACACCATGACCGCAGAGCACACCGACCCGCGCCAGGACGTCCACGACGCCAGCACCGACGACCGGCTCCAGGGCATCCTCGTGCAGGTCGCAGCCGACCGGTCCCTCACTCCCGACCTCGACGTCCGGGCAGCGCTGGCGGACCGTCTCAGCGACCAGGGCATCGACGTCGACGCCGCCGAGCTCGACCGTCTCGTCGGCTCACTCCCGGGTCAGCCCGGCGAAGAGCCCGGACCGTTCCTCACGGACGGCGCGACCTCGGCCGACGACGCGAACTGATCAGAAGCCGCGCTCGACGGCGGCGGCCGGACCGTCGGCCTCCGTCGTCAGCTCCGGTCCGCCGACGGCGTCGCCCGTCCACGTGTCGACCCGCCAACCGGTGGTCGTGTCCCCGTCGACGATGATGACGCCCGTGTTCGTGATGGGGTGCGTGCCGATGAAGTGTCCGTCGACGTTCGCCCCGCGCAGCCCGAGCCAGGACCGGAGCATCGCTCCGTGGCTCACGACCACCACGCTCTCCAGTCCGGAACCCTCGAGCTCCTCGATCACGGCGTCGAAGCGCGCGAACACCTCGTGGCCGTTCTCGCCGCCCGGCATCCGGGTGTCGAGGTCGCCCATCGCCCACGCCACGATGGTGTCGATGTAGACCTGGACGGCCTCGGGCGACCCGAGCATCTCGTTGTCGCCGGCGCTGATCTCCCGGAGTCCGTCACGGACGATCACGGGAAGCCCGCTGACTTCGGCGACAGGTGCGGCGGTCTGTTGCGCCCGCACCGCGGTGGAGGCGTAGACCGCGTCGATCCGCTCCCCCACGAGCGCTTTGGGGAGGGCGGCCGCCTGCGTCTCGCCGAGGTCGGTGAGGACGGCACCGGGGATCGCGGTGTCGAGCAGGCCGGCGACGTTGGACGAGGTCTGACCGTGTCTGATGAGGATGAGGCGCATACCTCCAGGGTAGGCGAGCGACCGGACGGCGGTCATCTCCCGGTGCGGAGTGTGCCGGGATCAGCTGCGCGGGGTCCACTGCGGTTCGGCGCTCCCCAGGACCGCCGCCGGGGACGCGTGGTCGTCGAAGGCGCTGAGCCCGGGGCGGGCCGTCGTCACCGCACCGTGGGTCACCAGGCACCGCGCTCCCGGGAGGTCCGACGGCGGGCGTTCCTCGGATCGTGGCAGTCGCTGGAGCGCCGCACCGACGCGGGCGAGCGACACCGACGACCGGCCGGCATCACCGCCGCCGACGACCGCCGCCACGTCGTCGACGATGGCCGCCGCCAGCAGGTATCCCGCGCTGTGGTCGAGCGCCTGAGCCGGCAGGGCACCCGGGGCGCCGTCCTCCCCTTCGACCAGCGCGATGCCCGTGGCGGCCTGGACCAGGCTGTCGAAACCGCGTCGATCACCCCAGGGCCCCGTCGTACCCCAGGCGTCGACGGAGCCGGTGACCAGACCGTCGCGACCTCGCAGACCGAGGCGCTCGAGGGCGTGTGGTCGGTACCCCGTCACCAGGATGTCGGCCTCGTCGCTCAGCGTCTGCAGTGTCGCGAGGCCGCGCGGTGTCGACGCGTCGAGCGTCGCCGTCCGCTTCCCCTGGCCGCTGTCGGTGTGCTGCCACGGGATCTCGGGGACCTGCGGTGGATCCACGCGCAGGACGTCCGCGCCGAGGAGCGCGAGGGTCCTCGTGGACACCGGACCGGCGATCACCCGCGTCAGGTCGAGGACGCGGAGGCCGCGCAAGGGTTGCCGCCTCGTCGGCCGCACCCGCGAGGCGATCGTCGAGCCGACGGAGCCGCCATGACGCCTGACGAGCGGTCCATCACCGACGGCGGCCTGTGGTGTGGACGACCACTCGGCAGCGCTCCGGACGGCGACGAGGAGTGCGCCGACTCCCGCGGCCTCCGATTCCAGGTCGAGAGCCGAGCGGGAGGCGATCGCCGAGGCGAGCTCTGCGCGGGTGGCCTCGTCGCCGATCCCGAGCATGGCGCTCAGGCGGCGACGATGGTGCGGGTAGTTCGCGTGCGTGCGCACCCAGCCGTCTGCCGCGGCGAAGAAGCCGGACAGTGGCGCGAACGCGTCCACGGCTGCTCCGTCGATCCGCAACAGGCGGTCGCTCTGGTAGGCCGCGGCGATCCGCTCGAGGTCGAGAGCCGTGTGCATCGGCTCGTATCCGAGGGCGATGCGGAGTCGGTCGGCGGCATCCTCCACGGCGCCGACGGCGACCGCGGCGAGCTCCAGGACGGCGAATCGGGAGGCCAGGAGTCCCGCCGACACCGGTCGCCTCACGGTCGACGCCTCCCGGCTCCAGGCCCACCGCGCTGCGGAGGGTGTCGTCGACGAGGACGGAACGGTTCATGGGCATCAGGCTAGACCCACGGCGTCCGGAATCGCGGTGCCACCGCACACCCGGCGGACGACGAAGGCCGTGGTCCCCGTACGGGAGGACCACGGCCTTCGCTGCTGTCGACGACTAGAGGACGTCGCCCACCTTGTGGACGCGGATGTCGTTCGTCGTCCCGGGGATGCCGGGAGGGGAACCGGAGATGATGATGACCGGCTCACCGACGGCGGCCTTGCCCGTGGCGACGAGGACCTCGTCCACCTGGGCGACCATCTGGTCGGTGTGCGTGACGCGCTCGACGACGAAGGACTCGACGCCCCAGTTCAGCGCCATCCGACGACGGATGGCCGGGTCGGGCGTGAACGCCAGGATCGGGATCCGGTTGCGGAGACGGGCCATGCGGCGGACCGACTCGCCCGACTCCGTGAAGACGCAGAGGAACTTCGCCTCGACGAAGTCCGCCACCTCGACGGCCGCCAACGTGATCGCTCCGGCCTGGGTGCGCGGCTTCGTGCCGAGCGGCGGAACGCGGTCGAGACCGTGGATCTCGGTCGACTCGACGATCCGGGCCATGGTCTGGACCGTGATCACCGGGTAGGCGCCGACACTCGTCTCGCCACTGAGCATGACCGCGTCAGCACCGTCCAGCACCGCGTTCGCGACGTCGGAGGTCTCCGCGCGGGTCGGGATGGGGCTGGAGATCATCGACTCGAGCATCTGCGTCGCGACGATGACCGGCTTCGCCATGCGGCGGGCGAGCTCCACCGCGCGCTTCTGCACGATCGGGACGGCCTCGAGCGGGAGCTCGACACCGAGGTCGCCACGGGCGACCATGATCGCGTCGAACGCCTCGACGATGCTCTCGAGGTTCTCGACGGCCTGCGGCTTCTCGATCTTGGCGATCACGGGGACCTTGCGGCCCTCCTCCGCCATGATCTCGTGGACGCGGTCGATGTCGGCCGCGTCGCGCACGAAGGACAGGGCGATGAGGTCGGCGCCGAGACGCAGTCCCCATCGGAGGTCCGCTTCGTCCTTCTCGCTGAGCGCGGGGACGTTGACGGCGACACCGGGGAGGTTGATGCCCTTGTTGTTCGACACGGGGCCGGCGACGATGACGCGAGTGGTCACGACGGTGTCGTCCGCTTCAACGACCTCGACCTTGACCTTGCCGTCGTCGATCAGGAGGAAGTCGCCCGGCTTGACGTCCTGGGGCAGGCCCTTGAACGTCGTCGAGGAGATCTCCTTGGTACCGAGGATGTCCTCGATGGTGATCTTGAAGATGTCGCCGACGGCGAGGTCGTACGGGCCGCCCTCGAACTTGCCGAGGCGGATCTTCGGGCCCTGCAGGTCGACCAGGACGGCGACGGCACGGCCGGAGTCCTCGGTGGCCTTGCGCACGTTGGCGTAGATGGCCTCGTGCACGTCGTAGCTGCCGTGGCTCAGGTTCATCCGGGTGACATCGACCCCCGCATCGATGATGGCCCGGATGTTCTCATAGCTGGAGACTGCAGGCCCCAGCGTTGCGACGATCTTGGCTCGTCTCATGTGTGTGTGTTCTCCATGGTTTCTGCGCACGAGGCGCTTCGGTACTCACTGCTCGGCATGATGCGTCCGACGCTTGTCGTCCGCCTGAAAGCCTAGAGGGAGATGGGCTGGTCCGTGGGACGGACCGGGAAGGGAAGCTGGGTCTCACCCTCGAGGTACTGGTCGACGGCCGACGCCGCAGCGCGGCCCTCGGCGATCGCCCAGACGATGAGGGACTGGCCACGACCGGCGTCACCCGCGACGAACACGCCGGGCTGGTTGGTCTGGTAGTCGTGCTCCCGTGCCACGTTGCCGCGCCCGGTGAAGGGGAGCTGGAACTGCGACTCGAGGGTCTCGCCCTCCGGGCCCGTGAACCCGAGTGCGAGCAGGACGAGGTCGGCGGGGATCTCCCGCTCGGTGCCGCTCTTCGGCACGCGACGGCCGTCGACGAACTCCGTCTCGGCGACGCGGATCGCCCGCACCTCGCCGGCCTCGTTGGCGAGGAACTCGACGGTCGACACCAGGTACTCGCGGTTGCCGCCCTCTTCGTGCGCACTCGCGACCTCGAAGAGCGTCGGCATCATCGGCCACGGCTGGTGCTCGGGCCGCTCCCCCGCCGGCTGCGTGCCGATGGCGAGGTTCGTGACGGAGGCGGCACCCTGACGGTGCGCCGTGCCGATGCAGTCGGCACCGGTGTCGCCGCCGCCGAGGACCACCACGTGCTTGTCCTCCGCCGTGATCTGGTCGGAGACCGTGTCTCCGGCGCCGACGCGGTTCGCCTGCACGAGGTACTCCATCGCGAAGTGGACCCCGGAGAAGTCACGACCGGGGATCGGGAGGTCGCGCGGCACCATGGCACCGGTGGCGATGACGACGGCGTCGTAGCGGGCGCGGAGCTCGTCCCAGCTGATGTCGACCCCGATGTTCACGCCGGCGCGGAACCGGGTGCCCTCGTCCTGCATCTGCTTCAGCCGGATGTCGAGGTGCTTCTTCTCCATCTTGAAGTCGGGGATGCCGTAGCGCAGCAGACCGCCGATGCGGTCGTCGCGCTCGTAGACCGCGACCGTGTGGCCGGCACGCGTCAGCTGCTGGGCTGCGGCGAGGCCGGCCGGCCCGGAGCCGACGACGGCGACCGTCTTGCCGGTCAGCCGCTCCGGCGGGTGGGACTCGACCCACCCGTTGGCGAACGCCTGATCGATGATCGAGACCTCGACCTGCTTGATGGTCACGGCGGGCTGGTTGATGCCCAGCACGCACGAACTCTCGCACGGCGCCGGGCAGAGACGACCCGTGAACTCCGGGAAGTTGTTCGTGGCGTGCAAGCCGCTCGATGGCCGAGCGGCCCTCGCCTCGCCACATCAGGTCGTTCCACTCCGGGATGAGGTTGCCCAGCGGGCAGCCCTGGTGGCAGAACGGGATGCCGCAGTCCATGCAGCGACCAGCCTGCTTGCGGACGGTCGCGGGGTCGCTCTGCTCGTAGACCTCTTTCCAGTCCATGATGCGGACCGGCACGGGCCGGCGCTTCGGGAGCTCGCGCTCCGGTACCTTCAGGAATCCCTTGGGATCAGCCACCGGTCACCTCCAGGATTCGGTTCCATACGATGTCGCCGTCGGGGTCGAGCCCCTCGTCGAGTGCGGTCTGTCGGGTCGCCAGGACTGCCGCGTAATCACGCGGGAGGACCTTGACGAACCGGGCGAGTGAGTCTTCGATGTCGGCGAGCAGCCGGCCGGCCAGCGGAGAACCGGTCTCCACGACGTGCCGTTCGAGGAGGTCGCGGACGATCTCGGCGTCGGCACTGTCGAGTTCGGACAGGGTGAGCTCCCCCGAGGCGAGGGAGTCGCGGTTGACCTGGTCGCGTTCGAGGTCGAACACGTAGGCCGTGCCGCCGGACATGCCCGCGCCGAGGTTCCGGCCGGTCTGACCCAGGATGACGGCGAGACCACCCGTCATGTACTCGAGCGCGTGGTCACCGACGCCTTCGACGACCGCCGTGGCGCCGGAGTTGCGCACCAGGAACCGCTCGCCGACGATCCCGCTCAGGAACATGGTGCCCTGGGTCGCGCCGTACCCGATGACGTTGCCGGCGATGACGTTCTCCTCGGGCGCGAAGGCTGCGCGCTCGGATGGCCGGACGACGATCTGCCCACCGGACAGGCCCTTGCCGACGTAGTCGTTCGAGTCGCCGATGAGCCGCAGGGCGATGCCGCCGGGGAGGAACGCACCGAAGGACTGCCCGGCCGAGCCGCGCAGGGTGATGTCGATACTCCCTGCCGGGAGCCCGTTCTCGCCGTGCCGCCGGGTGACCTCGTGGCCGAGCATGGTGCCGACCGCCCGCTCCGTGTTGCGGATGGGCAGGTCGACCGAGAAGTGGCCGCCGTGTTCGAGCACGTCCGAGGCGGCCGTGATGAGCTGCTGGTCGAAGTGCTTCTCGAGCTCGTGCTCCTGCGGCCGGCGGTTGATCCGCGGCTCGTCGTCGGCGAAGACAGGACCCACGAGGACCGGGGCGAGGTCGAGCCCGGACGCCTTCCAGTGGTCGATCGCTCGGTCGGCGTCGATCAGTTCGTTGTGGCCGATCGCCTCCTCGAGCGTCCGGAACCCGAGCTCGGCGAGGTACTCGCGCACCTCCTGGGCGATGAACTCGAAGAAGTTCACGACGAACTCCGGCTTGCCGGTGAACCGCTCGCGCAGCACCGGGTTCTGCGTCGCGACGCCGACCGGGCAGGTGTCGAGGTGGCACACGCGCATCATGACGCACCCGGAGACGACGAGCGGTGCCGTCGCGAAGCCGAACTCCTCCGCGCCGAGCAGTGCGCCGATGACGACGTCGCGTCCGGTCTTCATCTGACCGTCGACCTGCACCACGACGCGGTCGCGCATGTTGTTGAGCATGAGCGTCTGCTGCGTCTCAGCGAGACCCAGCTCCCACGGCGTCCCGGCGTGCTTCAGGGAGTTCAACGGGCTCGCGCCGGTTCCGCCGTCGTGACCCGAGACCAGGATCACGTCCGAGAGCGCCTTCGCGACGCCCGCGGCCACCGCACCGATGCCGGACTGGCTCACCAGCTTGGTGTGGATCCGGGCCTTCGGGTTCGCACGCTTCAGGTCGAAGATGAGCTGCTTGAGGTCTTCGATGGAGTAGATGTCGTGGTGCGGCGGCGGCGAGATGAGGCCGACGCCCGCCGTGGCGTGCCGCGTCCGTGCCACCCACGGGTACACCTTCGTCGGCGGCAACTGCCCGCCCTCGCCGGGCTTCGCACCCTGGGCGAGCTTGATCTGGATGTCGTCGGCGTGCGTCAGGTACATGCTCGTCACGCCGAACCGGCCGGAGGCGACCTGCTTGATCGCGCTGCGGCGCGTCGGGTCGAGGAGCCGGTCGACGTCCTCGCCGCCCTCACCCGTGTTCGACTTGGCACCGATGCTGTTCATCGCGATCGCCAGCGTCTCGTGCGCCTCGCGCGAGATGGAACCGTAGCTCATCGCCCCGGTCGAGAACCGCTTCACGATCGACGCGACCGACTCGACCTCGTCGAGCGGGACGGGCGGGCGGGCACCGGCGCGGAGCGTGAACATCCCGCGGAGCGTCATGAGCTGCGCCGCCTGGGAGTCGACCATGTGGGTGTACTCGCGGAAGATGTCGTACCGGCGCGTCTTGGTCGCGTGCTGCAGCTTGAAGACCGTCTCCGGGTTGAAGAGGTGCGGCGAACCGTCGCGACGCCACTGGTACTCGCCGCCCGACTGCAGGCGCTCGTGGGCCGTCGATGCGGCGTCCTCGGGGTAGGCGTACCGGTGACGCTTCGCGTTCTCCTCGGCGATCACCTCGATGCCGACACCGCCGAGCTTCGTCTCCGTACCGGTGAAGTAGCTGTCGACGAGCTGCTGGCTCAGGCCGACGGCCTCGAAGGCCTGTGCTCCGGCGTAGGAGGACACCGTGGAGATGCCCATCTTCGACATGATCTTGAGCACGCCCTTGCCGAGCGCCTTGATGACGTTCTTGACGGCCTGCTCGCGGGTGACGCCCTGGATGAGGCCGCTGCGGACGAGGTCCTCGCAGCTCTCCATGGCCAGGTACGGGTTGATCGCGGAGGCGCCGTAGCCGATGAGCAGCGCGACGTGGTGGACCTCGCGCACGTCGCCGGCCTCGACGACGAGCCCGACCTTCATCCGGTTCTCGGCGCGGATCAGGTGGTGGTGCACGGCGGCGAGCGAGAGCAGCGACGGGATCGGCGCGAGGTCGGAGTTCGAGTCACGGTCGCTCAGGACGATGAACTCCGAGCCGGCGAGGATCGCCTGGTCGACCTCGTCGCACATCTCGCGCAGGCGCGTCTCGAGTCCGGCCGAGCCGTCCTCGACGCGGTACAGCGCCTTGACGGTCGTCGTCAGCGGGCTCGCCGGGTTCGGGTCGATGTGCTGGATCTTGGCGAGCTCGTCGTTGTCGATGACCGGGAAGTCGAGGACGACCTGCTTGGCGTGCTCGGGGCCCCACGAGAGGAGGTTGCGCTCCGGGCCGAGCCCGAGCTTCAGCGAGGTGACGACCTCCTCGCGGATCGAGTCGAGCGGCGGGTTGGTGACCTGGGCGAACTGCTGCACGAAGTAGTCGAACAGGAGCCGAGGGCGGTCGGAGAGCACCGCGATCGGGGTGTCCGACCCCATCGCGCCGAGCGGCTCCGCACCGTTCTGGCCCATGGGCTGCAGGAGGATGCGCACCTCCTCCTCGGTGTACCCGAAGGTCCGCTGGCGGCGGGTGACGGATGCCGGCGTGTGCACGATGTGCTCGCGCTCCGGCAGGTCGCTCAGGTTGATGCGTCCGGCGTCGAGCCAGTCGCCCCAGGGTGCCGAAGCCGAGAGCTCGTCCTTGATCTCGTCGTCCTCGATGATCCGCCCGGCCTCGGTGTCGACGAGGAACATCTTTCCGGGGCGCAGGCGGCCCTTGCGCTTGACCCGGCTCGGGTCGACGTCGAGGACGCCGATCTCGCTACCCAGGACGACGAGACCGTCGGTCGTCTCCAGCCAGCGACCGGGACGCAGGCCGTTCCGGTCCAGGGTCGCGCCGACGAGTGAGCCGTCCGTGAAGGTGAGGGCGGCCGGACCGTCCCACGGCTCCATCTGCATGGAGTTGAACTCGTAGAAGTCGCGTCGCTCCTGCGACAGCCCGGTCTGCTTCTCCCAGGCCTCGGGCACCATCATCATCATGGCGTGCGGGAGGGACCGTCCGGTCAGCGTCAGCAGCTCCAGGACCTCGTCGAACGAGGCGGAGTCGCTCGCTCCGGGCGTGATGATGGGGAGCAGCGGGCGGATGTCGCCGATGAGCTCGGACTCGAGCTGCGACTGCCGCGCGCGCATCCAGTTGCGGTTGCCCTCGACCGTGTTGATCTCGCCGTTGTGCGCCATCATGCGCAGCGGCTGGGCGAGCGGCCAGGACGGGAACGTGTTGGTGGAGTACCGCGAGTGGACGATGGCGAGCTTGGTCGCGAACCGCTCGTCGGACAGGTCGGGGTAGAACGGTTCGAGCTGGAGCGTCGTGACCATGCCCTTGTAGACGAGCGTGCGGCTCGACAGGGAGATGAAGTACGCCCCGAGCTCGCGCTCCGCCCGCTTCCGGAGCCGGAAGGCGAGTCGGTCGAGGGCGATCCCGGTCGGCGTCGAGGCGCCGGACCCGGTGACGAACAGTTGCTCGAACGCCGGCATGGCCGCACGGGCGAGCTTCCCCAGCTCGTCGGGGTCGACCGGCACCTCGCGCCAGCCGAGGACGGTGAGTTCCTCCTCGGCGGCGATCGCGGCGATGCGCGTCTGGAGCTGTGCGCGCTCGGAGGCGTCGGTGGGCAGGAAGGCGATGCCCACGGCGTACGCACCGAGCGGCGGCAGGTCGAATCCGGCGACGCCGCGCAGGAAGGCGTCGGGCATCTGGGTGAGGATGCCCGCGCCGTCGCCGGTCCCGGCGTCGGAACCGATCGCGCCGCGGTGCTCCAGGTTGCGGAGCGAACCGAGCGCCGCGTCGATGATGCTGTGCGAGGCCTCGCCCGTCAGGGTCGCGACCATCGCCAGGCCACAGGCGTCCTTCTCGTTCGCCGGGTCGTACATGCCCTGCTTGGGCGGAACCGAGCTGAACGAAGCGTACGGTGCATGCGCCATGGAATTACCGTCCTCACGAAAGGGGATCAGAAGGGGGACGTCGCTGGCCCTGGGACGAAACGGGTGATGGATCCCCTGCTGAGCCGGGATCCACCGGGCCGACGAGGGTGCGTTCAGCCTAGGAGCGAGAGCCGGTCTTGCTTGTGGCGACCGTGGCTTCGGACGACGGAGTGGATGACGCAGTGCGGTCTGATCCGTCGGCATCGTCGTCGGCGGAGGCACTGCGCAGCCCCAGGTTCTCCGCGTCGGTGTCGTAGTAGTCTACCGCAGCCTTCGGATCGGCCCAGGAACGGCCGGGGACGTACGGCGACGGCTCGGCACCCGTGTGGCGACGCGACTGGATGACGATGATCGCGAGTCCGACGACGATCGCGAGGATCGCGGCCCAGACGTTGGCGCGGATGCCGAAGAGGTACTCGCTCGGGTCGATCCGGATGGTCTCCCAGACCGTGCGACCGGCGCCGTACCAGATGAGGTAGACACCGAACAGGCGGCCCCACTGCGGGTTGAAGCGGTGTCCGATCCAGAGGATGACGGCCACCCCCAGCAGGTTCCAGATGATCTCGTACAGGAACGTGGGGTGGAACAGCGTGCCGGCGGGCAGACCGATCGGGAACGCGGGGTTGCTGGCCTCGATCTCGAGGCCCCAGGGCAGGTCCGTGGGGAGCCCGTAGAGCTCGTGGTTGAAGTAGTTGCCGAGGCGACCGAACGCCTGGGCGAGCAGCAGGCCGGGCGCGAGGGCGTCGGCGAAGGTCCAGAACCGGATCCCGGTCATGCGGCAGCCGATGTAGGCGCCGACCGCTCCACCGATGAGCGAACCGAAGATCGCGATGCCGCCCTCCCAGATGTAGAGCGTCCGCAGGAGGTCGGCACCCGGGTAGAAGTAGTCGCCGGGGTGGGTCAGGACGTGGAAGATCCGCGCACCGATGATCCCCAAGGGGATGGCCCACAGGATGATGTCGAGCACGATGCCCGGCTCGGCACCGCGCTTCGTCAGCCGCCGGGAGGTGAGGATGGTGGCGGCGATGATCCCGGCGATGATGCAGAGCGCGTACATGTGCACCGTGAACGGGCCCACGCTGAAGGTCGCGATGTCCGGGTTCGGGCTCGGGATGCTGAGGGGTGCAATCACTGCAGTGGTCGCCTTTCGTTACGAACTCTGATCGAGTGTAGGGCTTTCAGCATCGCGGACGTGGTGAGGATACCCTCAGCGGGCGGTGCCGGCCGCGAGTGAACGGGCGACCTCGGTGATCGCCGGGACGCCGCCGTCGGCGAGAGCCTTGACGAAGACGGAGCCGACGATGGCTCCGTCGGCGTACTCGAGGACCGAGCGGACCTGCTCCGCGGTCGAGATGCCGATGCCGACGCACGCGTGCTGTGCCCCCGCCGTGCGGAGACGACCGACGAGGGTCTTCGCGGCCGCGTCGAGGTCCTGCCGGGCACCGGTGATGCCCATCGTGGAGACGGTGTACACGAAGCCGCGGGAGCGCTCGGTCACGAGCGACAGGCGCTCGTCGCTCGACGTCGGTGCTGCGAGGAAGACCCGGTCGAGGCCGTGGCGTTCACTGGCGTCCAGCCAGTCCGCCGCGGCGTCGGGGGTGATGTCGGGGGTGATGAGCCCGGCTCCGCCGGCCGCGGCGAGGTCGGAGGCGAAGCGCTCGACGCCGTACTGCAGCACCGGGTTCCAGTACGTCATGACGAGGACCGGGACGTCCACGGCGGCGCGGATGGCGCTGATCGCCGTGAAGACGTCGCGCAACCGGAACCCCTCCGCGAGGGCGGTCATGGTCGCTGCCTGGATGACCGCTCCGTCCATCACGGGGTCGGAGTAGGGCACGCCGAGCTCGAGGACGTCGACGCCGTTCTGCGCGAGCGCGATGGCGGCGTCGATACTCGTCTGGAGGTCGGGGAACCCGACGGGGAGGTACCCGATGAGGGCGCCGCGGCGGTCGACGGCGGCGGCGTCGATCGCCGAGGCGACCGGTGAGACCGTCGTGTGGTCGGTGGCCGGGGCGGTCATGCGTTCCGCCCGGCCTCGTCGAGGAGTCCGAAGTAGGTGGCAGCCGTCTCGACGTCCTTGTCTCCGCGCCCGGAGAGGTTGATCAGGATGGTCGCCTCGGGGCCCAGTTCCTTGCCGAGGACGATGGCCCCGGCCAGTGCGTGGGCGGACTCGATCGCTGGGATGATCCCCTCGGTGCGGCTCAGGAGCCGGAAGGCCTCCATCGCCTCGGCGTCCGTCGCGGGGACGTACGTCGCCCGGCCGGTGTCGGCGAGCCAGGCGTGCTCCGGTCCGACGCCCGGGTAGTCGAGGCCTGCGGAGATGGAATGGGACTCGACGGTCTGGCCGTCGTCGTCCTGGAGGACGAAGGTGCGGGCACCGTGCAGGACACCCGGACGACCGCGGCCGATGGACGCGGCGTGCCGTGGGGTGTCGACGCCGTCGCCGGCAGCCTCCACTCCGTAGAGCGCGACGTCCGCGTCGTCGAGGAAGGCGTGGAAGATACCGATGGCGTTGGAGCCGCCACCGACGCAGGCGACGACCGCGTCGGGAAGTGAACCGTTCAGCTCGAGGAGCTGTGCGCGGGCCTCTTCTCCGATGATCTTCTGGAAGTCGCGGACCATGACCGGGAAGGGGTGTGGGCCCGCCGCGGTGCCGAAGATGTAGTTCGTGGTCTCGACCGACGCGACCCAGTCGCGGTACGCCTCGTTGATGGCGTCCTTGAGGGTCCGGGACCCCGTCGTGACGGGGATCACGGTCGCGCCGAGGAGCCGCATGCGGGCGACGTTGAGCGCCTGGCGCTCGGTGTCGACCTCGCCCATGTAGATCGTGCAGTCGAGGCCGAAGAGAGCGGCCGCGGTGGCCGTGGCCACACCGTGCTGACCGGCCCCCGTCTCGGCGATGACGCGGGTCTTGCCGATGCGCTTCGTGAGGAGCGCCTGGCCCAGGACGTTGTTGATCTTGTGCGAGCCGGTGTGGTTGAGGTCCTCGCGCTTGAGGAAGATGCGCGCACCACCGGCCGATGCGGCGAAGCGTGGCACCTCGGTGATGATCGACGGGCGGCCGGCGTAGTCGCGGAGCAGCGTCGTCAGCTCGGCCTGGAAGCTCTCGTCGGCCTTGGCGGCCTCGTAGGCCGTCGCGAGCTCGTCGACCGCGGCGATGAGCGCCTCCGGCATGTAGCGTCCGCCGAAGTCGCCGAAGAACGGACCGGCTTCGTCTCGGAGGTGCGTCGGTTCCGCGTGGGCGGGGGTGGCTGGTGACATGGTCATGCGGTGGCTCCCAGGAACTGTTCGAGGGTGGCGACGGGGTCGCCGGTGACGAGCGCCTCGCCGACCAGGACGACGTCGGCGCCGTCACGTCGGTAGGCGGCGACGTCGGCGGCGCGGAGCACAGCGGACTCGGCCACCTTGACGGCGTCGGCGGGGAAACGGTCGGTCAACGATCCGAAGAGGTGTTGGTCGAGTTCGAAGGTGCTGAGGTTCCGCGCGTTGACACCGATGAGCCGCGCGCCGATGTCGCTCGCTCTGGCCAGCTCGTCGGCGGAATGGGTCTCGACCAGCGGGGTCATGCCGAGCTGCACGACGAGTTCATGCAGCGACGACAGGGTGGCCTGATCGAGTCCGGCGACGATCAGGAGGACCAGGTCGGCGCCGGATGCCCGGGCTTCGAACACCTGGTACGGCAAGGAGATGAAGTCCTTGCGCAGGACCGGGATGCGGATCGCGGCACGGACGGCCTCGAGGTCCTGCAGCGAACCGCCGAACTTCCGGCCCTCGGTCAGCACGCTGACCGCGCTGGCACCACCCTGCTCGTAGAGCGAGGCGAGGAGCGCCGGGTCGGGGATGTCGGCCAGCGCGCCGCGGGACGGACTGGACCGCTTGACCTCGGCGATGATCTTGACCTGGTCGGCCGGGGCGAGCGCAGCGAGGGCGTCGATGGCCGGAGGGGCGTCGACAGCAGCGGCTTCGACGACTGCAGCCGGACGGCCCGCGAGGCGCCCGAGAGCGTCCTCCTTCGCGCCGGCCATCAGGTCGGCGAGCATGTTCAGTGCTCTTTCGCCACGGTCTTGGACCCGCCGACGCCGTAACCCGCCTTGGCGAGGACACCGCCCGTGATCCACCCGAGGAGGAGGACGCCGGCGGAGGCCCAGACGAGGACGGGCATGTCGAGCCAGAAGAAGACCGTACCGGCGGCGAACGCGACCAACATGATGATCACGGCCGTCCAGGCGGCGGGCGAGTGTCCGTGGCCGGGGTCCGAGGGGTCGGTGCTCATGGTTCTCCTTCTGTGCGAGTGCGGGTTCCAGTGTACCGGCAACCGGCGCGCGGTTCCGTGCGTGGGCCACGAGTTCCCAGGTGGCCCGGGGTGCCGTCGGGGGTCGGCGGAGCGGTCAGCGCGTCGGGTCGTCGCCGCGGCTGAGGTCGTCCCAGGCGCCCACCGGGTCGGCGCTCGGGGCCGTCTCGACCTGCGTGAACCGGACGGTCTGGTACTTCTTCGACGGACCGGGCCACCGGCGGTGGGTGAGCACGGTCGCGAGCCCGGCGAGTGCGAGCACGACGCCGAGCACCAGGGTGATCGCCGGCCAGGCGGTGAGCGTGGTCGCCGCGACGAGGTCGATGGTCGACTGGCTCCCGGCGACGCCCGTGGCCTCGGTCACGGCCGCCGCGCCCGCGGTCGCCGGCGAGGCGAGCACGGCGATCGACGAGATCATGACGCAGGCGCCGATCACGGCCTCCAGCAGGCCGAGGATGATGCGGAACACCGGCCCGGCGATCGCCAGCGCCGCGACGAGGGCGAGACCGGCGAGGGCGAGTGCGGACAGGGCGGGAGCGGCGACGGAGCCGACCACGTCGAGCGCGCCGGAGTGTGGGCCGACGCCCACGAGGCTGATCGAGAGCCAGGTCTGGGTCCACGCCGCGAGGATGAGCGCGTCGGCGAGGACGGCGGTGACGAGGAGCAGGGTCTTCAGGCGGCGCTGACGACTGCGCAGAGCTCGTGACTCGAGCTCGTCAGCCTCGGACGGTTCGTCGCGCCTCGGCGGCTCCACCGGCCCGGACTGGGGTGCTGCAGTGCTCTCGGTCATGCTCCAACTCGATTCATGGTGTCGGCGATGGCGCTGCGACGACGTCGAGGCTCCGGCCGTCGAAACAGCTGCGCGTGCCCGTGTGGCAGGCAGCGCCGTGCTGATCGACCTCCACCAACAGGGTATCCCCGTCGCAGTCGTAGGCGAGCGCCCGGACGAACTGCACGTGTCCGGAGGTGTCCCCCTTGCGCCAGTACTCCTGTCGTGAGCGGGACCAGTAGGTGACCCGACCCTCGGTCATCGTCCGGCGGACGGCCTCGGCGTCCATCCAGCCGAGCATGAGCACCTCGCGGGAGTCCCACTGCTGCACGATCGCGGGGAGCAGGCCCTGCGCGTCGAAGGTGAGCTGCCCGATCGCGGTCTCCGGATCGGCGCCCACCGGGATGGTGATGTCCGCGCTCATGCCCGCACCGTCCAACCGGCGTCGGCGAGTTCCTGTTTGACCTGGCCGATCGTCAACTCGCCGTTGTGGAAGACGCTCGCAGCGAGGACGGCGTCGGCCCCCGCGGCGATCGCGGGTGGGAAGTCGGCGAGGCGGCCTGCTCCCCCTGACGCGATGACCGGAACCCGGCTGATCTCGCGCATGGCGCTGATGAGCTCGGTGTCGAACCCGGCCTTGGTGCCGTCGGCGTCGATCGAGTTCACCAACAGCTCGCCCGCACCGCGGTCGATCGCCTCGGTGGCCCAGGCGAGCGCGTCGAGTTCGGTCTCACGTCGGCCGCCGTGTGTCGTGACGATCCATCCGGATGCGCTGCCGGCGTGTCGCTTCACGTCCAGGGAGAGGACGAGGACCTGAGCGCCGAAGCGGTCGGCGATCTCCCCCAGCAACTCCGGTCGGCCGATCGCGGCGCTGTTCACGCCGACCTTGTCCGCCCCGCTGGCCAGCAGCCGGGAGACGTCCTGGGTCGAGCGGACCCCGCCGCCGACCGTGAGCGGGATGAAGACCTGCTCGGCGGTCCGGCTGACGAGGTCGTAGGTGGTGTCGCGTTCGGCGACGGTGGCCGTGACGTCGAGGAAGGTCAGTTCGTCCGCGCCCTGCTCGGCGTAGCGCTTCGCGAGTTCGACGGGGTCGCCGGCGTCGCGGAGGTCGAGGAAGTTGACGCCCTTCACGACGCGCCCGTCGGCGACGTCGAGACAGGGGATGACTCGGGTGGCGAGTGACACGGAGGCCTCCGCAGAGCGACTGGGACGGGTGGTGAGGGACGGGCGATTCAGAGTCGGGCGGCGTGGATGGCCGTGACGAGGATGGCGCGTGCGCCGAGCTCGTAGAGGCGGTCCATGACGTCGTTCGCGTCGCCGCGAGGGATCATGACCCGGACCGCCACCCACTCGGGGTCGCGGAGCGGCGAGATCGTCGGCGACTCGATGCCACCGGCGACGGCGGTCGCCTGCTCGAGCAGCCGGACCGGGAGGTCGTAGTCGACGAGCACGTACTGCCGCGCGACGAGGACGCCCTGCAGTCGGCGGATGAGCGTCGCGGTGGTGGGCTTCGTCTCCGGCGACGCGATGAGCACGGCGGTGGAGTCGAGGATCACCGGGCCGAAGATGCCCAGTCCGGCCTTCCGGAGGGTCGTGCCGGTGGACACGACATCGGCCACCGCGTCCGCGACCCCGAGCTGGACCGCCGACTCGACCGCACCGTCGAGGTGGACGAGCGTCGCATCCACACCGGCGTCGCGGAGGAAGTTGCCGACGAGGCCGGGGTAGCTGGTGGCGACCGTCTTCCCCGCGAGATCGGAGAGCTCGGAGAACTCGTCGGCCGGACCGGCGAAGCGGAACGTCGACCCGCCGAAGCCCAGCTCGGCGAGTTCAGTCGCGGCGGAGTGCGAGTCCAGGAGCAGATCGCGCCCCGTGATGCCGATGTCGAGGGCGCCGGAACCGACGTAGGTCGCGATGTCGCGCGGACGGAGGTAGAAGAACTCGACGTCGTTCCGTGCGTCGACGACGTGGAGCTCCTTGGTGTCGCGACGGGTCGCGTAGCCGGCCTCCTGCAGCATCTCGACGGCGGTCTCGGACAGCGAGCCCTTGTTGGGCACGGCGACTCTCAGCATGGGGTGACTTTCGTGTTGTGCGATGGTGTCTCGACAGGGTGATCAGGAGGCGCGGCGGATGCGCCGCGACGTGCTCCTACAGATGTCGGTAGACGTCGGCGGGGGTGAGCCCCTTCGCCACCATCATCACCTGCACGTGGTAGAGCAGCTGGGAGATCTCCTCGGCCGTCTCGGTGTCGCTCTGGTACTCGGCCGCCATCCAGACCTCGGCGGCCTCCTCGACGATCTTCTTCCCGATGCCGTGCACACCCGTGTCCAGTTCGCGGACGGTGCCGGAACCCTCCGGCCGGGTCTCGGCCTTCAGGCGCAGCTCGTCGAACAGCTCGTCGAAGGTTTTCACGTGCTCCAGGGTACCGGTTCCGGGCGGCGGCGCGCACCGCGGACGCGCTGGACCGGCCCGCTGCGTCAGTGGGTGTGCGTCGACGCCTCGGCGGCGGCCCGGAGCAGCGCGATGTTCGAGGCCGGATCGGAACCGCTGTAGACGGCCGACCCCGCGACGAAGGTGTCGGCACCGGCGGCGGCCGCGATCCCGATCGTGTCCGCGGAGATCCCGCCGTCGACCTGGAGCCAGACGTCGAGACCGGTGCGTGCGACCTCGGCTGACAGCGCCTGCAGCTTCGGCATGGTCTCCGGCATGAACGACTGTCCGCCGAACCCCGGTTCGACCGTCATGACGAGCACTTGGTCGAACTCCGGCAGGAGTTCCAGGTACGGCTCGATGGGCGTGCCGGGCTTCACCGCGATCCCGGCACGCGCCCCGATGGAACGCAGGCGTCTGGCGAGGGCGACGGGGTCGCCGGTGGCCTCGGCGTGGAACGTCACCGAGAACGCCCCGAGCTCGGCGTAGCCGGGAGCCCATCGATCGACGTCCGAGATCATGAGGTGGACGTCGAGCGGGACCGGAGACACGTCCTGGATGCGACCGACCATCTGCGGACCGAACGTGAGGTTCGGGACGAAATGGTTGTCCATGACGTCGACGTGGACGAGGTCGGCGCTCGCGATCCGCTCCAGGTCGGCCTGGAGGTTCACGAAATCGGCGGACAGGATGCTCGGGTTGATGCGCGCGGACATGTGCTCGAGCCTATCGATCGACGGTGGGTCCGGCCGACTCCGCGGGCTTGCGGAGCAGCGCGATGTACATGGCGTCGGTGCCCTGGCGGTGCGGCCAGAGCTGGACCGCGCCACCGGGCGCCGCGGCGTCGAGCGGTTCGGTCGTGACCTGGTCGAGCACCGCGGAGGTGTCGAGTCGCTCCATCCCGGGGTGGGCTCGCAGCGCGCTCTCCACGATCAGTGCCGTCTCGCCGACGTGCGGCGAACACGTCACGTACGCCACGATCCCGCCGGGAGCGAGCGCGGTGATGGCGGCGTCGAGCAGTGAGCCCTGCAGTCGGGTGAGTTCGGAGACGTCCTTCGGGGTCTTCCGCCACCGCGCCTCCGGTCGTCGTCGCAGCGCGCCGAGCCCGGTGCACGGGGCGTCGAGGAGGATTCGGTCGTAGCTCCCGGGATGCTCCGCAGCGAGCTTCGTGCCGTCGGCGGTCGAGACCGACACCTCGAGCGGGACACCTGCGAGGGCGCGTTCCACGAGACGGGCCCTCGCAGGGACCAGTTCGTTCGCATCGAGGCGTGCCTCCCCGGCGAGAGCCTCGGCGGCCAGGAGTGCCGCCTTGCCACCCGGGCCCGCGCACAGGTCGAGCCATCGCTCGCCGGGCCGCACCGGTACCGCCCGCGTCAGCGCGAGCGCGGCGAGCTGCGAGCCCTCGTCCTGGACGCGGAGGCGGCCGCCGCCGGTCCCGACGAGCTGGACCGGGTCGCCGCCGGGGTTGCGGAAGCCGTATGGGGAGAAGCGGTTCGGCTCGGCGTCCTCGGGCCGATCGGCGAGCCCCGGGAGCGCGATGAGGTTCACCTGCGGGGCGAGGTTGTCCGCGGCCAGCGCCTCCTCGAGTTCGTCGCCGCGGTCCTGCAGGTCGAGCGCCTGCCTGATGGCCCGAACGACCCACGACGGGTGGGCGGTGCTCACTGCCAGGCGATCGGTGTCGTTCGTGACCTCACCCAGCAGGATCCGCTCCCACTCGGCGGGTTCGGTCCGCGAGATGGTGCGGAGGACACCGTTGGTGAAGCCGGCCGCCGACCGCGAACCGGCGGACCGGGCGAGTTCGACGGACTCGTTCACGGCGGCGTGGCCTGCGACGCGCATGGAGAGCAGCTGATGGGCACCGAGCCGCAGGACGTCGAGGATCGCGTCGTCGATCTCGGTCACGGGACGCTTCGCCGCGTGCGCGATGACGCGGTCGTAGTACCCGCGTCGGCGAAGGGTGCCGTACGTCAGCTCGGTCGCGAGGCCGGCGTCCGCCGGACTCAACTTCGCCTCGGCCAGCCGGTGTGGCAGGAGGAGGTTCGCGTAGGCGTCCGAGGTGCTGACGGCGTGGATGACGTCGAAGGCCACTCGGCGTGCCGGCTGCACGGTCGCCGAGTCACGCGGACGCGTGGGACGCTGGCGTCCGCGTCGGGGTTCCTCGTCGCGGGGCCGTCGGTCGCGGCGTCGCTGGCCCTCGGGCTGCTGGCCGCTCACGCGGTGACCAGCCGATCGGTTCCAGCGGACGCGCCGCGCCACCAGTCGGCGGCGGGCATCGCCGTGCGCCCGGCCGGCTGCACCTGCAGCAGTTGCAACGGTGTGTCCGCCGTGCCGACCAGGACGAGGCCGTCGATGGACGCGATCGTCCCGGGCGCCGGTGGGTCCGTCGGCATGGTCGTCGCGGGGACGGCACGGTGCACCTTCAGCCGTGACTCGTCGAGGAGGGTGAACGCGCCCGGTTCGGGCGTCACCCCGCGGATCTGCGACCACACGTCGGCGACGGGGCGGTCCCAGACGATCCGACCGTCCTGGCCGTCGAGCTTCGGCGCGAGCGACACCTCGCCCTGCTGCGGGGCCGCGACCGCGGTGCCGGCGGCGATGGCGGCGACGACCTCCGCGGTGAGCGGTGCGCCGAGCTCGGCGAGGCGGTCGAGGAGCTCCCCCGAGGTCTCGCCCTCGCCGATCGGCGTCTCCACCGTCGCGAAGACGTCTCCGGCGTCGAGAGCCGGCACGAGCTGGAAGACCGATGCACCGGTGACCGCGTCTCCGGCCATCACGGACCGCTGGACGGGAGCCGCGCCGCGCCAGGCCGGCAGCAATGAGAAGTGCAGATTGATCCAACCGTGTGCCGGCGCGGACAGGAGGGGTTCGCGGACGAGTCCGCCGTACGCGACGATCACGCCGAGTTCCGCACGGAGCGCGACGATCCGCGCGGTCGCGTCGTCGTCGAGACGTGCAGCGCGGATGACCGGGAGCCCGAGCCGTTCGGCGGCCGCTGCCACCGGTGACGGGGTCAGGATCCGCTTGCGGCCGAGCGGGGCGTCGGGTCGAGTGACGACGGCCGCGATCTCGTGCCCGGCCGAGACGAGGGCGTCGAGCGTCGGGACGGCGACGGCGGGGGTGCCGGCGAAGACCAGCCTCATGCGGTTCGGACTTCGTGGACGGGGTGGATCATGACAGCATCTCCGGATCGTCGAATCGTACTCTGAGTGTAGGCGGGGCTTTCGGCGCCCGCCTGCCGGGGGTCGGCCGTCGACGCTTCGCCGCCTGCGCGACGACGGTCGCCCGCAACTGCTCGGCGACCGCCCTGGCGTGGCCGTAGTCGACCCGCAGGATCGCGACGCTGTCCCCCGCTTCGTCGACGGTCGGGCCGAGCACGCGGCTCCGGTACTCGGCGGGCAGTGCGGCGAGAGCGGCGTCGACGGCGTCGCGGGTGCCGGTGAGGGTCGCGCTCCGGACCGCGGGAGGGAACCCGAGCTCTCTGCGCTCGGCGAGTTCCTCACTCGCGAACCGCGGTTGCTGCCAGAGGGCGAAGGCGTTCGCCACGGGGGCCTCGACGCCGATCAGGAGCACCGGCGCGCGTGGAGCGGCCAGAGCTGCGGCGTTCGACCACCACCGCAGGCAGTCCTCGGCGACGCGGAGCGACTCCCGCGCCAGCATGCGGTCGGCGTCGACCAGGAGGACGGCGGCATAGCCGCCCGCGGCGACGGGCTCCGCGCCTCGGGTCGCGATCACCAGCGCCGGCTCCGGGCCGACCTCGAACTTGGGGGCGTCTCCGTCCGACACCACGACCCGGTACCGGGGGAACGCCCGGCCCAGTTCCTCGGCGGTCCGGCCGGTGCCGGCGGCCGTGACGCGGAACGCGGTGTCGTGACAGGTCTCGCACGACCACCCAGCCGCGAGGTGACCGCACCAACGGCAGGAGGGCTGCGAACGGGCTGTGGCGAGTTGGAGTGGACCGTGGCACACCGAGCAGTGGGCCCTCGTCCCGCACCGTCGACAGGCGAGGTGCGGCGCGTACCCCGGCCGCGCGACCTGGACCAGCACGGGTCCGTGATGCAATGCCTCGTCGACCGCGCGCCACGCGCTCGACGGGATCCTCGCCTGGCTCGTCATGGCGTCGTCGCCGCTGGCCCGGGACACGACGACTCTCGGTCGTATCGGCGGGGTGGGTGCGACCTCGTGCAGCCAGCCGAGTTCGACGAGTCGCTGCGTCTCGGTACTGCGCGAATGCGCGGCGAAGACAAGGGCGGATCCGCTCATCTCCTGCCGGGTCAACGCGACGTCGCGGGCGTGCACATAGGGGGCGAGCTGCTCCTGATGGAGGGGGTCGCCGTCGTCCCAGAGGGCGATGAGTCCGAGGTCGTGCGCCGGTGCATAGACGGCCGACCGGTTGCCGACGACGATCCGCGGCACCGGATGCAGTCCGTCCAGGTAGGAGCGGTAGCGAGCAGCGGGGGTCTGCTTGGCGTCGGCCCTCGCGACCGCGGCACCGACACCGAGGTCGTCGAGCGCCGCAAGGAGGTGTTCGACGTCCCGGTAGTCGGGGACGCACAGGATCGCGCTTCTGCCCTCGGCCAGCTGGTTCACGGCGAGAGCCGCCAGCGTGAAGGACCAGTCCGGGAGCCAGACGCCCGCGCTCGTCGCGGTCAGGGTGGGGATCGCGCTGATCGCGTACCGCTCCCCCGGCGCGAGACGGTCGAGGGAGCCGGGGGCGAACCCCGGGACGGTGCGCCGCTCGACCGACGGAGGCTCCGGCGGGGCCGCGGCGGCCCAGGTCTTCTCCACCCGGACCTGTCGCGGCGGGATCGCGAGACGCAGGACGTCCATCGCGCTGCCGGCGCTGCGATCCGCGACACGGCGAGCGAGCGTCCACAGGGTCGGGGTCAGGACCGGTACCGACGACACGACCGAGCTCAGCGGGCTGAGCGCCCCGCCGAACTCGCTCGAGTCGGCGAGGTCCACGATGAACCCGTTCGCCGACCGCCCGGCCGAGCGCAACGGGACCGAGACGCGCGCGCCGAGCACGGCGTCATCGGCCAGCTCGTCGGGAATGGCGTAGTCGAACAGATGGTCGAGCTGTGGCAACGGGGAGTCGAGTACCACCCTGGCGACCCTCGCGCCGACCACGGCTACAGCCCGGCTGCTGACCGCAACGCCTCCACCCGGTCGAGACGCTCCCACGTGAAGTCGGGGAGCTCGCGGCCGAAGTGCCCGTACGCCGCCGTTGCGGCGTAGATGGGGCGGATGAGGTCGAGGTCGGCGATGATCGCGGCCGGACGGAGGTCGAAGACGTCGCGGATCGCGCGCGTGATGTCCGCCTCCGGCACATGGGCCGTCCCGAAGGTCTCGACGTAGAGCCCGACCGGCGCGGCCTTGCCGATGGCGTAGGCGACCTGCACCTCGAGACGTTCGGCGAATCCGGCGGCGACCGCGTTCTTCGCCACCCAGCGCATGGCGTATGCGGCCGAGCGGTCCACCTTCGACGGGTCCTTCCCGCTGAAGGCTCCACCGCCGTGTCGAGCCGCTCCGCCGTAGGTGTCGATGATGATCTTGCGTCCGGTGAGCCCCGCGTCGCCCATCGGGCCACCGACGACGAAGATGCCGGTCGGGTTGATCAGGTGCGTCACGTTCGAGCTGTCGAGTTCGACCGTCGCGAGGACCGGTTCGATGACGTGACGCTGGACGTCGCGACGCAGCTGCTCCGTGGAGACACCCGGATTGTGTTGCGTGGAGACCACGACCGTCTCCACGGTCTTCGGGAGGAAGCCGTCGTATCCGATGGTGACCTGGGTCTTGCCGTCCGGGCGCAGGTAGTCGAGCTGGCCGGACTTGCGGACCTCGGCGAGTCGCTCCGCGAGACGGTGTGCGATCCAGCTGGGCAGCGGCATGTACTGCGGCGTCTCGGTGGTCGCGAACCCGAACATGATGCCCTGGTCGCCGGCGCCCTGGAGGTCGTAGGCGTCGACACTGGACTGTTCGCGGGACTCGAAGGCATGGTCGACTCCGGCGGCGATGTCGGCGGACTGCGAGCCGATCGACACGCTCACGCCGCAGGAGTCGCCGTCGAATCCGATGTCGGACGAGGTGTAGCCGATGGACCGGATGCGCTCGCGGACGATCGTCGGGATGTCGACGTAGCCGCTCGTGGAGACCTCACCGGCGACATGGACGAGCCCGGTGGTGACGAGCGTCTCGACGGCGACTCGACTGCGCGGATCCACCTCGAGGAGCGCGTCGAGGATGCTGTCCGAGATCTGGTCGCAGATCTTGTCGGGATGCCCCTCGGTCACGGATTCGGAGGTGAACAGGCGCAGCTCGGTCATGCGGTCTCCCGTCGGAAGTGGTGGTGCGATGGTGGAGGGATCGGCCGTCGCGGTGTTCCGGGGCCGGACCGTTCATCACTCTAGTCGAGGCCTCGGACACGTCGTCCGTCCGTGACGCGGGGCGTCGGCGGCGGCGGGAACGGGACCGACACGACGAATCCGCCGGTCGTCTGGCGCCCGGCGGATTCGTCGTGGTGAAGCGGTTATTCGGCGATCGGCTTGATCTGGAGCTTGTCCTCGTTGATCTCGTGCATCGCGATCGAGAGCGGCTTGTCCTCGACGGACGAGTCGACCAGCGGCCCGACGTTGTCGAACAGGCTGCCCTCGTGGAGGTCGGCGTAGTAGTCGTTGATCTGGCGCGCGCGCTTGGACGCGAAGATCACGAGTGCGTACTTGGACTCGACCTTGGTGAGCAGGGAGTCGATGGGCGGATCGATGATGCCCTTGAGCTTGTCAGCCATGCAGGTTCACACTCCTCGTGTGGTTGTGTTCGGGGAAGATCGGATCGATGCGGGGTGCGCGTCGGACGTCAATCCCCGTGAATCTTCATCAAGTCTACGACCTCTTGGGCCGCGCGGGCCACGTCGTCGTTGACGACACGGTGGTCGAACTCGTCCGCGGCGGCCAGTTCGACCTTCGCGGTGCGCAGTCGGCGCTCCCGTTCCTCCTCGTCCTCGGTGCCTCGTCCGACCAGTCGACGGACCAGTTCGTCCCAGCTCGGGGGCAGCAGGAACACCAGGGTCGCCTCCGGCATCGCCTCCCGGACCTGCCTGGCACCCTGGATGTCGATCTCGAGCAATGCGCTGTCGCCGGCCGCGAGCGCTCGCTCGATCGGCTCGCGTGGCGTGCCGTAGCGGTACGCGTTGTGGACCGTGGCGTGCTCCAGCAGGCGGTCGCCCTCGATGAGGCCGTCGAACTCGTCGTCGGTCACGAAGTAGTAGTTCACCTCGTGCTGCTCCCCCGGCCGGGGCTTGCGTGTCGTGGCCGAGACGGAGAGGTGCACCTCCGGGTAGTGGTCGCGGATGTAGGCGGCCACCGTCCCCTTGCCGACGGCCGTCGGGCCGGCGAGCACGACGAGTCTGCTGCGCGCGGTGCCCGGGTAGCGTTCTGCGATGAAGGCGCGGAGGCGATCCCGCTGCAGTCGGCCGAGACCGCCGAGGCGCTTGACCGAGGAGATGCCGAGCGATTCGAGGATTCGCCCCAGTTTGGTGACGCCGACACTCGGGATGCTGAGGAGGTACTCGGTGATGCGGATGCCGCCCTCGATACCGTCCGGATCGGCGGTCGCGGCGTCGAGCACCTCCAACGGGGTGCGGGCGCCGGAGGCGATGGACGCCTTGACGGTCGCGCGGGCGCGGCGTTTGCGCACGGCCTCACGCGAGGCTGCGGCCCGATCGACCTCCGGCATGTTCCTACTGGGCTGGTCCTGCTCCTGGTCAACCACGGGCGCTCCTCACGGCTGCGACGGAACGTTCGACGGCGTCCGCGATCCCCGAGGGTCCGGCCGCGAGGATGCTCCGGGACTCGGAGACGATGACGCCCGGCGCGAGGTCGCCGTAGATGGATCCGAGGTCGGCGACCGAGGCCCCCTGGTGGCCGAACCCGGGTGCCAGGATCGGGAGCGTGGTCGTCGGCGGTACCTCCGTCAGGCCGAACTCCTCGAGACGGAGCGTGGCTCCGATGACCGCACCGATCGAACCGGTCGCCCCGGGGTGGTGCCGTGCGTTCCAGTGGTCGATCTCCTCGAGCATCGACGCCGCGACGGTGAGGCCGGCCCTGTCCTCGGCGAGCTGGACGTCGCGACCCTCCGGGTTCGAGGTCGCCGTCAGCACGAACACGCCCTTGCCGTGCTGCTCGGCGAGCTCGAGTACCGGCTGCAGTGAGCCGAAGCCGAGATAGGGGTTCACGGTGAGGGCGTCGACCTCCAGCGGTGAACCGGGGGTCAGCCACGCTTCGGCATAGCCCTCCATGCTCGTCCCGATCTCACCGCGCTTGGCGTCGCCGATCACGAGGAGCCCGGCGTCGCGTGCCGCGGCGAGGACCCCTTCGAGGGCGATGTACCCGGCCGATCCGAACCGTTCGAAGAACGCCACCTGCGGCTTGACGATCCCGGCGCGACCGGCTGCGGCTTCGACGACGGCGAGGCCGAAGGCCCCCGCGCCGGCGGCGGTGTCGGGCAGTCCCCACGCCTCGAGCAGGAAGCGGTGCGGATCGATGCCGACGCAGAGTCGGCCCGACCGGACGAAGACCTCGTCCAGTCGGGTTCCGAACGAAGCCGTCACGAGCGCGCAGCCCGATCGAGTGCGTACTCCTGGAGCGAGCGGACCTCGAAGCCCCCGCCGAGCGCCTCGAAGGAGCCGACCGCGGCGGTGAGCTGCGCGATCGTCGTGAAGAGCGGCTTGTCGGCCGCGACGGCGGCCGCGCGGATCTCGTAGCCGTCGGCGCGAGCCGACCGGCCACTCGGGGTGTTGATGACCATGTCGACCTCGTCGCGGTTGATCAGGTCGACGATCGAGTCGTCCTCGCCCGCGGCCGTGGTCTCGCTGTACTTGCGCACCGTCCGGGCACTGATGCCGTTCCGGTTCAGTACCTCGGCCGTGCCGTCGGTCGCGAGGATGTCGAACCCGAGCTGTTGGAGGCGCAGCACCGGCAGGATGATCGAACGCTTGTCGCGGTCGGAGACCGAGACGAACACCGTTCCGCTCGACGGCAGGCCGCCGTAGGCCGCCTCCTGGCTCTTCGCGAACGCGCGCGGGAAGTCCTTGTCGATGCCCATCACCTCGCCGGTGGAGCGCATCTCCGGGCCGAGCACGCTGTCGACGATCTGGCCGTCCTTCGTGCGGAAGCGCTTGAAGGGCAGCACGGCCTCCTTGACCGACACCGGGGAGTCGATCGGGACGCGGGATCCGTCGACCGGGGGCAGGAGCCCCGAGTCCTTGAGCTCGGCGACCGTCGCGCCGGTCATGATGAGTGATGCGGCCTTCGCCAGCGGGATGCCGAGCGCCTTCGACACGAACGGCACCGTGCGGGACGCACGCGGGTTCGCCTCGATGACGTAGAGGATGCCGGCGCCGATCGCGAACTGGACGTTCAGCAGACCGCGCACGCCGATCCCCTGGGCGATCGCGAGCGTCGCGTTCCGCACGCGGTCGATCTCGGCACGACCGAGCGAGACGGGCGGCAGGGTGCAGCTCGAGTCGCCCGAGTGGATCCCGGCCTCCTCGATGTGCTCCATGACGCCACCGATGTAGAGCTCCTCGCCGTCGAACAGGGCGTCGACGTCGATCTCGATCGCGTCGTCGAGGAAGTGGTCGACGAGCAGCGGCTGGGCCGGGCCCACGATGCCCTGGTCCTCGATGCGCACGAAGTAGTCCGTGAGCGAGGCGCTGTCGTAGATGATCTCCATGCCGCGTCCGCCGAGCACGAAGCTCGGGCGGACGAGGACCGGGTAGCCGATCTCCTCGGCGACGCGCAGCGCACCCTCGATCTCCACCGCGGTGCCGTTCTTCGGTGCGACGAGGCCGGCGGCGTCCAGGATCTCCTGGAACTGGCCGCGCTCCTCGGCGAGGTCGATGGCGGTCGGCGTGGTGCCGAGGATCGGGACGCCTGCGGCCTCGAGCCCCTTCGCGAGCCCGAGCGCCGTCTGGCCGCCGAGCTGGACGACGACACCGACGAGTTCGCCCGACTCGCTCTCGGCGTGGATGACCTCGAGGACGTCCTCGAGCGTGAGCGGCTCGAAGTAGAGTCGGTCGCTCGTGTCGTAGTCCGTCGAGACGGTCTCCGGGTTGCAGTTGATCATGATGGTCTCGAAGCCGGCGGCCTGCAACGCGAAGGACGCGTGCACGCAGGAGTAGTCGAACTCGATGCCCTGGCCGATGCGGTTCGGGCCGGACCCGAGGATGACCACCTTGCGGCGGTCGCTCGCGACCACCTCGGTCTCGGTGTCGTAGCTCGAGTAGTGGTACGGGGTGAGCGCCGGGAACTCGCCGGCGCACGTGTCGACCGTCTTGTAGACCGGGCGGACACCGAGGATGTGCCGGACCTCGCGCACCTCCTGCTCGCCGAACCCGCGCAGCTGACCGATCTGCGCGTCCGAGAAGCCGTGGTTCTTCGCGGTACGGAGCACCTCGGTGTCGAGGCGTTCCGCCGCGGCGATCCAGTCGGCGACGTCGTTGATCAGGACGATCTGGTCGATGAACCACGGGTCGATCTTGGTGGCCTCGAAGACCTGCTCAGCGGTGGCACCCTTGCGGAGCGCCTGCTGCACGACGACGATGCGGCCGTCGGTCGGGGTCTTCATGACCTCGAGCAGCTCCTCGACGCTGCGGGACTCGTCGCCCCAGTGGAAGCTGGAACCGCGCTTCTCGAGCGACCGCAGCGCCTTCTGCAGGGCGGTGGCGTAGTTGCGTCCGATGGCCATCGCCTCACCCACCGACTTCATGGTGGTCGTGAGCGTCGGGTCGGCGGCGGGGAACTTCTCGAACGCGAAGCGCGGGACCTTCACGACGACGTAGTCGAGCGTGGGCTCGAAGCTCGCGGGCGTGACCTTCGTGATGTCGTTCGGGATCTCGTCGAGGCGGTACCCGATGGCCAGCTTCGCCGCGATCTTCGCGATCGGGAAGCCGGTCGCCTTCGAGGCGAGGGCACTCGAGCGGGAGACGCGCGGGTTCATCTCGATGACGATGATGCGGCCGTCGGCCGGGTCGACCGCGAACTGGATGTTGCAGCCGCCGGTGTCGACGCCGACCGCGCGGATGATGTCGATACCGATGTCGCGGAGCTTCTGGTACTCGCGGTCCGTCAGCGTCAGGGCGGGGGCCACCGTGATGGAGTCCCCGGTGTGCACGCCGACCGGGTCGACGTTCTCGATCGAGCAGACGACGACGGTGTTGTCGGCCGTGTCGCGCATGAGCTCGAGCTCGTACTCCTTCCAGCCGAGGATCGACTCCTCGAGGAGCACCTCGGTGGTCGGGCTCTGGTGGAGGCCGTCGCCGACGATCCGGCGGAGCTCCGTCTCGGTGTATGCGAAGCCCGAGCCGAGGCCGCCCATGGTGAACGAGGGGCGGACGACCAGCGGGTAGCCGAGGTCCTCGGCGTAGCCGACGGCCTCCTCGACCGTGTGGGCGATGTACGAGCGGGCCACGTCCGCGCCCGCGTCGAGCACGAGCTGCTTGAAGATCTGGCGGTCCTCGCCCTTGTTGATCGCCTCGAAGTTCGCGCCGATGAGCTCGACGTCGTACTTCTCGAGGATGCCGTGCTCGTGCAGCTGGATCGCGGCGTTCAACGCCGTCTGGCCGCCGAGGGTCGGCAGGATCGCGTCGGGCTTCTCCTTCGCGATGATCGTCTCGATGACCTGCCAGGTGATCGGCTCGACGTAGGTCGCGTCGGCGAAGTCGGGGTCGGTCATGATGGTCGCCGGGTTCGAGTTGACGAGGATGACGCGGACGCCCTCCTCGCGCAGCACGCGGCATGCCTGGGTGCCCGAGTAGTCGAACTCGGCGGCCTGCCCGATGACGATCGGCCCGGAGCCGATGACGAGGACGCTGTTGATGTCGTCGCGCTTGGGCACTAGTTGTTCTCCTTGGTGCTGGAAGTGGTGGCGTGGCCGGTCACGAGGTCGCGGAACCGGTCGAACAGGTAGACCGCGTCGTGCGGACCCGAGGCGGACTCGGGGTGGTACTGGACCGAGAACGCGGGGATGTCGATGCAGTTGATGCCCTCGACGACCTCGTCGTTCAGGCTGTAGTGGCTGACCTCGGCGAGGCCGAACCCGGCGGGCGTCTCGTGTCTGCCCTCGATCGGCAGGTCGACCGCGAAACCGTGGTTCTGCGAGGTGATCTCCACCCGACCGGTCGCCTTGTCGAGGACCGGCTGGTTGATCCCGCGGTGACCGAACGGCAGCTTGTAGGTCTCGAAGCCGAGCGCGCGCCCGAGCAGCTGGTTGCCGAAGCAGATGCCGAAGTACGGCACGCCCGCGCGGAGCACGTCCTGCAGGAGGGCGACGTGCGCGTCGCTCGCAGCCGGGTCACCGGGGCCGTTGGAGAAGAACAGGGCGGACGGTTCGAGCGCGAGGACCTCGGCCGAGGTCACCGACTGCGGCAGCACCACGACGTCGAAGCCGCGAGCGGCGAGGTGGTTGAGCGTCGACGTCTTGACGCCGAGGTCGAGGACCGCGACGGAACCGACGCGCTCGCCCACCGCCGGCACGGTGTACTGCTCGGTCGTGGAGACCTGGCTCGACAGGTTCAGACCGGCCATCTGCGCGCCGGCCCGGACGAGACTGAGCTGCTCGGCGCCGGACAACTCGAAGTCCTCGCCGGAGAACACGCCGCCGCGCATGGAACCGGCGGAACGGATGTGCCGGGTCACCGCGCGGGTGTCGATGCCGCTGATGCCCACGACGCCGTCCTGGACGAGTTCGTCGTCGAGCGAGCGGTCCGCTCGGAAGTTCGAGACGACGCGCGACGCGTCACGCACCACGTATCCGGCGACCCAGACGCGGGCGGACTCCATGTCCTCGCGGTTGACGCCGGTGTTGCCGATGTGCGGCGCGGTCATCAGGACGATCTGTCCGGCGTAGGACGGGTCGGTCAGCGTCTCCTGGTAGCCGGTCATGCCGGTGGCGAAGACGACCTCGCCGAGCGTGCGGCCGGTCGCGCCGTAGGCGTGCCCGACGTAGCGGTTGCCGTCCTCGAGGACGAGTACCGCTGGACTGGGTGGGGTGAAGGAGGTCATGGTCAAGCCCTCTCGTGAGGCGGTGGGGTGGAGTCGTCGGCCGAGGTGATGTCGGCGACGGTGTCTGGGGTGCCGGTCGGCCGGAGTCCGGCGTCCGCGGCGGGGATGAGGCTCGTGACGGTGTCGATGATGCGGGCGCGGTCCGCCTGCTCGAGGACGCGGAAGGTGCTGTCCGCGATCACCGTCGGGACGGGGCGCCAGCTCAGGCGGATGAGCCCGCCCGGCTCGACGACCCGGTCGATCGTGAGGTTGGTCTGGTCGACGCCGACGATGCTCGTCGCCGGGATGAACGTCGGCCGCTCCCCCGGGACGTCGACGACGACTCCGGCGGCACCGAGTTCGAGCGTGACCCGGGATCGGTAGCGCAGTCCCTGCAACGCCAGCCGTTCGAGCGGCTGGTCGTGCTTCGACGTCGCGACGTAGAGGACCTCGACCGTCAGTGACGGGACCGGCCGCGGGTCGGGGAGCTCCGCGAGGGGACCGACCTGGGCGTCGCGCGCGACGCGGCGTCGCCAGGCGAAGGCCATGAGGGCGAGGATGCCGAGGAGGACGAGGGCGACGAGGACGGCCGCGAGGATCCGCCCGTCCATCAGTGCTCGACCTCCGCGGATCGCGCGGCACGGCGTGCTGCGGCCGCGACCTGCTCCGTCGGGAGCACGGCGCCGTCCAGGACGGTCGCGTAGCCCCGGTGGAAGGTGGCGACGACGCGGCCGGGCAGCTCCAGGCCGAGGTAGGGCGAGTTCACGCCCTTGCCGGCCAGGTCGGCCGTGCCGAACGGACGGGTGGCGGCGGTGTCGTAGAGCACGACCTCCGCCGGAGCACCGGCCTCGATCGAAGCCCCCTGCCCGGTGATCCGTCCGATCCTCGCCGGCGTCGCCGAGAGCACCCGGGCGACGTCGTTCCAGTCCAGGAGCCCGGTCGCGACCATCGACGCGTGCACGACGGAGAGGGCGGACTCGAGGCCCACCATGCCGTTCGCGGCGGCGTCCCACTCGCAGTCCTTGGCCTCGACCGGGTGCGGTGCGTGGTCCGTCGCGACGATGTCGATCGTGCCGTCCGCGAGGGCCTCGCGCAGCGCCTGGACGTCCTCCGCCCGTCGCAGGGGCGGGTTCACCTTGTACCGGGCGTCGTAGCTCGCCACCAGCTCCTCCGTGAGCAGCAGGTGGTGCGGCGTGACCTCGGCCGTGACGGGGATGCCCCGGGCCTTCGCCCAGCGGATGACGTCGACGGAACCGGCCGTCGAGACGTGGCAGATGTGGAGGCGGGAACCCACGTGCTCGGCGAGGAGCACGTCGCGGGCGATGATCGACTCCTCAGCGACAGCCGGCCATCCGGTGAGACCGAGCTCGCCGGAGAGGGCGCCCTCGTTCATTTGCGCACCGACAGTGAGTCGGGGCTCCTGCGCGTGCTGGGCGATCACGCCGTCGAAGGCCTTCACGTACTCCAGCGCGCGACGCATGAGCAGCGGGTCTGACACGCAGAGGCCGTCGTCCGAGAAGACCCGGACCTTGGCGCGTGAGGAGGCCATGGCGCCGAGTTCGGCGAGTCGTTCTCCGGCGAGTCCGACCGTCACGGCACCGATCGGCTGCACCGTGGCGTAGCCGGCGCGCTCACCGAGCGACTGCTCCTGCTCGACGACCCCGGCCGTGTCGGCCACCGGCGAGGTGTTGGCCATCGCGAACACCGCGGTGAAGCCGCCGGCGGCTGCGGCACGCGTGCCGGTGAGCACCGTCTCGCTCTGCTCGAACCCGGGTTCCCGGAGATGCGTGTGGAGGTCGACGAGCCCGGGCAGCGCGAGGAGGCCGTCCGCGTCGACGACGGTCGCGCCGACGGCGCTCAGCCCGGAGCCGCGTTCCGCGATCCGTCCGTCGCGCAGGAGGAGGTCGGTGCGTGTCCCGTCGGCGAGCGTCGCTCCGGTGATCAGGGTGACGTCGTGGTTCGAAGTGGGCTCAGACACGGGTGGATTCCTCTCGATCGCCGGACAGCAGCAGGTACAACGCGGCCATCCGGACCGACACCCCGTTGGCGACCTGTTCGAGGACGGTCGACCGGGGTGAGTCGGCTGCCCCGGACGAGATCTCCAGACCGCGGTTCATCGGCCCGGGGTGCATGACAATGCTAGCCGGATCGAGGCGGGCGAGCCGCTCGTCGTCGAGCCCCCAGCGCCTGGAATACTCCCGGCTGTTCGGGAAAAAGGCGGCGTGCATGCGTTCGGACTGGATCCGGAGCATCATCAGCACGTCGGGACGCTGGGCGATCGCGTCGTCCAGGTCGTAGCGGACGGTTGCCGGCCAGGGGCCGAGGTCCACCGGAAGCAGTGTCGGCGGGGCGACGAGGGTCACCTCGGCGCCGAGCGTGTCGAGCAGCCAGACGTTCGAGCGGGCGACCCGGGAATGCAGGATGTCGCCGACGATCGTCACCGCCACCCCGTCGAGCGCGCGACCGCGGGACCGCTCGCCGTGGAGGCGCTTGCGCATCGTGAACGCGTCCAGGAGGGCCTGCGTCGGGTGCTCGTGCGTCCCGTCCCCCGCGTTCAGGATGCCGGCGTCGATCCAGCCGCTGTCGGCGAGGGTCTGCGGCGCACCGGAGGCGGAGTGTCGGATCACGACGGCGTCGGCGTGCATCGCGGCGAGGGTCTGTGCGGTGTCCTTCAGGCTCTCGCCCTTCGAGACGCTCGACCCCTTCGCGCTGAAGGTGATGACGTCTGCGGACAGCCGTTTGGCGGCAGCCTCGAACGAGATGCGCGTGCGGGTCGAGTCCTCGAAGAAGAGGTTGACGACCGTCTTCCCACGGAGGGTCGGGAGCTTGCGGACCTCACGGAACTGCGTCTCGGCCATGTCCTCCGCGACGTCGAGGATCTCGATCGCCTCGTCGCGGGTGAGGGTCTTCGTCGACAGCAGGTGCCTCATTCGCCGCTCCCCTCGATCGTCACGGAGTCGTCGCCGTCGAACTCGGTGAGCCGGACGAAGATGCGCTCCGCCTGCGAGGAGGGCAGGTTCTTCCCCACGAAGTCGGGTCGGATCGGGAGCTCGCGGTGCCCGCGGTCGACGAGCGCGGCGAGCCGCACGACGCGCGGGCGGCCCAGGTCGGTCAGTGCGTCGAGGGCGGCGCGGATCGTGCGTCCCGAGTACAGGACGTCGTCGACGAGGACGACCGTGCGCCCGTCGATCCCCTGTGGCGGCAGCGTCGTGGGCTGCGGTGCACGGGTCGGGTGCTTCGCCAGGTCGTCGCGGTACATCGTGACGTCGAGTGCACCCGAGACGATGGTCGCGCCCGAGATCGAGGAGATCGTGGCGGCGATCCGCTTCGCGAGGATGACCCCGCGCGTCGGGATGCCGAGGATCACGAGGTCGTCTGCTCCGCGGTTGGACTCGAGGATCTCGTGGGAGATCCGAGTCAACGCCCGCGCGATGTCAGCTTCGTGCAGCACGGTACGTGCGCTCATCGCCGACTCCCTTCTCCGCCTCTCTGGACGGTCTTAAAGGTTGTCTTGGTCAACACCCGAGCCTAGCAGTCGGATCAGGCCTCGTAGAGCTCCAACGGGAGGCCGTCGGGATCGAAGAAGAACAGCATCTTGCGCGAGGTGTGCGGGTCGATCCGGACGTCTTCGACGCGGACACCCAGCTCCACCAGACGGGCGTGGCCGGCGTCGACGTCGTCGACGGCGAAGGCGAGGTGCCGCAGTCCGAGCGCTTCGGGCCCGGATGCGCGCGCCGGCGGGTCCGGGAAGGAGAACAGCTCGATGAGGTACTCACCGTTCAGGGCGAGGTCGCCCATCCAGGAGTCACGCTCGGCCCGGTACACCTCGGTGAGCAGCTCGCAGCCGAGCACCGAGGTGTAGAAGCGCTTGGAGGCCTCGTAGTCGCTGGCGATGATCGCGATGTGGTGCACGCGCTTCAGCGGCAGGGCCGCGCCGGTCTCGTCGCTCATCGTCACCGCGGGTTGATCTGCGAGATCTTGCCGAGCAGGCCGTTGATGAAGCCGGCCGAGTCGTCGGTCGACAGCGTCTTGGCCGCCTCGACCGCTTCGTCGATGGCGACGCCGTGCGGCACCTCGTCGTTGAACAGGATCTCCCAGATCGCGATCCGGAGGATGGCCCGGTCGACCGTGGGCATCCGCGCGAGCGTCCAGCCCTGCGCGTACGTCTCGATCTGTTCGTCGATCTCCTCGGCGTGGTCACCGACACCGTCGACGATCTCTCTCGCGTACAACCAGGAGGCCTGGCGGTCGGGCTCGCTGACGGCGCGAGAGGCTTCCGCGGACAGGACTTCAGCGAGGGTCTGCTGACGGACGTCGGCCTGGTAGAGCAGATCGAGGGCGCGCTTGCGCGCCTTGGTACGAGCGCTCACTCGTTGACGCGACCGAGGTAGTCACCCGTGCGGGTGTCGACCTTGACCTTGGTGCCGGTCTCGAGGAAGAGCGGGACCTGGATCTCGTAGCCGGTCTCGACGGTCGCCGGCTTCGTGCCACCGGTCGAGCGGTCGCCCTGGAGCCCGGGTTCCGTGTAGGTGACCTCGAGGATGACCGACGCGGGGAGCTCGACGTACAGGGGGTTGCCGTTGTTGAGGGCGACCGTGACGTCCTGGTTCTCGAGGAGGAAGTTCTTGGTGTCGCCGACGACGACGGCGGGGATGGTGATCTGGTCGTAGTCGCTCTTGTCCATGAAGACGAAGGAGTCGCCGTCCGCGTACAGGTAGGTGAAGTCGCGGCGGTCGACGTTCTCGACGTCGATCTTCGTGCCGGCGTTGTACGTCTTGTCGACGACCTTGCCGGTCATGATGTTCTTCATCTTGGTGCGGACGAACGCGCCACCCTTGCCCGGCTTGACGTGCTGGAACTCGATCACCGTCCAGAGCTGCCCGTCGATGTTCAGGACGATGCCGTTCTTGATGTCAGCGGTAGAAGCCATGCGCGAGAATGTCCGTTCGTGGAAAGTGTGCGGCCGGATACGACCCAACGAACGAGTGTAACCGCTGCGAGGACCCGTGACCAACGCGCCCGTGGTGGACCAGGGCGCCTCGCACGTCACTCGGTGCTGCGGCGGACCACGAGGTCGAGGGCGAGGCGGTACGAGTCGAAGCCGAAACCGGCGATCACGCCGGTCGCGACACCGGAGATCACGCTCGTGTGACGGAACGCCTCGCGGGCATGCGGATTCGAGAGGTGCACCTCGACGAGCAGGAGGCCCGCCTTCGTGACCATGGCCGCCGCGTCGCGGAGCCCGTAGCTGTAGTGGGTGAACGCCGCGGGGTTCAGGATCACGGACGTCCCGGAGTCGACGGCCTCGTGGAGCCAGCCGATCAGCTCGCCCTCGTCGTCCGTCTGACGCAGGTCGATCCGCGTCCCGTCGCCAGCGTCGGTCTCGAGCACGGTGCGCAGCGCATCGAGGTCGGCCGAGCCGTAGACGTCGGGTTCACGGCTGCCGAGGCGTCCGAGGTTCGGTCCGTTGAGGACGAGCACGGTGGTCATGAGTCGAGGGTATCCGTTCGGGACGAGCGCTCGCGGAGCGCGCCGGCGTCGGTCAGGAGCCGATCTCCTGGTAGGCGGCGAAGAGCAGCGAGGTCTCGGGCCCCTGGAGGACGGTCGGCTTGGCGAGGTCGTCGAGCACGATGAACCGCAACATCGAACCGCGCGTCTTCTTGTCGCGCTGCATCGTCGCGAGCAGGGTGTTCCAGCGGCCCACCGGATAGGCGATCGGCAGGCTGAGGAGCTCCAGGACGCGACGGTGGCGGTCGACGACCTCGTCCGACAGTCGGCCGGCGAGGCGGGACAGCTCGGCGACGTACATCATGCCGATCGCCACCGCGGCACCGTGTCGCCACTGGTACCGCTCGGCGTGCTCGATGGCGTGCCCGAGCGTGTGCCCGTAGTTGAGGATCTCGCGGAGGCCCTGCTCGGTGAAGTCCTCGCTGACGACGTCGGCCTTCATCCGGATCGCGAGCTCGATGCAGCGGCGGAAGGCGGGCGTGTCGGGGTCGGTCGCGGCGTCGACATCGGCCTCGATGAGGTCGAGGATCTCCGGGTAGCGGATGAACCCGGCCTTGGCAACCTCGGCGAACCCGGCGAGGATCTCGTTCTTCGGGAGGGTGTCGAGCGTGTCGAGATCGCAGACGACGGCGGCCGGGGCGTAGAAGGCGCCGACGAGGTTCTTGCCTTCCGCGGTGTTGATGCCCGTCTTGCCGCCCACGGCCGCGTCGACCATGCCGAGGACCGTCGTGGGGACCTGCACGAGCCGGACGCCGCGCAGCCAGGTGGCGGCGACGAAGCCGGCGAGGTCGGTGACCGCGCCACCGCCGAAGCCGATGACCGCGTCGGAGCGCGTGAAGTCGGCCTGCCCGAGGACTCCCCAGCAGAACGCGGCGACCTCGACCCGTTTCCCGGCCTCGGCGTCCGGCACCTCGGCGAGCAGCACCTGGTACCGGTCGCTCAGGGTCTCGCGCAGCTTGGCCGCCTTCTCGCCCAGCGTCGCCGGGTGGACGATGAGGACCCGCTGCACGCCGGTCCCGAGGGCGTCGACGAGCACGTCCTCCAGCCCTCTCCCGATCGTGATGGGGTACGGGGAGGATCCCGTCACCTCGATGACGGTCCGCTCGGTCGGGGTGGTCGGTTCGGTGCTCATGCAGGCTCCTTCACCCAGGCGACGAGCTCGTCGACGATGCCTGAGATGGGTCGGTGCGAGGTGTCGAAGGTGACATCCGCGAGTCGTTCGTACACGGGACGCCGGGCGGCGGCGATGCGCGACCACGCGCCGGGGTCGTCGCGGAGCAGTGGACGCTTGTCGAGGTTGGCCCGTGCCAGCACGGCCTCCTCGGTGACCGTCAGCAGCACGACGCGTGCATCGGCGAGCTCACGCTGCGTGTCCTCGTCGAGGACCGCTCCCCCGCCGAGCGACACGATCGCCGGCTGCTCGAGCGCGGCGGCGACCGCCGCCCGCTCCAGGGCGCGGAAGTGCGCCTCGCCGTGTTGCTCGAAGATGCGCGCGATCGCGCCGTGCTCGCCGGACACGACGCTGTCGGTGTCGACGAACGGCAGGCCCAGGCGCTTCGCCAACTGCTTGCCGACCCGGCTCTTCCCCGACCCCATCGGTCCGATGAGGACGACGGGGAGTCGGAGATCGGCGGCCTGCTCAGGCATCGGCGCTGGAGGCGTGGTCGCCTCGCGTGCGCAGGTTGGACGGGATCGCTGCCAGGTATCCGTCGAGGTTGCGCTTCGTCTCGGGGACGGAGTCGCCACCGAACTTCTCGAGCACCGCTTCGGCGAGGACCAGGGCCACCATCGCCTCGGCCACGACACCGGAGGCCGGGACCGCGCAGACGTCCGAGCGCTGGTGGTGCGCGGTGGCGGCCTCGCTCGTCGCGACGTCGACGGTGCGGAGCGAGTGCGGGACGGTCGCGATCGGCTTCATGCCGGCGCGGACACGGAGGACGGTGCCGGTGGTCATGCCGCCCTCGGTGCCGCCGGCGCGGTCGCTCTGTCGGGCGATGCCGTCGCTCTCCTGGACGAGCTCGTCGTGGGCCGCGGAACCGCGACGCGTCGTCGTGAGGAAGCCGTCGCCGACCTCCACACCCTTGATGGCCTGGATGCCCATGAGCGCTGCTGCGAGCCGTGCGTCGAGTCGGCGGTCCCAGTGGACGTAGGAGCCGAGTCCCGGTGGGAGTCCGTAGGCCAGGACCTCGACGATGCCGCCGAGGGTGTCGCCGTCCTTCTTGGCCGCATCGACCTCGGCGACCATGCGCTCCGAGGTCGCCTTGTCGAAGCAGCGCAGCGGATCGGCGTCGAGCGCGTCGACGTCGGCCGGGACCGGCAGCGGGCTGTCTTCGGGAACGCGCACGGGCCCGATCGACAGCGTGTGGCTGACCAGGGTGATGCCCAGCTCGCCGAGGAAGGAGCGCGCGACGGCACCCAGGGCCACTCGCGCAGCGGTCTCGCGTGCGCTGGCGCGTTCGAGCACGGGACGCGCCTCGTCGAAACCGTACTTCTGCATGCCCGTCAGGTCGGCGTGCCCGGGACGCGGGCGGGTGAGCGCGGCGCTGCGGCCACGCGACTTGTCGGAGATCTCGGTCGGCTCGGGGCTCATGACCTCGGCCCACTTCGGCCATTCGGTGTTGCCGATGCGGATCGCGATCGGGCTGCCCATGGAGAAGCCGTGGCGGACGCCGCCGGACAGGTTGAGCTCGTCCTCCTCGAACTTCATGCGGGATCCTCGGCCGTAGCCGAGCTTCCGTCGGGCGAGGTCGGCGCGGACGCCGTCCATGGAGATGGGGACGCCGGACGGGAGTCCCTCGAGGACGGCGATGAGTTCCGGGCCGTGAGACTCTCCGGCAGTGAGCCAACGAAGCATGGTCCTATCCTTCCATAGAGCCGGGACGCGACCGTGCGCCTTCGGTCGACGGCCCGGCGGGTGTGCAGGTGGGCGACGGATGCGTCCGGAGCGGTCAGTGCGAGGCGACCGGCGCCCCGGTGTGATCGAGGTGGACCGTGTCGAGCATCGCCCGGAGCACCGTCGTCTCGTCCTCGAGCGGCAGGAGCGGATCGCCGAGGACGAAGATCCGGACCTGGAGCAACGCCTGGTGCACGAGCATCGACAGTCCGCTGAGGACCGACCCGCCGGCCTGCGACCACGCCTCCGCGAGCACACTCGGCCACGGGTCGTACGCGACGTCGAGGAGGAGCGCGCCTGGAGCATGGGACAGGACCGGACCCGGTTCGGTGAGGGCGCCGCCGGGAAGGGTGCTGATCACGAGTGGTGCGTCAGGCGTCTCACCGTCGAGCGGCCCTGAGGCGAACCGCAGCCCCAGCCGGCCGGCGAGGTCCTCGAGTGGTCGCGCCTGGGCCGGTCGTCGGAGCGCCACGTGGACGTGCTCGGCACCGAGGTCCGCCGCGGCCATGATCGCCGAGGAGGCCGTCGCTCCCCCGCCCAGGACGACCGCGGAGGCGATCGCGTCGACGCCGGCCGCCCCGATCGCGCGGACGATGCCGCCGACGTCGGTGTTGAACCCCTCGATCCGACGGGATCCGTCCTCGGCTCGGCGGAGACGCAGCGTGTTGACCGCCCCGGTCTCGGTTGCGGCGCGGTCGGCCACGTCGGCCAGCTCGAGCGCGCGATGCTTCAGGGGCATGGTCAGCGAGAGCCCCCGCCAGTCCGAGCCGAGGTCGTCGAGGAAGGCCGAGAGGCCGGCCGCCTCGAGTTCGTGGCGACCGTAGTCCCAGTCGAGCCCGAGCACCCGGTAGGCGGCCTCGTGCAGTGCCGGGGACTTGGAGTGGGCGATGGGCGCGCCGAGCACGGCGAGCCGCGGCTGCCCGTCCTCGCCGTGACCCGCCCCTGTTCCACTCATGTGCGCCACGCTCCCGCTACTGGTACTCGGGGTGCTCGTCCATCCAGGACAGCCACTTGTCGACCGCGGCCTCGTGCTCCTCCTGGGTGGTGGAGAAGATCGTCTCGCCGGAGTCGAGGTTCCAGGTGACGAAGTAGAGCCAGGGTCCGTCGGCCGGGTGCAGCGCGGCGTCGATCGCGAGGTCGCCCGGGTTCGAGATCGGTCGCACGACCATGCCCGGGTGGACGTAGGTGTTGTACGGGTTCGAGGCGTCGGCGCGCTCGGCGTCCGTGGTCGACACCCGGTGGGTGTTGCCCGTCCCGTACGCGACCGTGGCGTCGGACTGCAGCAGACCGCTCTCCCACTGGGCCGGGTCCAGCCGGTTGAGGAAGACCCGCGACACCTTGTAGTAGTCGTCGCGGAGGCCGGCCTCCTTCTGGATGAGCGAGGCCAGGACGATGGTCTTCCAACGGTCCTCGGGCTTCACCCCGGCGTCGTCGAGCGCCTGGAACGACCGGTTCACGAGGGTCTGGAGGACCGCGTGCGCATCGCCGCCGTCGGGGAGGCTGTAGGTCGCCGGGAAGAGGAACCCCTCGAGCGAGGTCGCCTCGGCGGGGAGGCCGAAGGACGCGACGTCGGCGGCCGCCGCCTGGAGTTCCTCCAGCGGGATGCCGGTGCCCTCCGCGATCGACGGCAGGGCGTCCTGCTCAGCGGTGCCCTCGGGGATGACGAAGGTGTCCTCCATGCGGTTCGCCTCGTCGGTCAGGGCCGCAAGGGCGGACTCGGCGCTCATCTTGAGCTTCAGCTTGTAGGCGCCCGGGAAGAACTCCGGCTGGGTGGGCTGTGCGAGGAGGAGGTCGTAGAAGGCGTCGAACGACTTCGTGACCCCCGCGTCGTGCAGGCTCGTCGCGATGTCCTCGCCGATGTCGCCCTCGTTGACCATGACGACGGCCTCGCCGCTGCCGGCACCCTCGTAGTCGTTCGGTTCCTCCCAGCCGAGGACCTTGCGGATCTGCGGCTCGTAACTCGTCCACACGACCGCGGCGCACGCGACGAGACCCCCGACGACGACGATCGACACGATGAGCGCGATGAGCCCGCGACGGCCACGTCGGCGCTTCGGCGGTTCCCCGCCGGCCAGCGCACGACGGCGCCCCCGATGGATCGGCTGCGGCCCGCTGTCGTTCGCCGTGTCGTCCTCGGCGAGCAGGTCCTCGAACGCTGGGATGGTCGTGGTCCTGGCCCGGGACGCTGAGGAATCGGTGTCGTCCGACTCGGGCGCACGTGAGGTCGGCCCGCTCAGGGGTGTGTCGCTCGCGGCAGGCTCGCTGACACTGGAGTCACCCGACGACGCGCGGTCGTGGGGTCGGCCGACGGACGCGACGCCGGTCGGGGCCGGTTCGGCCGTGTCGCTCGCGGCGTCTTCCTCGACGGGCTCGGACGGCGTCGAGGCGGCTTCCGCGGCCTCACGCTGCTGACGTGCCTCGCGTCGGGACAGTGGCACCGGCTGCTCCCCCGCGGCGTTCCGTTCGGACGTGAAGAGGTCGGCGAGCGGATCGTCTGCTGGGTTGTTCTGAGGTGTCAGATTCGACACAGGCACGTCCTGTTCACGGGTCGACGGGGCTTCCGGGGGGTCGCCCCGAACCGCGTTCGGCGTCGAGGGCGTACTGCAAGAGTATGACGGCCGCCACCTGATCGACAATCGAGCGGGTCTGCTTCTGTCGTTTCCCAGCGGAGCGCAAGGCGCTGTGGGCGGTCACCGTCGTCAGGCGCTCGTCGACGAGACGGGCCGGGACACCGGTGATCGATCTGAGCCGGGCCGCGAACTCCCGGGCGTCCTGCGTGGACGCCGTGTCCTTCCCCGACAGGGCGATCGGGAGACCGACGACGAGCTCCACCGCGCCGAGTTCTTCGGCGATGACCGCGATCGCCCGGATGTCGGCATCGCCCCCGAGGTCCCGTGGGACCGTCTCCACCGGCGTGGCCAACAGGCCGTCGGGATCGCTTCTCGCGACCCCGACCCTGGCCTTCCCGACATCGATCCCGAGTCGGACTCCGCGGCGGAACTCGTCCGTCACGTCAGGCGATCTCGCGTGCGATCGCCGCGAGGGCGTCGCCGAGCGCGGTGGCGTCGACGCCGCCACCCTGTGCGAGATCGTCCTTCCCGCCACCGTTGCCGCCGAGGACACCGGCAGCGACCCGGACGAGGACGCCTGCCTTGAGTCCGGCGTCGCGGGCACCCTGGTTCGTCGCGACGACGATCGCGGGCTTCCCGCCGACGACCGCGCCCAGGGCGACGACCGCCGGGCTCGCGCCGAGCTGCTCGCGGAGCTGCGTGACGAGCGTCCTGACGTCGTTCGGTGACCCGAGCTCGCCCAGGTGCTCGGCGACGAGCGACACCGGGCCGACGCGGTGAGCGGTCTGCGCCAGTGCCGGGAGGCGTTCGCTCAGCCCACGGGCTTCGAACGCGGCGATCTTCTTCTCAGCGGCCTTGAGGTTCGCGACGAGTTCGGCGATGCGGTCGGGCAGCTGCTCCTTCGGCGTCTTGAGGCTGCCGGAGAGCTGTGAGACGAGCGCCCGCTCGGCGGCGAGGTCGCGGAATGCCTCGAGTCCGACGAGCGACTCCACCCGACGGTTCGTCGAGCCGACGGACGACTCGCTGACGAGGTTGATCAACCCGATCTCGGCGCTGGAGCTGACGTGGGTGCCCGCACACAGCTCACGCGACCACGGTCCGCCGATGTCGACGACGCGGACGGTCTCGCCGTACTTCTCGCCGAACAGCGCCATGGCGCCGAGCGCCTTCGCGTCGTCGAGCGCCATCTCGCGGGTGCTCACCTGCAGGTTGTCGCGGATGGCGTTGTTGGAGATCTCTTCGATCTCCGACTTCGTCGCCGGTGACAGCGGCTGGTTCCAGGTGAAGTCGAGCCGCAGATACCCGGCCTTGTTCGACGAACCGGACTGGTGGGCGCTGTCGCCCAACACCTGCCGCAGGGCGGCGTGGATGATGTGCGTGCCGGAGTGCGCCTGCTGCGCGCCGCGGCGGTAGCTCGCGTCGACGATGGTCGTCGCCGGTGCGTCAACGCCCACCTCGCCCTGGCTCACCTGCACCTTGTGCGCGATGAGACCCTTGACCGGCTTCTGGACGTCGAGCACCTCGAGCTCGTATCCGGGACCGACGATGACGCCCTGGTCGGCCTCCTGCCCGCCGGACTCGGCGTACAGCGAGGTCTCCGCCAGGATCACCTCGGCGATGTCACCGGCGACCGCGCGCTGCACCGGGTGACCGCCCACGATGATGCCGAGGATGCGGCTCTCGGTCTCGAGCTCGGTGTAGCCGGTGAACACGGTCTCGCCCTTGGCGCGGATGTCGCTGTAGACCGAGAGGTCGGCGAGGACGCTCTTCTTCGCCTTCGCGTCGGCCTTCGCCCGCTGGCGCTGCGCGGTCATGAGCGAATCGAACGCGTCGCGGTCGACGGAGAGGCCGGCTTCCTCCGCGATCTCGAGGGTCAGGTCGATCGGGAACCCGTAGGTGTCGTGCAGGAGGAACGCGGAGTCGCCGGCGAGGGCCGTCCGGCCCGTGCCCTTCGTCTGCTCGAGCGCGAGGTCGAGGATGGTCGTCCCGCTGGCCAATGTCCGGAGGAAGGTCTCCTCCTCGGCGTAGGCGCTCTGCGAGATCCTGCCGAAGTCGGTCTCGACCTCGGGGTAGGCGGCCTTCATGGCGTCGCGCGACGCGGAGAACAGCTCGGGGAACGTCGCGGTGTCGACACCGAGGAGGCGCATCGCACGGACGGTGCGTCGCATGAGGCGGCGGAGGATGTACCCGCGTCCCTCGTTCGACGGGGTGATGCCGTCGCTCATGAGCATGAGCGAGGAACGCACGTGGTCGGCGATGACGCGCATCCGGACGTCGTCGTCGTGGTCGGCGCCGTAGCGACGGCCGCTCAACTCGGCGGCGCGATCGAGGACCGGGCGCACCTGGTCGATCTCGTACATGTTCTCGACGCCCTGCTTGAGGAAGGCGACCCGCTCGAGCCCCATGCCGGTGTCGATGTTCTTCTTCGGGAGTTCGCCGACGATGTCGAAGTCGACCTTGCCGCGGACGTTCTCGATCAGGTACTGCATGAAGACGAGGTTCCAGATCTCGACGTACCGGTCGTCGTCGGTCGCCGGGCCGCCGTCGGCTCCGTACGCGGGACCGCGGTCGAAGAAGATCTCCGAGCACGGGCCGGCCGGTCCGGGCTGACCGGTCGACCAGTAGTTCGTGTCCTTGTCGAGCCGCTGGATGCGGTGCTCGGGGAGCCCTGCGACGCGCTTCCAGAGGTCGATCGCCTCGTCGTCGTCCTTGTACACGGTGACCCAGAGGTCCTTCTCGTCGAAGGCGAGGCCGCCGCTCGACTCACTGCCGGTCAGGAGCTCCCACGCGTAGGTGATCGCCCCCTCCTTGAAGTAGTCGCCGAAGGAGAAGTTGCCGTTCATCTGGAAGAAGGTGCCGTGCCGGGGCGTCTTGCCCACCTCTTCGATGTCGTTGGTGCGGATGCACTTCTGGACGCTCGTGGCGCGGTCGAACGGCGCGGGGACGACGCCCGTGAGGTACGGCACGAACGGCACCATGCCGGCGACCGTGAAGAGGAGCGAGGGGTCGTCGCTGACGAGGGAGGCGGAGGGGACGACGGTGTGCCCCCGATCGCCGAAGAAGGTGAGCCAGCGGGAGCGGATGTCAGCGGTGTCCATGGTGTCCGTACGTCAGGGGTGTGCGTGTCGATGTTCGTGCGCTGCGGCGATGCCCGTCCGGGCGTGCCGCTACGGCTTGGTGAGGTCTTCTGCGGCGTCCTCGACGCGCGCGACGACGGTCTCCGCCGTGTCGCGCAGCTGCGCCTCGCGCTCCTTGTAGGCGTCGCCGACGGTGTCGGTGAACTCCCTGACGCGTGAGTCCAGCTCGGAGAAGAACCGCTTGCCGGACTGTGTCTTGTTGATCTCGTGGGCGACGACGAAGCCGGCGCCGATGCCGACGATCAGCCAGAACACGTTCTTCATGGGGAACTCCTCATCTGCGGTGCGACCACCCGGGCGTCGCCGGGCGTACCAAGCATCCATCGTAGTCGAGCGCGGTGGACCGATGGCGTCGTACAACGACGAAGAGGCACCGGCCGGAGCCGATGCCTCTTCGTGTGGTGCCCTGAGCCGGGCCGCAGTCCTAGCGGGCTGCGTAGTACTCGACGACGAGCTGCACTTCACAGGTCACGGGGACCTCGGCGCGCTTCGGACGACGCTCGAGACGTGCCTGGAGCTTGTCGAGCTCGACCGAGAGGTACGCGGGCACCTTCGGCAGGACGTCGACGTGACCGCCGGCAGCGGCGACCTGGAAGGGCTCGGTGCCCTCGGAGCGCGGCTTGACGTGGATGAGCTGACCCGGCTTCACGCGGAAGGACGGGCGGTCGACGAGCTGGCCGTCGACCATGATGTGGCGGTGCACGACCATCTGGCGAGCCTGAGCCGTGGTGCGGGCGAAGCCGGCACGGAGGACGAGCGCGTCGAGACGGGTCTCGAGGATCTCGACGAGGTTCTCACCCGTCAGGCCCTGGGTGCGACGTGCCTCCTGGAAGGCGATCTTGAGCTGAGCCTCGCGGATGCCGTACTGGGCGCGCAGACGCTGCTTCTCGCGCAGACGGACGGCGTAGTCGCTGTCGGCCTTGCGCTTGGTGCGGCCGTGCTCACCGGGAGCGTAGGGACGCTTCTCGAGGTACTTGGCGGCCTTCGGGGTGAGGGCGATGCCGAGTGCCCGCGAGAGGCGGGTCTTGCTGCGGGTACGTGACTTGGTAGACACGGTTTCCTTTCGATGAAGTCTCAAACGATGAATGACCGGCGCGAAGACGCGTCGGTGATCCGGAATCACACCGGACAAAGTCAGAGGGGTCCGCCGGGGCTGTTCGGCTACAGAACACGCCCGTCGAACACGGTGATCGAGCAGCCGCGCAGTCACACCGGTTCTAGGCGGATCAATACTAGCACGACGTGCCCCGGTCGCCGGGCCGCCGCGACCCGAGGATCACTCGCCCCGGACGATCTTCCGGAGTTTGTCCAACCGCGCCGAGATGTCGCGTTCGTGGCCGTGATCGGTGGGCTGGTAGTACCGGACGTCGCGGAGCTCGTCGGGCAGGTACTGCTGGGCGACGACACCGATCGGGTGGTCGTGCGGGTAGCGGTAGCCCTTGCCGTGTCCGAGACGCTTGGCGCCCGCGTAGTGGGCGTCGCGCATCGGCTTCGGCACGCGTCCGAAGGCTCCGGCCCTGACGTCGGCGATGGCCTGGTCGATGGCGACGTAGGCCGCGTTCGACTTGGCGGCCGTGGCCAGGTACACCACGGCCTCGGCCAGCGGGATGCGACCCTCGGGCATGCCGATGAACTGGACGGCGTCGGCGGCCGCCACGGCGATGGGCAGCGCCTGCGGGTCGGCGATGCCGATGTCCTCGGCCGCGGAGATGATGATGCGGCGGGCGATGAAGCGCGGGTCCTCCCCCGCCTCGATCATCCGAGCGAGGTAGTGCAGCGCGGCGTCGACGTCGGATCCGCGGATGCTCTTGATGAACGCGCTGATGACGTCGTAGTGCTCGTCGCCGTTGCGGTCGTATCGGAGCAGGGCGCGGTCGACCGCCTGCGAGACGAGCTCGTCGGTGATCACGGGACCGCGGGGCGCCCGCGTCGCGGTGTCGGAGTCCACCCCGTCTTCGTCGTCTTCATCATCCTCATCGCCGACGTCGAGGAGGCCCGCGTCGTCGAGATCGAGCTCGTCGGGGTCGACCGGAGCGCCGAGATCGGAGTCGGCGGCGATCGCGGCCGCCTCCAGTGCCGTCAGGGCTCGTCGGGCATCGCCGGATGACAACTGGATGATCGCGGCGCGGGCCTCCGGCGTCACGGTGAAGCGACCGGCCAGGCCGCGCGGGTCGGTCACGGCGCGGTCGATGAGGATGCCGAGGTCGTCGTCGCTCAGCTGTTCGAGCGTGAGGAGCAGCGAACGCGACAGCAGCGGGGAGATGACCGAGAACGACGGGTTCTCGGTCGTCGCGGCGACCAGGATGACCCAGCCGTTCTCCACGCCGGGGAGCAGGGCGTCCTGCTGGGCCTTCGTGAACCGGTGGATCTCGTCGAGGAAGAGGACGGTCGAGCTGCCGTAGAGGTCGCGGCTCGACATCGCCTCCTCCATGACCTGCCGGACGTCCTTGACGCCCGCCGTCACGGCCGAGAGCTCCACGAACCGGCGGCCGGAGCTGTGCGCGATGGCCTGCGCCAGGGTCGTCTTCCCGGTGCCCGGTGGGCCCCAGAGGATGACGGACACGGCCGCCTGCGTCCCCTCGTTGTCGCTCGCCAGGCGGACGAGCGGCGAGCCGGGACGGAGCAGGTGCTGCTGGCCGGCGACCTCCTCGAGGCTGCGGGGCCGCATGCGCACGGCGAGCGGAACCGGTGCGCCGGCGATGCCGGGTCCTCGACTGAACATTCCACCAGGCTAGCCGCAGCCTGCGACACGCGGACCCGCTGCAGAACGGGGTCGCCGCCGTCGTGCGTCGTTTGGTCCGCGCGGAGCGCTCCCCGTAAGGTTCTCCTGGGCAGTCCGCCGCGGGCGTGGTGCCAGATGACAGCGCGATGCCGCCGCTCGGCCGACGGCACCTGGAGGGAACGACGTGGCAACGAGCAAGGGTCCGGACAAAGAGGCACGCGCAGCACGCGCACGACTGCGCGCCTACAACGCCCGGCGCACCGTGCACGAGCACCGCTCGAAGCGCCGCGTCCGCGACAACGTGATCGCCGCGGCGGCGCTCGTCGTCATCCTGGCCGGTGCCACGGCTGCGCAGGTGTTCTTCTTCGCCGGCGGTCCGGGCACCCCGGTCGCGACGCCCACGGCTTCCGCCGAGGCCGGGGCCTGCGGTGTCACCGGGGCCACGGACGGCGCGAACACCGGCGAGGTCCCCGCGAGCACCATCGCCGAGGACCGCGACTGGAGTGGTGAGATGACGATCAACGACGTCGTCATGAACCTCACCCTCGACGGCGCCTGCGCGCCGCAGGGCGTCTCCTCCTTCATCTCCCTCGCCCAATCCGGCTTCTACGACGGCGTCACCTGCCACCGCCTCACGACGAGCGGCATCTACGTCCTGCAGTGCGGCGACCCCGACGGCACCGGCACCGGCGGCCCCGGCTACAGCTACGGCCCGGTCGAGAACGCACCGACGGACGACGTCTACCCGGCCGGCACCATCGCCATGGCACGCCAGGGAGGGAACGGCTACAGCAACGGTTCGCAGTTCTTCCTCGTGTACCAGGACTCGACCATCCCGTCCGACGCCGCCGGCGGCTACACCGTGCTCGGCCAGATCACGAGCGGTCTCGACCAGCTCGTCTCGGGTGTCGTGTCCGGCGGTGTCGCAGACGGCAGCGGTGACGGTGCTCCAGCGGTCCCCGCCACCATCACCTCGGTGACGGTCCAGTAGCGCGTGCAGTAACCTGCACCAGACGGAACCGACCGGCGCAAGCGGTCGCCCCGAGCAGGACTCGGGGTAATAGGCTTGTGGATCGATCACGATCGCCACGAACGGCGGTCAACACACAGCAAGGGTGATGCGCGTGACCAGTCCAGAGATCGAACCGTGGGGCCGTGTCGACGACGACGGCACCGTCTACGTCCGTGAGGCCGACGGTGAACGAGCGGTCGGACAGTACCCCGACGGTTCCAAGGAGGAGGCGCTCGCGTACTTCGAGCGCAAGTTCACGGACCTCGCCGGACAGGTGACGCTCCTCGAGCAGCGCGCGAAGCGTGGTGCGCCGGCGACGGACGTCGCGAAGGCCGTGAAGTCGATCACCAAGCAGGTCGAGTCCGCCAACGCGGTCGGCAACCTCCAGGCGCTCCTGACCCGCCTCGCGGCGCTCGACGGCACCGTGAGCGAGCTGACCGAGGCGCAGAGCCAGGAGACCAAGGCAGCCCTCGAGGAAGCGGCACGTGCGCGTCTCGCGATCGTCGAGGAGGCCGAGCAGCTCGCGCAGCAGGATCCGGCACGGGTGCAGTGGAAGCAGACCTCGGCGCGACTCGACGAACTCTTCGCCGAGTGGCAGCGCCAGCAGCACGACGGTCCGCGTCTCGCGAAGAACGACGCCAACGACCTCTGGAAGCGGTTCCGGACGGCGCGCGCGACGATCGAGCAGCACCGTCGTGCGTTCTACACGGAGCTGGACTCGGTCCACAAGGAAGCACGCGCGATCAAGCAGAAGCTCGTCGAGCGCGCCGAGGCCCTCATCGCCAAGGGCGCCGAGGGCATCCCCGCCTACCGCAGCCTGCTCGACGAGTGGAAGGCCTCCCCGCGTGCCGGGAAGCGCCAGGATGACGCACTCTGGGCGAAGTTCAAGGCCGCGGGCGACGCGATCTACGGCGCGAAGGCCGAGATCGACGCGCGCGACAACGAGGAGTTCCAGGGCAACCTGGATTTGAAGCTCGCGGTGTTGGCGGATGCCGAGCCGATCCTGGCCGACACGAATCGGGACTCGGCGCGCAAGGCGCTCACCGACATCCAGCGTCGGTGGGACGAGATCGGCAAGGTCCCGCGCGAGCAGGTCCGCGTCGTCGAAGACCGTCTCCGCAAGATCGAGACCCACGTCAAGCAGCTCGAGGACGAGCACTGGAAGCGCAACAACCCCGAGACGAAGGCGCGCACCGAGGGGCTCGCGAGCCAGCTCGCCGACGCCATCGCCAAGCTCGAGGACGAGGTCGAGGCTGCACGAGCCTCGGGTGACGCCGACCGGCTCACCGCGGCCATCGAGGCGCTGGATGCACGCAAGGCGTGGCTCGGGGCGATCCGCTAGGCGGATCCGCTCCACCAACCGCGTGACGGTCGCGGTTCTCCACAGATCCGTCGACGATCCTCCTGCTGCCGGACGGCTGCAGGAGGATCGTCGTATGTCCACGGCACTCCAGACGTCCTCCCCCATCGAGCCAGACTGCGCGACGGATCCCTCGGCCTCCACGAGCCGCCTCCCCGCCTACCTCCAGCCACCTGAGCTCTCCGTCGCCGAGCTCGCCGCCGCGCGGCTCGACGGCGAGCTCTTCGCCTTCGAAGACGGCTACTGCAGTGTCGACGAACCCGACACCGTCAGGCTGCGCGCGGCGGTCCTCGAACAGCTGCCCGGGCTGGCCGGCGCGGTCATCGCTGAGACGAGTGCCGCCTGGCTGCACGGCGCGGCGCTCATCGCACCGAGGGTCCACACGGGCTTCGTGTCGATGGAACGGCGAAGCGCGCGTTCGCCCCGCTTGCGTCTGCGTCAGGTGTCACTCCGCCCCGACGACAGCGAGCGGTGCGGCGCACTGCGGGTCACGACCCCCACGCGCACGGTCGCGGATCTGGCACGGCGCACCGGGGCCGAAGCTGAGGAGGCCATGACGACGATCCGCAACTACTTCCTGCTCGGGCTCACCAGCCCTGAGGAGGTCGTCGCCTGGGTCCGCTCCGTCCCGCGGGTCCTCGGCGGCACACGGATCGTCCGTGTCGTGTCGAGTGCCACCGAGGTGATGCTCCCCGGCCTCGAGCCGACTCGGAGCGAACTGGCGTCCTGGTCGCTCCCGCTCAGCCGCCGTTGACCCGGTAGACGTCGTACACGGTGTCGATCCGCCGGACCGCGTTCAGCACCCGGTCGAGGTGGGTGGTGTCGCCCATCTCGAACACGAAGCGGCTGATGGCCAGGCGGTCGCTCGAGGTGTTCACCGTCGCCGACAGGATGTTGACGTGGTACTCGGACAGCACCCGCGTCACATCCGACAACAGTCCAGCTCGATCGAGTGCCTCGACCTGGATCTGGACGAGGAACACGCTCTTCGACGACGGCGCCCACTCCACATCGATCATGCGCTCGGGCTCCTGCAGGAGGCCTTGGACGTTGTGGCAGTCCGAACGGTGGACGGAGACGCCGGAGCCCCGCGTGACGAACCCGACGATCTCATCACCCGGCACCGGGGTGCAGCACTTCGCGAGCTTGACCAGGATGTCGGGAGCACCGAGCACGAGGACCCCGGAGTCGCTGTTCTGCAGCCGCTCACGGCGGCTCCCGCGCACCGGGACGGTGTACTCGGCGTGCTCGCTGTCGGCGTCCTTCTGTAGGAGCGCGACCACCTTCTCGAGCACGGACTGCGTCGAGACGTGGCCCTCGCCGACGGCCGCGTAGAGCGCCGTGACGTCCTCGTAGCGCAGCTGCGCCGCGACCTCGGCGAACGAGTCCTGGTTCATGAGCTTCTGGAGCGGCAGGTTCTGCTTGCGCATCGCCCGCGCGATCGCGTCACGGCCCTGCTCGATGGCCTCGTCGCGTCGCTCCTTCGTGAACCACTGGCGGATCTTGTTCCGCGCCCGAGGGCTCTTGACGAAGTTCAACCAGTCCTGGCTCGGACCGGAATCGGGGTTCTTCGAGGTGAAGACCTCCACCACGTCGCCGGTGTTGAGCGAGCTCTCCAGCGGCACGAGCCGCCCGTTGACCCGAGCGCCCATCGTCCGGTGGCCGACCTCCGTGTGGACGGCGTAGGCGAAGTCCACCGGCGTCGCGCCGGCGGGCAGGCCGACGACACGCCCCTTCGGGGTGAAGACGTAGACCTCCTTCGCACCGATCTCGAACCGCAACGAGTCGAGGAACTCCCCCGGGTCCGCCGTCTCCGCCTGCCAGTCGGAGATGTGGGCGAGCCAGGCCATCGAGCTGTCGGGCTCGGCGGAGGACGCGGTCTTCCCGCTGTTCATCCGCTCCTTGTACTTCCAGTGCGCGGCGACACCGAACTCGGCCCGCTGGTGCATCTCGTTCGTACGGATCTGGATCTCGACGGGCTTCCCGCCCGGTCCGACGACGGTGGTGTGCAGCGACTGGTACAGGTTGAACTTCGGCGTGGCGATGTAGTCCTTGAAGCGCCCCGGGACGGGGGTCCACCGCGCGTGGATCGACCCGAGGACCGCGTAGCAGTCGCGGAGCGAGTTGACGAGGACACGGATGCCGACGAGGTCGTAGATGTCGTCGAACTCGCGGCCGCGGACGACCATCTTCTGGTAGATCGAGTAGTACTGCTTCGGACGACCGGCGACCTTGCCGCGGATCTTCTGCGCCTTGAGATCCTCGTTCACCGCGTCGATGACGTGCTGCACGTACTCCTCGCGCTGCGGCGTCCGCTGCTTGACGAGCGATTCGATCTCGGCGTAGAGCTTCGGGTACAACACGGCGAAGGACAGGTCTTCGAGCTCCCACTTGATCGCCTGGATCCCGAGGCGGTGCGCGAGCGGTGCGTAGATCTCGAGGGTCTCCGTGGCCTTCTTCGCCGCCTTCTCGGCCGGGACGAATCCCCAGGTCCGGGCGTTGTGCAGCCGGTCGGCGAGTTTGATGATGAGGACGCGGATGTCCTTCGACATCGCGACGATCATCTTCCGGACCGTCTCGGCCTGTGCGCTGTCGCCGTACTTGACCTTGTCGAGCTTCGTGACGCCGTCGACGAGCATGGCGACCTCGTCGCCGAAGTCCGCGTGGAGTTGGTCGAGCGAGTAGTCGGTGTCCTCGACGGTGTCGTGGAGGAGGGCGGCGACGATCGTCTTCGGTCCGATGCCGAGGTCGGCCAGGATCTGGGAGACGGCGACCGGGTGCGTGATGTACGGCTCGCCGCTCTGGCGCTTCTGGCCGGAGTGGGCCCGCTCGGCGACCGTGTACGCACGTTCGATGAGCGCCAGGTCGGCCTTGGGATGGTGCTGCCGCACCGTCCGCATCAGGGTGTCGACGGCGCCGGCCGGCTGCGCCTTCGAGAAGATCCGTGGGACGAGACGGCGCAGGGAGGCCGTCGAGGATGTCGTGGTGTCCGCCATCTCAGGCCTCCCTGCGCTCGTGCACGCGGTTGTCGGTCGCTGTCAGGGTCAACGCGCCAGCGGCGCGTCTGCTTCCGTGCGTTCGCCCTCGGCGTCATCCGAGGTCTGAGCGCGCTCGCGCGCCTGCAGCACGCGCTTGTCGTGCTTGGCGATGCGGGGCTCGTTGTGCCGGAAGTTCGCGTAGAGCGGTGCGGCGACGAAGATCGTCGAGTACGTGCCGACGAGGATACCGACGAGCAGAGCGAGCGAGATGTCGCGCAGCGTGTCGGCACCGAGGACGAAGGCACCGAAGAACAGGATCGCCGCGACCGGGAGCGCCGCCACCACGCCGGTGTTGATCGAGCGCACCAGGGTCTGGTTGACCGCGAGGTTGACCGACTCCCCGAACGTCCGGGCCGCGCCGTCGGCGTCGAGCGTCGTGTTCTCGCGGATCTTGTCGAACACCACGACGGTGTCGTACAGCGAGAACCCGAGGATGGTGAGGAAACCGATCATGGCGGCCGGCGTGATCTCCCAGCCCGTCGCGGCGTAGACACCGGCCGTGATGATGAGGTCGTGCATGAGGGAGAGCAGCGCGGCCGCGGACATCTTCCAGGTGCGGAAGTACAGGGCCATGAGGATCGCCGCGAGCACGAGGAACACGATGAGGCCGACGATCGCCTGCTTGGAGACGTCCTGACCCCATGACGGGCCGATGAACGAACTCGTGATGTCGGACTGTTCGACGCCGTAGGCCTCGGCCAAGGCTGCCGACACCTGCTGGGTGACCTTGTCGTTCTTCAGCTGGTCGGTCTGCACGCGGACCGAGTTGCCGCCCACGACGGTCACGTGGGTGGTCGCGCCGCTGACGACGGACGCGACCGCGTCTTCGGCCAGCGTCTGATCGGTGCTCTTGACGTCGGCGATCTGGAACTGCGAACCACCGCGGAACTCGATGCCGAAGTTGAATCCGCCCTTGACGACCGGGATCAACACCGAGAGGACGACCGCGATGATGGCGATCGTGTACCAGATCTTGCGCTTGCCGACGAAGTCGTAGGAGCGCTTCCCGGTGTAGAGCTCGTTTCCGAACCGTGCGAACGCACCCATCAGGAGTCCTTCCCATCGGTCGGCAGATCGTCTGCTCTGGTGTCGGAGCCGCCTCCGACGAGGGCCGCCTGCTTGCGCTCGGCGATCGTCTGGCGCTTGGCCGCCTCACGGCTGCTGGACGCGGCCTTGGCGCCGGGCACCGAGACGGGCTTCCGGAACTCTGCACGACCACGGTAGATGGCGCCGAGCGCCGACGGGTCGAGACCGGTGAACGGCTTGCCGCTGTTGAAGAGCTTCGTCTGGCCGAGGAGCTGCATCATCGGGTGGGTGAACAGCAGCACGACGATGACGTCGATGATCGTGGTCACGCCGAGGGTGAGGGCGAAGCCGCGGACGTTGCCGATCGCGAGGACGTACAGCACCACGGCGGACAGGAGGTTGACACCCTTCGCCGCGTAGATGGTGCGCTTGGCGCGCTTCCAGCCGGCTTCGACGGCGGACTCCAGACCGCGGCCGTCGCGGAGTTCGTCCTTGATGCGTTCGAAGTACACGATGAACGAGTCCGCGGTGAAACCGATCGCGACGATGAGGCCTGCTATCCCGGCGAGGGAGAGCCGGAAGCCCTGACGCCAGGACATCAGCAGGATCACCACATAGGTGAGCACCGCTGCCGCGACGAGCGAGGCGATGGTCACGGTGCCGAGGAGCCGGTACTGGAACAGCGTGTAGATGACGACCAGGATGAGCCCGATCAGACCGGCGATGAGGCCGCTCTCCAGCTGCGTCGAACCGAGGGTCGCCGAGATGGTGTCCTGGCTCTGCACGACGAAGCTGATCGGCAGGGCGCCGAACTTGAGCTGGTCGGCGAGGGTCTTGGCGGACTCCTCGGTGAAGGAGCCGCTGATCTCCGGCTTGCCGTCCGAGATGACGGCGAGCGACTGCGGTGCGGAGATGACGTTGCCGTCGAGCACGATCGCGAACTGGTTCTGCGGGCTCTGCAGCGAGGTCAGGCGGCCGGTGACGTCGGCGAAGAGCGCGGTGCCCTTCTCGTTGAAGACCGGGTACACCGCCCACTCGCCCGTGCTGGCACCCGACGACGTCGTCTTGATGCCGGCGCTCGCGTCGGACAGGTCTTCTCCGGACACCTCGACCGGGCCGAGGACGTACTTGAAGGTGCCGTCGACGTCGCACGTGATGAGCGGCTCGGCAGCGGGCGCTGCGGTGGCGTCGAGCGAGTCCGCGTTCGCGGCGCAGTCGTAGGCCTGGAAGGCGGCGTACAGCGCGGGCGTCACCTGCGACAGGTCGCTCGCGTTCGTCGGCGACGCGGTCGGCGTGCTCTCGAGGCCCGGATCCGGCGTCGGATACGGGGTCGAGGCGCCGTCCTCACCGATGAAGGTGTTGGACGGCTGACCGGGAGTCAGCTGCTGCGAGGTGAGGACCGGACGGAACTCGAGCTTCGCGGAGCTCTCGATGCGGTTCAGCGTCGCTTCGTCGGGGGTTCCCGGGATCGAGACGACGACGTTCTGACCCTGCGTCGTGATCTCCGCCTCCGACACGCCGGACGCGTCGACGCGCTGGCGGATGATCGCCACGGCCTGGTTCAGCTGCTCGTTGGAGACCGTCTGGCCGGACTCCAGCTTCGGCGCGAGGATGATCTGGGTGCCGCCCTCGAGGTCGAGGGCCAGCTTGGGCGCCCATGAGCTGTTCCCCCAGAGGACCCCGGCCGCGTTGATCGCGAACAAACCGATGAGGATTACGCCAAGCCAGGTGAGCGAACGCCACGCTTTCTTGACCGGAGTCGACTTTGCCAAACTCGGAACTCAGCTTTCTCTGCCGGCGGTGGCACGACGGCCACCACCCGGGAAGGGGTTGGGACTAGTCGTCGCTCTTCTGCGGCTTCGAGGTGTCCTCGACGCGCTGGCCGAATTCGGGCTTGGAGAGGTCGAGCGAGGAGGCGTCGTCGGGGATCGACTCGACGACGGGGGCCTCCTCGGCGGTCTCGGCGACCGTCGGTGCGACGACCGCACCCGCGTAGCGGGGGTCGATGGTGACGATGACGCCGGGGGCGATCTCGACATCGGCCTTGCGGGAGTCGCGGTCCATCGAGATGAGGGTGCCGTAGACACCGAAGCCGGTGAGCACCTCGGCGCCGGGGACGAGCTTCTGCTCCGTCACCGCGGCTTGCTTCTTCCGCTTGTTGTTGCTCACCATCATGAACACGATCATGACGCCGGCGAGGCCGAACAGGACGAGGGTCATTGCATCCACGATGGGAACCTTCCAGAGGAGATTGAGGGCGGGAGACGTTGGGAACGCACCGCCAAAGGGAAATTATAGGCCATCGAGGGTCGAGCCATGCTGAGAAGGTGTTCTGCCGAAGTGCCGCCAGGCGGCCGGGGTCGCCACGCGGCCCCGTGGCGTGCGCGTGATGAGGCCGATCCGGACGAGGAACGGCTCGACGACGGACTCGATCGTCTCCGCTTCCTCGCCGACCGAGACCGCGAGTGTGCTGAGCCCGACCGGGCCTCCGGCGAAGCGGTCGAGCATGCCTTCCATGACCGACCGGTCGAGTCGGTCGAGACCGAGGGCGTCGACGTCGTAGAGCTCGAGCGCGGCACTGGACGGTCTCCAGGTCGGCGCGGCCACCGTGCACGAGCGCGTAGTCCCTGACCCGGCGGAGGAGTCGGTTGGCGATGCGCGGCGTACCCCGACAGCGTCCGGCGATCTCGGCGACGGCCCGACCGTCGATGTCGAGCCCGAGCATGTCGGCGGTGCGGTGCAGCACCTGCTGCAGTTCCGGCTCGTCGTAGAACTCGAGGTGGGCGGTGAACCCGAAGCGGTCGCGGAGCGGGTTCGGCAGCAGACCGGACCGGGTGGTCGCCCCGACCAGGGTGAACGGCGCCAGCTCGAGGGGGATGCTCGTCGCGCCGGCACCCTTGCCCACCATGATGTCGATGCGGAAGTCCTCCATGGCGAGGTACAACATCTCCTCCGCAGGGCGGGCCATGCGGTGGATCTCGTCGATGAAGAGGACCTCACCCGGGGTCAGCGACGACAAGACCGCGGCGAGGTCGCCGGCGTGCTGGATGGCCGGACCGCTCGTGAGCCGGAGCGGTTTCCCCGTCTCGTGCGCGACGATCATCGCGAGGGTCGTCTTGCCGAGCCCAGGTGGGCCGGCCAGCAGGATGTGGTCGGGGGTGCGGTTCTGCATCCCGGCGGCCGTGATCAGGAGTTGCAACTGACCGCGCGCCTTGGACTGACCGACGAACTCGGAGAGCGACCGCGGACGGAGCGCCCCCTCGAACGCCAGTTCCGCATCGGACTCGGCGGCTGGATTGGTGAGGTCTTCTGGAGCGTCCGTCACGAGGTACGGCCTCCGGCGTGCGCCGGGCCGAGTCTGCCGAGGGCCAGGCGGATGAGCGACGGCACGGTCGAGAGGTCGTCCGCACTCGCGGAGGCGGAGGCCTCGACGACCGCCTGCGTCGCCGTCTTCTCCGGCCAACCGAGCCCGATGAGCGCCGTCACGACCTGATCGGCGATCGCTGCCGCGTTCACGGTGGTCGCCGGAGCTTCAGGCGTCGTCCTGGTGACGCGGAGCTTTCCGGCGAGCGAGACGGTGATGAGCTTCGCCGTCTTCGGCCCGATCCCGGAGACCTTCCGGAACGGGGCGTCGTCGTCCGCGGAGATGGCGGCGGCGATCTGCTCCGGCGTCAGCGCCTCCAGGACGCCGAGTGCCGACTTCGGGCCGACCCCGGTGACGCTCACCAGGAGCTCGAACACGGACAGCTCCTCGGCGGATCGGAACCCGAACAGGGAGAGCGAGTCCTCCCGCACGATCAGTGTCGTCGAGAGGAGTGCTTCGGTGCCGACCCGGAGTGAGAGGGCATGGGCCGGCGTGACCTGGACGGCGAATCCGACGCCGCCCACCTCGATCACGACGAGGTTGCCGACCGCGCTCAGGACGGTGCCGCGGAGGGAGGAGATCATGCTTCCAGCCTAGGGCTCCGCGCTGCCCGGGCCCGGACGGCCGCCTCGCGCGGAGCGCCGCCGCGTTCCGCAGCCGCCCACGCACGCTGGGCCGGGGTGAGTGCTCCACTCCCCTGCGGAGGTGCGCCGACGGGTGTCGCCGCAGTCGACACGACTGGTCGCCAGGCGTGGCAGATCGCGAGCGCGAGCGCATCTGCGGCGTCAGCGGGCTTCGGGAGTTCGTCGAGACCGAGGATCCGCGCGACCATGGTCTGCACCTGGAGCTTGTCTGCTCGTCCGTAGCCGGTCACCGCGGCCTTGACCTCGCTCGGGGTGTGCAGGCCGACGGGGATCCCGTTCGCGGCCGCAGCGTGCAGGGCGAGCCCACTCGCCTGAGCGGTGCCCATGACCGTCCGGACGTTGTGTTGCGCGAACACCCGCTCGACGGCCATCGCGGTCGGCGAGGTGCGCTCGATCGCCTCGGCGATGCCCTGCGCGATCATGAGGAGTCGCTGCTCGAGTGGGGCGTGCGCATCCGTCCGGATGACGCCGTACTCGACCATCGTGGCCTGCCGTCCCGGCAGGACGTCGACGACCCCCACCCCGCATCGGGTCAGGCCGGGATCGATGCCGAGGACGCGCAGAGTCATGCTCCGACCCTAAGCGCGGGCGATGCGCCCAGCACTCCGCGAGGACGGAGTGTCGTACATCCGTTCGAACGAGCTCCGCTCGGCACGGACGCCGGACTACTCGTCGTCGGCCTCCAACTCGGCCTGCACCTCGGGGGTGAGGTCGAAGTTGCTGTAGATGTTCTGGACGTCGTCGTTGTCCTCGAGGGCGTCGATGAGCTTGAAGACCTTGCGCGCCGTGTCGGCGTCGATCTCGACCTTGAGGTTCGGGACGAAGGCGACGTCGGCGGAGTCGTAGTCGATACCGGCCTCTTGCAGGGCGGTCCGGGTCGCGACCATGTCGCTCGGCTCGGTGACGACCTCGAAGGTCTCACCCTCGGTGTTCACCTCTTCTGCGCCGGCATCGAGGACGGCGCCGAGGACGTCGTCCTCGGTGGTGCCCTCGGCCTGGACGACGATGAGGCCCTTGCGCTGGAAGTTGTAAGCGACGGAGCCAGGGTCGGCCATGGTGCCGCCGTTGCGGGACATCAGCGTCCGGACATCGGCTGCTGCACGGTTCTTGTTGTCGGTGAGGCACTCGACGAGCAGGGCGACGCCGTTCGGCCCGTAGCCCTCGTACATGATCGTGGTGTAGTCGACGACCTCACCGGTGAGGCCGGCACCGCGCTTGACGGCGCGGTCGATGTTGTCGTTCGGGACCGAGGTCTTCTTCGCCTTCTGGATGGCGTCCTGCAGCGTCGGGTTGCCCGCGAGGTCTGCGCCGCCCATCTTGGCCGCGACCTCGATGTTCTTGATGAGCTTGGCGAACGACTTCGCGCGACGGCCGTCGATGACCGCCTTCTTGTGCTTGGTCGTCGCCCACTTGGAGTGTCCGGACATGTGCTCCCTAACTGCGTGAAAAGAACCTGACCAGTCTAGGCCAGCGGCCCGGAACTCGCGATCACGCCGGGACGGGCCGCGGGACCGGGCGCCAGCGCTTCAGCGGGATCGCTCGACCTTGTCGAGGAAGTAGGCGTGGAAACGGGTGTCGCCGGTGACCTCGGGGTGGAAGGACGTGCCGAGCAGGTTCCCCTGCTCGACGGCGACCATCCGACCGTCGGGCAGCGAGGCGAGGGGTGTCACCGCCGGACCGGCGGCTTCGACCACCGGTGCGCGGATGAACACGGCGTGCACGGGCGGGTCGCCGAGGACCGGGATCGACAGGTCCGTCTCGAAGGAGTCGAGCTGCGACCCGAAGGCGTTGCGCCGGACCGAGACGTCGAGTCCGCCGAGACTCTGCTGGCCGGCGATCCCGTCGAGGATCCGGTCCGCCAGGAGGATGAGCCCGGCGCAGGTGCCGTACACGGGCAACCCGGCGGTGATCGCTTCGCGCAACGGTCCGGCGAGGTCGAAGGAGCGAGCGAGCTTGTCCATCACGCTCGACTCCCCGCCGGGCAGGACGAGTCCGTCGATGCCGGTCAGTTCCGAGGGGCGCCTGATGAGGCTGACGTCCGCCCCGAGGCCGGTGAGGACGGCCGCATGCTCGCGGAAGTCCCCTTGCAGGGCGAGGACGCCGACGCGTGCCGCCCCGGTCACGACGTCACCTGGTTCAGGGCGGACGCGGGGCTACCAGCCACGCTCGGCGAGGCGGTGCGGTGCCGCGAGGTCGGCGACGTTGATGCCGACCATCGCCTCACCGAGACCGCGGGAGACCTCGGCGATGACCTGAGGGTCGTCGAAGAAGGTCGTCGCCTTGACGACGGCCGCCGCCCGCTGAGCCGGGTTGCCGGACTTGAAGATGCCGGATCCGACGAACACGCCGTCGGCACCCAGCTGCATCATCATCGCGGCGTCGGCCGGCGTCGCCACACCCCCGGCGGTGAACAACACGACCGGGAGCTTGCCGGTCTCGGCGATCTCCACGACGAGGTCGTACGGGGCCTGGAGCTCCTTCGCCGCGACGTACAGCTCGTCCTTCGACATCGACGACAGGTGCGCGATCTCGGAGCGGATCTTGCGGATGTGCTTCGTCGCCTCGGACACGTCGCCGGTGCCGGCCTCGCCCTTCGAGCGGATCATCGCGGCACCCTCGTTGATACGCCGCAGCGCCTCTCCCAGGTTGGTGGCGCCGCACACGAACGGCACGTCGAAGCCCCACTTGTCGATGTGGTTCACGTAGTCGGCCGGGCTCAGGACCTCGGACTCGTCGATGTAGTCGACGTCGAGCGCCTGGAGGACCTGGGCTTCGACGAAGTGTCCGATGCGAGCCTTCGCCATGACGGGGATGGACACCTCGGCGATGATCGATTCGATGAGGTCCGGATCGCTCATGCGAGCCACGCCGCCCTGGGACCGGATGTCCGCCGGGACGCGCTCGAGGGCCATCACGGCGACGGCCCCGGCGTCCTCCGCGATACGGGCCTGCTCGGCGGTGACGACGTCCATGATGACGCCGCCCTTGAGCATCTCCGCGAGTCCGCGCTTCACGCGGTTCGAGCCGTGCTGTCCAGTGGTCGTGCTGCTCTCGGTCATGATGGCGAGCGTACCGCCGGGTGGCCTGACGGTGCTCCGTCCACAGGCCGGAAATTGGACTTGGGTGGACCGGTCCAGATGGACCGGCCCACGACGGATCAGGCCGAGGTCGGCCAGGCGTCCGCGATCGCCTGTCGGACATCGCCGAGCAGCTGCGGGAGCGCCTTGGTCTGGGCGATGATCGGGAAGAAGTTGGCGTCCGTCGCCCAGCGCGGCACGATGTGCTGGTGCAGGTGCGCCGCGATCCCGGCGCCGGCCACGGCACCCTGGTTCATGCCGAGGTTGAAGCCGTCGTTCCTCGAGACGGACCGGACGACCCGCATCGCCGTCTGCGTCAGGGCGCCGATCTCGGCGACCTCCTCCGTCGTCGCGTCGTCGTACATCGCGACGTGGCGGTACGGGCAGACGAGCAGGTGCCCGGAGTTGTACGGGAAGAGGTTCAGCAGCACGAAGGCGTGCTCGCCCCGATGCACGATGAGCGCTGACTCGTCGTCGAGCGTCGGCGCGATGCAGAACGGACAACCGTCGTCGGATGGCTGGCCCTGCTTGATGTAGACCATCCGGTGGGGCGTCCAGAGACGCTGGAACGCGTCCGGGACGCCCACCAGGTGGGAGGTGTCGATCGACTCGAACGACTCCGGTTCGGTGCCCGGGGTCATGCCGGCAGATCCGCTGCGGTGTTCACCTGCAGTTTCGCGGCGATGGCGGCGCGGATCCGGCGCACGGCGTCGGCGACGGGGACACCGTTCTCCTGAGTGCCGTCGCGGAATCGGAAGCTCACCGCGCCGTTGGCCTGGTCCTCCTCGCCGACGATCAGCTGCAGCGGGGTCTTCGCCTTGGTGTGGTTGCGGATCTTCTTCTGCATCCGATCGTCGGAGGCGTCGAGTTCTGCACGGACCCCGGACGAGCGCAGCTCGGCGACGACTCCGCCGAGGAACTCCTCGTACTGCTCGGAGACGGGGATGCCGACGACCTGCACAGGGGCGAGCCACACCGGGAAGGCACCCGCGTAGTGCTCGAGCAGGATCGCGAAGAAGCGCTCGATCGAGCCGAGGAGTGCGCGGTGGATCATCGCCGGACGCTTGCGCGTGCCGTCCGCGGCCGTGTACTCCAGCTCGAACAACTCGGGCAGGTTGAAGTCGAGCTGCACGGTGGACAGCTGCCACGTCCGACCGATCGCGTCGCGCGCCTGCACCGAGATCTTCGGACCGTAGAAGGCTGCGCCAGCGGGGTCGAGGACGAGCTCGAGACCGGACTCGACCGCCACCTGCCGGAGGGTCTCGGTCGCTTCGTCCCAGACCTCGTCGGTGCCGACGTACTTGTCGGGGTCCTTCGTCGAGAGCTCCAGGTAGAAGTCGTCGAGACCGTAGCCGCGGAGGGTCTCCAGGACGAACTGCAGCTGGCGGCCGACCTCGTCCTTGACCTGGTCGTCGGTCACGTAGATGTGGGCGTCGTCCTGCGTGAGGCCACGGACGCGCGTGAGCCCGGAGAGGGTGCCGCTCTTCTCATACCGGTAGACCGTGCCGAACTCGGCGAGTCGCAGCGGCAGTTCGCGGTAGCTGCGCCCTCGAGCCCGGTAGATCAGGTTGTGCATCGGGCAGTTCATGGGCTTCAGGTAGTAGTCCTGGCCCTGACGGGTGACGTGGCCGTCGGCGTCGACCTCCTGGTCGAGGTGCATCGCCGGGAACATGCCGTCCTTGTACCAGGCCAGGTGCTGGCTGACCTCGAACAGGTGCCCCTTCGTGATGTGCGGGGTGTTCACCAGCTCGTAGCCGGAAGCGAGCAGGCGCTCGCGCATGTAGTTCTCGATCTCGTTGCGGATGATGCCGCCCTTGGGGTGGAACACCGCGAGACCCGAGCCGATCTCCTCGGGGAAGCTGAAGAGGTCGAGCTCGGCACCGAGCTTGCGGTGGTCGCGCTTGGCCGCCTCCTCGATCCGCGTCTGGTAGGCGCGCAGCTCATCCTTGGTCGCCCAAGCGGTGCCGTAGATCCGCTGCAGCTGCGGGTTCTTCTCGCTCCCCCGCCAGTACGCCGCGGCGAGACGCGTCAGGGCCCAGCCGTTGCCGATCATGCGCGTGTTCGGCAGGTGTGGACCGCGGCAGAGGTCCTTCCAGACCGTCTCCCCCGTCTTCGGGTCGACGTTGTCGTAGATGGTCAGCTCCGCGCCGCCCACCTCGACGTTCTCGTCGTCGGCTGCCGATCCGCCCTTGAGGCCGATCAGCTCGAGCTTGTAGGGCTCCCCCGCGAGTTCCGCGCGAGCCTCGTCTTCGGTGACGACGCGTCGCACGAAGCGCTGGCCCTGGCGGATGATGCGGTCCATCGTCTTCTGCAGCACCTTGAGCGCCTCAGGCGTGAACGGTGCGGCGACGTCGAAGTCGTAGTAGAAGCCGTCGGTGACCGGCGGGCCGATGCCGAGGTTCGCGTGCGGGTCGACCTGCTGCACGGCCTGCGCGAGCACGTGGGCTGCGGAGTGGCGGAGGATGTTGAGACCGTCGGGCGAGTCGAGGTGCACCGGCTCGACGGTGTCCGTCTCCGTCACCGTGGCGGCGAGGTCCTTCAGTTCGCCGTTGACGCGCATGGCGACCACGGATCGGTCGGTGAACAGTGCGAACCCGTCACTCACGGATGATCTCTCTTTCTCAGGTGAAACCTTGGCCGTGCAAGCCTATCGTCGTCCACGACGAGGAGACGCTGCCGTCGGTCGGCGGCCGTGGTTCGTGCTCGGCCGCATCGCTAGAGTGAAGGCCTACGACGTGACGGGGGTGGCGCTGATGACGGCTGTGCAGAGGAGCGGGGCTGCGACGGCGCTGTTCGCCGCGCTGCCCGTGGTCGCGCTCGTGCACATCATCGCCCTCGCCTCCGGTCAGGAGTGGCTGTCGCTCCTCACCAAGCCGTTCATCATGCTGGTCCTCGCGCTGGCGCTCGTGTGGTCGGTCCGACGACTGTCGGCCGCTGCGGTCACGGCGCTCGTCGCGATCCTCTGCAGCTGGCTGGGCGACGTCGCCCTCATGGTTCCGGGCGAACTCGCGTTCGGCGTGGGGATCCTGTTCTTCATGCTCGCTCAGGCCGGCTATGTCGTGCTCTTCGTGCGGCATCTGCGCATCAGGAACCGTCCGCCGGTCTGGGCGCTCGTGTACCTGGTGTGGCTCGTCGCCGGCATCGCGCTCCTCAGTCAGCAGGACATGGGGGCGCTGTATCCGGCGGTCGTCGTCTATGCCGTCGTGATCGGGGCCATGGCGGCGTCTTCCACGATGACGACGCCGACGATCGCCGTGGGCGGTGCGCTGTTCCTCGTCTCCGACTCGTTGATCGGGCTCGACCGCTTCGTGCCTGCAGTGACGATCTGGGCGGCAGACGAGATCATCATGGCGACGTACGCCGCGGGCCAAGGCCTCATCGTGTGGGGCGTCGCGGAGGTCCTGCGTCGCCGGGAGCGGGCGGTCCTCGCCGTCTGAACGGACGTTCGGGCGTGCGACGGGTGGTCTGCGCAAGAGGTGGTCTGTGCAACGACGAAGGGCCCGAGCTGTTCGCTCGGGCCCTTCGTGTTCCTGTGGGCGATACTGGGATCGAACCAGTGACCTCTTCCGTGTCAGGGAAGCGCGCTACCGCTGCGCCAATCGCCCAGGTGAGTGGTGTTGCCAGCGAGGTGGCGACGGGATTCGAACCCGTGTGGACGGCTTTGCAGGCCGCTGCCTAGCCTCTCGGCCACGCCACCACGTGTGATGAAACACACTGTCGAGCGGAACGCTTGCACGTTCTCACTGACACTCGAGCGGATGACGAGATTCGAACTCGCGACCCTCACCTTGGCAAGGTGATGCGCTACCACTGCGCCACATCCGCATTGCATCCCGTTTCCGGGTGCTTGGAAACTCTAGCCGATGTTGAGGGCGCTCGTTGACACCTCGGCGCGGGCGAGTCGGCCCAACCCTTGATGTTCCGCGGAAAATCGGGCTGAAAATCCATCTTCCTCGGCGCGTCGGCCAGGCGGTGGGACGGTACGTGGCTGGGCAGTGGGTGGAGCCACTCACCGGCGCGCCTGCTGGCTCCAGTCGTCGTTCGCATCGGCGAGGTGCGGGTAGATCTGGAGCATCCGAATCGGCTCCACCTCCCAGACATCGTCGTCCCAGGTGCGCCGGCCGTCGCCGTCAGGGTGGTACTCCGGGTAATCGCGGAGCCGTTCCTCGGCGTTCGATGCCGCGATGGCCCGCCGCGTGTGTTCCGAGAGTGGGCGGATCGCCCCGGCGTCCGCGAGCCACTGGACAACGGAGTCCATCACCGCCGGCATCGCCCCCATGCCCCTCGAGTCGTCCATCAGGGAGGAGTGCGTCCGACCGGGCATGACGAGCCAACCGTTGGTGTCGGGCGTGTCACCGCGGCTGGCGACCTGTCGTCCCCACGCTCTGGCCTCGACGATCTCACGGAGGAGGTACTGCTCGCACTGGGCGAACGCCACCCGGCCCGACCGGCTGAGCGCCGGGTACGGGACGGCGGCGTGGCCCGGGTCCGTGGGATGCCGTCGCGGTTTCGCGTTGCTCGACCGCCACCAATCGCCGATGCGGCTCATGCCACACGTCCGTCGCGCGATGGCGACGAGCGCCGCTGCGGCCCGGTGGTCTCCGCCATGACTCGCTGAAGCATGGTCCCCCTGCGTTGCCTGCATGTGCTCGAACGACGAAAGCCCCCGGGGGTCCGGGGGCTTTCTGTGGTGGGCGATACTGGGATCGAACCAGTGACCTCTTCCGTGTCAGGGAAGCGCGCTACCGCTGCGCCAATCGCCCGGGTGGCGTGTGTGAACACGACGCCGGGATGTTGCTGGTGGAACTGTGTTGCTGAGGTGAGGTGGCGACGGGATTCGAACCCGTGTGGACGGCTTTGCAGGCCGCTGCCTAGCCTCTCGGCCACGCCACCATGTGTGACCGAACACACTGCCGAGTAGGATTCCTGCCGGAACAACACCACTGACACTCGAGCGGATGACGAGATTCGAACTCGCGACCCTCACCTTGGCAAGGTGATGCGCTACCACTGCGCCACATCCGCATTGCCCGCATCACTGCGTGCTCGAACGACTCTAGCCGAAACCGGGACCGATGTTCAAACCGGCGCGCGTACTGGGTCGACAGCGGTGCGGATGTGCGTTCGTCCCCCGGCATCGGCTAGTATCGTGACTCGCGGCTGTTCGGCACCTCTCCGGTGCGGACGACCTGCGGGCGATTGGCGCAGTTGGTAGCGCGCTTCCTTCACACGGAAGAGGTCATCGGTTCGAGTCCGGTATCGCCCACATCATTCACCATCGCCCGGGTTGTTCCACCTCCACGGCTGCGACTCACTCCGCGAGATCAGGACGTTCCGCCCTGGCAGAACCGGTCCGGCGGGCATCACTCGGGAAGAAGTGTCGTTCGACGGGTGCACCGTCGGCGTGGGCCAGCGCTGCAGCGCGGATGTCGCGGTCGCGGCCGGTCAGACGCTGCGTCTCCTGTCGTCGGAACTCGCCCCACGACGGCACCATGAAGGTCTCCAACTGCACGTCGGACTCCTCGCCGCTCCGGTACAGGGCCCATCTCGAGGCACCGGTCCGGCGACGAGAGGACTCGACATGGCCCATGGCCTTCTGGAACGCCGCGAGCGAGTCGGGATGGACCGTGTAGGAGATCTGCACGAGGACCGGCCCGTCGGTCGGCTGTGGCTCGAACACGAGCGTGGGTGTGGGCCAGGACATCGAGATGCTGCGGTCGACGGTCCCTGTTCCGGGGAGCAGGGGCAGCACCCGCACACTGGCCGCCACCAGCAGGAGCAGGACGGCCGAAGCGCTGTAGGCGAGCGACGTCCCGAGCCACTGCGCCACGATGCCCCAGCCGGTCGAGCCGATGGCCATCGCCCCCATGAAGACGAGGATGTAGATCGACGCGCCACGCGATCGCACCCACTGCGGCAGGGTGAGCTGCAGGGCGGCGTTCAGCACGGTCAGCGTGCCGATCCAGGCCAGCCCCGCGAGGACCAGGAGCACCAGCGTCGGGACGACGGGCAGGACAGCCGCTGCGAGCGACCCCGTCGCGAAGAGGACCGCGCTCACCGCGATGACGAGGTTGTCTGAGAACCGACGGCGAGCGAGCGGCAGGGCGAAGATGCCCAGCACCGCGCCGACGCCGAGCGCGCCGAGCAGGACGCCGTAGCCGCTCGAGTCGAGTTGGAGTCGCTTCGCGGTGAGGGGCAGCAGCGCCCAGAGCGCGCTGGCCGGCAGGGCGAAGAGCGCGGAACGCAGCAGGATCCGGCGGACGAGGTGCGCGGACACGACGTACCGGACCCCCGCTCGCAACGCCGCCCCGAACGGCTCGCGGTCGTCGAGACCGGTCTGCGCCGGCCGCTTCCACCAGATGAGGGCGATCACGGCCCCGACGAAGCTCAGCGCGTTGACACCGAACACGACGGGGGCTCCGAAGGCCGACAGGACGACGCCGGCCAGGGCGGGACCGACCGCGCGGGCTCCGTTCACGGTGACACCACCGAGCGCCGACGAAGCCGCGATCAGGTTGCGCGGCACGAGCTCCGGCTGGATCGCCTGCCATGCGGGTGAGGTCAGGGTGGAGGTGATGCCGAGCAGGAAGGTGAAGGCCAGGATCGTCCACGGCGACAGCGCGCCGATCCACGCCACGACGGTGAGTCCGGCCGCGAGGACCGCACTCGCCGCCGATCCCCAGATGAGCAGCCGTCGCCGGTCGAGCGAGTCGGCGAGGACCCCTGCCGGCAGGGCGACCAGGATGGCGGGCGCGAGGCTCGCGGTCTGCACGAGCGCGATGACCGCTGCGCCGGCGGCGGCCTCGACCAGGACCCACTGGGCCCCCACGGTCTGCATCCAGGTGCCGATGTTGCTCCCGAGCTGGGCGAACCACAGCACCCTGAAGGCGGTGATCGCCATGGGAGCCCATGCTGACGGTTGCGACGATGGAACTGCGGAGGGTGACGACATGGTCGAACGATAGGACGCCGTCGCGACCGGGGCATCGTCGGTTTGTCGCAATCATCGAACTGTGCATCACCGTCGCGTGGACGGCCGCCGGCGTCGCTCCATGGAGGATCATCGTCGAATCGTCAAGGTCTGCGGCCGCCGAATCGTGCTGGCTACCGTGGATCCATGGCCATCACGGAACTGATCCTCGTCCGCCACGGTGAGAGCGCCGGGAACGTCGCCGCACTCGAAGCCGATCGCTCGGAATCCCACCGCATCGCCGTTCCGAGCCGTGACGCCGACGTCCCGCTCTCAGCACTCGGGCTCGAGCAGGCGGCTGCGGTGGGGAGACGTCTCGCGGCCCTCACACCCGCCGACCGGCCGGACATCGTGTTCAGTTCGCCCTATCGGCGAGCGCACGAGACGGCCGTGGTCGCCCTTCGGGCCGCAGCGCTCGACGCCGATGAGCTTCGTCCTGTCGTCGACGAGCGGCTGCGTGATCGCGAACTCGGTATCCTCGACACCTTCACCTCGATCGGCGTCGACGCCGAGTTCCCGGAAGAGGCCGCTCGACGACGGTTCCTCGGCAAGTTCTACTATCGACCGCCAGGAGGTGAGGCCTGGACGGACGTGGCCCTCCGCCTCCGCTCGTTCATCGGCGACCTGGACCGGCACACCGACCGCACGCGGGCCCTGGTGGTCTGTCACGACGCCGTCATCTCGCTCTTCCGCTACATCTGCGAGGGGTGGGACGAGCGTCGCGTCCTGGAGGAGGCCGCTCTCCGTCCGACGCCGAACGCGTCCTTCACCCACCTCGTCCACGACGGACGGGCGTGGAAGGCGCGGGCGGCGAATGCGACTGCGCACCTGCAGCAGGCGCAGGTTCCGGTCACCGAGCACTCGGGGGCGAACGATGTCCGAAGCTGACCCCACCACGCTCACGCCCGAGGTCCTCGCCGACTGGCCACTCCCCGATCCCGGATCGTCGAAGGACGATCGTGGGTCGGTGCTCGTCGTCGGCGGCGCGCGGATGACGCCCGGGGCGGTCGCCTTGGCGGGCCTCGCCGTTCTCAGGGTCGGCGCGGGTCGGATCACGCTCGCGGTCGGTGCGTCGGCAGCGTCCCCACTCGCGATCGCCTTCCCGGAGGCAGGCGTGATCGGGTTGGCGGAGACCAGCGGCGGAGCCGTCCGGGGTGACGGGGCCGGCCCCCTCGAGGACGTCCTGGACGTCGACTGTCTGCTGCTCGGTCCTGGCCTCGACGACGCGGACGAAGCCGTGGCACTCCTCGACGGTGTGCGCCCGCTCCTTGGCGCCGACACCGTCGTGGTCCTCGACGCCTTCGCGCTCGGTGCCCTGTCACACGCTCCCGACTTCTCGAAGGGGCTGGAGGGCCGCCTTGTATTCACTCCGAACGTGGCCGAGGCCGCGATCCTCCTCGACGTGGACGAGGCCGACCCGGACACGGCGGCGCTCGAGCTGGCGCGACGGTTCGGAGCCGTCGTCACCTGTCAGGGCAGGGTCTCCGACGGTGAGCGGGACTTCATCGCGCCCGGCGGGAGTCCGGCCCTCGGGACGGCGGGGAGCGGTGACGTCCTGGCCGGTGCGATCGCCGGGCTCGCGGCACGCGGACTCTCCGCGCTCGCGGCGAGCTGCTGGGGTACCGTGCTGCACGCCGCCTCCGGCGATCGGCTCGCCGACCGGATCGGCCCCCTCGGAGCCCTCGCCCGCGAGTTCGCGGACGAGTTCCCGACGCTCCTCCGAGAGCTCGGGCGACCCGTCACGGGGCGGTCCTAACCGACAGCGGGCCAGCGCCAGCCGGTGATCTCGGGTGCGTCCTCGCCGAACTCCCTGGTGTGCGCTCGGGCTCGGACCCGGGCGTCCTGCATCTCCTGACGGAGACCCGCGAACCGCTCGCCGAGCCCCGGCGTCCGGTCGATCGCGTCGCACACGAGCGAGAACCGGTCGATCTCGTTGAGCATCACCATGTCGAACGGTGTCGTGGTGGTCCCGTTCTCGAGGTACCCGCGGACGTGCAGCTGATCGTGCCCGTGGCGCTTGTACGTCAGCCGATGGATGAGCCACGGGTACCCGTGGTAGGCGAAGACGACTGGACGGTCCGTCGTGAACACGCTGTCGTACTCGGCGTCGGAGAGGCCGTGCGGATGCTGATCCTCGCTCATGAGTCGCATGAGGTCGACCACGTTCACGACCCGGACGGACAGCTCCGGGATGCGTTCGCGCAGGATACTCACGGCGGCCAGCGTCTCGAGCGTGGGGACATCCCCGGCACAGGCCATGACGAGGTCCGGGCGCTCCCCCGCACGCTCTGAACCGGCGAAGGGCAGGATGCCGAGCCCGCGGGCGCAGTGCGCGCGAGCGTCGTCGATGCCGAGCCACACGGGTTCCTGGTCCTTGCCCGCGACGATGACGTTGATCTCGTCCGTGCTCTGCAAACAGTGCTCCGAGACGGCCAGGAGGGTGTTCGCATCGAACGGCAGATACACCCGGATGACATCGGGCTTCTTGTTGACGACGTGGTCGATGAACCCGGGGTCCTGGTGGCTGAAGCCGTTGTGGTCCTGACGCCAGACGTGGCTCGTGAGGAGGTAGTTGAGGCTCGCCACCGGGCGCCGCCACGGCAACTCACGTGAACCGTTCAGCCACTTCGCGTGCTGGTTGAACATGGAGTCGACGATGTGGATGAAGGCCTCGTAGCAGGTGAACAGGCCGTGCCGACCGGTGAGCAGGTAGCCCTCCAACCAGCCCTGGCACTGGTGCTCGCTGAGCATCTCCATGACCCTGCCGGCGCGGGCGAGATGCTCGTCGCCCGGGACGGTCTCGGCGTTCCACTGCCGTTCGGTCACTTCGAAGACCGCCTGGAGTCGGTTACTGGCGAGTTCGTCGGGAGCGAAGATCCGGAAGGTGGTCGGGTTACGCCGGATCACCTCCGTGAGCCACGACCCCAGGACACCCGTCGCCCCGGCGTCGCGACCACCCGGGGCGTCCACCACGACGGCGGCGTCGTCGATCGCGGGGAGGTCGAGTTCCGTGCGCAGCAGACCTCCGTTGGCGTGCGGGGTCGCGCTCATCCGGGCCTCCCCGAGCGGAGCGAGTTCCCGCACGAGCGGAACCACCGCACCATGTTCGTCGAAGAGCTCCTCAGGCCGGTAGCTCCGCATCCAGGACTCCAGGATCCGCGTGTGCTCCTCGGTGTCCCGAGCGTCGGCGAGCGGGACCTGATGCGCGTGGAACGTCCCCTCGACCCGGACGCCGTCGATCACCTCCGGGCAGGTCCAGCCCTTCGGTGTGCGCAGCACGATCATGGGCCACACCGGCCGTCCGGTGTCTCCGGCGGCGGCCCGGGACTTGATGGCCGCGATGCGGTCGAGCACGACGTCGAGGACCTCGGCGAACCTGCGGTGGACCTCCATCGGATCCTCGCCGTCGAACCCGCCCTCGACGAAGAACGGTTCGTGTCCGTATCCGCGCAGGAGACTCTCGAGTTCGGAGCGTGGGATGCGCGCCAGGACCGTCGGGTTCGCGATCTTGTAGCCGTTCAGGTGCAGGATGGGCAGGACGACGCCATCCTGGACCGGGTCGATGAACTTGTTGGAGTGCCAGCTGGTCGCGAGCGGTCCGGTCTCCGCTTCACCGTCGCCGACGACCGCCGCGACGAGGAGATCTGGGTTGTCGAAGGCCGCGCCGTACGCGTGGCTCAGGACGTACCCCAGTTCGCCACCCTCATGGATGCTGCCGGGTGTCTCGGGCGCCGCATGACTCGGTACCCCGCCGGGGAAGCTGAACTGACGGAAGAACCGGGTCAACCCGGCCTCGGTCTCGGCGACGTCCGGGTAGATCTCGCTGTAGGTGCCGTCCAGGTAGGCGCTCGCCAGGATCGCCGGCCCGCCGTGCCCGGGCCCGGCGATGAACATCGCCGACTGGTGGCGCTCCGCGATCACGCGGTTGAGATGCGCGTACGTCAGATTCAATCCCGGAGCGGTCCCCCAGTGGCCGAGGAGCCGGCGCTTCACATGAACGGCTTCGAGCGGGCGGCGGAGGAGCGGGTTGTCGAGCAGGTAGATCTGCCCGACGGACAGGTAGTTCGCGGCGCGCCACCAGGCGTCGACCTGTTCGATGCTCCGCTCGGACACCGGCTCGCTCGTGCCGCGAGACCGCCAGCTGTCCGTCGTCGACCCGTCCCGTGCGTTGTGCGTCATCGTTCCACGATCCCAGGTCGAGCGACCGGAGGCCAGGGTGGTGCGTCGCTCCTGCGAGCGTGCTAAAGCGTCGGCGGGCGGTGCCGACCGGTACCGGCCGTCGCGCCCCACCAGTCGAGGTACGCGCTCGCGGTGTCCGGCAGCGCCGGGCGGAGGCTACGACCGGCGGGCAGGCGCGTCCGGGAGGGATCAAGCCAGGCCGCGGCCAACTCGGCGTGAAGCGTCGACGGGTCGTAGCGGACCATCGTCTCCGGGCGCAGTTGGTCCATCTCCGCTGCATAGCGCGAGTCGACGACGAGCGGTCGGCGGCCTGCCTCGACCCAGTCGAGCATCGAGCGTGACGCGGAGACATGGCCGTGCGCGGCCAGGGGGATGCCGGGGCGCGAGATCTGCGCGGTGAACGCCGCATCGTCGAGATATCCGGTCACCTCGAACGAGACTTCGGCGGCGCGTGCTTCCGCCTCGAGGTCGAGCACGTCGTCCTCGTGCCCGGCCGAGGGGGCGCCGATGGCACGGACGACGACGTCGGCGACCTGGTGACCGGTGGCACGGAGAACCTCCGCCGCACGCGAAGCCGCCTGGATCGCCGACGAATGCCCCTTGCCCGGGTAGATGAACCCGGCGATGAGGACGGTGAGTGGGCGCGGTCCCGGCAGCGATGCATCGTCGGCCGAGACCGCCGCCGTACCGATCCGGGAGCCGAGCGGGATGGCGTGCGGAACGGTCGCGGCACTGACACCGAGGAACTCTTCAGCCAGCGCCTGTTCGTGCCGGCTGTTGACGGCTGTCGCATGGGCGGCGGCGATGAACCGGGCGTACGCGGCGATGCGGCGGTCCAGCATCCTGCCGTCGGAGGTCTGCGGGACGTCGTGGAGGGTGACCGTCAACTCGGTGGCGTCCGCGAGACGCTCGACGGCGTCCGCCGCCTCTTCGGGTGACCGGCCGAAGAGACGGTCGGTGACGTGGACGTGGGCACGGTCCACGCCGTCGAGCAGAAGCACGGCGTCGGCCGGGGTCGAAGCGTACATCCGTTCCGCGCGAGGGTCTGCGTGGACGACAGCGTCGGCGACGTCGATCGCGTACTGGACGACGCCGTGGTGCTGTGGGCCGACCATGAGGAGACGGGGTGGGGCTGCGATCACCTGCGTCATCGTGGTGCAGTGGGGGGCCCGCGTCAAGGGTCGCGGGCACTCTCGTCATCGGACCTATGTTCGGAGGACGGCGCCCGTATCGTGCCGACCCGTCCGCGCGTCTCGCGCCCGCATCCGTACAGGGGATCCCGCCATGCAGTCGACCGTGATGTCGCACGCCACCGATCGAGCTGCCGACCCGGCATCTCGTCCGATCCGCGTCGTCTCGATCCCGGCCGCGCACCCCTACGTCGGCCGCATCACCGCCTCGCCCGACATCGACGTGCTGAGCGATCCACCGGTCGACGGAGCGCCATCGGGCGTCTGGTGGCCGCCCGCCGCCCTCGATCCGGACTGGATCCACGACCACGCCGTCGATGCCGACGTGCTGCACATCCACTTCGGGACGGAGTCGTTCCCACCCGGACACGTGACCGCGTGCATCGAGGCAGCGCACCAGGTCGGCTGGTCGGTCGTGTACACGGTGCACGATCTTGAACACCCGCAGCTCGACAACCAGGCCGCTTATGACCGGCAGCTCGACGAGCTCGTCCGTGGAGCAGACGCCCTGATCACCCTGACCCCTGGCGCCGCCGCCGGCATCCGGGAACGTTGGGGCCGCGACGCCGTCGTCATCCCGCACCCGTCGCTCCTGTCGGATGACGTCACGGTTCCGCTCGTATTGCCGTCGGCGGAGACGCGGGTCGGCGTCCACCTGAAGGACCTGCGCCCCAATGTCGACGCGGTCGGTGCCGTCACCACCCTCATCGACGCGGTCGAACGCCTCCGCCGCCGTGGAGCGGACGTCGTCGCAGAGGTCCGGATGCACCATGCGGTCCGCGATCCGGAGGCACGCGAGGCCGTCCGACGGCTTGTCAGCAGCTCGGAAGCCGCGCTGCTCATCGAGCACGAGCGTCTCGACGACCTCGGACTCGCCATCGCACTCAGCCGCCTGGACGTCTGTCTCCTCCCCTACCGGCACGGCACGCACTCGGGTTGGCTCGAACTCTGCTGGGATCTCGGCGTGTCCGTCGCCGTCCCGTCCGGAGTCGGGGCGTACCTCGATCAGCATCCCGACGACACCGTCTCCGCTTACGACCTCGGGGACGGAGCATCACTCGAGCATCTCATCGGCGCGCTGCTCGATGCGGACGGCACGACCCGTGCCGGCTCCTCCGACCGGATCGCGGCCGTCGCCGCGCGCCGCTCCCGGCGCGACGTCGACGACGCCGTCAGCGCAGCAGCACACGCCGAGCTGTACCGCCGCGTCGTCGCCGAGCGCGCCTCGTGACGGCCGGTCCACGACTGCGCGTCGTCGTCATCGCCCCGCTGCGCTTCCCCATCCGTCGCCCGCACGCCGGCGGGCTCGAATCCGCCGTGTGGTCGGAGGTCAACGCACTGCGCGCACGAGGTCACGAGGTGACGTTCATCGGCGTCCGGGGGTCCGACTTCGTCGAGCGCGGCAGCGTCTTCGAACTGCCGGAGTTGCGGTGGCCGCGCTGGTCCTCCCCCGACGACGAGCGGTATCCCCCCGGTCACCTGACCCGATCCGTCCCGGCATTGCGCCGCGCGCTCGAGGCGATCGCCGCTCGGCCAGGGCGATACGACGTCGTGTCCAACCACTGCCTGGACGCGCTCCCGGTGGAACTGGCACCTGAGCTGGGCGTCCCCATGATCACCACCCTGCACACGCCGGTCGACGAGGCCGTCGCCGCTGCCGCGAACCGGGCCGGTTCCGACGGCAGCCGGTTCCTGGCGGTGAGCGAGTTCACGAAGCGCACCTGGGCGACGGCCGGTGTCGAGTCCGAGGTGCTCCTGAACGGCATCGATCCGGATGCCTGGCGGGCAGGCCGAGGCGGTGACGACCTCGTGTGGTTCGGACGGGTCGTCGCGGAGAAGGCTCCGCACCTCGCGGTCGACGTCGCCCGTCGACTGGGGCGACGGCTCGTCATCGCCGGTCGCGTGGGCGATCCGGTGTACGCCGAGCGCGTGCTGTCGCCGCTGCTGGGACGTGACGTCCGACATGTCGGGCCGCTCGACCCGACGCGACTCGCCACGCTCGTGGGGCGGAGCGCGGCAGCGGTCTCGACGCCGGCATGGGCCGAGCCGTTCGGTCTCGTCGCACCGGAGGCGCTGATGACCGGGACCCCGGTGGTCAGCTTCGCCGTCGGCGGCGTGCCCGAGATCGCCCAGGCGAGCGTCGGTATGCAGGTCGTCGCACCAGGAGACCTGGCGGCCATGGCGGACCGCGTGGACGGGTTGATCCGGCAGTCGGAGCTCGACCGGGGGTTCCGCGCCTCGATCCGGGCATCCGCCCTCGCGCGGTTCTCGCTCGACGCCAGGGTGGGCCGGCTCGAGGAGCACTTCGCCGCGCTCCTCGGCGACTCGCCCGTGCTCGGTTCCGGTCGCGTCGACGAGTTCAGCTCGTGAGGCCCCGCATCGGTTGGTACGTGCATCACCACGGACGGGGGCACGTGACGCGTCTGCTCGCCGTCGCACCCCACCTCGACGCCGACATCGTCTGCTTCAGCTCGTTCCCGGCGCCGATGGGACTCCCCTCGAACTGTTCCTGGGTGGTGCTCGACCGGGATGACGACGTGCCGGACGGTGCGTCTCCCCCGGACGACTGCGATCCGACCGCGGAGGGGCTGCTGCACTGGGCGCCGCTCGGTCACGCCGGTCACCGTGCTCGTCTTGCGACCATCGCCGCCGCCCTCGCGCAGCAGCAGATGGACGCGATGGTGGTGGACGTCTCCGTCGAGGTGGTGCTCCTCGCACGCCTGCTCGGCGTCCCCACCGTCGTCATGGCACAGCCGGGCCACCGCGACGACGAACCGCACGCGCTCGCCTTCCGCGCGGCGTCGACGATCATCGCCCCATGGCCTCACGGTGTGCTGCAGCTGGAGCACCTCCATCCCGTACGGGACAAGGTGGTGTACACCGGCGGTATCAGTCGCTTCGAGGGTCGCGAGCGGACTGCCGCGGAAGCCGGGCGCAGCGGGGTGCTCCTCCTCGCCGGGGCCGGCGGCTCCTCGGTGTCGCAGGAAGCCGTGGAGGAGGCCGCCCACGCCAGCGGTCGCGACTGGACCTCGCTCGGCGCCGGTGCCGGGTCCGTCTGGACCGACGACCCGTGGGACGCGCTCTGCCGGGCGGAGGTGGTGGTGTCGTGGGCCGGTCAGAACGCGATCGCCGATCTCGCTGCGGCTGGCGTCACGGCGGTCGTGGTCCCGCAGGAACGCCCCTTCGACGAGCAGGTGTCCACCGCACGTGCACTCGAGGCGAACGAGCTGGCGGTCGTGCGGTCGTCCTGGCCAGACGCCACAGACTGGAAGGGCATCCTCGACCGGGCCTCGGAGCTCCGGCCCGACTGGTCTCGTTGGCAGGTTGCGGGTGCCGCCCGACGAGCAGCGGAGGCCATCGAAGCGGTCGCGGCCGGCGATCCTGCAGGGGGTGGGCGATGAGGACGTCTGTCGTGACCCTGTGCTCGCGCCCCCGACTCGGACACCTCGAACGGCAGCTCGAGGCCGTCGGGGCGTCCATACCGACCTCGGGCGACGCGGTGGAGCGACTCGTCGTGTGGATCGGGGACGACGCACCCCCGACCCTCGACGCGGAGCTGACGGTCCACCTTCCACCGGGGTCCGACGGACTCCGTCTCGCGGCAGGCCGGAACGCCGGTGCAGCGCTCGCCATCGACCGTGGTGCAGACCTCATCGTGTTCCTCGACGCGGACTGCGTCCCCGGGCCGGCCCTGCTCGACCGATACCGTGAGGCGTCCGATCGCCACCCGGGCGCCGTCCTCTGCGGCCCGGTGACCTACCTGCAGCCAGGCGTGGACGTCACCGACCGCCGTGCATTGGCGGCGGCGACGGCACCGCATGCGGCGAGACCGAACCCGGACGACGGCGCGGAGCGCGTCGCCTCCGAGGACGAGTACCCGCTGTTCTGGTCGTTGTCCTTCGCGACGAGTGCGTCGACCTGGTCCCGGAGCGGAGGCTTCGACGAGGGGTACGAAGGGTACGGCGGAGAGGACACCGACTTCGCGTTCACCCTGAGCGCGTCGCGGACACCCCTCGTGTGGGTCGGAGGCGCGCACGCCTACCACCAGCACCACGAGACGCAGCGCCCGCCCTGGCAGCACTTCGACGACATCCTCCGGAACGGCGCGCGGTTCGCCGACCGGTGGGGAACCTGGCCGATGACCGGTTGGCTGGAGGCGTTCGCTCAGGCTGGTGCAGTCCGACGGATCGGCGACGACTGGGTCCGGGTTCAGCCGACCGGCCCGAGCAGTCCGTCGACTGCGGCCACCAGCGCCGCGGCGACAGGCTCCGGCGCGTAACGATCGACGGACGCACGTGCGGTCGCGGCCCGCGTCAGGGCGTCCGACGGCGCGTCCAGCACCCTTCGAAGCGCTCGCGCAAGGGCTCCGTGGTCTCCTGGTGGCACCATGAGACAGTCGACGCCGTCCGTGCAGAAGTCGTCGTACCCGCTCCCGGTGGTCACGACCAGCGGGGTCCCGATCGCCTTCGCCTCGAGTGCGACGTTGCCGAACCCCTCCCAGCGCGAGGGGCACATGACCACCGTCGCAGCTCCGACGGCCCGATAGAGCTCCGCTCCCGCCACATGCCCGAGCCACACGACCCGGTCCCGTACCGACTCGGGCAGGATGGACAGCAGCGCCGTCAGGTCCGGTTCGAACCGCCGGTCACCGCTGGAACCGGCGAGGACGAGTCGGGCATCGGGCTTCTGCCGGACGAGCAACGCGAACGCCTGAAACGCCTCCACGACACCCTTCCGCCGCTCGAGCCGGCCGAGGAAGAGCACGACCGGTTCCGCCCCGGTCGGCCACTGAGCCGGCAGCCCGGCGGTCGACGCGGCAACGCGGACGGCGTCGACGTCGATGCAGTTGCGCACGACGGCGGCCGGCGGCAGGGCGCCGAGCAGGTCCTTCGTGCGCGCGAGCATCGCGGTCGAGATCGCGACGAGCGCAGCAGACCGTCGGATCTGTCGGGTCTCGAGCGCGTCCTGGACGATCACCGCGATGCGCCCTGCGACCGGCAGGTCACCGAGGCGGAGTCCCGAGACGAGGTTGGAGAGACGAATGCTCGTGGCGAGGTTCGTCACGAGGGGCGCCGAACGCGGCAGCGCCGATCCGAGGGCGCTCCACTCGGGCAGGAAGATCCGATCGTACGAACCGCGTCGGAACACCCGGCGGACGGTTCGGGCGCCGAGGAGCATCCTGAGGACGCGTGGTGATCGACTGCCGTGCCGTACGGCGTCGATGAGACGGACGCCGTCGATGTCCGCGCCGACGGGCAGCTCGTCGTCCGAGCACACGACGAGGTCGATCTCGACTCCCGAGCGGACGAGGGCGGGAAGGAGCGCGGCGTAGTGCCGTCCGATCCCGCCCGTGTAGCTCGTGAGCCCCGCATACTCGGTCGCGGCCACGAGCCAGCGCTGCCGTCGTGGACCACGCGGGACGTCACTCACCGGTATCGCCTCGGCACCGTCCACCAGGAACCGAACTCCGCGTTGTACCGCTCCGGGTCGAACGGACTCTCGCCACCGGCGGGGTAGCTCGTCAGCTCACCGAACACGATGCGGTCGCCGAGGTCGTACAGGTCCACGCGGACGAAGTCGGTGTCGGCGGCCAGGCGCTCGGCCAGGTCGATCATCTCGTCGAGCCGTTCGGGCGCCGACGGTTCCGGGTCGGCCCACGCGGGTCCACCACTGAGTGGCAGGTGCCGCCAATCCGGCAGGAAGAAGTCCTGGGTCCGGCGTCCGAACCTGCCGGAGTCGAGCTGGATGTACCGGCAGCGCCCGTGGAAGACGAAGAACTTGAGGTCGTCGGGGATCCCGCCATCCGGTCCCTCCAGCAGCTCCTCGACGATGATCCTGCGCGGCACCCGTCCGTACACCCACTCGCGGTTCGGTCCCTGACCGTACAACTGGGACACCCAGCCGTTCGCGAGTTCGACGAGTCGATCGCGATCCACCTTCTCCGGTCGGACGTGCCGGTACTCCCAGCTCCCCGCCTCGGTCGGCAGACGGGCATCGGGGCGGGCGGACGACGAGACGACGATGGCCGCCCCGCTGCCGTGCGTTGGCTTGACGACGTAGGACTCCGGGAGCTCCAGGTCCCGCAACTCATGCGGATCGTCGAGGATCCCGTACACGCGCGGGAGGACATGCTGGCCGATGCGCGAAGCGACGAGCTTTCGCACGGCGGCCTTGTCCGCGAAGGTGACGATGAGCGGACGACGGTCGCGGAGCATCTTGTACCGGACCTTCTCCCGGAAGGTCGACCGGCCGGCGCGTCCGCCAGAGCCGGACGGCGCGCACCAGCCGGCTCCGCTCTCGCCAGGGCACCGTCCGCGGCGCGCTCGTCGCATCGGGGAGGACGGCGCGCAGGCGGCGGCTGCGATGGAACCACCGGACGGCGGGCAGGTCCTCCGGCCAGTGCACACGCAGGGTGGTCCAGCCCCGACGCATCCGGAGGGCGAGCGAACCGGCATCGGTGAACGGGCGCATCGAGATCCCCATCCCGAGCGACCGGTCGTAGCGCACGCGTCGGTGGAGACCCAGATGGGCCGAGACGTCCAGATCGTCGTGCAGTTCCGCATCCTCGCGGTGCACCGCCTCGGCGATCTGGTCCCACGTCGCGCGCCGGATCGCACAGTTGGACCCGAAGATCGGGACCTGGGCGAGGGCGGCCCCGACGAAGAGCCGGTACGCCCCGAGGTAGAGGCCGGCGAGCGGTGCACGGAGCAGGCGCGGACCGTCGATGAAGACGGCGGGGCCGGTGAGCGCTTCCAAGCTCCGGATCCATCGCGAACGCGTCGGTGATCCGGGTCACCCAGTCCGGTGGCGGCACGCAGTCCGCGTCGAGTCTCGCCACGACCGTCGCGGTCGCGTGGTCGAAGCCGGCTGCGTTCGCCGCGGGGATGCCGGGCATCGGCTCATCGATGAGGACCGCGTCGTACCGCTCGGCGATGGCCGCGACCTCGGCGCGATCGCGGCTGCCGTTGTCGACGACGATGATCGATGCGGGTCCGGTGTGCTGCGCGCGCAGCGAGCGCAGGCAGCGTCGGAGGAGTGCGGCGTCGTCCTTGACCGGAACGACCACGTCCACGGTCACGAGCGGGTGGGCCGCGGTCTCGAGCGTCTCGACCGTCATGCGTCTCGCCCATCCGCCAGCAGCTGTGCCTCCGCGAACACCCGCGGGTGGGCGAGGATGCGGAAGTGGCCGCCGGTGTCGAGTTCCACGTTCTTGGCGCCGTCGAGTCGGCTGCCGCCCGGGATGTGCGGATCGAAGCGCCCGTAGACGGAGACGATCCTCGGATTGACGGTCGCCTCTCGGGAGAGCGCGAGGATCGTCGGGTCGTCGGGGGTGAAGATGCGCAGGCTCGGGAGGAGCATGAGCCTCGCGTACCGCGATCCGGCGAACGGCGCCGCGACGGCGAGCATCCCGGAGATCCGGGCTCCCCCGCCGCCGAGCGACATGACGTACTTGCCGACGAGCCCGCCCTTGCTGTGCGCGAGGAGGACGACGTCGCCGAGCCCGTTCGCCTCGAGGTAGTCGGCGACGAGTCGTGCCGCCACCGGGACCGAGCGGTCGTTGCGTCCGAGCGGGTCGATCACGTGTACCGGGTGTCCGTCGTCGTGGAGTCGGCGGATGAGCGGCTCGAGGAACCGCCAGGTCTCATAGACGCCCGGGAGGACGACGATCGGTGACCGGTCGCCGGACAGGAAGTCGTGCGGGTCGGTCCGGCTGACGAAGGCCCGGACCTGCCAGACGAGTGCGTAGGCGTAGTCGCGCGCCCACCAGCCGAGCGTCCGCAGCGCCGAACGGATCACCGGCGATCACCGTTCGCGCGGCTCAACCGTCTCCCCGCAGGACCTCGGGGCATCGCTCTGTTCCCATGTCCTCACCGTAACCGGACCACCCGGCGTGACCCTGGACCTTGACAGCGGCCGGACCGGGCCCGGGCGGATCGGGACCGTCGATGCCCGGCGTGGCTCACCACGGGTCCGGTGCGCTGATAATCTGGCAGCTGCGGTGGCCTCGGGGTGTTCGTGTGCCCGGACGATCGAGGAGTGCAGTGGGAGAGATCGACGGAGAGTTCGGCCGCGTCCGGGACGCGCTGGAGCGTCCTGCGATCCGGCTGCTGAGCCGGCCGACGGCACCCGCTGTCGTGGCGATCTTCCGCACCACGTTCGGCCGCGACGTCCAGTTCGTCGCAGCGGACCGCTTCCATCTGCAGGTCGAGGAGTACCTCGGCGAACTCGTGGCTCGCGGTGCGCGGATCCCGGCGGGCGGCGACGAACGCGGTGGCGGACGGACCCTTTGCCGGGAGTGGGTGCACGACCAGTGGCTCGTCCGGACGAGCACCGACGACGGCGAGGAGCAGTACTCGCTCACCTCGCACGCGCTCGAAGCGGTCTCGCTCGTCGACGGCCTCGCACACGACCGCGCCCTCATCAGTGAGTCGCGCCTGACCATGATCCTCGACTCCGTGCGCCGATGGGCGCTGCAGGCCGACCCGGACCGTGACGAGCATCTGCGTCGCATCGACGCGCAGCTCGCCGAGCTCCAGGCGGAACGCGAACGGGTGGCGGCCGGCGGCACCGTCGTCGCGGCGAGCGACGACCGGATGCAGGACGGCTACGCCAACATCGCCGACCTCATCCGCCAGCTCCCGAGCGACTTCCGCCGGGTCGAGGAGTCGGTCATCGCGATGCACCGGCGGATCGTCGAGGACTTCCGGAACGACACCCGTCCGATCGGCGAGATCCTCGACGACTACCTCCGGCGCACCGACGAGCTGATGACGGCGACGGCCGAGGGTCGGGCCTTCGAGGGCGCTTTCGAGCTCCTCCGCAACGACGATCTGCTGCAGGACCTCAAGCGCGACCTCTCCACGATCCTCGACCACCCCTTCTCGTCCAGGCTCGGGCCCGCGGAGCTCCGTGGCTTCCGGGGTGCCGTCGGGATCATCCGACAGGGGATCGACGACGTCCTCGCGCAGCGTCGGCGGCTCACCGCGACGCTCCGCGACCACATCGTGCATCACGACGTCGTGCAGGACCGCGAACTCGACACGACCCTGCGTGCACTGAACCAGCGCCTCGGCATCTGGATGCGGACCGCGGGACCACGCGCCTCCGTCGACCTACCGCTCCTCCCCGAGACCATCGACATCGAGCACCTGCGCGAGCGGTTCTACGATCCGGACGTCGAGGTCGCTCCGCCGCCGATCGCGACGGCCGTCGAACGGACCGACGGCGCGGTGATGTCGCTCGACACCCTCCGATCGCAGGGCGGCCCGCTCCTCGACGAGCTCCGGGCCGGACTCCTCGATGCGGTGACCTCCGGTGCCGAGGACGCCCATGTGGCGTTCTCCGGGCTCGATCCGGAACTCCGACGACCGGTGGAGCTGTTCGGCCTCGTCCACCTCATGACCCAGCTGGGCACGTATGACGAGCAGGCACCGCGCCGTCGCTACGAGACGGTCCGTCCGGATGGGACGACCACCGCGTTCGAACTCCCGGCCTTCCCGCTCGGTGAGGCCGGTGTCGCAGCGCTGACGCGGGCCACGACGACCACGACCACTGCTCCGGCCGACCAGGCCGGGCGCGGAACGGAATGACATGACCTCCGAGACGGATCCCACCGCGACGGCGACGACCGACCCGACGTCGGACGACCTGACGACGGACGGACTCGACGCCTTCGCACCCGCCGAGGCGCCGGTCGCCGGCCCGGACGACGACTCGTTCGCCCTCTTCGAAGGGGACGAGGGACGCCTCGACGCCGCTCAACGTCGTGCGCTGGTCGCTCTGCTGAAGCACCGCTACGTCAGCCCCGCGCTCCAGCCGGCCGAGTGGCGGACGGTCCTCGAGTCCGAGTCGCTGCTCCGGTCCCGCCTCAACGAGCTGTTCCTGGAGCTCGAGGTGGACCGCTCGGCCGAGGTCGCCTTCAAGCGCCAGGCGGGCTCGGAGAGCGGGCGGCGTCCCTTCCCGACCCTGCTGCACGACACCAGCTACAGCCGCGAGGAGACGATCCTGCTCGTCTACCTGCGGACGCGTCTCCGGACCGAACTGGCCAACGGCGCACGAGCCGCGATCGTCGAACACGACGAGCTGCTCGGCTTCGTCGCGAGCTTCCGCCCCGAGCACGCCACCGACCGCGCCCGTGACGACGGACGCGTCGAACGCGCGATCGACAAGCTGCTGACCGCGCGGGTCCTGCTGCGGACCAAGGACGCCCGCCGCCACCGGATCGCGTCGGTCGTGGAGACGCTCCTCCCCCTCGAGCGCCTCCAGGAGCTCCTGGAGTGGCTCGAAACGCAGACCGCAGCGGTCGATCCGGCCTCGGAGCAGCCGCGACCCGATGCCGACGCGGACTCGGACGACGAGCCCGACGGCACCGCAGCCGAGTCGCAGGACTCCCCCGACGACCAGACCCAGCCACAAGCAGCAGAGGACGACCGATGAGCCGCTCCACGGACACCGACACCCTGCTGGACCTCGTCGAGCAGTGGCGCATCGAACGGATGCAGGTCATCAACTGGGGTGGGTTCGACGGGTACCGATCGGTCGACTTCGCCTCCCGCGCGACGCTCATCTCCGGCGCCTCCGGAACCGGGAAGAGCTCGCTCATGGACGCGTACCTCGCGGTCATGATGCCGTCGGACGTGCCGTTCAACGGAGCCTCCAACGACGCGGCGGTCGGACGGGCGCGGAATCCAGACCAGCGCAACCTGCTCACGTATCTCCGCGGCAAGGTCGACTCGGCACGGGACCCGCAGACCGGGGCGATGCGCGACATCAACCTGCGCGGCACGGATCAGCTCACCTGGGGTGCCGTGGCGGTGACGTTCCTCAACGACGACGACCGTCGCTTCACCGTCGTGCGCGCCTACCTCGTCCCCCGACGTGCGCTGCGCACCGGTGACCTGTCGATGACGATGGCGACCGTCGACGGGCCGTTCGAGCTCACGGACCTCGAGGCGTTCGTGCCGAAGCGGTTCGACGCCGGTGAGCTCCAGGGTCGCATCCCCGGATTCGTCGTCCGTGACACCTACGCGGAGCTGTCCTACACCCTGCACACCCGTCTCGGCATCGGTGCCGGAGGCGACGGTGGTCGGGCGATGCGTCTGCTGGCCCGGATCCAGGCGGGACAGCACCTGCCGACGGTCGACGGCCTGTACAAGTCGATGGTGCTGGAGCGTCCGAGCACGTACGACGCGGCCGACCGGGCGCTGTCGCACTTCGAGGCGCTCGACGAGGCGTACCTCGCGATGGAGACCGAGAGCCGCAAGGCTCGGGTGCTCGAGCGGCTCGGTGAACTGCGTCGTGACTACGAGGACGGGCACCGGGCGGCTGCCGACCTCGAGCGCCTCGGCTTCACCGAGGACGGCACGACACCGTTCACCGTCTGGCGCAGTCGCGCACACGAGGCACTGCTCGATGAAGCGGTCTCCCGGAACCGGCGGGAGAAGCTCGAGGCCGGAGCCACGTTGGAGGCGGCGCGGGCACGAGCCGCTGCGGCGGGTGTCCGTGTCCGTGAACTCGAGCGTCAGGTGTCGGAGCAGGGCGGGAGCGCGCTGCGGCGTGCCGAGGAACGCCGTGAGGCCGCGGAGGCGACGCACGCCGAGGTGGCACGAGCCAGGTCGCTGTTCGACGAGCGCACCGAGGTCCTCGACGATCCGATCGAGGACGAAGCCTCGTTCCGGCGTGCGCTCGGCCGCAGCGAGGACTTCCTCGCCGACGACGACGCCGCGCTCGACGCCATCGAGACCGATCGCGCCCAGCTGCATCGCGAAGCGTTCCCCCTCGAGGAGCGCAACACCGAACTCCGCCGTGAGCTGCAATCGCTTCGCGGCCGTGACGGCGCGGTCCCCGATCGACTCCACCGGGCGAGGCTCGCCCTCGCCGAGGCCGCTGGACTCGATCCCGGAACAGCTGCCGTTCGTGGCCGAGCTCATCGACGTCGCTCCCGCCTATGCCGCCTGGCGTCCCGCGATCGAGGTCACCCTGCACGGTCTCGCGAGGACGGTCCTCGTCGACGAGGAACACCTCGATGCGTTCGGCCGCGCGATCGACGCGGTCCGGATCCCGGTCCGCCTGCAGTTCGAGGGTGTCCCGCTGCACGAGCCGTCCTCCCCAGACGCGGGTGACCCCGCGTTCATCTCCGGCCGTGTCACGTACCGCACCTCGCCGTTCAGCAGGTGGATCGAGCAGCGCGTGACCTCGGACCGGATCGACGCGCGGTGCGTCGAGTCTCCGTCGGAGCTCTCGGGTGGCGGTCGCCGCGTGACCGTGAACGGCCAGCTGCGTGACGGCCGCCGCGGCTCCCACGGCGACACGGGCGGTGCACCGATCCTCGGCTTCACCAATGAGGCGCGGATCGCGTCGATCGAGGCGGAGACGGCCGAGATCCGTGGGCGCCTCGAAGTCATCGCCGGTCGACAGGCCGGCATCCAGCAGCGGTTGTCGCGTCGTGAGGCCGAGCGGGCCGCCCACCGGTATCGTCTCGACACCGAGTGGGCCAGGATCGACGTCGCCGGTGCTGCTGCGCATCGCGACGCAGCCGCGGCCGAGCTGGAGCGTCTGCTCGACGCCAGTGACGTCCTGCAGGAGCTCCAGGGCTCGGTGGCGGCCGCCCAACGTGAACTCGACGCCGCCAACGCCGAGCGGTTCCCGGCCGAGGACCGTGTCAGACGCCTCGACGAGGAGCACGGGGTCCTCGTCGATCAGCAGGACGCGGCGACGACCGTCATCGACCGTTTCGAGCGCTCCGAGGTGGAGGAGGTCTCCCCCGCCGACATCGATCGGATCGAAGCCGCCCTCGCGGCGGTGGGCGGTGTGCCGTCACTCGGCGGGTTCGGCGATGCGATGAAGCGGCTCCGCGCCCGGCTCGGCGACGAGTTGTCCTCGGCCGTCCGCCAGGCGGAGCAGGCCGCGCTCGCACAGGTGCACGTGTTCGAGCAGTACCAGTCGATCTGGCACGACCCCAACCTCGGCACGACGCTCGAGTCCTACGGCGACTACCGGGCGATCCTCGACGGCATCCTCGGCACCGGTCTCCCCGAGCGCCGCCAGGAGTGGCGCCGCCGGCTGTCCCAGTGGAGCGGTGAGGACCTGGTCCCCCTCAGCAGCGCGTTCGACAGCGCCGTCGAGGAGATCGAGGACCGCCTGGTCCCGGTCAACGACATCCTGCGCGACCTGCCGTTCGGACCGGCGCACGATCGTCTGAAGATCGTCCTCCGCCGGGTGCATCGCGAGGAGGCCTCCGCCTTCCGGCGCGAGCTGCGCGCCCTGTCGAGCGAAGTCACCGCGAACCTCGGCGATGACGAGTTGGAGGCCCGGTTCCAGCGGCTCCGCCGGTTCATGGAGTCGATGCGCGACACGGGTGCCGGGTCCCAGTCGACCCGCGACCAGGTGCTCGACGTGCGCCGTCACGTCGAGATCACCGCCGTGCGGTACGACACGTCTGGTCAGGATGTCAGCGTCTACTCCTCGCTCGGCGACAAGAGCGGTGGCGAGACCCAGGAGCTCGTCGCGTTCATCGTCGGCGCTGCCCTGCGCTACCAGCTCGGTGATGAGGACCGCCCGCGTCCGAGGTTCGCGCCGGTGCTGCTCGACGAGGGCTTCATCAAGGCGGACTCGGAGTTCGCCGGCCGCGCGGTGGTCGCCTGGCTGCGGCTCGGCTTCCAGCTCGTGATCGGGGCGCCGCTCGACAAGGTGACGGCGCTCGAGCCCTATATGGACCGGCTCCTGTCGATCCGGAAGGATCCGGAGACCCGACACGCCTGGGTCGCCGAGATCGAACGGTCGGCTCCGGTCGAGCCGCTCGAACGCGTCGGATAGCGTCTGATCCGTCGATCACACCCGGCCACGGTGTGACTTGACACAACACTCGTTCGAACATATGTTCGAATCATGTCCGACCGGCCCGCTTCCCCGCCGATCCGCATCGGCGAGGCCGAGTGGATCGTGATGCGGGAGGTGCCCGACCGGCCGGCCGGTCTCGTGAAGTACTTCGCGCCGAGCGGCGCACCGGCCTACTTCCGCTGCGTCACCTGGGCACCGCGGTCGGAGGACCGCCGGTTGATCGGTCGGTTCGCGACGCTCGCCGAGGCGGAGCGTGCCGTGCCGGGTGGACGACGGTCCGCCGCACCGGCCACTCCCCGGCTCCGCGGACGCCTGGGAGCACGGGCAGGTGCCGTGGGACGCAGCGCCGCGACGGAGCGACCGGTACGCCTGAGCGACCGGTCGCAGGTCGGTCAGCGCCACCCGTACCGCGAACGGAGCCCGGCGGCGACGCGGTCGAAGCGATCACGCGGGACCTGAGTCGCCTCCCGTCGCATCCCGTCGGGGTGCACGCGGAAGACGCGGTCGAGGTTCGCCCAACTCGGACGGCCGGCACTGTCCCATCCTCCGGTGCCGAGCGGCACGAACTCACCGTCCTGCGAATGATCCTTGCTCGTCAGCTGCACCGCCAGCACCCAGCCTCCGGTCGAGCGCGCCACGATGAGCACCGGACGGTCCTTGCCACGTCCGTCGCGCTCCTCGTACGGCACCCAGGTCCAGACGATCTCGCCGGGATCGGGATCGCCGTCGACGGCCGGGGCGTAGTCGATGGACACGGCGCCGACCGCCCGCGGATCGACCTCGACCGTCGCCGTCCGGCCTGAGCGTCCGGGTGAAGCGGCGGTGGTGGTCGGTGGCGTCGCGAGGCCCGCGGTGCGCACCGCACTGGAGGCGGCGCGGGTGGAGGGGCCCAGGAGTGCGTTCGCGACGCGGCGGATGATCGAGGTGAAGGTTGACACGCCGTCACCCTACCGTCCGCGGCTGCCACCCCAGGGAACGACGGACGGGCGCCGTCCTGGTGGACGACGCCCGTTCGGCGAATCGGTGGCGGTCGAGGTCAGTCGACGAGGGCGTACCCCTCTTCGCCGTGCACGGAGGTGTCGACGCCGGCGATCTCGTCCTCGTTCTTGACGCGGAAGCCGATCGTCTTCTCGATCGCGAAGCCGATGACGAAGGCCACGATGAAGGAGTAGACGAGGACGGCGAAGGCGGCGATGGCCTGGACCGCGAGCTGCTCGATGCCGCCGCCGACGAAGAGGCCGGTCTCGGTCGCGAAGAAGCCGAGGTACAGGGTGCCGATGAGGCCACCGACGAGGTGGATGCCCACGACGTCGAGGGAGTCGTCGAAGCCGAGCTTGAACTTCAGCTCGACGGCGATGGCGCAGACGGCGCCGGCCACGATGCCGAGGAGCAGCGCCCAACCCGGAGTCAGGTTCGCGCACGCCGGGGTGATGGCGACGAGACCAGCGACGGCACCGGAGGCGGCGCCCACCGAGGTCGCCTTGCCGTCCTTGAACTTCTCGACGACGATCCAGCCGATGATGGCGGCAGCGGTGGCCCCGACGGTGTTGACGACGATGAGTCCGACGTTCGCGAGCTCGTTCAGCCACTCGGCGCCGGCGTTGAAGCCGAACCAGCCGAACCACAGGATGGCGGCTCCGAGGAGGGTGAGCGGCACGTTGTGCGGCTTCGTGATGCCCTTCTGGAAGCCGATGCGCTTGCCGAGCACCAGGGCGAGGGCGAGTGCTGCGGCTCCGGCGTTGATGTGCACCGCGGTTCCACCCGCGTAGTCGATGACGCCGATGCCGGCATCCTCACCGAACAGCGTGGTGCCGAGGTTCATGATCCAGCCGCCGCCCCAGACCCACGCGGCGATCGGGAAGTACGCGATGGTCGCGAAGAGGCCGGCGAAGATCATCCAGGAGCCGAACTTCGCACGGTCGGCGATGGCGCCGGAGATCAGCGCGATCGTGATGATCGCGAAGGTGGCGCCGTAGGTCGCTCCCACCAGGTCGGTGTTCGCGGTCTCGCCGCTCGCGAGTGCGGTCATCCCGAAGTCGGAGAACGGGTTGCCCGCGAACTCCAGCGGGCTGCCGACGGCCGACATGTTGAAGCCGTAGAGGATCCACAGCACGCTGATCAGGCCCAGTGCGCCGAAGCTCATCATCATCATGCTGACGACGCTCTTCGCCTTCACGAGGCCGCCGTAGAAGAATGCGACGCCGGGGGTCATGAACAGCACCAGAGCGGTTGCCGTGACTCCCCAAGCGATACTGCCTGTATCCATTGGATCTTCCTCACACATCGTGGTCTTGCAACGGGTGCCCGAGATGGTGAGGACTGGCTGAGCTCGGTCTCGCCGTCCGACTCGGTGCAGCGACCAGTCTGCGGAACGGAGGTTTCCGCACGACTGTCAGCGTGTTTCCGATGTGTTACGCGAGTGCCGCCCAGGTAAACAGCGTGTTTCGTGACCCGGTGCGACGGGTCAGTCCATCGAGGTGAGGGCGATCATGCGCGACATCGCGCGCAGGTACTTCTTGCGGTATCCACCGTTGAGCATGTCGCCACCGAACACCTCGTCGAGGGCCGTGCCGGTCGTGACCACGGGGATCTGTGCGTCGTACACCCGGTCGATGAACGCGACGAGCCGGAGCGCCTGGCCCTGGTCGGTCAACTCGTGGACGTCGCGGAGCGCGATCAGGTCGACGCCGTCGAGCAGTCCGATGAATCGTGAGGGGTGGACGGCGGCGAGGTGGGTGATGAGACCGTCGAAGGTGTCGACCGTGACGTCACGGTCGGCGGCCGCCGCCTCCGCGGTGCGGGCGTCGAACCGCTCCTCGGAGCTCACCACGGCGTGTCCCTCGATGCTGCGGCGGCGGTAGTCGGTGCCGTCGATGCGGAGGGTCTCGAAGTTGGCGCTCATGGCCTGGATCTCGCGGAGGAAGTCGGCTGCGGCGAAGCGGCCCTCCCCCAGGGCGTTCGGCGGCGTGTTGGAGGTCGCCGCGATCCTCGTCCCGGTCGCGACGAGTTCCCCGAGCAGTCGGGTCATGACCATCGTGTCGCCCGGGTCGTCGAGCTCGAACTCGTCGATGCAGATGAGCGTCGCGCCCGTCAGCTGCGCGACCGCCGCCGCGTAGCCGAGCGCACCGACGAGGGCCGTGTACTCGATGAAGGTGCCGAAGTACTTCTTCCGACCGGGTGCATCGTGCCAGAGCGCCGCGAGGAGGTGGGTCTTGCCGACGCCGAAGCCACCGTCCAGGTAGATGCCCGGCTTGGCCGCCGGTGCCTTGGGCTTCCGCCGTCCGAAGAAGCCGCCACCGCCACCGGCCTGGGGCGCGAAGAAGCCGCGGAGCTTCTCGACCGCGGCCGCCTGGCCCGGGAAGTCGGGATCCGGACGGTACGAGTCGAAGCTCGCCTGCTCGAACTGCCGGGGTGGCGTCAGGCTCGCGACGATCTCGGCACCACTGACCGTGGGGACACGGTCGGTGAGGCTGCGGAATCCGGTCGGGACGGAAGGCGTGGTCACGGCAAACCTCTGGCTCTGCATGGGTGCTGGGGTTACGGCGTCTGACGCATCGGTGCGGTTCGGTGGTGCGGACGGCGTACTGTCGAAGGGACAGGCTTCCAGCCTAGATGCACGACACCCGAGCCCCACCGCAGCCAGCTGCACGACCGGAGGTACCCATGACCGTCGACGCCGATTCGACCTCGACCAAGTTCACCGCCTACGCCCACCCCGAGCGCCTCGTCACGGCGGAGTGGCTCGAAGCGCACCTGGGTGAACCCGGTCTCGTCGTCGTCGAGTCCGATGAGGACGTCCTCCTCTACGAGACCGGCCACATCCCCGGCTCGGTGAAAGTCGACTGGCACACCGACCTCAACGACCCGGTCGAGCGCGACTACATCGACGGAGCCGCCTTCGCCGCACTGCTCGGATCCAAGGGGATCTCGCGAGAGGACACCGTCGTCATCTACGGCGACAAGAACAACTGGTGGGCCGCCTACGCCCTGTGGGTCTTCAGCCTCTTCGGACACGAGGACGTCCGGCTGCTCGACGGTGGACGCGACAAGTGGATCGCGGACGGCCGGGCGATCACCCGCGATGCCACGGAGCGCGAAGCCGTCGAGTACCCCGTGGTGGAGCGCGACGACTCGGCCCTCCGCGCCTACAAGGACGACGTGCTCGCCCACCTCGGCAAGCCGCTCATCGACGTCCGCTCCCCCGAGGAGTACAGCGGTGAACGCACCACGGCGCCCGCCTACCCCGAAGAGGGTGCGCTCCGCGCCGGTCACATCCCGAGTGCGCAGAGCGTCCCGTGGGGCAAGGCGGTCGCCGACGACGGCACCTTCCGGCCGGCCGAGGAGCTGGACGCGATCTACCGCGACGGCGCAGGCCTCGCCGAGGGCGACGAGGTGATCGCCTACTGCCGCATCGGCGAGCGGTCGAGCCACACGTGGTTCGTCCTGCAGCACCTGCTCGGGTTCGACAACGTCCGCAACTACGACGGGTCCTGGACGGAATGGGGTAGCGCCGTGCGCGTGCCGATCGTCCAGGGTGCCGAGCCGGGCGACGCACCGACGCGCTGAACTCGTCCACCCACCGCCCTTCCGCACGGCTGCACTGTGCGGGAGGGCGGTCCGCTGTTCCTGGCTGCGATACTGGAGTGACCATGACCGATTCCCTCCTCGCCCCGAACCTCGCCGAGATCCGAGATGAGTTCCTCGCCGTCGAGGAACGCTCACGGCTGCAGCTGCTCCTCGAATTCAGCGACGAGCTGCCGGACCTCCCGGAGCGCTACCGCGACCACCCCGATCTGATGGAGCGGGTGCTCGAGTGCCAGGCGCCCGTGTTCTTCTTCGTCGAGGTCGACGAGGACGGCATCGTGCACCTGTTCGCGACGGCCCCCGAGGAAGCGCCGACCACTCGTGGGTTCGCGAGCATCCTCGTCCAGGGGCTCGCCGGACTCACCGTCGACGAGGTGCTCGCCGTCCCCGACGACTTCCCGCAGATGATCGGACTCTCCCGAGCGGTGTCGCCACTGCGACTGCGTGGGATGTCGGCGCTGCTCGGCCGGACGAAGCGCCGCCTCCGCGAACTCGCCTGAGTCGTCGGCCCGTCGGTCAGTGCCCGGGCGGTAGCGGCACGAGCTCGTCGAGCCAGTCCGAGACCGCGGCGGTCCAACGCTCCGGGTCGTAGTTCCAGAGCTTCGTGTGACGGGCGACGGTGAACGGGACGAACGTCACGATGTCCGGTCGTGCGAGGGCGAGCGCCCGCGACGGCCCTGCCGGGACGTAGCCGTCGTCGTCACTGTGCATCAGCAGGATCGGCAAGGCGAGGTCGGCGGCGTTGGCGACGTAGTCGAGCCGACCGAGATCGATGCTCGTCGCCTGCCCGGTCAGAAGGCGTCCCCACCGGCGGCTGATGGCGAGCAGGGCGACCCGACCGACCACGCTCGGGATCCGGTTCTCGCGGGCCTGGTGCTGCAGGACGTCCACCCAGTCGATGACCGGCGAATCGAGCGCGACGGCGCGGAGGAGTTCGGGGTGCGTCGTCCGCCGTGAGGCCTGGAGCACGATCGCTCCGCCCATGGACCAGCCCATGAGTACGACGTCGGCGGCGCCCTGTTCACGCACCCAGCCGATCGCGGCGTCCACGTCGCGCCACTCCTCGTCGCCGAGCGCGTAGCGGAAGTCCAGCGCGGGCGGAGCGTCGCCGTCGTTGCGGTAGGAGACGAGCAGGCACGAGTACCCGGCGTTGCGGAAGCTCGGCACCGCTCGGAGCGCTTCGGATCGCGTGGTCCCCCGGCCGTGCACCAGGACGGCCCAGCGGGTGGACGGTCCGTCCTCCGGGTGGATCGCCCACGCCGGCGCCGGCCCGAGTGGGGTCGGTACGAGCACGTCCTCGTGGGCGAGGCCCAGTTCCTCCGGGCGGCGGAAGAACCACCCGCTGAACTCGGCCTCCTGGCCGACGCGGAGTGCGTCGACGTCGCCGCCGAGGAGCGTCCGGACCACGGTGTGCTGCCGCACCTCGAGGATGTCGCCCAGCTGCACGTAGGCGGCCCGTCTCGTCACCCAGCTGCCGTAGCGGCCGGGGACGATCGTGTCCGGGGACGCGACGAGTTCGACCGTCCCGCCGGCACGGTCCAACCCGACGATGCGAGCCTCACTCGGGCGGTCCCGAGCCGGGACCACCACCTTGCGGGCGATGGTCGCGACGACGGCGAGTCCGAGGGCGCCCACGGCGGCAGCGGCTCCACCGGCGATGACGATCGCATCCGTCGCCGAACCCCGCCGTCGGATGCCGGTGCTCGCCGCTCCTCGACCGCCTGCCTGCGACCCGGGTCCGCGTCTCCGCCCGGCGTGCCTCTGCCCATTCATCGGGATGTAACTCTAGTCTTCACTCGTGGTAGAGAGTCCGACGACGGCAAAGGTTCCCGAAGAGTTCGCCCGAGCGGTGGACGCTGTTCGCGCTGCAGCCGTCCGGCCCGATCTGAGAGTCACGGAGATCCCCGCGCCGAGCAATCTCGCGCCGTTCGCCATCGCCCTCGCGGCCGACGTCTCACCGAGTCGCCACGATGCCGACTCCGACCTCGGTACGGGGCGGTTCGTCCTCCTCTACGACCCGGACGGCTCTGACGCCTGGGGTGGACGCTTCCGCGTCGTCTGCTTCGCCCAGGCCCCCCTGGAGACCGAGATCGGACTCGACCCGTTCCTTGCCGAGGTCGCCTGGTCCTGGCTCGTGGACGCCCTCGACACCCGCGGCGCCTCCTACCAGGCGGCGTCCGGCACCGCGACGAAGATCATCTCGAGTGGTTTCGGGGAGCTCGCCCGGCAGGGCGACGGCGCACAGATCGAGCTTCGAGCGTCGTGGACACCGCTGGAGAGCGACGTCGCGGCGCACGTGGAAGGATGGGGAGAGCTGCTGTGCATGCTCGCCGGCTTGCCTCCGACCACCGAAGGGGTCTCCCTGTTGTCCGTCAAACGAGCTCACCGTGAGTGACGCGGCGCCCGAATCAGCACCGCTCCTCCCCCCGCCCGCGCCCACCGCACCACGGGTCGTCACCGACACCCGCGAGGCCTACCTCGCCTCACTCGAGGTGCTCGCCGCGGGTCACGGACCGTTCGCGCTCGACGCCGAACGCGCGTCGGGTTACCGGTACTCCCAGCGGGCCTACCTCATCCAGGTCTACCGTCGCGGTGCCGGGGTCTTCCTCTACGACCCGCCCGCCATCGGCTCCATGGCCGAACTCGGCGCCCTGATCCAGGGTGAACGCTCGATCCTGCACGCGGCCAGCCAGGACCTCGCCTGTCTGCGCGAAGTGGGCATCGACCCGAGCGAGCTCTTCGACACCGAGCTGGGGGCCCGTCTGCTCGGGCTGCCGCGTGTCGGGCTCGGCGCAGTGGTCGAGGAACTGTTGGGCATCCATCTGGCGAAAGAGCACTCCGCCGCCGACTGGTCGACCCGCCCGCTCCCCGCCTCCTGGCTCGAATACGCGGCGCTCGACGTCGAGCTGCTCGTCGACGCCGCGGAGGAGCTGGCAGCCCGCATCGAGGACGCCGGGAAGAGCGACATCGCGCGCCAGGAGTTCCAGGCGACGCTGGCCCGGGAGGCGAAGGCACCCCGCGCCGAGCCCTGGCGCCGCCTCTCCGGACTCCACGCCGTGCGCGGACAACGCAACCTCGCCGTCGCTCGCGAGCTCTGGGTCGCGCGTGACGAACTCGCGCAGCGCCGCGACACCGCCCCCGGGCGGCTCATCCCCGACGCCTCGATCACTGCGGCCGCGAAGGCCAACCCCACCTCGAAGCGCGACCTCGCAGCGCTCTCGGACTTCCGTGGGCGCGCGAGCCGCACCGAACTCGACCTCTGGTGGAACGCGATCCACACCGGCCAGACCACCGAGGACCTCCCCGGTGCCCGACCGGCGAGCGACACGCTGCCACCCCCGCGCAGCTGGTCCGACAAGAACCCGGACGCGCACGCCAGGTACACCGCGGCACGGACGAAGATCCTCGCGACGGCGGAGTTCCTGACGATGCCGGTCGAGAACCTGCTCACGCCGGAGACGCTGCGCCGACTGGCCTGGACGCCGCCCGAACCGCTCACCGTCGAGACGGTCGCCGCGGCACTCGCCGAGCACGAGGCACGCCCCTGGCAGATCGACGCGACCGCCCGGGCGATCACCGACGCCTTTGTCGAGTCGGCCCAATCCCCGGTGGAGCCTGACCCGGACGCTTCGTAGGAAGCGCTGCACCCGGGTGTCCACCCGTGTCTGCCGCCTAGGATCGGGGCGTACCCCGAGAATGAGGAGGCAACGTGGCCGAACAAGCCGACGTCGTATTCGTTGATGGAGTCCGGACACCGTTCGGACGAGCCGGCGAAAAGGGCATGTACTGGAACACCCGGGCTGACGACCTGATCGTCAAGGCGATCATCGGACTGCTCGAACGTCATCCTGGTCTGCCGCTCGACCGCATCGACGAGGTCGCCATCGCGGCGACGACCCAGCAGGGCGACCAGGGGCTCACGCTCGGCCGCACCGCCGCGCTGCTCGCCGGCCTCCCGAAGTCCGTCCCCGGATTCGCGATCGACCGCATGTGCGCCGGAGCGATGACCTCGGTCACGACGCTCGGCAGCGGCATCGCATTCGGTGCCTACGACCTCGTCCTCGCCGGTGGCGTCGAGCACATGGGACGTCACCCCATGGGGCTGGACGCCGACCCGAACCCGCGGTTCCTCGCCGAGCGCCTCGTCAGTGAGGACGCGCTGAACATGGGCAAGACGGCCGAGCGCATCCACGACCGGTTCCCGCAGCTCACGAAGGAACGCTCCGACCGCTTCGGCATGCGCAGCCAGCAGAAGGTCGCGGCCGCCTACGAAGCCGGACGGATCCAGCCCGACCTCGTCCCGGTCGCGCTCCGGAGCGACAGCGGATGGGGACTCGCCACCGGCGACGAAGGGCTCCGGCCCGAGACCACGATGGAGGGGCTCGCCGGACTGAAGACGCCGTTCCGGCCCCACGGCCGTGTCACCGCAGGCAACGCCTCGCCGCTGACCGACGGCGCCACGGTGAGTCTGCTCGCCAGTGCCTCGACGGCGAAGGAGCTCGGTCTCACGCCGAAGATGCGCCTCGTCAGCTTCGCGTTCGCGGGCGTCGAGCCCGAGATCATGGGCATCGGTCCCGTCCCCTCCACGGAGAAGGCTCTGCGGAAGGCCGGTCTGTCGATCGAGGACATCGGTCTGTTCGAACTGAACGAGGCCTTCGCCGTCCAGGTGCTCTCCTTCCTCGACCACTTCGGCATCGACGACGAGGACCCGCGGGTGAACCCGTGGGGTGGCGCGATCGCCGTCGGGCACCCGCTCGCAGCCTCCGGCGTCCGACTCATGATCCAGCTCGCGGCGCAGTTCGCCGAGCACCCCGAGGTGCGCTACGGCCTCACGGCGATGTGCGTCGGCCTCGGCCAGGGCGGCACCGTGATCTGGGAGAACCCGTACTTCACCGGCAAGAAGGGACGCAAGTAGATGACCGACTACACGACCATCGACTTCTCGGAACTCGTCGCGATCAGCGGCGACGACGAGGTCGTGACGCGCTCCTTCGTCAAGGACGTCACCATGGCGAGCGGACGCACGATCGCGCTCATCACCCTCGACAACGGACGCGACCACACGAGGCCGAACACGCTCGGCCCGGTCACGCTGCTCGAGCTCGACGGCGTCCTCGAGGCGCAACGGACCCGTGCCGCATCCGGCGAGATCGACGGCGTCGCCATCACGGGCAAGCCGTTCATCCTGGCGGCCGGCGCCGATCTGAGCAAGGTCGGCGACATCCCGTCCCGTGAGGTCGCGACCAAGCTCGCGCAGCTCGGCCACCATGTCTTCGGCAAGCTCGAGGACCTCGGCGTACCGACCTTCGTCTTCATCAACGGACTCGCGCTCGGTGGCGGACTCGAGATCGGCCTCAACGCGAACTACCGGACCGTCGACGCCTCGGCGCCCGCGATCGCGCTCCCCGAGGTGTTCCTCGGACTCATCCCGGGCTGGGGCGGCGCCTACCTGCTCCCGAACCTGATCGGCATCGAGAACGCACTCAACGTCGTCATCTCCAACCCGCTCAAGAACAACCGGATGCTCAAGGCGCAGGACGCGCTCGCCTACGGCATCGCCGACGTCATGTTCCCCGCCGCCAACTTCCTCGAGGACTCGTTGCGCTGGGCCGACGGGGTGCTCGGTGGCACGGTGACCGTGCAGCGCAAGAACGTGCCGGGCAAGGTGGAGCGGACGATCAAGTGGCCGCTCGCCATCAGCACCGCCCGCAAGATGCTCGAGAGCAAGATCGGCACGGTCGCGAAGTCGCCCTACGCGGCCCTCGACCTGCTCGAGGCCGCCCGCAGCGGCACGAAGGCACAGGGGTTCGAGCGGGAGGACCGGGCGCTGTCCGAGCTCATCGTCGGCGACCAGTTCCAGGCGAGCATGTACGCGTTCGACCTCGTGCAGAAGCGCGCCAAGCGCCCTGCAGGAGCGCCCGACAAGCAGCTCGCCCGTCGGGTCACCAAGGTCGGCATCATCGGGGCCGGGCTCATGGCGAGCCAGTTCGCGCTGCTCTTCCTCCGGCGACTCCAGGTGCCGGTGGTCATCACCGACCTCGACCAGGGCCACGTCGACGCCGGCGTCGCCCGGATCCACGGCGAGATCGACACGCTCCGCGGGAAGGGGCGCATCTCCCCCGACGAGTCGAACCGCCTGAAGGCGCTCCTGTCCGGCACCACGGACAAGGCCGACTTCGCGGACTGCGACTGGGTCATCGAGGCCGTCTTCGAAGAGGTCGGCGTCAAGCAGAGCGTCTTCGCCGAGGTCGAGCAGTACGTCTCGGAGCAGGCGGTCCTCGCGACGAACACCTCCTCGCTCTCCGTCGAGGAGATCGGGGCGAAGCTCGCGCACCCCGAGCGGCTCGTCGGCTTCCACTTCTTCAACCCGGTCGCCGTCATGCCGTTGCTCGAGGTCGTCCGCACACCCCAGACGGACGACGAGACGCTCGCGACGGCCTTCGCCACCGCGGCGAAGCTGAAGAAGAGCGCCATCCTCACCGCCGACGCTCCCGGCTTCATCGTCAACCGACTCCTGGCGAAGGTCATGGGTGAGGCGGCGCACGCCCTGGACGCCGGCACCCCGCTGCTGACGGTCGAACGTGCCTTCGCGCCCATCGGCCTGCCGATGACGCCCTTCCAGCTCATCGACCTCGTCGGTTGGAAGGTCGCCGCGCACGTGCAGGACACGATGGTCGGGAAGTTCCCCGACCGGTTCTTCGCGTCGGAGAACCTCCACCGGCTCGCCGGCCTGGACTCGGTGGTCGAGAAGGACAAGGGCGGCAAGGTGACCGGCTTCACGAAGCAGGCCCAGAAGGTGCTCGTCACGGGCGACAGCCCGCTCAGCGAGGACGAGATCCTGCGACGGGTCGAGGACGGCCTCGCGTCGGAGATCAAGCTCATGTTGGACGAGGGCGTCGTCTCAGCCGCCCAGGACATCGACCTCGGGCTCATCCTCGGTGCGGGTTGGCCGTTCCAGGACGGCGGAGCGACGCCGTACCTGGACCGCGTCGGTGCGAGCGAGCGTGCCTTCGGCGACACCTTCCACCACCCGCCCATCCGGGGCGTCCAGGCGTAGTCCGCGCGGTGTCGCGAGAGCGGGGTGTCCTCCACCATCGGTGGACGGCACCCCGCTCTCGTGGTTGAGCCTCGAGCGACGCCGGCCCTCAGCGCCTGCCGGAGCTCAGCGGTTGACGGTGCTCATGTCCGGATACCGGTCGCCGGCCGGGAGACGGAGTGCGTCGAGTCGAGCGAGCGCGTCGGCCGACAGGGAGAGCTCGTCGGCGCCGAGGTTCTCCTCGAGGTACGGGATCCGCTTCGTGCCGGGGATCGGCGCGATGTCGTCACCCTGGGCCAGCAACCAGGCGAGCGCCACCTGGGCCGGTGTCGCATCGAGCGACGCGGCGATCCGGTCGACCTCTTCGACGATCGCGATGTTCGCAGCGAGGTTGTCCCCCGTGAAGCGCGGGTTGGCGCGACGGAAGTCGGTTTCGTCGAGCACGTCGAGCGATCGGATCGTGCCGGTGAGGAACCCACGACCGAGCGGCGAGTACGGGACGAAGCCGATGCCCAACTCACGGACGGTCGGCAGGATCTCCGCCTCCGGGTCGCGGCTCCAGAGCGAGTACTCCGTCTGCAGAGCCGTGATCGGGTGCACGGCGTGTGCACGCCGGATCGTGTCCGGAGCCGCCTCCGACAGACCGATGTACCGGATCTTGCCCTCGGTGACGAGCTCCGAGAGTGCACCCACCGTCTCCTCGATGGGCACGCCCGGATCCACGCGGTGGAGGTAGTAGAGGTCCACGACGTCGGTCCCGAGCCGGCGCAGCGATCCCTCGATCGACAGGCGCACGTTCGCGGCGCTGCCATCGGCGCCGAACTGTCCGTCACTGGAATTGCGGATCGTCCCGAACTTGGTCGCGAGGGTCACCTCGTCCCGGCGTGACCCGAGTGCAGCGCCGAGCAGTTCCTCGTTGAGGTAGGGACCGTACATCTCAGCGGTGTCGAAGAAGGTGACGCCGAGGTCCAGGGCACGGTGGATCGTCGCGGTCGACGCCGCATCGTCGAGGGCGGCACCGGTGTAGAACGCCGACATCCCCATGCAGCCGAGGCCGATCCGGGCGATGTCTGGTCCGGCTGTGCCGAGTGTGATGTGCTTCATCGTGTTGCCACCTGTTCTGTGTAGAGTTCGATCTTGCGATCGATGACCTCCAGCGACTGCTGCATCTCCTCGAGGCGGGCCAGGAACGAGATCCGATGCCGCAGCAGCAGCTCGAGCCTCGCCTCGGCGGTGTCGTCACCGCGCTGAGCCAACTCCGTGTACTCGCGGAGCGTCGCGATCGGCATGCCCGTCGATCGGAGCCTCGTCAGGAACACGACCCAGGACACGTCGCCCTCGCTGTAGCGGCGGTGCGTCGATGAGCTGCGGCCGATCGGACGTGGCATGAGCCCTGCGCGCTCGTAGTACCGGAGCGTGTGGACGCTCAGTCCGGTTTGTTCGGCGACGTCGGAGATGGCGTAGCCCTCGTGGAGAGTGGTCATGTCCACACGATACGACTTCGAGTGCACTCGAAGTCAAGCGCGTCACAGCCCGCGGTCAGGCGCCGTGCGGCCTCGTCGTGCTCCGCTCCGAAGACGTGTCCTGCTCGACGCGGTCGTCAGGCAGTGGGCGGGCGACGGGGATCCGGCTGCCGAGGACCTGTGCCACGACGTCGCGGGCGATCTGCTGCGCTGTGAGGCCCGCATCCTCGAGGATCTGCTCGCGGGACGCGTGGTCGATGAACTCGTCCGGCACGCCGAGCTCGTCGACGGCCGTGTCGACGCCGGCCTCGCGGAGGGTCTGCCTGATGCGGGTGCCGATACCTCCGACGCGGATGCCGTCCTCGATGGTGATCACGAGCCGATGCGCCGCGGCGAGCTCGACGAGCGATTCGGCGACGGGGACCACCCAGCGGGGGTCGACGACGGTCGCGCCGATGCCCTGCTGGGCGAGTCGGTCCGCCACGTCGATCGCGATGGGCGCCATCGGGCCGACGGCGACGATGAGGACGTCCGGCTGTTCGGTCGTCCGGAGGACGTCGACACCGTCGTGGAGACGTTCGACGGCCGGGAGCTCGGCGGGGGCGCTGCCCTTCGGGAACCGGATGACGGTCGGGGCGTCGTCGATCGACACGGCCTCGCGCAGTTCCTCGCGCAGCCGCTCACCATCGCGCGGCGCCGCGATCCGGATACCCGGGACGACCTGGAGGATCGCGAGGTCCCAGATGCCGTGGTGGCTCGGTCCGTCGGGGCCGGTCACGCCGGCGCGGTCGAGGACGACCGTCACTCCCGCACGGTGCAGCGCGACGTCCATGAGCAGTTGGTCGAAGGCGCGGTTCACGAACGTCGCGTACACGGCCACCACCGGGTGCAGCCCACCGAACGCGAGCCCGGCCGCCGAGGTGAAGGCGTGCTGCTCGGCGATGCCGACGTCGTGCACGCGCTCGGGGAAGCGTTCGGCGAAGGCGTGGAGCCCGACCGGTCGCAGCATGGCGGCGGTGATGGCGACGACGCGGTCGTCGGCCTCGGCCACCGCGAGCATCTCCTCGCTGAACACGGCCGTCCAGGACGGGCGGGCGGCCGCCCCGACGGGCTCCCCGGTCTCGGGGTCGATCACCCCGACGGCATGGAACTGATCGGCGTCGTCGTCCCGTGCCGGCTGGAACCCACGACCCTTCTCGGTGATCGCGTGGACGATCACCGGTGCGCCGTAGTGCTTCGCCTGGGTCAGGGCCTCCTCCATCGCGTGGATGTCGTGTCCGTCGACCGGCCCGATGTACTTGATGTCGAGGTTGGAGTAGAGCGCCTCGTTGTTCGTGAGGCGGGACAGGAACCCGTGGGCGCCTCCGCGGACGCCCCGATAGAGCGCGCGTCCCGGACCGCCGAGGAGGTTGAAGGCCCGCTGGCTGCGCTCGCGCAGGTCGCGATAGCTCCGGCGGGTCCGCACACCGCTCAGGAACCGCGCCATACCGCCGATGGTCGGCGCGTAGGACCGGCCGTTGTCGTTGACGATGATGACGAGCCGGCGGGTGTTGTCGTCGCTGATGTTGTTGAGCGCCTCCCACGTCATGCCGCCCGTCAGCGCGCCGTCGCCGACGACCGCCACCACATGGCGCTCGTCCTGCCCGGTCATCTGGAAGGCGCGGGAGATGCCGTCCGCCCAGCTGAGCGAGCTCGAGGCGTGCGAACTCTCGACGATGTCGTGCTCGGATTCGGAACGCTGCGGGTAGCCGGCGAGGCCGCCCCGGGTCCGGAGCCCGCTGAACTCCTGGCGGCCGGTCAGGAGCTTGTGCACGTAGGACTGGTGACCGGTGTCGAACACCATCGGGTCCGTCGGGGAGTCGAACACCCGGTGCATCGCGATCGTGAGCTCGACGACGCCGAGGTTCGGACCGAGGTGTCCGCCCGTCTTCGAGACGTTCGCGATGAGGAAGGCGCGGATGTCGCCGGCGAGTTCGACGAGTTCCGCCTCGGAGAGGCCGTCGAGGTCCCGGGGTCCGTTCACCTGATCGAGCACTGTCATGCTGTCGTCCCTCCACCGTGGGCCGACCGATCGCTCGGAGCCCGTCTTTCGAGTGTACGCGTCGTGGGCGGGGTGGGCGGCGAACGCCGCAGGCCGGCCCCGACGGTTGCTGTCGGGACCGGCCTGGTGGTAGAGCCTCGTCGTCAGACGAGGCTGCGGAGCACGTACTGCAGGATGCCGCCGTTGCGGTAGTAGTCGGCTTCACCGGGCGTGTCGATGCGGACGACCGCGTCGAACTCGACCGGCTCCTTGCCGGGAGCCGAGTGCTCGCTCGGGACGGCGCTCACGCGGACCGTCTTCGGCGTGGTGCCGTTGTTGAGCTCCTCGAGACCGGCGATCGACACGATCTCCGTGCCGTCGAGTCCGAGCGAGGCCCAGCTCTCGCCTTCCGGGAACTGCAGCGGGACGACGCCCATACCGATGAGGTTCGAGCGGTGGATGCGCTCGAAGCTCTCGGTGATGACCGCCTTGACGCCGAGGAGGCTCGTGCCCTTGGCCGCCCAGTCGCGGGAGGAACCGGAGCCGTACTCCTTGCCACCGAAGATGACGAGGGGCGTGCCCTCGGCCTGGTAGTTCTGCGACGCGTCGTAGATGAACGACTGCGGTGCGTCGGCCTGCGTGAAGTCGCGGGTGTAGCCGCCCTCCACGCCGTCGAGCAGCTGGTTCTTCAGGCGGATGTTCGCGAACGTGCCGCGGATCATGACCTCGTGGTTGCCGCGGCGCGAGCCGTAGGAGTTGTAGTCCTTACGACCGACGCCGTGCTCGTCGAGGTACCGGCCTGCGGGCGAGTCGGCCTTGATGTTGCCGGCCGGGCTGATGTGGTCGGTCGTGACCGAGTCGCCGAGCTTCGCGAGGACGCGGGCACCGACGATGTCGGAGACGGGGGTCGTCTCCATGGTCATGCCGTCGAAGTACGGGGGCTTCCGCACGTACGTCGACTCCTCGTCCCACTCGAAGGTCGAGCCCTCGGGGGTCTGGAGCGAACGCCAGCGCTCGTCGCCGTCGAAGACGCCGCTGTACTCGTGGTCGAACATCTCCTTGTTGATGGAGGTGTCGATCGTGTCCTGGACCTCTGCCGCGTCGGGCCAGATGTCCTTCAGGAAGATGTCGTTGCCGTCGGCGTCGACACCCAGGGCGTCGACCTCGAAGTCGAAGTTCATCGACCCCGCGAGGGCGTAGGCGATGACGAGCGGCGGGCTCGCCAGGTAGTTCATCTTGACGTCCGGGTTGATCCGGCCCTCGAAGTTGCGGTTGCCCGAGAGGACGGCGGTGACGGCGAGGTCGTTGTCCTGGACGGCGGTCGAGATCTCGTCGAGCAGCGGACCGGAGTTGCCGATGCAGGTCGTGCAGCCGTAGCCGACCGTGTAGAAGCCGAGGTCTTCGAGGTACTCGGTGAGACCGGCCTTCGCGTAGTAGTCGGTGACGACCTTGGAACCCGGAGCGAGCGTGGTCTTGACCCACGGCTTCGCCTTCAGGCCCTTCTTGCTGGCGTTCCGGGCCAGGAGGCCTGCAGCCAGCATGACCGACGGGTTCGAGGTGTTGGTGCACGAGGTGATCGCGGCGATCGCGACGGCGCCGTGGTCGAGGGTGAAGTCGACCCCGTTCTCCTCGAGGGTGACCTGGGTCGGCTTCGAGAGGGATGCCGGAGCGTGGCTGCGGTGCGTGTGGTGGTGGTGGTTGTTCTCGTCCTCGTCCTGCGGCGTGGTGCCGGCCGGGTCGGAGGCGGGGAAGGAACCGGCGCCGACGAGGTCGACGATGTCGTGCTCGACCGTGGCGTAGTCGACGAGGTCGCGCTCGAACTGGGCCTTCGCGTCCGTCAGCTCGATGCGGTCCTGTGGGCGCTTCGGGCCGGCGATCGACGGGACGACGGTGGCGAGGTCGAGCTCGAGGTACTCGCTGAAGACCGGCTCCTGGTCGGCGTCGTGCCACAGCTTCTGGGTCTTGGCGTAGGCCTCGACCAGTGCGATCTGCTCGTCGCTGCGACCGGTGAGGCGCAGGTAGTCGAGCGTGACGTCGTCGATCGGGAACATGGCGGCCGTCGAGCCGAACTCGGGGCTCATGTTGCCGATGGTGGCGCGGTTCGCGAGCGGCACCTCGGCGACGCCTGCTCCGTAGAACTCGACGAACTTGCCGACGACCCCGTGCTTGCGGAGCATCTGGGTGATGGTGAGGACGACGTCCGTCGCGGTGACGCCCGTCGGGATGGAGCCGTTCAGCTTGAAGCCGACGACCTTCGGGATGAGCATCGAGACGGGCTGGCCGAGCATGGCGGCCTCCGCCTCGATACCGCCGACGCCCCAGCCGAGCACGCCCAGGCCGTTGACCATGGTCGTGTGCGAGTCGGTGCCGACACAGGTGTCGGGGTAGGCGCGCAGGACGCCGCCGACCTCGCGCGTCATGGTGACGCGGGCGAGGTACTCGATGTTGACCTGGTGCACGATGCCGGTTCCCGGCGGGACGACCTTGAAGTCGTCGAACGCCGTCTGGCCCCAGCGGAGGAACTGGTACCGCTCGCCGTTGCGCTCGTACTCGAGCTCGACGTTGCGCTCGAGCGCGTTCTCGCTGCCGAAGAGATCGGCGATGACCGAGTGGTCGATGACCATCTCGGCCGGGGCGAGCGGGTTGATCTTGTCGGCGGAGCCGCCGAGTGCCTCGACCGCTTCGCGCATGGTGGCGAGGTCGACGATGCACGGCACGCCGGTGAAGTCCTGCATGACGACGCGAGCCGGGGTGAACTGGATCTCGGTGTCGGGGTCCGCGGTCGGAACCCAGTCGCCGATCGCGCGGATGTGTGCCTCGGTGATGTTGGCACCGTCCTCGGTGCGCAGCAGGTTCTCGAGGAGCACCTTGAGGCTGAACGGCAGCTTCTCGTGACCCTCCACCGTGTCGATGCGATAGATCTCGTAGTCGGTCGTCCCGACAGTCAGGGTGTCTTTCGCCCCGAAGCTGTTCACGGTGGACATATCGTCTTCTCCTTCGTTGGCGGCGGCGAGTGCTCACTCACGTGCGTTCCGACCAATCTTGCTGCTGGCGGGTGCTCCGCGGCTAGCAAGGCTTGCCTAACTACAGGCTGGGGCGCGTCGTGTCATCTCGGCATCGCTCATCTATCTTGATGTCGAGACAATTCTAGCATCGAGGATCGGGTCCTCTGGACATGACGAGAGCCCGGCCCGAGACACGCTGACGCGTCGGGCCGGGCTCTCGGCGGATCACTCGGTGGATGCCTGCGGCGCCTTCGGGAACACGGCGCGGACGACGAGCCAGCTGAGGACGAGCAGTGGTGCGTAGAGCGGGATGCCCATGAGGAGCCGGAGCGTCCCGAGGAGTTCGACGTTCCCACTGAAGTAGAGGGGCAGCTGCACGAGGAGTCGTGCGGCGAACATGGCCACCCACACCAGCGTGAGCCACCGCATGGCGCGTCGTTGTCCGGGGTGGGAGCGCCAGCTCGTGCCGCTGCCCATGAGGTAGCCGGCCACGAGTCCGACGACGGGCCACCCGACGAGCACCGAGACGAGGAGGGCCACGGCGTAGGCGCCGTTGGTCCAGAACCCGACGACGTAGAAGTCCTCAGCGCGCCCGGACAGCAGGGCCAGGGCTGCTGAGAGTGCGATGCCGAGGAGGCCGCCGACGGCCTGTGTCACCGGCTGCCGCTGCACGAGGCGTGCAATGGAGAAGAGGACCCCGAGTGCGACCGGAGCGATGATCGACGGGAGCAGGTCGAGGGTCAGCGTGTAGACGACGAGGAACAGGAGTCCTGGCAGGATCGCCTCGACGATGCCGCGCACGCCGCCCATGGCGAGCAGCAACGCCTTGCCGGTGGGGGCGTCGCCCTCGGCCATCGCGCCCAGACCGGACTTGCGTGCGGCGGCACCGAACGCAGCGGACATCGATTCACCGAGCCGCTGCCGATCCGCATCTCCCGTGGCATCAGGGGAACCCGACGCGTCACGGCGATCGACCGGGTCGACTCCGCGGGGCTCCGGTTCTCGTGCGTCCGTCATCGACTACGCGCTCGTGGCGGTCGGCATACGCAGCGGGATGAGGTCGCGCGGCGGCATGGGCGAGTTGCCCCGGACGACGACGAGGCTGCGGAAGAGGTCGTCCACGAGCGCGGCGGCGTCCGGCTTCGACGCGCCCTCCCCCGCGACGACGCCGCGGAGGAACCAGCGCGGACCGTCGACGCCGATGAAGCGTGCCAGGTGGGTCGCGTCGGTGCCTGCGGCACCACCGGTCGGCACCTCGGCGACGAGCTCCGGGCCGAACTCGCCCTCGCGCTCGGTCACGGTGCCGCCCTGCTGGGCGATCTGCTCGGCGATCTGCGACCGGGTCTCGTTCCACAGGCCGGTCGACCGCGGCGCGGCGAACGGCTGGACCTGCAGGGTGGAACCGGCGTAGTCGAGACCGACCGCGACGACCCGCTTCGTCGCCTCCTCCACCTCGAGGCGGAGGTTCAGTCCTTCGCGAGGCAGCACCTTGACGCCACCGAGGTCGATGTAGGGGCGGACGGGGTTCGCCTCGCTCTCGTCGAACGGGCCGGCGGTCTCGCGGTCCTCGGGTGCGGACTTCGCGTCGTCGGGCAGCTCCGCGTCGAGGTCGAGGTCTGGGAGGTCTTCGAGTTCGCTCATGCGAGGGTTCCTGTCTGCGCGGCACCGTCGGTGCTGATGGTTGGGTCGGTGGCGGCCGGTGTCGTGGCGAGCGAGCCGACGCCGGTCGAACCGAAGCCTCCGGCTCCTCGTGCACTGCCTGGCAATCGCTCCACCGGGATGAAGTTGGCGCGGGACACCGGCATCACGATGAGCTGGGCGATGCGGTCGCCCGGTTCGACGGTGAAAGAGGTGTGACGGTCGGTGTTGAGGAGCGTGACCTTGATCTCGCCGCGATACCCGGCGTCGACCGTGCCCGGCGAGTTGACGACGGTGATGCCGTGTTTCGCCGCGAGACCGCTTCGTGGGACGACGAACGCGGCATGGCCGTCGGGCAGTGCGATCGAGACGCCGGTGCCGACGAGGGCGCGCTCACCCGGCTCGAGCACGACGTGCTCGGCGGACACGAGATCCGCACCCGCATCGCCGGGGTGTGCATAGCCGGGCAGATCCGGCGCGATAATGAGTACGTCAACGCTTTCGGTCACGAATCGAGGGTAGTGCAGTTCTCTGAGACAAGGCAGACATGCAGCCGTACCGTGAAACCCTCTGGCCCAGCCCCTGGGTCATCATCGCCCTCGCCCTCGTGGTGCCGGCGACCATGCTCGTCCTCGCGCCCGTTTCGCTCGCGGCGGGGATCGTCGGGGCGGTGGTGCTGTACGGCGGGTGCCTTGCGCTGGCGTTCGGGACGGCGCCGAGGATCCAGGTCTCCGAGTCGAGCCTGTCGGTCGGGAAGGCGTCGATCCCGCTCGGGTTCATCGGTGAGGTCGTGGTGTACACCGGGACGGACGCGACCGCGCAGCTCCGCACCAAGCTCGATGCACGCGCCTGGCTCATGATCCGCGGGTGGGTGCACAGCCTCGTGAAGGTGGAGATCGTCGATCCCGCCGACCCGACGCCGTACTGGCTGCTGTCGTCCCGTCGGCCGCAGGCCCTGGCGGATGCGATCGCCGCCGCGCGCACGCACGCCTGAGGCGGCCACCGCTCTGAATCGGTCACCGCTCGAAGCCGCAACGACAGAACCCCTCCGGATCGTGATCCGGAGGGGTTCTGTGTGCCGCTTGCGCGGCGGTGCTGTCAGGCTGCGCACTCCGCGCAGATCGGGCCGAACTTGCCCTCGTGGTCGAGCTGCGAGCGGTGCTTCACGAGGAAGCACTCCATGCAGGTGAACTCGTCCGCCTGGGGCGGGAGCACGACGACGTCGAGGTCGAGGTCGGAGAGGTCGGATCCACCCAGGTTGTAGTCACCCGGGTTGTCAGCGTCTTCGGAGTCGACGACTCCGGACAGCTTGTCTGGAACGCGCTCCTTCAGGGCCTCGATCGACTCGGAATCGTCGTCGGTCTTGCGGGGAGCGTCGTAATCAGTTGCCATGCCTATCCACTTCTCGATGCCGTCGGAACAAAATCGGCGGGCACAGTTTGCATCAGTTCCGCATGAATTGCAAACCGTGTTCGGGAGGGTGTGCGGAACCTTCCCGTGCAACTGACGGCACGCCCGGCGTATTCCCCGAATACGCCCGTGATCCGTGAGAACGTGGGTCAATCACGTGGCACGCTGAGAGGCATTCATCATGCAGGAATTGAAGGTAGTCGGAGCGGAGCTCGGCGCTCTGATCGTTGCAGATCGGAACGAGGAGGAATACCGCCTCATCGTCGACGATTCGTTCCACGTCCACCTGCGGCGGGCGAAGCCGGCCGGTGCGCCGATCGGTGGGAACACCAAGATCTCTCCGAGGGAAGTGCAGGCGCACATCCGCAGCGGGCTCTCCGCCGAGGACGTCGCAGCGGTCACCGGTGCCTCACTGGAGTACGTGCAGCGGTTCGAGGGTCCGGTGATGGCGGAGCGCGAGCACATCGTCGGCACGGCCCTGGGCGTCGCCGTCCTGCCGACGACCGACACCTCGGCCGACGACATCGAAGCCACCTTCGGGAACGTCATCCGGGCTCGACTCGAGAAGCTCGGCGCGACCGACGAACGGTGGACGAGCTGGAAGGAGCCTGAGGGTGGCTGGATCGTCAAGCTGTCCTTCACGGCCGACCAGGTCGACCACGACGCCCGCTGGGCGTTCGAGCCGAAGAAGCTCGCCCTCACGCCCATCGGCAGTGAGGCCACGACCCTCTCGCGTCAGGGCGACCTGCCGGCCGCGCTGATCCCCCGCTTGCGTGCGGTCGACACCGACGACTCCCCCGACACCTCACGCTTCGACAGCGGCGCGTTCTCCCTGGACCGCGTGTCGACGCCGCAGCAGAGCGAGACCGACCGTCCCGCCGAGACGCGTCCGATCGAGCCGTTGCCGTTCGCGGCCGACACGGGCTTCGGCCGTGCACCGTCCTCGAAGGCTGCGACGCAGGCCGCGATCAACCGTGAGGCCTCGAGCCCCGAGCAGCACAACCAGACCGCCGACTTGCTCGAGGCGCTCCGCAAGCGCCGTGGCGAGCGGGAGTCCGCCCCCAGCGAACCCGAACCTGCCGAGCGCCCCAGTGCGCCGCACGCCGTCCCGGATCAGCAGACCCCGCTGGCGGTGTTCGACACCGGTGAGTTCGAGGCCGCGCAGCAGCGACGCGCGGGCGATGCCGAGTCCTCCGATGGCGGCACGCCGTCCGGAGCCAAGGCGCGCCGCGGCCGGGCGTCGATGCCGTCCTGGGACGAGATCGTGTTCGGTGCGAAGTCCGACGACGACCCGGTCTGATCGGTCAGGGCCTCAGGGCTCGTAACGACCGAGGCCGAGGAGTGGTATCCGGCGTTCGTCGTCGGTGAGCGATCCGTGCTGTCCGATCATGCCCCTCGCGCTCTGATCGGCGGGACGTGAGTCGTAGTAGGCGATGCGCTTCCGCGCTGCCACGATGACGTCGCCGATCCGTGGCAGCACCTCGGGGTCGACCTCGCCGTACCAGCCGTGGTCGATCGCCTGCTCGCGTGTCGCGATCCAGGCGCGCCCGCCTTCCTCGGCTCGCCAGGCCTCAGCCAGGCGCTCCCGATCCGCTGGGCCTGCATCGGCGTCGAGATAGAGGTGGAGGCATCGCGGCTCCCCGCCGATGTGGCGGACACCGGCGACCAGCTCGGGCACCTGGTCGAAGAGTACATGTTGATGGGGTGCGACGTCGATCACCCCGTGGTCGGCGGTGATGAGCGCGCCGGTCGACGCGGGCAGGCGGGACGACCACCGCTTGAGATCGCCGTCGAGCTCCTCGAGGAGCGCCGTCCAGCGTCCCGACTCCCATCCGTACTCGTGCGCCGCCTGATCGAGCTCGGGGACGTACACGTAGCTGAGTGTGGGTCCGGCGGTCGTGGACACGATCTCTCGGGCCGCGTCGAGGCGGTCCGCCATCGAGCGTCCGGCCCGGTAGTCCGCCCCTCGGAGCACGGCTCGGGTGAAGCCCGAATTGCGGTACCGCTCCTGACCGATCACCGTCGTGGTGACGCCCTCGCGCTCTCGCTCGCTCGAACACGGTCGGGAGGCGCTGCCAGGTCTCGGGCACCATGCCGGCGTCCCAGCCGCTGAGTTGGTTCACGACCCGGTCCCCCGCCACGTCCCGTGCTCGGTAGCTGACGAGGCCGTGCCGGCCCGGCAACGCCCCGGTGGTCAGCGTCGCGATCCCGGCCGCGGTCGTCGACGGGAACGCCGACGTCGTGGTGGAGCGCGGGCCGAGGCGCGGCGCGAGGAACCGAGCGTGGGCGGCGGCTCCGCGGAGGTTCGCGGCGCCGAGGCCGTCGACGAGGACGACGACGGCATGGTCGGCCGCGGGCAGCGATCCACCGCCCACCGTCAGGGATGCGAGGCAATCCGGGAGGACACCGGCAAGGCTGCGTGACTCCGGATCGACCGTCGGTAGCATGGTGGTCATCGGGCTCAGTCTCGCACACCGCGCTGACGACCACGCCCCGCCATCCTCGCCGAGCACCGGCTCGACTCCCCTCAGCAGAGACACGGAATGACCCGCCAACAGCAGACCCCGCCGACGGAGACCAGTGGCGAGCGCATCGAGGACATCGATGTCTCGTCGGAGATGCAGACCTCCTTCCTGGAGTACGCCTATTCGGTCATCTACGCCCGTGCCCTCCCCGACGCGCGCGACGGCCTGAAGCCGGTGCAGCGCCGCATCCTGTACCAGATGACCGAGATGGGCCTGCGCCCGGATCGTGGCCACGTGAAGTCGGCCCGCGTCGTCGGCGAAGTGATGGGGAAGCTGCACCCGCACGGCGACACCGCGATCTACGACGCACTCGTCCGCCTCGCACAGCCCTTCACGCTCCGCGTCCCGCTCATCGACGGGCACGGGAACTTCGGCTCGCTCGACGACGGACCCGCCGCGCCGCGGTACACGGAGGCCCGGCTCGACGCCGCCGCACTCGCGCTGACGGCCGACCTCGACGAGGACGTCGTCGACTTCGTCCCGAACTACGACAACCAGTTCATGCAGCCCGAGGTCCTCCCGGCCGCGTTCCCGAACCTCCTCGTGAACGGCGCCAGCGGCATCGCGGTCGGTATGGCGACCAACATGGCGCCGCACAACCTCGTCGAGGTGATCGGTGCGGCACGGCACCTCATCGCGCATCCTCAGGCCACCCTCGAAGACCTGATGGAGTTCGTCCCGGGTCCCGACCTCCCCTCGGGCGGCACGATCGTCGGTCTGGACGGCATCAAGGACGCCTACGCCACCGGGCGCGGCTCCTTCAAGACCCGCGCGAAGGTCTCCGTCGAGCCGGTCACCGCGCGCAAGACCGGCCTGGTCATCACCGAACTGCCCTACCTGGTGGGTCCGGAGAAGATCATCGAGAAGATCAAGGACGGTGTCAGCTCCAAGAAGCTCAACGGCATCTCCGACGTCACCGACCTGACGGACCGCATCCACGGGCTCCGCCTCGTGATCGGGATCAAGACCGGCTTCTCCCCAGAAGCCGTCCTGGAGCAGCTCTACCGCTACACGCCCCTCGAGGACTCCTTCAGCATCAACAACGTCGCGCTCGTCGACGGCGGCCCGCAGACGCTCGGCCTCCGGGAACTGCTGCAGGTGTACGTCGACCACCGCATCAGCGTGGTCACCCGCCGGAGCCGGTTCCGGTTGGCGAGACGCAAGGAACGCCTCCACCTCGTGGAGGGGCTCCTCATCGCCATCCTCGACATCGACGAGGTCATCCAGGTCATCCGCGCGAGCGACGACTCCGAACAGGCCCGCGCGAGGCTCATCGAGGTCTTCGACCTCTCGCAGCTGCAGGCCGAGTACATCCTCGAACTCCGTCTCCGACGACTCACCAAGTTCTCGCGGATCGAGCTCGAGGCCGAGCGCGACAAGCTGCTGGCCGAGATCGCCGAACTCGAGCGGTTGCTCGGGAGCCAACGACTCATCCGGGCCGCGGTCTCCGCAGAGCTCGCCGCTGCGGCCGAGCAGTTCGGCACGCCGCGCCGGACCATGCTGACGAACGCGAAGCCGAGCGTCGCGACGACCGGTCGAGGGAAGAGCGCCCCGGTGCTCGAGCTCGCCGACACCCCGTGCCGCGTCTACCTCAGCGCGACCGGACGGGCGCTCCGCGTCGACCTCGAGCAGGACGCACCCGCACCACGACCCGGTCGGCGAAGCAAGCACGATGCGATCCTGAGTGTCGTCGAGACCACGAGCCGCACCGAACTCGGTGCGGTCACGAGCCTCGGTCGCGTCATCCGGTTCACCCCGCTCGACCTCCCCGCGGTGCCGGCGGCCTCCATCCAGCTCGCGGCCGGCGTCCGGATGGGCGAGTACCTGTCGCTCCCGAACCGGGATGAGCGCGTGCTGGCGATCGTCTCGCTGACCTCGGAGCAGCCGATCGTGCTGGGAACCGAGACCGGCGTCGTCAAGCGGGTCATCCCCGGGGATCTGCCGAACAAGCCGGACTTCGAGGTCATCACGCTCAAGCCGCGCGACCACGTCGTCGGGGCCACGCAGGTCGGCGACGACGCGGAACTCGTCTTCGTCGCCTCCGATGCACAACTGCTCCGTTTCGCCGCGACGTCCGTCCGTCCGCAGGGGCGGGCCGCGGGTGGCATGGCCGGCATCAACCTGGCGGCCGGTGCGAAGGTCATCTCGTTCACGGCGGTCCTGCCCACCGACGACGTCGTCGTCGTGACCGTCGCGACCAATTCGCTGACGCTCGCCGGAACGGACACCGGGAGCGCGAAGGTGTCGGAGTTCTCCGAGTTCCCCGCCAAGGGTCGTGCGACCGGCGGTGTCCGGTCGCAGCGCTTCCTGAAGGGCGAGGACCAGCTGGCCGTCGCGTGGGTCGGCGCCGCTCCGGCGCACGCCGTCGGGACGGACGGGACACCGCGGACGCTCCCGGAGGTCGGCGCGAAGCGGGATGCCTCAGGGGTGCCGCTCGACGCCCCCGTCGGGTTCATCGGCGGCGCGATCACCGCACCGGCAGCACCGGCGACGGACGACGCGGTAGCGAGCGACGAATCGTCCTGATCGGAGCTCCGCACTGACGAAGGCCCGGACTGAGCGCACTGCTCGATCCGGGCCTTCGTCGTCGGTCCTGCTTCTCGGTGGACGACCGACGATCAGACGTCGATGCTCTCCCGCGACAGCCGGTCGGAGCTGTCGACGATGAACTCCTTGCGCGGGGCGACGTCGTTGCCCATGAGGAGTTCGAAGATCCGTCCGGCCGATTCCGCATCCTCGACCCGGACACGGCGCAGCGTCCGGTGACGGCGGTCCATGGTGGTCGTGGCCAGCTGGTCGGCGTCCATCTCGCCCAGGCCCTTGTAGCGCTGGATCGGTTCCTGGTGCTTCTTGCCGGTGCGCTTGAGGTCGCTCAGCACCGCGTGCAGTTCGGCTTCGGAGTAGGTGTAGATCGTCTCGTTCGGCTTGGAGCCGGGGTTGATGACGATGACGCGGTGGAGCGGCGGTACCGCGGCGAACACGCGACCCGCTTCGATCAGCGGCCGCATGTACCGGAAGAAGAGGGTGAGCAGGAGCGTCCGGATGTGGGCGCCGTCGACGTCGGCGTCGCTCATGAGGATGATCTTGCCGTAGCGGGCGGCGTCGAGATCGAACGATCGTCCGGAGCCCGCGCCGATGACCTGGATGATGGACGCGCACTCCGCGTTCGACAGCATGTCGGAGACGGAGGCCTTCTGCACGTTGAGGATCTTGCCTCGGATCGGGAGCAGCGCCTGGTAGGAGCTGTCTCGGGCGAGCTTCGCCGTGCCCAGTGCCGAGTCGCCCTCGACGATGAAGAGTTCGCTGGACTCGAGGTTGCCCGAGCGGCAGTCGACCAGCTTGGCCGGGAGCGACGAGTTCTCGAGCGCGTTCTTGCGGCGTTGTGTCTCCTTGTGGGTCCGCGCGGAGATCCGGGACTTCATCTCGGACACGATCTTCTCGAGCACGAGCGCGGTCTGCGCCTTGTCGTCGCGCTTGGTCGAGGCGAACCGCTCCTTGAGCTCCTTCGTGACGACGTTGGCGACGATGGCGCGGACGGCCGGCGTGCCGAGGATCTCCTTCGTCTGGCCCTCGAACTGCGGCTCCGCGAGACGCACCGTCAGCACCGCGGTAAGGCCGGCGAGGACGTCGTCCTTCTCGAGCTTGTCCGAGCCGACCTTGAGTCGACGGGCGTTCTGCTCCACCTGGGCGCGGAGGAACTTCAGGAGGCCCTGATCGAATCCGAGTTGGTGCGTGCCGCCCTTCGGCGTGGCGATGATGTTGACGAAGCTGCGCATGACCGTCTCGTACCCGGTCCCCCAACGCAGCGCGATGTCGACCTCTGCCTCGCGCTCCACCTCGGTGGCGACCATGGTGCCCGACGGCGACAGCACCGGGACGGTCTCGGTGAACGTGCCGCTGCCGGTGAGGCGCCAGGTGTCGGTGAGTGCGGTGTCGCCCGCGAGGTAGTCGACGAACTCGGAGATGCCGCCCTCGTAGCGGAACATCGCCTCGGTCGGCTCCTCGACGGTCTCGTCGCGGATGTGGATGCCGAGCCCCTTGATGAGGAAGGCGGTCTGGCGCGCGCGGCCGAGGAGCTCCTCGGCCTGGAACTGGGCGCCCTTCGTGAAGATCTGGCGGTCGGCCCAGTAGCGGATCCGGGTGCCGGTCACGCCGCGCTTCGTCTTGCCGATGACGCGGAGCTCGCTCTGCTTCTCGAACGGCGTGAACGGTGCGTCCGGGGTCGGCTCCCCCGTGTCGGCGAAGATCCCCGGCTCACCGCGGTGGAACGACATGGCGTAGGTCTTGCCGCCGCGATCCACCTCGACGTCGAGTCGCTCGGACAGGGCGTTGACGACGGATGCGCCGACGCCGTGCAGCCCGCCGGACGCGGCGTACGAACCGCCGCCGAACTTCCCGCCGGCGTGGAGCTTGGTGAAGACGACCTCGACACCGGAGAGGCCGGTCTTCGGCTCGATGTCCACCGGGATACCACGCGCGTGGTCGCGCACCTCGACGCTCTGATCGGCGTGGAGGACGATCTCGATCTGATCGCCGTACCCGCCGAGGGCCTCGTCGACGGAGTTGTCGATGATCTCCCAGAGGCAGTGCATGAGGCCACGCGAGTCGGTGGAACCGATGTACATGCCCGGTCGCTTGCGCACCGCCTCGAGGCCTTCGAGGACGGAGAGATGCCTGGCGGAGTAGTCGCTGCTCACGCTTCCCAGCGTAGTCGTCGGCGCCGACACGCCGAGGGAGACACTCGGCGCGCGATCGTCCGGACCCGCGCGACGGCGCGTTGTCGCGGGCCGTCGACCCATCCGGCTGCAGCGGTTGATCCGAATCATCTACGCGCACAGCGAAAAGAACACGGAATGGGACCCCGTTGTGACAATCGCGTGCTTTCATGAGTACTACGAGTTTCGTAGCCGCCCGAGTCAGGAGGAGCACATGTCACAGACTGCTACCGAGAGCACGCCGAGTGACCTCGACGCCCAGCAACTGACTGCCGCCGATCGTTGCGATCTGTGCGGAGCACAGGCCTACATCCGCGTGCAGATGAACAGCGGTGAGCTGCTGTTCTGCGCGCACCACGGCAAGAAGTACCAGGAGAAGCTGACGCAGGTCGCGACCGACTGGCACGACGAGTCCGCGCGACTCTTCAACGAGCAGCGCGCCTAGTCCACCGGCATCACGACGAAGGGCCCCGGATCCGAGATCCGGGGCCCTTCGTCATGTCCTCGAGGAAGCGCGGTCTCAGACCAGCGCGGGCTCGATCGCGCGCGGACTCAGGCGAGCGCCGAGACGATCTGCGCTCTGGCGTTGGCGGCGATCTCGTCGAGGGCGTGAAGCTCTGGCGATTCGTCGAGCATCGAGGTGCCCCCGGCGACCGTGATCGCCAGACGGAGCAGCCGATCGGCCAGTTCCGGGTTCTTGGCGAGGACGGGACCGTGCAGGTGGGTTCCGACGAAGGGTCCGACCAGCGCACCCTCCGTGCCGTCGCCGTTGCCTCGTCCGTGCTGCACGGTGCCGATCGACTCGACGCCCGTCCCGGCTCGGAAGTCCCGCCCGTGGTTCTCGTACCCGACGAGTACCGGGGCGTCGAGCTCGAGGCCGCCGCTCGGCACGACGACGAGGTCGTCACTCGCCCGCGTGCGCCGCAACGGGGCGTCGCCCTCGATGATGGCGAGGCCCTCGACCCAGCTCCCCGGTACCAGCTCGAGCCGGCGAGTGAGGAGCTTCCATCCGTTGGCGACCGCGAGGACGGGCACGCCGGCCTCCACCCAGGCGATGAACGCGTCGCGGAACGGCCGGAGCGTCTCGAGCACCTGTGGCGCCGACGGGTCGTCGCACGACCCGAGGACGACCGCGTGGACCGTGCTCGGGAGCTCGGCGACCGACTCGACCGGGACGAGCTCGACGGCGAGGCCACGCGCGCGGGCCCGGCGAGCGAGGACCGCGCCGTTCTCGGCGTCGCCGTTCACATTGCAGCTCGATGGCAGGAGGACGGCGATGGTGATCGTCGGCTCGGTCGTCATGCGTCGTCCTGATCGTTCGAAGCGAGGCCGAGGTGCGCGCGGGTACGACGCATCGAGTCGGCGGTGAAGATCACGGTCTTCCGACCGTGCGCGGGCGCAGGGAGAGCGAGGAACGCGTCCAACGCCGTGCCGAGGTCCGGTTCGATCCGGTCGATCTCGACGCCGTCGTAGCCCAGCTGCAGCGCGGCCTCCCAGGCCTTGGACCCCGACACGATCGCCACACGACCGAGCCTGGACGTGTCGACCGGCCAGAGGTACGAGGGATCGCGGACGTCGCTCCCGACGGCCACCAGGATCTGCTCGGTGTCGGCCGCGAGGCTGTCGACGTTGAGCTGATAGCTCGCGGGGTTCTGGACGAGGACGAACTCGACCTCGACACCGCGGACGGTCGTCACCTCACCGCGGCCGAACACCGGCGTGAGCGCACGGAACGACTCAGCCGCGATGGTGAGCTGGAACTCGGGGCCGAGGATCGCGGCGGCGCCGGAGAGGGCTGCGGCCGCATCCACGGCGTAGTGCACGCCACGAGCCGGCAGACGGAACCGGACGGTCTCGCCGCGGTGGGTGATGGACACCAGGTCGCCGTCGAGGGCTTCGACGACGGTTCCGGAACCGGGATCGACCCGATCGGACGAGGTCGTGCTGTACCCGAGGCCGCGTGCGCTGGCGCCGAGCACGGCCGTCGAGACGCCGTACCGCCATCGCGTCGCGTCGCTGCCTGGCGCGACGGCGTCGACGAGCGCGTCATCGCCGTTCAGGACGAGCGACGTGCTCGATCGGGCAGCGATCGCGTCGAGCATGCGCGCCACCATGGCAGCGTCGTGGAAGCGGTCGATCTGGTCGACGGACACGTTGGTCAGGATGACGTGGGCGGGCGCGAGCCGCGGCGCGATGAGCGCGCCGTGTCCTTCGTCCATCTCGAGCACCCCGAGCTCGGCGTCGATCCGGCCGCGGAGGTCGGCTCGTTCGAGGAGAGCCGAGGTGAGGCCTTGGGAGATGTTCGCCGTGGACGGGTTCGTGAAGACCGACACGCCGTGGGCACGCAGGATGCCGACGAGCATCTTGGTCGTCGTGGACTTCCCGCTCGAGCCGCTCACGATCACGAGACCACGCGGGAAGGCGTTCAACGTGTCGGGGAGGAACCCGGGCGCGATGCGGTTGACCACGAGGCCGGGAACGGCCGATCCCCCGCCCGGCTTGCGCAGCCTGGCGAGGAATCGGACGGCACGACCGGCGAGGATGGCCGGGGCGTAGCGCATGCTCCTACTCGAGGTAGTCGCGGAGCGACTGGGATCGGCTCGGGTGACGCAGTTTCGCCATGGTCTTCGACTCGATCTGCCGGATCCGCTCACGGGTGACCCCGAAGGTGTCGCCGATCTGGTCGAGCGTCTTGGGCATGCCGTCGCCGAGGCCGAAGCGCATCCGGATGACGCCCGCTTCCCGCTCGGAGAGCGAGTCGAGGAGCGACTCCAGCTGCTTCTGCAGCATGGTGAAGCTGACGGCGTCGGCCGGCACGACCGCCTCGGTGTCCTCGATGAGGTCGCCGAACTCGCTGTCGCCGTCCTCGCCGAGGGGCGTGTGCAGCGAGATGGGCTCGCGGCCGTACTTCTGGACCTCGATGACCTTCTCAGGCGTCATGTCGAGTTCGCGGCTGAGCTCCTCGGGCGTGGGCTCGCGGCCCAGGTCCTGCAGCATCTGCCGCTGGACGCGGGCGAGCTTGTTGATGACCTCGACCATGTGCACCGGGATGCGGATGGTGCGTGCCTGGTCGGCCATGGCGCGCGTGATGGCCTGACGGATCCACCAGGTCGCGTAGGTGGAGAACTTGAAGCCCTTGGTGTAGTCGAACTTCTCGACCGCACGGATGAGGCCCAGGTTGCCCTCCTGGATGAGGTCGAGGAACTGCATGCCGCGGCCCGTGTACCGCTTGGCGAGGCTCACGACGAGTCGGAGGTTCGCCCCGAGGAGGTGGCTCTTGGCGCGGGCGCCGTCCTTCGCGACCCACTGGAGCTCACGGCCGACCCGCGAGCGCTTCTCGAGGTCGGAGAGCTGGGCGAGTTTGTCCTCGGCGAAGAGGCCCGCCTCGATGCGCATCGCGAGTTCGACCTCTTCGGCCGCGTTGAGGAGCGCGACCTTACCGATCTGCTTGAGGTAGTCCTTGACCGGGTCGGCGGTGGCGCCGGTGATCGCGGCCGAGTACACCGGGATCTCGTCGTCGTCGCTGTTGGAGAGCACGAGTGCGTCGGTGGGGAGGGTGATCTCCGGCACGGACTTGTCGTCCTCCTCCTCGACCGCCTCGGTGGCGTCGCCTGCGGGCGCGTCGACCACGGCGTCGTCGGCGACGACCTCGACGACGACGTCCTCGTCGTCCGTGCCCTCATCGGGCTCCGTGCTCGACTTCGTGCCCGCCTTGGCGCGGGTGGCCTTCTTGGGAGCAGCCTTCGCTCGGGTCGTGGTGGCCTTGGTGGTCCGAGCCTTCGCTGCGGGAGCCTCCGTGGCCTCGTCTGCTGGCGCTGCTTCGTCTGCGCGAGCCGTCTTGGTGGCCATAGCTGCACCTTCCTGTTCGGACCCGGCATGGACAGTCATCGCCGGATCGTCCGTGATTTCGGACATTACGAGGACCCATGTCAAGTCTTGGTGCAGTGCAACCCGAAAAGGGCCGCCGACATTCCGAGAGGTGAACGGGTCCGTGTTCCATTATAGCGCGCGCCGGAAGACCTCAGAGCCACAGGCCGTTTGTCAAGGGTGGGATCAGGTGGACGAAGCGAACGCTCAGCGACGGCGCCCGAGCCTGGCTCGGACCGCGATCCACAGCGGACCGACGGCGATGCCCTCGTCCTCGGCGAAGCGCCTCCGCGTGCGGGACCGGGCGACGAGCAGCATCGCGACCCCGAACCCGACCACCAGGTACTGCACGGAGAAGGCGATCCGGAAGCTGTCCATGGAGTAGTCGGCACGGGATCCCCCGCTGACCGCGTCGATGATGAGACCGATGAGGAACATCATGACGAAGCTCGCGAGGAACCCACCGACGTTCACGATGCCGTTCGCCCCGCCGAGCGCGCGGATGGGGTTGAAGGTGCGGGCGAAGTCGAACCCGATGAGTGAACCGGGGCCACCGACCCCGACCACGACGAACAGGACGATCACGAGCCACATCGGTGGGACGCCCGGCCAGAGGAGGAGTGCGGCCCAGGCGACGCCCATGACCGTGACGATCCCGAGCACGAGGTTGCTCCGCCGGTAGGGGAACCGGGCGGTGAGCACCCCGAGGATGGGTCCGGCGATCATGCCGGAGACCACGATCACGATGAGCAACGATGCGGCGAGGGGCTGCGGGTAGCCGAGGGCGTAGACCATGAACGGGAAGCCCCAGAGGAGCGTGAGGACGGTACCGGAGGACTGGGTGACGAAGTGCGACCAGAACCCGAGACGCGTCCCTGGCCGACGCAGACTGATGACGACCTCGCGGACGACGTGGCCCCAGGTCTCGGGGCGCGGCGCCTCGTCGGAACCGGACGGCCGGTCGCGGACGACGATCAACACCCCGACGAGCGCCAGGAGGACGAGTCCGGCCGCACTGAGGAACGCCGGCGACCAGCCGAAGGCGTGCAGGACGAAGGAGAACGGCACCGCCGAGAGGATCTGTCCGATCTGCCCGATGTTGCCGACCCACTGCGAGACGATCGGCACCCGACGGGTGGGGAACCAGGAGTTCACGAGCCGCAACACGGAGGTGAACACCGCGGCGTCGCCGAGGCCGACCAGCATCCGGCCGACGATCGCGCCGCCGAGTTCGGTCGTGAGCCCCAGCCAGACCTGGCCCGCCATGACGACCGTCAGCCCCGCGATGATCAGGACGCGAGGTCCGAGGCGGTCGATGAGCACCCCGACCGGGACCTGCATCGCGGCGTACACGATGAGCTGCGCGACGGCGAGGGTCGACAGCGCGGCGGCGTCGATCTGGAACCGCTCAGTGGCGTCCACCGCTGCCACGCCGAGCGTCGACCGCTGCATGACGGTGATGAGGTAGGCGAACACGCCGACGCCGAACACCCACCAGACGCGTCGAGATCCCACCGATCCAGCTTAGGTGGTCGAGCGGTCCTCGTCGCCGTGGCGCCGGCTCGCGAGGAACTTCTCGAGCTCCGCGGCGATCTCGTCGGCCGTCGGGAGCGCCCCGTCGATGTCGGTGAGCGGCGATTTCGGCGAGTTGTCGGCCATGTAGGCGTCGTACCGCTCCTCGAGCGTCGTGACCAGCTGGCCGAGCTCGTGGTTGGTCCCGACCTGCTCGTCGATCTTGACGAGGAAGTCGCGGCTGTCCTCGCGGAGGCGGTCCGTGGGGAAGATGAGCCCGGTCGCCGCGCTGAGGCTCTCGATCGCCGTGATCGCCGCGGCCGGGAACTCCGTGTCGGCGAGGTAATGCGGAACGAGGAGCACGAAGGCCGCGATGCTGTCGCCGCGCTCGTAGAGGCGGTACTCGAGGAGGTGGAGCACGTTGGACGGTACCTGGGTGCGGGGGCGCCAGACCGAGAGCGACTCGATGAGGTCGAACCGGTTGCCGCTGACGGTGACGCCGATCGGCCTGGTGTGCGGGACCGGCATCGGGATGGCGTGCACCCACGTGGTGTCGCTGACCCGGAAGCGGTCGACGAGCTCGAGCACGGCTGCGACGAAGCGGTCCCAGAGGAAGTCGGGCTCGAAACCGGTGAGCAGGAGGAACGGCGACCCGAGCTCGTCGTGGGCGAGCGACAGGGTCAGCCGAGGTGGCCGGTACTCCGTCAAGTGGTCCTGGTCGAACGAGATGATCGGCCGGCGGGCCCGGTAGTCGAGCAGGACGTCGGCGTCGAACTCGGCGATGACCGTCGTGTCGAGGACGTCGTCGAGGTAGGCGTTCAGCTGCCCGACCGCGCCGCCGGCGTCGGAGAACCCGGTGAGGCCCGCGACGAGGTGGAGGCCGGCGGGGATGTCGATCTCCGGGTGCACCTCGTAGAGGTCGTCAGGCGTAGGCATGGTTCAACTCTAAACGGGGGTGTCGCAGCGACCTTCCCCTCCGAGCGTCGGCGGTACCGCCGAGAGCGAACACCGGCGGCCCCGCCTCGGTCCGGAACGGTACGTGCCTACGATGGAGGCATGACGATCCCCGTGCTCTCCGTGTTGTCCGCCGCCGCCGAGGGAGTCGAGGCCGAGCTGCTCGTCCTCGCGGTGAAGAAGGGCGACGACGGACCGGAGCTCTTGGCGCCAGAGGTCTACGCGCCGCTCGCGGACGAGCTGCGCGCCTCCGGGGTCACGGGGTCGGAAGACCAGGTGCGACGCCTCCCGGACCGGTTCGGCGCGGCCTCCGGTCTCGTGCTGGTCGGCCTCGGTCCGGATGCGGACGACGCGGCCTTCCGACGAGCCGCGGGCGCAGTGACCCGGACGATCGACGGCCAGGCCTCGATCGCGTTCGCGTTGACGGAAGAGACGGCCGCTGCCGCCGAAGCCGTCCTCGAGGGGGCGGCCATCGGCGCCTACCGCTACACCGCGTCGCGCGGTGTCGGATCCGCGCCGGCACCGAGACCGCTCGGGCAGATCACCGTCGTCGTCCCGTCGACCGTGGACGCACCGGATGCCGGGCTCGCTGAGCACGCCACCGCGGTCGCCGAGGCCATCGCGCTCGTGAAGGACCTGGTCAACACGCCGCCGAACGAGCTCTACCCGGCGACCTTCGCCGACGCGGCCCGCGCAGCGGTCGACGGCCTCGACGTCGAGGTCGAGGAATGGGACGAGACCCGCTTGGCCGAGGACGGCTTCGGCGGCATCCTCGGCGTCGGGCAGGGTTCCTCGCGGCCTCCGCGACTCGTCAAGCTGAGCTACCACCCGGAGGCCGCCAGGAGCCACCTGGCCCTCGTCGGGAAGGGCATCACCTTCGACAGCGGCGGCCTCTCCCTGAAGCCGCCGGTCTCGATGGTCGGCATGAAGTACGACATGACCGGCGCGGCGACCGTGCTCGCCGTCCTGGCCGCGGCCGCGCGTCTCGGGGTGCCCACCAGGCTGACCGCATGGCTCTGCCTCGCCGAGAACCTCCCGTCGGGCACGGCGATCCGGCCGAACGACGTCCTCACCATCCGGGGCGGACGCACGGTCGAGGTCACCAACACCGACGCCGAGGGCCGGCTGGTCCTCGCCGACGGACTCGTCGCCGCAGGCGAGGAGGGCCCGGACGCCATCATCGACGTGGCGACCCTCACGGGAGCCGCCGTGGTCGCGCTCGGCAACCGCTACACGGGCGTCATGGGCGACGCTTCGTTCGTCACCGACCTCATCGCGACCGGTTCCGGTGCGGACGAACTGTTCTGGCCGATGCCGTTCCCCGCGGAGCTGCGCAAGGTCCTCGACTCCGACGTCGCCGACCTCGCCAACGCGAAGCCCGGGACCACCGCGGGCGGCATGCTCGTCGCAGGCACGTTCCTGCAGGAGTTCATCGCCGACCGCACCGACGAGGAGGGCGTCACCACCCGCATCCCGTGGGCCCACCTGGACATCGCCGGGAGCGCGATGAACGGCGACGCCCCCTACGGCTTCACCGCCAAGGGCCCGACCGGCGTCGCGGTCCGCACCCTCCTCGCAATGGCCGAGGAGATTAGCCACCCGTAGTAAGGTCGGTGGGGGCGGTTCGACCCGCCTCGACGCCGCCGAACACACCACGACGGTTTCCGATCGACCACGAAGCACACACAAGGAGCAACGGAGTGTCCGAGCAGAATTTTGACCTGGTAGTCCTGGGAGGCGGAAGCGGCGGATACGCTGCGGCGTTGCGCGCTTCGCAGCTCGGCCTCACCGTCGGCATGATCGAGAAGGACAAGGTCGGCGGCACCTGCCTCCACCGCGGTTGCATCCCGACGAAGGCGCTGCTGCACTCCGCCGAGGTCGCGGACGCATCGCGCGAGTCGGAGAAGTACGGCGTCAAGTCCACCTTCGAAGGCATCGACATCGAGGGCGTCACGAAGTACCGCGAGGGCATCGTCGCGAAGAAGTACAAGGGACTCCAGGGCCTCGTGAAGGCCCGCGGCATCACCACCATCGAGGGCGAGGGCCGTCTGGTCTCCCCGACGAGCGTGCAGGTCGGCGACGACCTCATCACCGGCAAGAACGTGATCCTCGCGACGGGCTCGTACAGCCGCTCGCTCCCCGGTCTCGAGATCGGTGGCCGCGTCATCACGAGCGAGCAGGCGCTGCAGCTCGACTTCGTGCCGAAGAAGGTCGCCGTCCTCGGCGGCGGCGTGATCGGCGTCGAGTTCGCGAGCGTCTGGAAGTCGTTCGGGACCGAGGTCACGATCATCGAGGCACTCCCCCACCTCGTCCCCAACGAGGACGAGTCGATCAGCAAGGCGCTCGAGCGCGCGTTCCGCAAGCGCGGCATCGAGTACTCGCTCGGCGTGCGGTTCCAGGGCGTCACCCAGGACGACTCGGGCGTGCACATCACGCTCGAGGACGGCAAGACGATCGACGCCGAGCTGCTGCTCGTCGCCGTCGGCCGTGGCCCGTCGACCGCCGGACTCGGCTTCGAGGAGGTCGGTGTCACCATCGACCGCGGCTTCGTCATCACCAACGACCGTCTCGAGACGAACATCCCCGGCCTCTACGCCGTGGGCGACATCGTCCCCGGCCTGCAGCTCGCGCACCGCGGCTTCCAGCAGGGCATCTTCGTGGCCGAGGAGATCGCCGGTCTCAAGCCGGTCATCATCGAGGACGTCAACATCCCGAAGGTCACCTACAGCGACCCCGAGATCGCGTCCGTCGGTCTCAGCGAGGCCAAGGCGGCCGAGCAGTACGGTGCCGACAACATCACGAGCTACGACTTCAACCTGGCCGGCAACGGCAAGAGCGAGATCATCGGCACGAGCGGCAACGTCAAGGTCATCCGCGTCAACGACGGCCCCGTCATCGGTGTGCACATGATCGGCGCCCGCGTCGGTGAGCTCATCGCCGAAGGTCAGCTCGCCGTCAACTGGGAGGCCTACCCCGAGGACATCGCGCCGCTGATCCACGCGCACCCCACGCAGAACGAGGCGCTCGGCGAAGCATTCCTCGCGCTCGCAGGCAAGCCCCTGCACGCGCTGTGACGCATTCCGAACACCCCAATAAGCTAGTGAACACACAACAGGTTTCAAAGGAGACAAGGTCATGAGCGAATCCGTCAGCCTCCCGGCACTCGGCGAGAGTGTCACCGAGGGTACGGTCACCCGCTGGCTGAAGAATGTCGGCGACACCGTGGAGGTCGACGAGCCGCTGCTCGAAGTGTCGACCGACAAGGTCGACACCGAGATCCCTTCGCCCGTCGCGGGTGTCATCGAAGCGATCCTCGTCCAGGAGGACGAGACCGTCGAGGTCGGCACCGCTCTCGTGACCATCGGTGATGGTTCGGGTGCGGCTGCTGCCGAGGAGCCCGCGCCCGCCGCGGAACCGGCTGCTGCCGAGCCCGCTCCGGCTGAGCCCGCTCCCGCGGCCGAGCCCGAGCCGGCACCTGCTGCCGCGCCGGCTCCCGCTGCTGCTCCGGCACCTGCTGCTGCTCCGGCGCCTGCTGCTGCTCCGGCGCCTGCTGCTGCTCCGGCACCTGCTGCTGCTCCGGCACCCGCTGCTGCTCCGGCACCTGCTGCTGCTCCGGCACCCGCTGCTGCTCCGGCACCCGCTGCTGCGCCTGCTGCTCCGGCTCCCGCTGCTGCGGCTCCGGCCGCCGCTTCGACGCCTGCCGCCGGCGGGGTCGTCAACTCCGGTTACGTCACCCCGCTGGTGCGTCGTCTCGCCAACCAGCACGGCGTCGACCTCAGCACGGTCACCGGCACCGGTGTCGGCGGACGTATCCGCAAGGAAGACGTCCTGCAGGCTCAGAGCGCCGGTGGCGCCACGGAGTCGCCCGCTGCTCCGACGGTCCAGGTCTCCGAGCTGCGTGGCACGAGCAAGGCCATGTCGCGTCTGCGCAAGGTCGTCGCCGAGCGCGCCGTCGCTTCGATGCAGGGCACCGCCCAGCTGACGAGCGTCGTCGAGGTCGATGTCACGAAGGTCGCGGCACTCCGCACGGCCGTCAAGGACGAGTTCCTCGCCAAGACCGGCAACAAGCTGTCGTTCCTGCCGTTCTTCGCCCTTGCTGCCAGCGAGGCGCTCCAGACCTACCCGATCATCAACGCCACCGTCGACGGCGACCAGATCGTGTACCCGGAGACGGAGAACCTCGCGATCGCCGTGGACACCGAGCGTGGCCTGCTGACGCCGGTCATCCGCAACTCGGGCTCCAAGTCGATCGCCGAGCTCGGCGCCGAGATCGCCGATCTCGCGCAGCGGACTCGCGACAACAAGCTGCAGCCGGACGAGCTGTCGGGCGGCACGTTCACGCTGACCAACACCGGTTCGCGCGGCGCCCTGTTCGACACCCCGATCGTGTTCCTGCCGCAGTCGGCGATCCTCGGTACGGGTATCGTCACGAAGAAGCCGGTCGTCGTCACGGTCGACGGTGCAGACGCCATCGCGATCCGTTCGACGGTCTACCTCGCGCTGAGCTACGACCACCGCATCATCGACGGCGCGGACGCTGCACGCTTCCTCGTCCAGGTGAAGAACCGCCTCGAAGCAGGCGACTTCCGCGGCTCGCTCGGGATCTGATCCCGAACCGACCGCGCCGTGTCCACCGCCTCATCCGGCGGTGAACACCTCCCGCAGACGCCAGCCCGTCTCGCCCCTCACCACGAGGAGCGTGACGGGCTGTCGTCGTCCTGCGGCGGCTTCGTCCGTCTCGGACGGCTCGGCCGTGCCGCGGAGGACCGCCGCGTCGCCCTGACGGTCGACGAGGTCCAGACTCGCCGCATCGATCGATCCGATCCCGACACCGAGGTGCTCGTCGTCGTCGAACGGGGACCCGCGTTCGACGGAGTCCCACACGCACCCCTCCTCCCCCGTCGTGCGGCACTGATCCCGTCGGCGGACGAGCTCGCGGGCCGCGGCCGCCGGATCGTCGCCGGTGACCACGTCGACGGCGTCAGCTTCGTCCGCCGGTGACGTCGGCGTCTCCACCGGCGGCGCAGTACCCGTGACCGGTTCGGGCGCCGGGCCGACCGAACCGGCCGGCGTCGGCGCGATCGCGGTGCTCGGGTCTTCGGACGGCAGGAACACCATCGCAGCCGACACCAGTGCCGCTGCCGCGCCCGCCGCTCCGATCACGAGTCGACGACGTCTCGGGCTGGATTCGACGGACGGCGTCGAGCGGGCCGCGGCCGTGACCCGTGTGCCTCGACCGGGTCGCCAGGCCAGACGACGACGCAGCGACGACGCGGGATGTCGTGACCGACGCCTCGATTCGACTGCGGCTCGTCGGGTCGGCGGGAGCGGAGCGGTCCGCTGCGCGCGATCGGCGGAAGCACGGATGGCATCGGCAGGTGATGCGGACGGCGGGTCGACGCGGTCGAGCAGGACCGGGAGCGGTCGTGCCAGGGCGTGGATCCGCTGTTGCAGTCGGTTGGCGATCTCGTGGTCGGCGAGTTCAGGCACGACGTCGGCCCAGGCCACGGTCGAGGGGGCCTCGTCGGGGTCGGTCGCCTGCAGGACACCGTCCATGAGCCCCGCGAACGCCGTCCAATCGGCAGCGAACGCCGGAGCGGTGCGGCCGAGCCCACCATCGATCGTCTGGTGGTCGACGGGAGCTGCGCCCGACCAGCCGGAGAGGACCGGTCGGCCGTCGTCGGCGAAGCGCACGGCTGAAGCGCTGATCGACCCGTGGCTGATCCCGGAGAGGTGCGCCGCGCGGATGGCGTCGACCAGTGGCGCCAGGATCGTGACGGCCTCACCGGGAGCGATCGACTCCCGGCGGCGCAGCAGTTCTCCCAACGTGCCGCCGGCGAGCCGCTCGACCAGCAGACACGGGAGGCCGGTCGGCATCCTCGGCGACGTCGACGAGTCTCACGATGTGCGGGTGGTCGAGTCGGGACAGGATGGCCGCGCGACGCCAGAGGTCGCGTTCGGCGGCGTCCGCCCTCGCTCGGAGCAGCACGGCGTCGCCCGCCGGGGCGGCCTGGTCGGTACGTCCTCCACGCGCGGATCCGGCGTGGGCGAGCACCGTCGAGTAGGCCGTCCACTCCCGGCCCTCACCCAAGCGCCGGACGAGACGACGGCCGGCAACCCGGGTTGTGGTGGCGGACGGGTCTGGCAGTGTTTCCATAGCTCGATCCTCCGACACGGAACCCCGTCCGGCGGCGTCGGCGCACGCGGCTGTGGACAAGGTCCCCGCGGCGGCGGCCTGTGGAGCAGAACGCAGCATCAGGAGCCTCCGTCACCGGCTATCCTGGGAGCATGGCTCAGAAGGACGCGCCCCCGGCGGCGCAGAAGGAACCAGGGCGGATCAAGCAGCTCTGGCAGGTGTTCCAGCTCACCCGTCGCCACGACAAGGCGGCGCAGTGGTTGATGCTCGGCGGCTTCATCCTGCCGGTGCTCATCGGTGTCGCGGTCGCGCTGCTGTTCTCGGCGGGCAACATCTTCGCGCTCGTCATGTGGATCATCGCGGGTGTGCTCGCCGGTATCCTCGCGGCCCTGTTCATCCTCACCCGGCGCGCGGACAAGGTCGTCTACACGCAGATCGAGGGTCGGCCGGGCGCGGTGGGCCAGGTGCTCCGTGCTGCTCCGCGCTCGTGGCAGACCAGCGAGATGCCCGTCGCCGTGAACCCGAAGACCCAGGACGCGATCTACCGGGCCGTGGGCCGTGGTGGCGTCGCACTGATCGCCGAAGGACCCCGATCGCGGACCTCGCGTCTGCTCGAGGACGAGAAGCGCAAGGTCACCCGCATCCTCCCGAACGTGCCGATCACGGTCTTCCACGTCGGCCCCGACGCCGACTCGGTGCAGCTCCGTCAGCTCTCCGGCGCCCTCCGGAAGGTCAAGAAGTCCTTGACCAACCCCGAGGTGCTCGCTGTCAGCAACCGTCTGTCCTCGTTCGGTACGCAGCTCCCCATCCCGAAGGGCGTCGACCCGATGCGGGTCCGCCCGCAGCGCGCGCGCTGACCCACCGACACCGCTCGGAACACCTCGCGGTACGGAAAGAACGGCCGCCCTCCTGATGGAGGGCGGCCGTTCGCGTTTCCGGCTGCGTTCAGCGCACCCGCAGGAGCACCGTGCCGGCGACCTTGTCGTGGAAGCCGCGCTGGTCCGAATCCCAGACGAGCGCCGGGACGAGCACGCAGAGGAGCACGGTACGCACGGCCGGCCGCCAGAGTCCGACCCAACCGCCGGTCAGCGGCATGAGGCGCATGCCGCACAGGCGATGACCGAGACTGCCGCCGATGGTCGGGATGAACACGAACTGCATGATGGCGAAGATCACGAGCGTCGCGGTTGCGTCGTAGGCGAAGAACGCGACGGAGAGGACGACCGCCAGGGCCCAGTCGATGACGAGCGCGGTGATCCGCCGACCGACCCGCGCGACCGATCGGACGCCGCTCTCCGGGAGTCCGAGGCGTTCACCGGGGAAGGCGCTGGGAGGAAGCTCTCCGAAGGTCCGTGGATTCTGCGGGGTGTGGGGCACTGTGCCATTCTATTCGGGCGGGGATTCTCGTAACATCCACGAAACATGGGTGTCATGGCGGGGTAACCCCCTCCCCGTAGTCTCACAGATGGCTGCGCTGTGCAGCCTCCCTGTACCAACCCCATTTGGAGCCATTCACATGTTCAGTGATTCTTCCGAAGTGCTCAAGTTCATCAAGGACACCGATGTCAAGTTCCTCGACATCCGCTTCACGGACCTTCCCGGCGTGCAGCAGCACTTCAACATCCCGGCCAGCACCGTCGACGAGGAGTTCTTCACCGTCGGCCAGCTCTTCGATGGTTCGTCCATCCGTGGCTTCGCCAACATCCACGAGTCGGACATGCAGCTCATCCCGGATGTCTCCACCGCTTACATCGACGCCTTCCGTGCCGAGCGCACGCTCATCATGGTGTTCGACATCTACAACCCCCGCAACGGCGAGATCTACTCCAAGGACCCGCGTCAGGTCGCCAAGAAGGCTGAGAAGTACCTCGCCTCGACCGGCATCGCCGACACCGCGTTCTTCGCCCCCGAGGCCGAGTTCTACATCTTCGACGACGTCCGGTACGAGGTGAACCAGCACTCGAGCTTCTACTCGGTGGACTCCGAAGAGGGAGCCTGGAACACCGGCCGCGCCGAAGAGGGCGGCAACCTCGGCAACAAGACGCCGTACAAGGGTGGCTACTTCCCCGTCAGCCCCGTCGACAAGCAGGCCGACCTCCGCGACGACATCAGCCTCAAGCTGATCGACGCCGGCCTCATCCTCGAGCGCGCGCACCACGAGGTGGGCACCGGCGGCCAGGCCGAGATCAACTACCGCTTCGACACCATGGTCGCCGCGGCGGACGACATCCTCAAGTTCAAGTACATCGTGAAGAACACGGCCGAGCTGTGGGGCAAGACCGCGACCTTCATGCCGAAGCCGCTCTTCGGCGACAACGGCTCGGGCATGCACACGCACCAGTCGCTGTGGAGCGACGGCAAGCCGCTCTTCTACGACGAGAACGGCTACGGCGGCCTCTCCGACCTCGCCCGCTGGTACATCGGTGGCCTGCTGAAGCACGCCCCCGCCGTCCTGGCGTTCACGAACCCGACGGTGAACTCGTACCACCGCCTGGTCCCCGGCTTCGAGGCTCCCGTCAACCTGGTCTACTCGGCCGGTAACCGCTCGGCGTCGATCCGTATCCCGATCACGGGCACGAACCCGAAGGCCAAGCGCATCGAGTTCCGCGCGCCCGACGCCTCCGGCAACCCGTACCTCGCGTTCGCCGCTCAGCTGATGGCCGGCCTCGACGGCATCAAGAACCGCATCGAGCCGCACGAGCCCGTCGACAAGGACCTCTACGAGCTTCCCCCCGAGGAGGCCAAGAACATCCCGCAGGTGCCCGCATCGCTCGGCGCTGCGCTCGAGGCACTCGAGGCGGACCACGAGTTCCTCCTCGCCGGCAACGTCTTCACGCCGGAGCTCATCGAGACCTGGATCCAGTACAAGCGCGAGAACGAGATCAAGCCGCTGGCCCAGCGCCCGCACCCGTTCGAGTTCGAGCTGTACTACGGCGTCTGACGACACCTGCTGCACCGCGAACCGCCCGTCATCCTCTCGGATGGCGGGCGGTTCCGTGTGGTCGAGGCGATCGGCTCAGATGCCGTAGAAGCCGTGCTCGAAGACCGTCCGGGCGCGCCGGGTGGCCGCGAGGTAGTCCTGTTCCAGGAGACTCGCCGACCCGGTCGGGTACTCCAGGAGCCGCGCCACACCTTCGAGCTGTTGTCGGTCGCTCGGCAGCACGTCCTGCGTCTTGTTCAACCACAGCGTCATGGCCGAGCGGATCCGCGACGCCAGGATCCAGGCCTCACGGAGTCGTTCGGCGGACTCCCGGTCGACGAGATCCGCCTCCACCGCCGCGTCGAGCGCTCGGAGCGTCGAGGTGGTTCGCAACGACGGCACCGCCGCCCCGTGCTCGAGCTGGAGGAGCTGCACGAACCACTCGACGTCGCTGAGCGAGCCGCGCCCGAGCTTCAGGTGTCTCGTCGGGTCGGCGCCCTGCGGCAGCCGCTCGTTCTCGACACGTGCCTTGATCCGCTTGACCTCGCGGACGGACTGCTCACTGATCGCGGCTGGATAGCGGACCGTGTCCGCCACCTCGGTGAACGCCTCGATGAGCTCGGTGTCGCCCACGACTCCGGCGGCGCGGAGCAGCGCCTGCGCCTCCCAGGTGAGGGACCAGCGCGCGTAGTAGTTCCGGTAGGAGTCGAGGGAGCGCACGAGCGGACCGTTCTTCCCCTCGGGACGGAGGTCGAGGTCGAGGTCGAGCGGGAGCCGGGCGTCCTCGCTCAGACGCTTGAGTTCTGCGGCGATCGCTCCGGCCTGCCGCTGTGCGTCCTGGGTGTCGACCCCGTCCTTCGGCCGGAACACGTAGAGGACGTCGAGGTCCGAACCGAGTCCGAGCTCTGCGCCGCCGTAGCGGCCCATGGCGATGATGGCGAACTCGATGTCCGCGCCGAGGCCGCCGATGCGTCTGACGGCGCCGAGGAGCCCTGCGAGCGTGGCCGTCGACACGTCCGTCAGCCCGGCGGCGAGGCCCTGCACGTCCAGCATGCCGACGGTCGACGACATCGCCAGCCGGAGGACTTCGCGTCGCCGCACCGCGCGGATGGCGGCGGCTGCGGTGTCCGGTGAGTCGTGTCGTCTGAGGATGGCGGCGATCTCCTCGCCGAGCGCGGACGACGATCGTGGGAGGAGGTCCTCGTCCCCCGCGAGCCAAGCGGCCGACTCGGGGATGCGGTCCATGAGCTCGCCGATGAACCGGGACCCCGAGAGGACCCGCGTGAGCCGCTCGGCCGCGCCTGAGGAGTCGCGGAGCATCCGCAGGAACCAGTGCGACTCGCCGAGGGACTCGCTGAGCCGCCGGAACGCGAGCAATCCGTAGTCGGGATCGGCGCCGTCCGCGAACCAGCCGAGCATGACGGGGAGCAGATGCCGCTGGATGTTGGCGCGCCGAGACACGCCGGCGGTGAGCGCCCCGATGTGGGCGAGCGCGCCGCGGGGGTCGACGAAGCCGATCGCCGCGAGTCGCGCCTCCGCCTGACCGCTCGTCAGACTCAGACCGCTCTCGGGCAAGGCCGCGACCGCCGAGAGCAGCGGCCGGTAGAACAACCGCTCGTGCAGCTGCCGGACACCGTGCTTCGTGGCTCTCCCATCGCGTGACGAGGGCCTGTGCGGTCGTCGCGAGCGTGCTCGATCGGGCCAGGGATCGGAGGGACGGCTCGTCGCGCGGCATCATGTGCGTGCGCTGCAGGCGCGTCAGCTGCAGGCGGTGTTCGAGCACACGGAGCAGGCGGTAGTCGTGCGCGAACTCCTGCGCCTCGGCTCGACCGATGTATCCGGCGGTCGCGAGGCCGTCGAGGGCGGCGAGGGTTCCGCGTTGATGCACGGAGTCGTCGAGCTGTCCGTGGACGAGCTGCAGCAGTTGGACCGTGAACTCGATGTCGCGGAGCCCGCCCGGGCCGAGCTTCAGTTGGTAGTGGACGTCCTCCGCCGGGATGTGTTCGGTGACCCGTTCGCGCATGCGCTGCACGGATTCGACGAAGCCCTCGCGGGACGCACTCCCCCACACCTTCGGCTGCACCGCCTCGATGTAGCGGGCACCGAGCTCGGGATCGCCGGCGAGGGCCCGTGCCTTGAGGAGCGCCTGGAACTCCCAGCTCTTCGCCCAGCGGTCGTAGTAGACGAGATGCGACTCGAGCGTGCGGACGAGGGCGCCGGCCTTCCCCTCCGGGCGGAGGTTCGGATCGACCTCCCACAGGCTCGGCTCGAGACCAGCCTGTCCGAGACCGCGCATGGTGAGGACCGCGAGCCGGGTGGCGATCTCGACGGCACGCCCGTTGTCGAGCCCGTCCTCGTCGTCGCCCGAACCCTCACCGACGAAGATGACGTCGACGTCGGAGACGTAGTTCAGTTCCCGTGCGCCCGCCTTGCCCATGCCGATGATGGCGAAGCGGGTGGCCGCGACCTCCTCGCGCGGGTACACGCCGGGCCCCCTCGGGCCGCTCGTCTGCGTGCGTGCGACGGCGATGGAGGCCTCCAACGCACCCGCTGCGAGGTCGGAGAGGGCACTGGCGACCCGGTCGAGCACGACGATCGGGTCCGGGGCGCAGAGGTCGAAGAGGGCGACCTCGGCGAGCAGTCGGCGGTAGACCACGCGGATCGCGTCCCAGGCCGGCTCCTCGACGATCGCGGCGAAGCCGTCCTCGGCACCGACGCTCGCGAGCAGTTCGTCGCGCGCCTCCTGCAGCGTCGGGACGCGGGTGACCGGCAACTCGAACACCGACAGCTGGTCGGGGTGGCGGAGGAAGAAGTCGATGAACCCCTGCGAGGCGCCGAACAGTCGGAACAGTCGCTCGGCCGAGGCCTGGTCCGCCAGGAGCGCCGACAGCTCGTCGGGTGACTTCCGACCGACCATCAGCACACCGACCAGCGCGGCGTCGGGGTCGGCCGCGACGGCGAAGGAGGGCGACAGCGACGCCGGGTCGAGCTGGACGAGCTCGGCGAGCTCGTCCAGCCGGTCCCGGGCCTCACCCAGACCGGTGAACCCGAGTCGGGCGAGCGTGCTCAGAGAGATGTTCTCGCGGACCATGCGACCGACCGGTCCCCTCGTCTAGAGCATCTCCAGGTTGCTGGCCAACTCGAAGGGGGTCACCTGGGCCCGGTACTCGTGCCATTCCTGTCGCTTGTTCAGCAGGACGTAGTTGAACACCTGCTCGCCGAGCGTCTCCGCCACGAGTTCGGAACCCTCCATCAGGCTGACCGCGCGATCGAGGCTGGCGGGCAGGGCGTTGTATCCCAGTGCCCGACGCTCGGTGTCGGAGAGGGTCCAGACGTTGTCCTCGGCCTCCGGCGGGAGCTCGTAGCCCTCCTCGATGCCCTTCAGCCCAGCGGCGAGCATGAGCGAGAAGGCGAGGTACGGGTTGGCGGCGGAGTCGATGGCGCGGTACTCGACCCGAGCGCTCTGGCCCTTGTTGGGCTTGTACAGCGGCACGCGCACGAGTGCGGAGCGGTTGTTGTGGCCCCAGCAGACGAAGCTCGGGGCCTCGGACAGCTTGTTCGGTCCGACGCCACCCCAGAGTCGCTTGTAGGAGTTCACGAACTGGTTCGTCACCGCGGTGATCTCCGGAGCGTGCGTCAGGAGTCCGGCGATGAACTGCCGGCCCGTCTTCGAGAGCTGGTACTGCGCACCCGCCTCGTAGAAGGCGTTCGAGTCGCCCTCGAACAACGACATGTGCGTGTGCATGCCGCTGCCGGGCTGGTGGACGAGCGGCTTCGGCATGAACGTCGCGTAGACGCCCTGCTCGATCGCCACCTCCTTCACGACGGTGCGGAAGGTCATGATGTTGTCGGCCGTCGTCAGGGCGTCGGCGTACCGCAGGTCGATCTCGTTCTGGCCGGGTCCCGCCTCATGGTGGCTGAACTCGACGGAGATCCCGAGGTCTTCGAGCATCCGGACGGAACGTCGACGGAAGTCGTGCGCGGTGCCACCGGGGACGTTGTCGAAGTAGCCCGCGGAGTCGACCGGCTCCGGTCCGTCGACGCCGTACTGCGAGGACTTCAGCAGGTAGAACTCGATCTCGGGGTGCGTGTAGAACGTGAACCCCATGTCGGCGGCCTTCGCCAGGGTGCGCTTCAAGACGTTCCGCGGGTCGGCGACGGCGGGCTGGCCGTCAGGCGTCGTGATGTCGCAGAACATGCGCGCCGTCGGGTCGATCTCGCCGCGCCACGGCAGGATCTGGAAGGTCGTCGGATCGGGGTGGGCCAGGAGGTCCGACTCGTAGGAGCGGCTGAGCCCCTCGATCGCCGATCCGTCGAAGCCGAGGCCCTCGGAGAACGCGCCTTCCACTTCGGCCGGGGCGATCGCGACGGACTTGAGCGTCCCGACGACATCGGTGAACCACAGCCGGACGAACTTGACGCCCCGCTCCTCGATCGTGCGGAGAACGAAGTCGCGCTGCTTATCCATCTGCCCCTCTTCCTTCGGCCGGCGGCCCGTGTCTAGGCTACTGGCTCCGTCCCGGTTCCCGCTCATCAGCGCGCGCCGGGCGTGGGCGATCCACGGCTCACCACCAGGCGAGGACGAAGAGTGCGGTCCAGCCGGCCGTCGCCGCCCACAGCAGCGAGAGGGCGGCGATCCGCAGCCGCGATCCACGGTGGGCCCCTTGCCAGACGGGCACCAGCCCGAGGCAACTCACGAGGAGGGCGATGGAGAGCCACGGCAAGGCGGCGGGCACCCCGACGAGAGCGATCGCCGGACTCGAGGCAGCCGCACGGACGAGCACGACGGCTCCGCCGATCGCCCACGTCGCTCCGAACACCGGAGCGATCCCCAGCAGGAGACCGTCCTGGACCGGCTGGCGCCGAAGCGCCTGGGTGATCAACCGGTAGCCCCACGCCACGGACCATCCGATGGCCACGAGCCCGAACAGGATGGGCAGCACCAGCAGCAACCACCTGCCACCGGCGTCCGACGAGGTCTGCTGGGCCCATCGCGGGCTCGCCGCGACATCGGCTCGATCGACGACGGCGACGGCCGCGTCGTCGGCGTCGCAGAGCGCCGCCCGATAGCTCGCCGGATCGCTGAGCCACGCGCGCACCGCGACCCGCGCGCACGCACTGCTGACCGATGGGACGGCTCCCGACCCGGGGAAGACCGCCACGAGGGCGTCCGCCGTGCCGTCGGCGACGGGGACGGCGAGGGCGGCGGCCTGTTCCGGGGCGCCGAGCACGAAGACCGACGTCCCGATCGCTCCCGGCGGCGGCGTCGCACCCACGGCGAACGAGGAGCAGGCGGCGGCCGCGACGTCCTCCAGCAACGTCGGCGTGGTGACCTCCGCGTCCGAGCGTTCGATCGCCCCAGGCCAGCCGGTCGTCGAACACCCGAGCACGCGGTCGAGGATGCCTTCGGGGTCGGTCAGCTGGGCGATCGCATCGTTCGCCACGGGATCCAGCACCGTGCTGTCGCCGTCCGCGACCGAGCTCAGGAGCACCGGGAGTGCCGCCTGGGCGGTGGGATCGGACAAGGCGTGTGAGGCGATCGCCAGGAGCGCGTCGCCACCGAGGGTGATCGGCCGCGGTCCGGAGGTGCGGTGCGGTTCGGCGATGAGCTCATCGGTGGCGGCGGTGAGGATCCCGGCCGAACGTGAGACCTCGGTCGGCGCGGTGTCCGGGGTCGCGGACTCCGGTTCCTCGGCGGCGGCGGCCTGTGGTGCCGCCGGCGGGGACGGAACGGGACCCTGCGGCTCGACGCCGCGCGCACGGACGACGGCCAGGGAGGCCGCCACACCGCCCGCGGAGACGATCCCGGGTGCACCCAGGTCGGGGCCGTCGAGGACGACACCGTCGACACCACCCGGATCGGCGTCGGACGCCGCGAGGGCCACGCCGGCCGACGAGCCCACGGCCAGGATGGTCCATCGCGCGTAGCCCAGCTGCTGCCGGAGGTCGCGGAGGTCCGCCGCCGCAGGCGCGACGCCGAAGTCGCTCGGCACGATGCCGTCCTCCTGCCAGGCCGCGGCGCAGGAGGCGAAGGCCGTGCCGACCGCGGCGACGCGCGCTGCGCGGTCCCCGTCAGCGCCGAGCGACGCGCGGATGGCGGCGGTCGCCGGCGCACAGTCGAGCGACGGCGTGGCGTCGCGACCGCCCCGGCGTTCGACGAACACCACGTCGCGGTCGGCGGCAAGCCCGCCCTCGACCGCGAGCTGCTGGATGTCGAGCGTCGAGAGCGCCGACCCGCCGGCGAGGTAGACGAGCGGCGGTCGCCCGGTCTCGAGGGCGGCCGGTACGAGCACGTACGGCAGGGTCGCCTCCGCCGAGTCCGGCACCGCGCGCGACAGGGGCACCGTCAACACGCCGCAGCGGGAACCACCGGGCACCGCGGTGACGCACTCGGCGGTAGCTGACCTCGGCGGCGACCGTCGGCGCTGCACCGGCTGGCGACGTCGGCATGAGGAGGAGTCCGAGGGTGAGGGCCGCGACGGCACCTCGTCCGACGGCGATCGGTCGCCTCCGCGGACGGTCGATCCTGTGCATGTTCCCCCCGCTCGAGCTTCATCGCTCGGCCCATCCTGGCGGATCACACCACGCCTGCGGAAGAGGGCTTACCCGCAATCCGCTCGCGTTGCGACCCGGGTGGCTCAGTCCTCGGCAGCCTCGTCGGCGTCCCACTTCGCGCTGTTGGCACGCAGTCGCTCGAGTGCGTGCGAGGCCTCCGCAGCCGTCTCGAAGGGACCGACGCGGTCGACGACACTCGACTCGAAGCCGAACTCGACCTGACCGGTCTTCGTGTTGTACCAGTACTGCTCGGATGGTTCCTTCGCCACGGCGCGTCTCCCCTGCTCGGTTAGGCTTGATCCTATGCCTTTCGACACCGCAGGTCACCTGATCCCCGGTCGCGTCGGCCGCCCCCGATCGGTGCCGGAGACGATCGTCCGCCCCGAGTACGTCGGCCGCGCCGCACCGGCCACCGACACCCGGGGCGACCTGTATTCGGCTGAGGAGATCGAACGCATCCGGATCGCCGGGACCATCGCCGCCGATGCGATCCAGGCCGTCGGCGCGGCGGTCCGCCCCGGGGTGACCACCGATGAACTGGACGCCATCGGACACGCGTTCGTCATCGGTGAGGGCGCCTATCCGTCGACGCTCGGGTACCGCGGCTACCCCAAGTCGATCTGCAGTTCGGTCAACGAGGTCGTCTGCCACGGCATCCCCGACGACACCGCTTTGCGCGAGGGCGACCTCGTGAACATCGACATCACCGCCTACCTCGACGGCGTGCACGGCGACAGCAACGTGACCTTCCTCGTCGGCGACGTCGCCGACGACACCCGTCTCCTCGTCGAGCGCACCCGGGAAGCCCTCAACCGCGGTATCAAGGCCGTCGCCCCCGGCCGGCAGATCAACGTCATCGGTCGTGCGATCGAGTCCTACGCGAAGCGGTTCGGGTACGGCGTCGTCCGCGACTTCACGGGCCACGGCGTCGGCCGGTCCTTCCACTCGGGGCTGATCGTCCCCCACTACGACGCCGCGCCGCTGTACGACACGGTGATGGAGCCGGGCATGGTGTTCACGATCGAGCCGATGCTCACGATCGGCTCCCAGGACTGGGAGCAGTGGGACGACGACTGGACGGTCACGACCCGCGACCGGTCGTTGACCGCGCAGTTCGAGCACACGCTCGTCGTCACCGAACGCGGGGCCGAGGTCTTGACCCTTCCGAGCACGATCGACACCGCCGCAGCGCCCGCGGCGCTCTAGGCTGGACGCATGACGAACGCAGCTCCCCGGTCCGCCGTCGGCATCGATATCGGAGGGACCGGCATCAAAGGTGCGGTCGTCGATCTCACGACGGGTGCCCTCCTCACCGATCGGGTGAAGATCCCCACGCCGAAGGGTGGCGAGCCGAAGGACATCGTCGTGACGGTGCGGGAGGTGCTCGAGCAGCTGTCCCCGGCCTCCGACGGACTCCCGCTCGGCGTCTGCTTCCCCGCGATCGTCCGCAACGGCCGGACGATGTCCGCGGCGAACGTCTCCGACGCCTGGATCGGCCTCGAAGCCGAGCAGCTGTTCGAGCAGGGCCTCGGGCGTGAGATCACCTTCGTGAACGACGCCGACGCGGCCGGTTACGCCGAGACCGAGTTCGGCGCGGCCAAGGGCGCCAGCGGTCTCACGATCCTGACGACCCTCGGCACCGGCATCGGCACGGCGCTCATCTACAACCGCACGTTGATCCCGAACGCCGAACTCGGGCACCTGGAGATCGACGGCAAGGACGCCGAGACGCGGGCGTCCTACGCGGTCAAGGAGCGCGAGGACCTGAGCTGGGAGAAGTGGGCCAAGCGCCTCCAGAAGTACTACGAGCGCCTCGAGTTCCTCTTCTCGCCCGATCAGTTCGTGGTGGGCGGCGGCGTGTCCAAGCACGCGGACCACTTCCTGCCGCTCCTGAAGCTCGACACCCCGATCATCCCCGCCGTGCACCGCAACAACGCGGGCATCCTCGGCGCAGCCGCTCTCGCCGCCGGCCCCGCCGAACGCATCGCCTGAGTCGCTGCGCCGGGCGCGCTGCGTGCGGTGTCCGTCGCAGCGCTACGCGAGCGTGCGGCGTGGGGTGTGAACGGGTCGACCGGTACGCCGGGTTCTGTCCCACGCTCTCGCGTTTGGACGGCCATCTCTCTCGGGACGACGTTGCCGCCGCCCTCTAGCGGTCTACCCGGGAACTTGGCGAGCAGCCTCAGCGTTCCCTGTTGACCTTGCTCCGGACGAGGTTTACCGAGCCGACCGGGTCACCCCGGTCGCTGGTGGGCTCTTACCCCACCGTTTCACCCTGACCGTGGTCGCCCACGGCGGTCTGTTCTCTGTGGCACTGTCTCGCGGGTCACCCCGGGTGGGTGTTACCCACCGCCCTGCTCTGTGGAGCCCGGACGTTCCTCGGCACCGACACCCGGAGGTCTCGGTGACGCGACCGTCTAGCCGGCCCGTTCACGGAGACGAGTCTACCGGCCCGTGACAGCGGCCGCGGACCGCCGGTGTCGTAGAGCCAGCGTCCGGCTCAGATGAGGCCGGACTCGTCCGTCCGGACGACGATCGCGGCGCACTCCGGGCACTGCACGACCTCTTCGGACGGTGCGGCGCGGACGGCCTGGAGGTCGTTGCCGGTGAGCGACATCTTGCATGCTCCGCAGGTGCCGGCGCGGAACAGTGCTGCACCGATACCGCCGCGGGCGCGGCGCTGGTCGTAGAGGGCCAGGAGGTCGGCGGGGATGCCGGGTGCGAGTGACTCGCGGTCGGCGGTGAGTCGTGCCCGTTCGGCCTCGAGTTCGACGAGTTCGGCGTCGCGCTTGGCGACGACCTCGTCGAGGAGTTCCTGGAGTCCGGCGCGCTCGGCGTCGACCTGGGCGACGGCGTCCTCCGCGGCCTCCACCCGCTCCATGACGTTCAGCTGGATCTCCTCGAGGTTGTTCTGCCGGTTCTGCAACGAGGCGATCTCGCTCTGCAGCGCTTCGACGTCCTTGACGGAGGTCGACGACTGGAGGCGGTCGGCGTCGCGCTTCATGCGGGCCGCGACGACGGCGACGTCGGACTCGATGCGCCCGAGCTCGGTCTGTGCGTCGTCGCGGACGCCGACCCGCTCCAGGCGACGGAGGCGGACGGTCTCGATCTCGGCCTGGAGCTGCGCGATGCGCGCGGCCTCGGGGAGGTTCGCCGCGCGGTGGGCGGTGCGCTGCACGCCGGTGTCGATGCTCTGCAGGGTGAGCAACGTCTTCTGGTCTGCTGGGCTGGCTTTCACGTCTGTTCCAAACTCTCGACTCATCACCCTACCGGCCGCGCCGACTACTGGGTGACGACGAAGTCCCACGGGTCGGTACGCAGCTCGCTGACCCGGACGTCGAGTCCAGGGAGCTCTCGTCGGAGCGCGTCGGCGGCCCCCTCCAGCCACAGCCACTCGCTCGCCCAGTGGGAGACGTCGACGAGGGCCGGCCCGCCGCCGAGGAGTGCCTGTTCCCGGGCCTCGGACGCCGGGTGGTGGCGGAGGTCGGCCGTGATGTACACGTCGGCCGCGCGGACCGCGGGGTGGGACAGGAGCGAGTCCCCCGCTCCCCCGCAGAGCGCGATCCTCCGGACGGCCTGGTCGTAGTCGCCGGAGGCACGGACCCCGGTGGCGGTCGCCGGCAGGATCTCGGCGAGGGCACGTGCGATCGCGCCGAGCGTCGTCTCCTCCGGGAGGTCGCCGACCCGACCCAGCCCGGTCAGGCCGTCGGCGGCAGGGACGATCGGAGCCGGGTCGTGCAGGCCGAGCCGCTGCGCGAGGACGTCCGAGGTCCCGTCGACGACGACGTCGGCGTTGGTGTGTGCGGCGATGAGTCCGGCGCCGCCACGGATCAGGCGCGTGATGAGCGACCCCTTGTACCGGTCACCCGCCACGGTCGTGACACCGCGCATCAGCAGCGGGTGGTGGACCAGCAGCAGACCGTCGGGGCGCTCGAGCACCTCGTCGACGGTCACGCCGACCGCGTCGACCGCCAGGAGCACATGCCCGACCGGCTGGTCCGGGTCGCCGACGAGGAGCCCCGGGGCGTCCCAGTCCTCGGCTCCGGACAGTGGCCAGAGGCGCTCGACGACCGTGTTGACCTCACGCAGGGTTCTCATCACCCGGCAATCCTAACCAGGCACCCTCGAGCACGCTCAGGGGCGCAGGACGAGCATGATCGCGAGGGCGATCATGACGACCGCGATCGCGACGTCGAGGATGCGCCAGGCCACGGGCTTCGCGAAGACCCCGCGGAGCAACCGAGCGCCGTACCCCAGAGCGGTGAACCACAGGATGCTCCCGAGGACCGCGCCGGCGGCGAACCACCACCGCCCCACCTCCCCGTGCGTGTTCGCGATCGAGCCGAGGAGGAGGACGGTGTCGAGGTACACGTGGGGGTTCAGCCAGGTGAGGCCGACCACGGTGAGCACCGCCGCCCTGAGTGAGAGGCCGTTGCCACCGCGGTCGGCGGCGAGACCGGACGGGGCGAGCGCACGGCGTGCGGCCAGCAGACCGTAGCCGAGCAGGAAGGCCGCGCCGGCCCAACGGAGGACGACGAGGACCACGGGGAACCGCTCCACGACGAAGCCGATGCCGCTGACACCGGCGATGATGAGCACCGCGTCGGAGAGTGCGCACACGAGGACGACCGGCAGGACGTGCTCGCGCCGGATGCCCTGCCGGAGGACGAAGGCGTTCTGGGCGCCGATGGCCACGATGAGTGAGAGGCCGAGGCCGAGGCCCGCGATCGCGGCCTGCAGTGCGGAGGTCATGCTCCGACCGTAGGAGGCGCAGCATGATGAATCCAGTTCAATATTCTGATGAATCGTAAGATCCTCTTATGATGGATTTCCACTTCGAGCAACTGCGGGCCTTCGTCGCCGCCGTCGACCACGGCACCTTCGAGTCGGCCGCCCGGGAGCTGATGGTCACGCCGTCGGCGATCAGTCAACGCATCAAGGCCCTCGAGCAGAGCGTCGGACGGGTCCTCCTGCTCCGGACCAAACCGATCACCATCACGGCGTCAGGTGAGATCGTGCTCCGCCTCGGCCGCGCGGTGCACCTGCTCGGTCACGACGCGGCGCTCGAGTTGCACGCCGACGACCCGCTCACGCCGGCCACCCCGGCGGTGATCCCGATCGTCGTGAACGCCGACTCCCTCGCCACCTGGCTGCTGCCCGTGCTGGCGGACGTCGCAGCACGGGAGTCGATCGTCTTCGACCTCGCTCGCGAGGACCAGGACCATTCGACCGACCTCCTCCGTGCGGGCAGCGTCATGGCCGCGGTCACGTCGAACGCCGAGCCGGTCCAGGGCTGTACGGTGCGGCCTCTCGGCCGGATGCGATACCGACCGATGGCGTCACCCGCGTTCGCGGCGCGCTGGTTCGAGGACGGTGCGACCGCTCAGGCGCTCACCGCAGCGCCCGTCGTCGTGTTCGACCGGAAGGACGATCTCCAGGACGCCTACCTCCGACGACGTGGTGTCGACCCCGCCGACCCGCCGCGACACCATGTTCCGGCCTCGGCGGACTTCGCGACCGCCGTCGGCCTCGGTCTCGGCTGGGGCATGCTCCCGGACGCGCAGTCCGACGCGCCGCTGCGCCGGGGCGAGCTCGTCGTGCTCGACGACACGGGCGGCGTCGACGTCCCGCTGTTCTGGCAGCAGTGGCGACTCCACTCCCGGCTGCTCGAGCTCGTCACGACGGCGGTGGTCGACGCGGCCCGATCCACGCTGCACTGAACGACTGCCGAGAGGTCCCGGAGAAGGTGCACCGGGCACGCACGACGGTGCAAGGATGGAGCAATGGATATCGCGTACACAGCAGTTGCCCATGCCACCGGAGGCGGACGAGACGGACACGTCCGCAGTGAGGACGACCTCCTCGACTTCGACACCCGTCCCCCGAAGGAACTCGGCGGCAGCGGCGAGGGCACCAACCCCGAGCAGTTGTTCGCCGCCGGCTTCGCCGCGTGCTTCCTCAGCGCCCTCCACGCCGTCGGGCGCACCGCGAAGCTCGACACGAAGGACGCCGAGGTGTCGGCGAGCGTCGGCATCGGATCGAACGGTGAGGGCGGTTTCGGCCTGGCCGTCGAGCTCGACGTCTACGTGCCGAACGTGACGCACGATGAAGCCCAGCAGCTGGCCGACCAGGCGCACCAGGTGTGCCCCTACTCGAACGCCACACGCGGCAACATCGACGTGACGGTGTCGATCGTCGACTGACGAAGCTCCCGCCCGCAAGGGCTGTCGATCGTCGTGTCCGCCGGTTACGCTGGCGGGCACGACGATCGAGAGGAAGCATCATGTCTGATTTCGGGGCGGTCGAAGGCATCCGTGACGAGGGCGCGGCAGCCATGCTGCCGGGGCTCCCGGATGCCGTGGTCGAGGACGAGGCGCTGGATGACGACGCGCCCGCCGAGGACGCAGCAGACGAATCCGGTACGGGTCTCGCCGGCTCAGGGACCTGACGCGGAGATCGCGCTCAGCGCAACATCGACGCGGCGATGACGCCGACGATGCCGAGTTGCAGCGCGAGCACGATGCCGATCGTGATGAAGAGCGTGCTCCAGAGGACGATGTTCCCCAGGAGGACGCCCACGAAGGCCCCGAACCGTCCGCGGGGTCGAGCCGTCGACCGCGCCACCTGAAGCCGCTCGGTCTGCGCGACCCGGGGCGTGGACAGGGTGAAGAGATTCGGGCTGGTGTCCAGGTGCGTGGTCATGCCACCAGTGTCCGTCGACACCCGGGGGCGGCACATCGGACGCCGGGGCGATCATCGCCCCCGTGGCGTCATCCTCTGAGCTGATCCTCCTCCGCCCGTGGGACGGTCGACCGTCCGCCGAACGGCGTGCCGGTCACACCTGCGTGAGTCGGATCCCCCAGGACAGCGACCACCGCTCGTCGGGCTCCAACCACCGGAGTCCGGTCCCGCTGTTCAGCGCATCGGCGGGGGCCGTCATGGGCTCGATGGCGATGGCCTGCGTCGGTCCGTCTGCCGCCGGGAAGTTCTTCGGCGTGTAGACCTGGACGAATCGGAAGTCGTCGTCCGCCCAGAGTTCGACGGTGTCGCCGTCCGGTGCGGTGAGCCGGTGTCGGACGGCACCGTCGACCTGCCGGACCGAACCCAGGCCGACGTCGATCGAGAGGTCGCCCACGCGAGCACCCGAGCGCAGGTCGTACGGGGTCCCGTCGACGGGACGGGAGGCGACCGGGATGCGCTGCTCGTCCGTCTCGAACCAGGTGTCGGCGGCCACCGTCACGGTGAGGTCGGCGGTCGGCACGTCGCCGAGCGCCAGGTAGGGGTGAGCGCCGACGGCGACCGGCGCGGGGCGACTCGACCGGTTCACGATGGTGTGGGTCACCCGCAGGCCGTCGTCGTCCAACGTGTAGGCGACCGAGGTGTCCAGGCGGAACGGGTAGCCGTGCTGCGGGAACACCGAGGCGAGCAGGGTCACCGCGTGATCGGTGTGATCCCCCGCCCGGTATCCCGTGTTGCGCAGGAGACCATGGGAGGCGTTCCCGGTCGCCGCCTCGGTGACGTCGAGCTGCTGCGGTTCACCGTCGAGCGTCCACCGGGCATCCCGGACGCGGTTGGGCCACGGCACGAGCACCATCCCGCACCCCATCGGGGCGACGACGTCCTCACCGAAGGACTGCACGAGGGTGCGTCCGCCGACCGTCAGTTCGCGCAGTCCGGCGGCGAGTTCGGTGACCGTCGCTCGGACCTCGCCCCGCGGACCGGCGTGGTGGAGACGGTACTGGGTTCCAGAAGCAGCGGGCATGCCGCCAAGCCTACGACGGACGTCCGCCAGGCGGGGTGGAGCCGTGTGAAGCCGTCCACCGGTGGACGGCCTCGGCGATCCGGATCAGCCCGAGTTCGAGCTCGGCGAAGCCGGAGCTCAAGGGTGCGACCCCGATGCGGAGACCGTCCGGGTGCCGGAAGTCGGGGATCACGCCCGCATTCCAGAGCAGCGGGGTGATCTCGCGGAACGACGGGTGACCGAGCGTCACATGTCCACCGCGACGCGCCGCGTCACGAGGGGTCATCACCCTGACACCGGAGCCCGCGAGGTGCTCATCGGCCCAGGAGATCGCGAACGTGGTGAGCGCCACGGACTTCGCCCGGATGGCGGCGACACCGGCGGACTCGATGAGCGTCAGCGAGTCCTCGAGCGGCAGCATGCCGACGATCGGTGGTGTCCCGCTGAGGAACCGGCGCATCCCGACGGCCGGCTGATAGGCGTCGGCCATGGCGAAGACGTCGGCGGCGCCCATCCACCCCTGGATGGGCTGGAGGAGCCGGTCCTGATGGCGCGCCGCGACGTAGGCGAACGCCGGAGCACCGGGCCCGCCGCCGAGGTACTTGTAGGAGCAGCCCACCGCGAGGTCCACGCCCCACTCGTCGAGCTCGATCGGGACCGCACCGGCGGAGTGGCACAGGTCCCAGAGGACGAGTGCTCCCGCCTGATGGGCGATCGCGGTCAGCTCCTCGACGTCGAGCAGGGCTCCGGACCGGTAGTCGACCTGGCTGAGCACGACGAGTGCGGTCTGCTCGTGGACCACCTCGCGCAGCTGGTGCGCGGCGACACCGTGGACCGGGTCGGCGTCGATCCAACGGACGCGCAGACCGCGTTCAGCGGCGATCCCCTCGATCACGAAGCGGTCCGTCGGGAAGTTCCCCGCATCGATCACGAGCTCGTCGCGCCCAGCGGCCCCTCCGGCGGAGCGACGTCGCGTCGACCGCCGCGCGGATCAGCTTGTACAGCAGCACGGTCGTCGAATCGGCGACGACCGTCTGGCCGGGTGCTGCACCGAGCACGACCGATCCCAGGCGGTCGCCGAGCGTCAGCGGCAGCTCGAACCAGCGGTCGTCCCACGACCGGATGAGCCTCGTCCCCCACTCCTCCGCGATGAACGACTGCAGCCGCTCCGCCGTGGCCCGCAACGGCCGCCCCAGGGAGTTCCCGTCGAGGTAGGCGACGACGCCCTCGGCCGGGACGAACGCCGCGCGGTGTTCCGCGAGCGGGTCGGCCTCGTCGAGGACGCTGTGCGTCCGGGCGGGCGGACGTGGTGGGGGCTGGGGCGTCGACCATCCTGCGACGGTAACCGCCACCGGTGCGCGCCGCAAGGAAGCGGACGGGACCCGGCTTGCTAGCGTTGCCGCATGCCCACCCTCCTGCACCTCGACTCCTCCGCCGATCTCGACACCTCCCGGTCCCGCCGGCTCTCGCAGGCCGTCGTGGACGCCTGGTCGACCGCCGACCCCACCGGCATCGTCGTCCGTCGCGACCTGCACCTGGATCCGCTCCCCCACCTCGCCGACGCGAGTCTCCACTGGGCGCCGGCCGACCGCCGCCCCGGTACGAACCCGCCCGCCGAGGCCGAGACGCTCCAGCGCGTCCTGCTCGACGAGCTGCTCGGCGCCGACATCGTCGTGATCGGCGCGCCGCTCTACAACTTCTCGATCCCATCGTCGCTCAAGGCGTGGATCGACCACATCCACGTGCCGGGTGTCACCTCCGCGGACACGGGAGCGCTCACCGGCCGGCCGGTCGTCATCGCCACCAGCCGCGGGATCGCCTACGACGCGGGCAGCCCGACCGAGGGTTGGGATCACGAGGTGCCGGCGCTGCGGACGTTGTTCGGCGGAGCGCTCGGCATGGACGTCCACGTCATCACGACGAGTCTGACCCTCGCCGACCGTGATCCGGCGCTCGCAGCGCAGCTCGAACGGAGCGAGCAGGAGTTCGCCGAGGCCCTCCGGCTGGCGTCCGAGACGGGACTGCGGCTGGCCGTCTCGACGGCCTGAACGCCGAGACGACGGGCGGACGACGGATCCGACCCGTCTGATCCGGGCAGTGCTCCGAACTCCTGTCGAGCCACGATCAGGGAGAAGCACATGCCATCGAAGCACCAGACCGGCACCACACGGAGCGGACGACGTCTCGTCTGGTTCGCGGCAGCACTGTCCGGCATCGTCGCAGCAGCGGTGTTCCTCGCGATCGCCGAGCTGGCGGCGCTGTTGTTCGCCCGAGGCAGCAGTCCTCTCCTCACCGTCGGATCGTTCGTCATCGACATCGTCCCGCGGTGGGCGAAGGAGTTCGCGATCGAGACCTTCGGTGGCAACGACAAGATCTTCCTCCTCGTGAGCCTCGGGGTCGCCGTCGTGATCGCCGCGGCGATCGCCGGGGTCCTGCAGCAGATCCGTCCACCGCTCGGTGTCGTGGTCCTCATCGCGGCCGGCGTCTTCGCCGGTGCGACGACCGTCACCCGTGCCGGTGCCACCCCGCTCGCCGTCGTCCCCGTGATCCTCGGTCTGGCGGCCGGTGTCGTGATCCTCATCCTCCTGAGTCGTCGCCTGCCGAAGCGGGCCGCGAACGGCTCGGACGACGAGCGCGCGGCGTTCGACCGCCGAGGCTTCTTCCGCGTGGCCGGCATCGCGGCGGCCGGTGCCGTCGTCGTCGGCGTGGGCGCACGCCTCGTGAACGTCACCACCTCGTCGATCACGGCCGTCCGCGACGCCCTCAAGCTCCCGGCGCCGAAGTCGACCGTCACGATCCCCGACGGAGCCGAGGCGGACGTCGACGGCCTCAGCCCGCTCTTCACGCCGAACGACAAGTTCTACCGCGTCGACACCGCGCTGACCGTGCCGACGGTCGACCCGGCCACCTGGACGCTCACGATCGACGGCATGGTCGGCGAGCAGGTGCAGATCACCTTCGAGGAGCTCCTCGCCATGGGTCTCGACGAATACGTCATCACCATGACCTGCGTCTCGAACGAGGTGGGCGGCAACCTCCTGGGCAACGCGAAGTGGCTCGGTATCCCCGTGCGCGACGTCCTCAAGCGGGCGATGCCCGACTCGAAGGCCGACATGGTCCTGTCCACGAGCGTCGACGGGTTCACGGCGAGCACGCCGATCGAGTCGCTCACCGACCCGAACCTCGACGCGATCCTCGCCGTGGCGATGAACGGCGAGCCGCTGCCGCTCGAGCACGGCTTCCCCGTGCGCATGGTCGTCCCGGGCCTCTACGGCTACGTGTCGGCGACGAAGTGGCTGACGAAGCTGACGGTCACGACCTTCGAGAAGGACGAGGCCTACTGGACCCCGCGCGGCTACGACGCGAAGGCGCCCATCAAACTCTCCTCGCGGATCGACACGCCCCGGATCGACAAGCAGGTGCCGGCGGGTCCGGCGAAGATCGCGGGCGTCGCCTGGGCGCAGACCGTCGGGATCGCCAAGGTCGAGGTCAGCATCGACAACGGCGACTGGCAGAGCGTCAACCTCACGACCGCCATCAACGACGACACCTGGGTGCAGTGGTGGATGGACTGGGAGGCGACCGCCGGCACGCACTACGTCGCCGTCCGCGCGACCGACAAGGCCGGGAACCTCCAGATCGAGGAGCAGGCGCCGATCGCTCCCAACGGATCCTCCGGTTGGCAGCGCACGCTCGTCCGCGTCGGCTGACCGATCCGCGGCTGACCGGTGCCGGTCAGCCGCGGGTGTCGACCGGCTGCAGCTGGGCGATCTTCGGTTCGCGGCCGTCGCCGGAGGAACGTCCGGTCAGGCGGCGCCCGATCCAGGGCAGCACGTGCTCGCGGTAGTAGGCCGCGGTGCGACGTTGACGCGGACCGGGCGGCGCCGCAGCGACGTCGTCGATCCCCCACTCCTCCGGGACCGGCACGTCGAGCGCCGTCAGCACGTTGCTCGCCACCCGGGCGTGGCCGAGGGCGTTGAGGTGCAGGCGGTCCACCGACCAGTACCGGAGGTCGGCGAGCGTCCGATCGGCCCAGTTGTCGACGAAGGTGACCCCCGTCGCGCGGATACCGCACCCGCACGGCCTGGGCCAGCTGCTCGCCGCGGCGGGCGAGGAGCGAACCCATCGGGATGTGGGCCGAAGGGTTCGCCCCGCTCAGCAGCAGCACGTGGGCTCCCCCGGCACGCAGACGATCGACCGCACCGTCCAAGCGGTCGGCGACGCCGTCGATCGACACCCGCGGGCGCATGATGTCGTTGCCGCCGCCGTTGAAGCTGACGAGGTCCGGACCCATCGCGATCGCTCGGTCGAGTTGTTCGTCGAGGATCGGCAGGAGCTTCCGCCCGCGGATGGCGAGGTTCGCGTAGCTGACGGTCTCCGTGGACGCCCGGGCGAGGCCGAGGGCCACGAAGTCGGCCCACCCGCGAAGGGTGCCGTCCTCCCGGAGATCCCCGTAGCCCTCACTGAAGCTGTCGCCGATGGCCACGTACCGTCTGAACCCGTGCTGCGTCATACCTGCACTGTACGCGCGACCGGAAGCCGTCTCCGACCGGTCCGCTCAGGCCGGACGGGACTCCCCGTCCGCGGCCGGTCGCCAGCCGAGGGCGGGCCCGAGTGCGCCGGCGATGTCGGTGAGCAGCTGCGTGTAGTCGTCCGGTTCGAGCGTGAACGGGAGGGCGAAGGCGACCTCGTCGACCTCCTGGAATCCGGCGTGCTCGTGCAGCCGCTCCGCGATCTCCGCACTGCTGCCGACGAGGTCCTCCGCGAAGAGCATCCGCCGCGGTCCATGGGCGACGCCGACGCGGTGCCGTCTCGACTCGACGTACTCGTGGTACCGGGCGCGTTGGGACGCGGTCGCGGAGTCCGTCGGGATGACCACGAGCCCCTGCGACACGCGGGCCCGCTCACCCGCCGGGTGGAGTTCTCGGAACCGACGCACCTGGGCGGCCTGGTTCGCGGCGAAGTCCGTCGTGCCGTCCTCGGCGGCGATGACGCTGCTCGTGAGCAGGTTGAAGGACTGCTCACCGGCCCAACCCGCCGACCGCAGGCTGCCGGCTCCGTACCAGAGCCGCTCCGCCAGACCGTCGGCATGCGGCTCGACCCGTGAGGAGTAGTCCTCCTGGCCCTCACGACCGGCGCTGTCACTGACGACGTCACCGCGGATGAAGGAGCGGAGGCGCAGGACGCGGTCGTAGCCGAGGTCCTCCTGGTCGAGCGTCGACGGATAGATCGCGTGCTTGAACGCGTCGAACCGCATCGGCTCCCCGGTGCTGAAGCCGGGAAGCAGTCTGCCTCCCGAGAGGACGTCGACCGTGCCCAGATCCTCCGCGAGCCGGAAGGGGTTCTCCGCGCCGAGCGGTGTGACCGCGGTGCCGAGCGCGATGCGCTTCGTGCGCTGCGTCGCGGCGGCGAGGACGGCGACCGGTGAGGAGATGCCGAACTGCAGGTGCCGGTGCCGCAGCCAGGCACTGTCGAACCCCAGGCGTTCACCGAGCTCGATGAGCTGCAGGGTCGCCTCGTGCCCGGCCGCCGGCTCCTCGGGGTCGAACAGGCCCATCGTGAGGAAGCCGAGTCTGCGGAGCGGTGCTGAGGATCGGGCCATGCATCGACTCTACGACGCCGCCGGAGCCGGACGTGCCCGCGCCGCGGGTGTCAGCTCGGCGACCCGGCCAGCACGGTGAACATGGCGCCGAGGCTTCCGAGGATGAACAGCATCGTTCCGAGCTGCATGGTCAGCGACTTGTTCCGTGACGCCGTCGGGACGTCCACCTCGAGGATCGGACACCCGGACCAGCCCAGCAGGCCGATGCTCAGACCCACGATGACCGAGCAGCACCACCACACCACGCGGAGTCCCTCGGCGAGGACGGCCGGCCGCCAGCCAGAGCTGAGGAGGAGTCCGAGGACGATCGCGGTGCTCCCGACCGCGACGCCGAACCAGACGGTTCCGGTGCGCATGATGCGCTGGACGTTGTTCTCAGGTGACATGAGGTCCTGTGACACGTGGTGCGGCTTTCTCGAGGTTCCGATTCCTGACGCGGGCCGCGGCCGGCGATCATGGTCGCTCGCAGCCCCGAACAGGAGCATAGACCCGCTCGAGGACGCCCGACTCCCGTTCGACGGGGGCTTGCGCCGACGGGGGTCGCGACACAGACGAGGCCGGTCGAGGATCCGTGACGGATCACGCAGACGGTGCCCGGGCCGCCCACCGTGCCAGCGTCGCGAGCAGGGCACGGTGCTCCGCCGAGGCGTAGGACCGCTCGTCGTGTCCGAGTGCGTCGACGGCGACGCGGGAGGGCCCCACCTCGCGGACCCACACCGCGGGGAACCGCTCGCCGTCGACGTCGTGCTCGGCGACGGTGGTGCTCCGACCGACCGGTTGCAGCCGCAGGTACTGTTCGTCGTCCACCGGGATGTCGCCGAGCGGTCCGCCGTCGGGGGACGCCAGGCCGCGGACGACGGTCGGGCCCATCGGCGGATGCCAGGACACACCGGGCAGCCAGAGCGCCCCGATCGTCGGCGCCCAGTCCGGGTAGTCGCGGAGCGAGGCGAGCGCCGCGTGCATCGCGAGGACACCGATCACCCCGACCGAGCGCCTCCGCGAAGCCGTCGATCGCGGCGGCAGGCGTTCGGCCCTGGTCCTCGGACCGCCACGGGTCGCCGGCGTTGACCACCAGGAGCTCCACGCCCTCGAGTCGCGTCATCGCACGATCGACGTCCTCGTCGATCTCGACCGCGAAGCCGGCCGTCTCCAGGACCTCCGCGATGAGCGGGCTCGTGCGCGCGTACGGGTGCCACGGATCCGCATACCGACCGCTCCCCGATGCGATGAGTGCTTTCACGGTTCCCCCTCGTCCGATCCGTCGGCGCCGGTCACCGTGTCCGCGGCCGACGCCTCTCCAGGGTACGGGGCCTCCCCCGACGGCTGCGTCGCCGGCCGATTGTGTCCGCGCATGTCGTCGTCACCTGCGCCCGCCCCGGTGCCGACCGTAGAGTGCCTGTCACCGACGCCGGGGCGTCGACGACGGCCGAGCTGACGGAGAGGACGAGGCGATGCACGAGCGGGACCGAGGGGGCTTCAGCACCCGACAGCTGCACGCCGGTGGTGCACCCGATGCGCCGCTCCAGCCGCGGGCTCTGCCGATCTACGCGAGTGCCGGGTTCGTGTTCACGGACTTCGACGAGGCGGAGCGGCGGTTCGGACCGGACCCTGGTGGATACAGCTACAGCCGGGTCGGCAATCCGACGATCGACGCCGTCGAGCGCCGTCTCGCCGCGTTGGAGGGTGGTGTGGACGCGCTGCTCCTCGGCTCCGGACAGGCGGCCGTCGGCGTCGCCCTGCTCTCCCTGCTCGAGGCCGGCGACCACCTGCTCACCGCGCCGAGTCTGTACGAGGGCTCGCGCAGCCTCTTCACGGAGAACTTCGGTCGGCTGGGGATCACCACGAGCGAGGTCGCCGATCCGCTCGACGCCGACGCCTGGGCGCGTGCCATCCGACCCGAGACACGCGCGATCTTCGTCGAGTCCATTCCGAACCCCCGCAACGACCTCACGGATCTCCGTCTCGTCGCCGACGTGGCCCATGCGCACGGGGTCCCGCTCGTCGTCGACAACACCTTCGCCACGCCCTACCTCCTGCGTCCCATCGAGCACGGCGCCGACATCGTCGTCCATTCGGCCAGCAAGTTCCTGGCGGGCCACGGCACCGTGCTGGGCGGGGTCGTCGTCGACGGCGGCACGTTCGACTGGGCAGCTCGCGCAGACCGCTATCGACACCTCACCTCGCCGCTCGCCGCGCTCGGCGGGCTCAGCCACGTCGAGGCGGGCGGGCGTGCAGCGCTGGCCGCCTACGCACGGGCATCGATCGCACTGCGTCTCGGCCCGACGCCCTCGCCGTTCAACGCGTTCCTCATCGCACAGGGCATCGAGACGCTGTCACTCCGCGTCCAACGGCAGAGCGAGAACGCCCTCGCCCTCGCGACGTGGCTGGCGGGACGGACGGAAGTGGCCTCGGTCGACTACTCGGGACTCAGCGACAGTCCGTTCCGCGGCCTGGCGGACCGGTATCTGCCGGATGGACAGGGATCGGTGTTCTCGTTCACCCTGCACGGCGGACGGGACGCAGCGCGGACGGTCATCGACCACGTCGGCCTGTTCACGCGGATGACGAACCTCGGCGACGTCCGGTCACTGATCCTCCACCCGGCCTCGACCACGCACGCCCAGCGTTCGGCCGAGCAGCTCGCGGCGAGCGGCATCGGCCAAGGACTCGTGCGGATCTCCGTCGGCATCGAAGACGTCGCCGACCTCATCGCTGACCTCGCCTCGGCGTTCGACGCGCTCCCCGCCCGGGAACCGTCGACGAGCACCGGCGCCAGCGTCACGGCGGATGTGGCGGTCGCCGCATGAGCGCCCGGCAACGCTTCGGCTGGTTCCTGTCACGTGGGTTCGGTCCGCATGGTTGGGGGCATCCGTACCTCGACTGGGACTACCGCTGGCAGGAACCCGCCCTCTACCAGCAGGCCGCGCGCGAGCTCGAGCAGGCGGGCCTGGACCTCCTGATCATCGAGGACGCCCTCTCGCTGGGGAACCCCGAGACGCTCGACCTCCGCATCCGCGGCGCCTACGGCGGGCCGAAGCACGACCCGCTGAGCCTCGCCCCGTTCCTCTTCGCGGTGACGGAGCGCATCGGCATCATCCCGACCGTGAACCCGTTGCAACTGCCGCCGTACCAGGCGGCACGGCAGTTCGCGACCCTGCAGCACCTCAGTCGCGGACGGTTCGGGGTGAACGTGGTCACCGACGTCGGCAGCAGCCGTCACTTCGGTGAGCCGGTCGTGCCGCACGACGTCGCCTACGAGCGGGCGGAGGAGTGGCTCGACGGCGTGCGCGCGCTCTGGCGGAGCTGGCGACCCGGCGCGTACGTGGGCGACACCGCCTCCGGACGCTTCGCCGACGGCCGCCACCTCGACCGCGTCGAGCATCGCGGCGCACACTACGACTTCGACGGGCCGCTCAACGCCCTCCCCTTCGACGATGACTCCGGTGGCGAGCCCGTCATCGTGTCGCCGGGCTCCTCGCCGCGAGGGCTCGCCTTCACCGGGCGACAGTCGGACGTCCAGCTGGCCCTCGCACCGCTCGACATCGCAAGCCTCCGTGCGTACCGGAGGCGGGTCCTCGACGCCTCGGCTGCCGTCGGTCGGGACACCCCTCCCGCGATCCTGTTCGTGTTCAAGCCCGTCATCGTGGCGAGCAGCGCCGAGGCCGACCGTCTCGTCGCCGCCTCGGAACAGCCGGACGACGAGACGCTGCGCTCCGTCGCACTCGCGTGGTCGAGCGACCTCGAGACGGACCTCACCGCGCTCGACCTCGACCGACCGGTGGACCCGGCCGTCTTCGGCGACCACGTGTCGCGCGGCAGCCTCGACGCGTTGCGCGGACCGTACGAGTCCTTCGCGGCGGCGACGCTCCGGGAGCTGCTCGTGCCCAAGGCACGCCTCGGGCGGATCACCGACGGCAGCGGTGTCGTCGGCACGGCGGCTGAGGTGGCCGACCACATCGAACGCGCCGGCAGTGAGGCGGACAACGACGGGTTCATCTTCTCGGGCGACCTCCATCCGGTGACGGTGCACCGCATGCTCGACGAACTCGTGCCGATCCTCCGACGCCGCGGGATCCTTCAGCGTCCGAAGGTCGACGCACCGCACGGACTCCGGAGCTCGTTGCAGGCCCCCTGAAGGATCGCGTCGTCAGCGGCTCGTGTTCAGGGCTGCTCGTGGTTCGGGCAGGTCCAACTCCCCGCGGGCGACGAGCGAACGGACGGACTCGAGGACCGCCTCCGTCGAGGTGTAGGCGGGTTCGTATCCGAGCAGCGACCGTGCCTTGTCGATCGACGCGCAGTGGCTCCGTACCAGGTGCTCCCAGGTGGTGTCGGCGTGCTCCGTCGGTGTCTCTGCTCGGAAACGCTCCCAGGTCACCGACTCGAGCTCGGCCGAGCGTCCGAACCAGCCGGCGACGACGTCGGCGTAGCCGCGGACGGTCACCGCGGCGGCTGAGGTCACGTTGAGGTCCTCGCCGGCGACACGATCCCGGTTCGCGACGGCGAGCTCGAACGCCTGCGCGACGTCGTCGGCGTGCACGTGGTGCAGCAGCTCGGCACCGAGTCCGGGGATGCGCAGCGGTGAACCGAGTGCGAGGGTCCGCCAGACCCCGGGGTCGAGGTTGCCCAACGGGTTGATGGGCGCCCACCCGGGTCCGACGATGTGTCCGGGATGCAGGGAGGTCGTCACCAGTCCTCCGTCGGCGGTCTCCTGCTGGAGCAGCCGGGCGATCTGGTCCTTCTGGACGCCGTAGTCGCCGAACGGCGCCGTCCCGGAGCCCTCGACGATGGGGACGGACGCGCTGGGACCGTAGCGCCAGATCGATCCGCAGTGGAGCAGCTGACCCGTGTTGCCGCGCAGTCCCTCGACGAGCGCCGTCGCCGAGGCGACCGTGAAGCAGACCAGATCGATGACGACGTCCGGGCCGAGGTCCGCGATGCGTCGCGCGAAGACACCGTCCCGGTCCTCGGCCTCCCGATCGGCCCGGATCCGCTCGACCTGGTCCCACTCGGGAGCGTCCGTGTACGGCGAACGATCGCCGCGGCTCACGCTCACGACCTCGTGGCCGGCCCGGACGAGTCGCGGGACGAGGAAGGTGCCGATGTGGCCGGTCCCGCCGATGACGACGATGCGCATGGTGTTCCTCCGTTCGCGCACGACGACGGCGTCGACGGGTGCGCTCTCCGGGAACGCTAATGGACCGGACCGTCCGACGCACGCCCTTGCGGGAGGCGACGGTGTGACCCGCTAGTCGTCGGAGGGACGTCGTCGTTGCTGTTTGGTGGCGCTCCGCTGCTGTTTCGCGGCGAGGTGGCGTCGCGCCGATCCGCGGGTCGGACGCGTGGGCCGGCGCGTCGGCGCCGGCGGCGCGAGAGCCGACCTGATGCGTGTCGCCAGCGCTTCGAGTGCGAGTTCGCGGTTCCGGAGCTGCGATCGCTCGCGGGAGACGGTCACGGTGATGGCTCCGCCGACCAGCCGGGCGCCGAGCCGCTCGAGCAGTCGGTCGCGCTGCTCGTCGGTGAGGACGGCCGACTCGGCCACACTCCACGTCAATTGGACACGGCTGTCGGAGGTGTTGACGTGCTGTCCGCCCGGGCCGGACGACCGGGAGAAACGCCACTGCAGCTCGGCTGCTGGGATCGTCAGTCCGGGCGACACCTCGAGGTCCATGGGGCAAGCGTCTCACGAACCCGCGGCACGGCTCGCGTCCACCGCTGGTTCCGAGCCGGTGCCTCCTATCCTTGACGCTGTGAACGATGCACCAGCCGAACGCGGACGTCGACGCGCAGCCGTCGTCGTCAATCCCTCCAAGGTCGACATCACGGTCCTCCGCTCGGTGGTCGCAGCCGCTGAATCGACGCACGGACTGGCACCCTCCACCTGGCACGAGACGAGCGCCGACGACGACGGCCGGGGTGCGTCCGCGGCCGCGATCGCCTCGGCACCCTCGGTCATCCTGGTCGCGGGAGGCGACGGGACGCTGCGGGTCGCCGCCGAGGCCATCGCCTCCACCGGCATCCCCCTCGGGCTGGTCCCGGCCGGAACGGGGAACCTCTTCGCCCGGGCGCTCGGCCTGCCGTTGGGCGACCTCAAGCGGTCGGTCGACATCGCCTGTTCAGGGCGTGACCAGGTGGTCGACGTCGGCCAGGTCAGTCTCGGGCGCAGCGACGGCACGAACCGGGACGAGGTCTTCCTCGTCATGGCCGGCATCGGCCTCGACGCGCACATGGCCGGCCACACCAATGAGCGGCTGAAGCGACGGATCGGCTGGCTCGCCTACTCCGATCCGATCGCGCGGAGCATCATCGGCAACCGGCAGTTCGACCTGCACTATCGACTCGACGACCGTCCGGAGGCGGCTGCCCGAGCGCACACGATCATCGTCGGGAACTCCGGCACGCTCACCGGTGGTGTCCTGCTGCTCCCCGAGGCGGTCGTGGACGACGGCCTGCTCGATGCCGTCATGCTGCGCCCTGGCAAGGGTCCGGGTTGGGGGAACATCGGCTACCGCCTGACGTTCAACCGGATGCTGCACCGCACGCGGTTCGGCCGGCTGGTCGGTCGATTCTCGCCGAAGGCACGCGCGATCAGCTACGCACAGGCGCGGACGATGCACCTCCGACTCGAGGAGCCGCAGGAGATCCAACTGGACGGCGACTCGCACGGTTCGGTGATCTCGGTCTCGCTGACGAACCTGCACCACGCCCTGATCGTCCGGGTTCCGAGCGGCCCGGCTGCGCGCCCCGGCGGGCGCTGACCACCGGCTACGACGCCGCGTCGGTGGGAGCGGCCTCGGAGTCGATCGACGCCGCGAGCCGGTCGATCCGCTCGAGGGCGCGGTCGAACACGGGGACCAGTTCCCACAGGCGCGGCTCGTCGGCGCGGACCTCCTCGAGGGAGCCGTGTGCGCTGCGGACCGAACCGAGATCGAAGCTGACGTTGGTCCGCGCTCCCGTGATCGCGGCGCGGAGTGCACCGATCGCCACCGCCACGTCGGCGATCAGCGCCGGGTTGCCGTGCTCGGTCAGCCAGGCGAGATCGTCGATCGCGTCGACGGCATGCTCGCCCAGCCGCGCGGAGGCCGCGGCCGCCTCGATGGACGCAGCACGGATCGCCTCGTCGCGTTCGACGCCGGCCGGTAGACGGAAGGCACTGCCGAACGCTCGCGAGGCGTGGGCGTCCTCGTCGGCCAGACGCAGCGCCAGCTCGGAGCGTGCCTCAGCGCGAGCGCGGAGTGCGGCGATCGTCGCCTCGGCCTCGGCCGACGTCCCGCCCGCTCGCGTCCTCGGTGGCGTGCGTGGCTCGGGTGTAGCCGGCGACCATCGCGGTGAGGCCGGCGGCGATCGCCAGCATGAGTCCGGATGCGGCCCCGCCGCCGGGGTTCCCGGTCGCCGTGCCGAGCGCCTGCATCCACGTCGACACGCTCGAGTGCTCCGTCGACACCTCGTCGGTGTCCGCTGATCCCGTCATGGCGACCATTCTCCCGCGTCCGCGTCCGCGTCAGCTCGAGGCGCGGACGATGAGTTCGGTCGGGAACTCCGCGCGGTCCCCCGGGTCCGTCCCGGGCTCCGCCTCGAGGACGAGCTGGACCGCACGCGCGGCCATCGCGCGCATCGGCTGTCGCACGGTCGTCATCGGCGGCGGCATCAACCTGGACTGCGGGAGGTCGTCGAAGCCGACGACCCGGATGTCGTCGGGGATGCGGAGCTGCAGCTCTTCAGCGGCGCGGTAGACGCCGTAGGCCATCTCGTCGTTGCAGCTGAAGACGCCGATCGGGAGCCCGCCCTGCCTGAGGAGCTTGCGCACGGAGACGAAGGCGCTCTCCGAGGACCAGGGCGACGAGATCTCCTCGACCGTCGCCCCGTCGGCGTGCCGTTCGACCGCCGCTCGGAAACCGGCCTCCCTCGCACGGCCGAACCGGTACTTCGGCCGGCCGGTGATGATGAGGAACCGACGTGTCCCCCGCCGGGCGAGATGCCGACCCGCGTCGAAGCCGCCCTGCCAGTCGGTGGACCCGACGCTCGGCAGACTCCGCGCCGGCTCCGCACGCGGATCGAGGAGCGCGACGGGGATGTTGGCCGAGGCGAGGATGTCGAGCTGGGAGACGTTCGGACGGATGAGGCACACGACGACACCGGCCGATCCCCGCGCACGTGCCCGACTGGGCCAGTCGTCGACCATCGACTCGCTCTCCGGCGTGAGCACCAGGTCGTAGTTCGCCGCAGCGGCCGCCCGCCGCACACTCGTCACGACCGTGTTCGCCCAGGGGTCGTCCCACTGACTCATCGCCAGGTCGAGCAGGCGCGGGACCGAGCGAGGTCGGCCGCGACGTTGTGCTGCGCGGTCGTAGCCGAGGTCGTGCGCTGCAGCGAGGATGCGGTCCCGGGTGTCCGGGGATGCATGGCGCTTCCCGGCGAGCACCCGGGAGACGAGCGACACCGAGCACCCGGACCTCGCGGCGACGTCCGCGAGCGTCACGCTGAGGTCGTCCTGCTCCGGCGTCGTCGTCATGGCTCCATGGTCCCGCATCCCGGGGTGCTGCGCGTGCCCACCCCGGTGGTCAGGCTCCCTCGGCGGTCAGCACTCGGAGCTCGGTGCACCGCGGGGTCTCGCGATCCGGCTGCGCGACGAGCGCGAACCGCCGGACACCCCACCCGGCGCTGGTGGGCGTCAGCGGGTACTCCGCCCACTCCAGGTCGTCGTCTCGCCCGCCCTCCTGCGGAGCGACCGGCGTGCCGTCGATCTCCAGGGTGAGACCGTGGCCCGCCGGGTCGTGCAGCCAGGTCACTCTGACGACCCGGCCGAGGAGATGCGGGTCGACGAGCGTCACGGACAGACGCTCGGCCGTGCTCCGCCAGCGGACACCACCCACCGCGCCGCTGGCGCTGGCCACCCCCTCGAATCCGTGATCCGCCTCCGGCTGCTGCTCGCCCAGCGCGACCCGGTCGACCGTCCGTCCGTCGATGCTCGCGGCGCGTCGGTCCCGTTCGACCAAGGCGGTGCGGCGCCGAGCGACGGCGTCCTCGTCCGCCGTCGACGCCACGGGGAACGTGACGGTGTACCGCGCGTCGTGCAGACCTGCGAACGGTTCCAACGGGATCGGTCCTCGGTCGGAGTCGATCCGGAGTCGCCCGTCGGCGTCCCGGTAGGGCACAGCCGACCGCGGGACGATCGGTGCCGAGGCGAGCGGGGTGAGCGGGCCGACGGCGGTGTGCGGGGCGTGGGCGCGGCCGGCCAGCACCACGTCGGTCGGCAGCGACTCGCCACGGGCGGCCAGGACGGACGGACCCCAGAGGAGCGAGGTCCAGTCCGAGCCGTCCGGGTACGGTTCCGCACGACCGCCCATGGGGAGCTCGAACGACACGGTGTCGCCGTCGCTCCACTCACGATCCACGACGAGGTGGCCGCGTTCGAGTCCGGCGGTCACCGGAGCGCCGTTGAGGAACACCTCGGGTGTCGGATCACTCCACCCGGGGACCCGGACGCGGAGCCGGAACCGCCGCGGACCGGTGAGCCCGAGGGTGAGTCCGACCACGCCGTCGGACGGGAAGGCCGTCCGTTGCTCCAGCTCGAGACCGAGTTCCGGGATCCGCACGACCGAGGGCGCGAAGAGTTCGACCGACACCGCGTCGTCGTCGAACCGGTACAGCGACTCACCGTGTTTCGCGTGGCTCTCCAGACCGGTCCCGACGCAGCACCAGAAACTGTGCTCCGGCGAGGAGTAGACGCGGTAGTGGTCGGGTCGCATCGAGGTGAAGTAGACGAGCCCGCCGTGCTCGGGGTGCTGCGATGACAGGAGGTGGTTGAAGAGGATCCGTTCGAGCGCGTCGGTGATCGCCGGGTCGGACTCGTCGGCACTGAGCCGTCGGCCCAGCTTGATCAGGTTGTAGCTGTTGCAGGTCTCCGGGCCCTCCCGGTCCTCGGTCATCGGGGTGAAGTCGTCGATGGCGTGGAAGTGCTCGCGGACACTGTTGCCGCCGATCGCGACCGTGCGCCGCGTCAGGATCGTCTCCCAGGCGAACCGGGCCGCGCGGGCGAGGGCCGGATCAGCACTCCGAGCGGCGAGGGCGGCGAACCCGACGAACTGCGGGATGCGGGTGTTGGCGTGCAGGCCGGTCAGTTCGTCGGACCGGCGCGACAGCGGTTCGCTGAGGGCGGTCGACGTGAAGCGGGCTGCCATCGTGAGATGGCGGGGATCGCCCGTGAGGTCGAAGAGGTCGACGTACGCCTCGTTCATCCCGCCGATCTCGGTCTCGAGCATGAGCTGGAAGTGCTCGTCGTCGATCCCGGCGGCGAGCTCCTCCCACCACGCGGCGAGGCGCAGGACGACGTCGCGTGCCATGTGGTTCCCGGTCAATCGGGCCGCGTCGATGAGACCGGCGTACAGCTTGTGCAGGTTGTACCAGGGCACCCAGCGGCCGGCGCGGAACGTCGATTCGGTGATCCCCGCTGCGACCTCGGCCCAGAGCTCGGCACTCCGAGGGACTCCACCGACGTACCCGGTACCCAGGTGGTCCTGTGCGCGGGCCAGTTCGGCGACCGTGTACTCCAGTCGGGAGCGCAGGACGTCGTCCCCGGTGGAGGCGACCATCAGGGAGCAGGCCGAGAGGTAGTGCCCGGCGGTGTGGCCGTCGAGTCCGCGCACCTCCCAGTCGTCGTAGGACGCCGCCCGGGGCTCCAGGCCCGCCTCACGGAGGAACGGGGCGAGCAGGCGATCGGGTTCGAGGGCTCGCAGGTAGGCGCGGTCGGCCTCCTGCGCCTGGAACAGGGGCCCACCCGTGAGGGTGACCTGGGAGATCGGGACGAACGGCATGGTCAGGCCTTCCTCGCGACCGCGTCGACACGCCGCCAGTCCACGCGGAGCTCGCGCGGCCCGACCAGCTCCCGCCTGCTGCCGGTCACCTCGATCGTGTGGGTGAGCGGACGCTCGAGTGCCGACGGCCCGGCGGACAGGACGTACGTCCCCGGTTCGATCACCCGACGGCCGTCGACTCCGGTGAAGGACAAGCGGTCGGCCGACACCGAGAAACGCACCGTGGCCGACGTCCCGGCAGCGACCGTGAGGCGTGCGAATGCGAGCAGTTCGACCGAGGGACGCACGACGGAGGCGACCGGATCCGTACCGTAGAGCTGGATCACCTCGACGGCGTCCTCGACGCCCATGTTCTCGACGGTGACGTCGACGAGGACCTCACCGTCGACGGCGAGCTCCGCTGCACTCGTGAGCGATCGGTAGCGGACGTCCCCGGCGGTGAGGCCGTGACCGAACGGGAAGAGCGGCGTGGGGTCGAGCACGCTGATCCCGCGGGACGCCAGACCGAGCGGCGGCTGCAGGTAGGTGCCCGGCATGGCCGGTGAACGAGGGATCTGCACCGGGAGCCGTCCGCTCGGCTGCACGCGGCCGGACAGCAGCCCCGCGACGGCCGCCGCGCCCTCCTGCCCGGGGAAGAACGCCTGGACCAGTGCGTCGGCCCGGTCGTAGTCCCCCAGCGCGTAGGGTCGCCCGGACAGCACGGTCAGGACGACGGGCGTCCCGGTCGCGAGGACGGCGAGCACGAGGTCGTGCTGGCCCCCGGGGAGGCGCAGGTCCTCGGCGTCACAGCCTTCTCCCGAAGTACCATCGCCGAACAGGCCCGCGATGTCGCCCACGGCCAGCACGACGACGTCGGCTGAACGGGCGGCCTCGACGGCGGCCGGAACGTCCTCCCGACCGGTCTCGGTGATGCTGCATCCCGGTTCGACGACGATGTCCGCCGCGGGGAACTCGGTACGCACCGCGTCCAGGATCGTCGGGATGGTGATGCCGAGATCGTGCCCGGGGTGCTTCGACAGCACGTGGTTGGGGAACGCGTAGCAGCCCACGAGACTGCGGAACTGGTCGGCCGCCGGCCCGATCACGGCGATGCGCGCGGTGGTCTGGAGCGGGAGGACGGCGCGGTTCCGGAGGAGGACGACCGACTCCTCGGCCAGACGCGTCGCGATGGCGCGGTTGCGGGGGCCGTCGAGATCGGTCGATGCGGCGTGCTCCGGCACGAGCGGACCCCCGTCGAGCAGGCCGAGCTCGATCTTCTGCCGCAGGTGCCGGAGCACGGCCCGGTCGACCAGCCGCTCGTCGAGCGCCCCGTCCTGGACGAGCCCGACGAGGCCGGCGCCGTAGCCGGCGGTCTCCGGGAGCTCGACGTCGATCCCGGCGGTGAGGGCGAGCGCGCCGGCTTCCGCCGCGTCGCTCGCGACATGGTGCATGGTCGCCAGGAACGGGATCGCCCAGTAGTCGGCGACGACGGTGCCGTCGAAACCCCAGTCGTCGCGCAGGATGCCGGTGAGCAACTCGACACTGGCGCCCGCGGGGACGCCGTCGAGATCGGTGTAGGCGTTCATCACGCTTCGCGCTCCCCCGAGCCGGATCGCCGTCTCGAACGGCGGAAGCACGACATCGGCGAGCTCGCGGCGCCCCATGCTCACCGGGGCGTGGTTCTTCGCGCCTCGGGAGGCGGCGTAGCCGGCGAAGTGCTTGAGCGTCGCCACGACCCCGGACCGCTCGAGACCACGCACGTACGCGGCGCCGAGCTGGCCGACGAGGTAGGGGTCCTCTCCCAGCGTCTCCTCGACCCGGCCCCAGCGGTAGTCCCGGACGACGTCGAGGACCGGCGCGAGTCCCTGATGGACACCGACCGAACGGAGGTCGTCTCCGATCGCCTCAGCCATCCGCTCCACGAGCTCCTCGTCGAACGAGGCGGCCCAGGCGAGCGGCGTCGGGAAGGCGGTCGCACCGTACGCGGCGAACCCTGTCAGACACTCCTCGTGTGCGATCGCGGGGATGCCGAACCGGTTGCCGGCCACGACCTGCCGTTGCCGTTCCCGCAGGCGATCGACGCCCTCGGCCACCGTCACCGGTTCGGTCCCGAAGATGCGCGTCAACTGCCCGAGGCCACCCGTGAAGTCGCCGGTGGGCGCCGATGTCGGCGCAGCCGGGTCGTCGGAGCCGTCCACGCTCGGCGCGAAGTCGCCCGCCGTTTCGGTGAACCAGACCGAACCGAGCTGACCGACCTTCTCCTCGAGGGTCATCTCATCGAGGAGTGCTCGCGCCCGCTCGACGGGTGACGCCCGTCGGTCGTTCCAGACGCCGCGGACGATGCCCGACGTGGTCGGCGTGACGCCGTCGTGTTGCAGGGTCATCCCTTGAACGCTCCGTCCATGATCCCCGTCACCATGCGCTTGCCGACGAAGATGAACGCGATGAGCAGCGGGATGGTGGCCAGGAACGACCCGGCCATCGCCAGGCCGAGGTCGATCGACCGCTGCGACTGCAGGGCCTTGATCGCGATCTGGACCGTGTACATCTCGGGCGACTTCAGGACGATGAACGGCCAGAGGAAGTCGTTCCACGATCCGACGAAGCCGAGCAGTCCCAGGACGAACGCCGCCGGTCTGATGACCGGGAAGACGATCCGCCAGAAGATCTGCCAGGTGTTGGCACCATCGAGTCTCGCCGCCTGGAGCAGCTCGTCGCTCACGGAACTCGAGATGTGCTGACGCATCCAGAAGATGCCGAACGCGCTCGCGAGGCCGGGGACGATGAGTGCCTGCAGGGTGTCCACCCAGTCGAGCGCGGAGATGATCAGGTACTGCGGGATCACGCTCAGCTGCGTCGGCACGGTCATGGTGAGGACCACGAGGATGAACAGCGCGTTGCGGCCGCGGAACTCCAGTTTCGCGAAGGCGAACCCGGCCAGGGCGCAGAGCAGGGCCGATCCGACGCCGATCGACAGCGCGACGATGAGGCTGTTGATCATCGATTGGATGAACGGCACGGTCTCGAGCACGAGCCCCACGAGGTGGAACAGGTTGTCGCCCGGGTACAGCCGCGGTGGCAGGGTGGTCGCCGTCGCCGAGTCCGTGGTCGCGACGACGAACATGAAGTACAGCGGGAACATGCTCACGACGACGGCGCATACGAGGAGGACGTAGGTGTACCAGGGGATGCGGCCGATCCGGCCGCCGTTCCGTTTCCGGCCGGCGGAGGTCGCGCTCGCCATCAGCTGGGTGGAGTTGAGCGTCTCGGACATCAGCGTCCTCCTCGGGTGCGGGTGGACAGGAAGAAGTTCAGCAGGGCGACGAGCACGACGATCACGAACAGCGCGACGCCGATCGCCGAGCCGTATCCGAACTCGAACTGGCCGAAGCCCTGCTCGTAGAGGAACAGCGTGAGCGTCTGGCACTGTCGTGCCGCACCGCAGGTGAGGCCGGTGGCCGGGTTCACCAGCAGTGGTTCGGTGAACACCTGGAGCCCGCCGATCGTCGAGGTGACGATCGTGAACACGATGATGGGACGCAACGACGGGATGGTGATGTAGACGAACTGCTTCCAGCCGCCGGCGCCGTCGACGGCGGCCGCCTCGTACACGTCGCGAGGGATGGCCTGCAATGCCGCCAGGTACAGCAGCGTCGTGTAGCCCGTCCACCGCCAGACGACCATGAGCGCGACGAGGAACCACGAGCCGACCTTGTCGTTGAGGAAGTCGACGTGATCACCGCCGAAGAAGCTGATGAGGTAGTTGAAGAGCCCGTAGTCACGGTCGAACAGCTGGGCGAACACGATCGTGGTCGCGGCGACCGAGGTGATGTACGGCACGAGCATCGCCATCCGGAACCCGGTGGCGAAGCGCAGGCGGACGTGGTTCAGCAGGTGGGCGAGGCCCAGGGCGATGACCAGCTGCGGCACCGTGGAGATGATGAAGATCGCGAAGGTGTTGAGCATCGCGTTCCAGAACCGTGGGTCGGCCGCGAGCCTGGTGAAGTTGTCGAAGCCGATGAAGGTCTGCTGACCGATCGGGTTCCAGTCGAAGAGGGACACCACGAAGGTGAACAGGAGCGGGATCAGGCCGAAGACGGCGAAGATCAGGAAGAACGGGGCGATGTAGACGTAGGGGGCGAAGCGTTCCGGCAGGGTGTTGCGGATCCGCGTCCCGATACCGGGTGGCGACTGTTTCGGCAGCAGCCGAGGTGGGGCGATGTGTGTGGTCACGATGATCCTTCAGGGGCGTTCCGGCGTGTTGCTCGGCCGGAACGCCCCGGGTCGGAGCGGACGGGTGGACGGGGCCGTCGGGTCAGCCGCCGAGGGCGTCCTTCACGGCCTTCATCGCGACGTCCCAGGCCTTGTCCGGTGGGGTGTTGCCGGCTTCGACGTCCGTCACGGTGTTGATCATCGCGGAACCGATCGTCGCCGTCTCCGGACCGTTGAAGAACGGCTTGAACTCCTGCAAGGACTTGCCGAGCACGGCACCGATCTTCGAGTCGCCGAAGAACGGGTCGGTGTAGTCGGCGATCGCGGTGGACTCGTACGCGGAGACCGTGCTGGGCAGGGCGCCGGTGTCGGTGAAGTTCTTCAGCTGCGACTCGGGTGACTGCATCTCCTTGATGTAGGCCCACGCCGCCTCCGGGTTCGCCGCGCGCTTCGGGATGGCGAGGTAGCTGCCGCCCCAGTTGCCGGCGACCTTGGGCACCGTCGTCACGCGCCACTGGCCCGAGGTGTCGGGCGCGTCCGTCTTGATGCTCTTCAGCATCCAGGACGGAGCTGCCATCGCGGCGAAGGCGCCGTTGGTCTTGCCCGTGCTCCAGCCGGTGGAGAAGGCGGGGACGTTCGCGGTGATGCCGGCCTCGATCGCCTTGATCGAGATGTCGAACGCCTCCTTCACCTGCGGATTCGTGTCGTACACGAGCTCGCCCTCGGGCGTGTAGTACTTCTCGTCGACCTGGTTCACGGTCTGGAAGAAGACCGAGGTGCCGGCGTTGTCGAGGAACGGCTTCCCGGTGGCGGCGACGTACTGCTGGCCGACGGAGATGAAGTCGTCCCAGGTGGGCCAGAGCGCAGCGACCGCGTCCGGTTCCGACGGCAGGCCGGCGGCCTCGAAGAGGTCCGCGCGGTACGCCATCGACATCCCGCCCACGTCGGTCGGCACCCCGATGACGGCGTCGTTCTGGGCCACCGCCTGGTCCCAGACCCACGGCAGGTAGTCCCCGGAGATGTCGTCGGCGCCCATCGTGCTCAGGTCGACGAAGTTGTCGGGGTTCGCGACGAAGTTGGGCATGTCGTCCCCCTGGATGAGCACCAGGTCGGGGACCTTACCGCCGGCCAACGCCGCGGTGAGCGCCTGGGCGGTCTCCTGCGTGCTGCCGACCTCGGTGAGTTTGACGGTGATGTCGGGGTGCGCTTCCTTGTACTTCTCGACATCGGCCTTCTGGTTGATGCCCGTGAAGGACCAGAACTGGAAGGTCTTGTCATCGCCGCCGCCGGACCCGGAACAACCGGTGACCAGGGCGCCGACCATGACGGCGACGGTTGCTGCTGCTGCAAGACGGAATTTCACTGGAAATCCCCCTCCTATGCGGGATCGTGTTCCGCGGTGTCGCGCTACGTTGCGGTCACCGGCCGGAGATCGCTCTCCGGCTCGCGCCGATGTCGACTGGATCGGGGAGCATCCGGACCGTTCGGGCGTGGTGATCACCATAGGCAGCGGGGTTCCGGGGCACCAGGGCAATATTGCGCAACTCGGAGACCGCTCTCTCGGATTCTGCGATGCTCGTTGCCAGACCACCGGCAGGTGGACGATCGCAAAGGAGCGAGGATGCGCAAACCGACCCTGGTCGACGTCGCCCGAGAGGCCGGCGTCTCCCGAGCGACCGCGTCGCGGGTCCTCGCCGGTGCCTCGACGGTCGACGCCTCGATGGTCGTCGCGGTGCGCGAAGCGGCCGTGAGACTGGCCTACCGCACGAATGTCGCAGCCCGGTCGCTCGCCGGAGGCAGGACGGGCGCCGTCGCGATCGTCCTCGCGGCGGGCGAGCTCGAACCGTTCTCCGGATCGTTCGTCGCGGCACCGCTCAAGGGCGCCACCGCCGCGCTCCTGTCGGCAGCCCAGCAGCCCGCGCTCTTCCTCGCCGACCCGCGCCAACTCGACGCGCTCGTCGCCTACCTGGCGGCGCACTACGTGGACGGGGCGGTGGTGATCCTGCAGCACGAGATCAGCACCATCACCCAGGCGCTCGCCTCGGTGGACCTCCCGATCGTCTTCGTCGGCCGCCCGATGGGTGAGCACACGGAGGACGTCACCTTCGTCGACTCCGACAACTACGCCGGCGGTCGGCTCGCGGCGGAACACCTGATCGCGCTCGGCCGCACGCGGATCGGCGTCATCTCGGGCCCCGCCGACATGGCCGCGTCCAGCGACCGTGTCCGAGGCTGGCGGGACGTCCTCACCGAACGCGGCCTCGACACCCGTGCGGTCGCCCGAGGCGACTTCACCATGCCGAGCGGGTCGTCGGCCATGGCACGGTTGCTCTCCCGGTACCCGGACCTCGACGCCGTCTTCGCGGGCTCCGACCTCATGGCGGTCGGCGCGATGCGCGTCCTCGAGGCCAGTGGCCGGACGGTCCCGGACGACATCGCGCTCGTCGGATTCGACGACACGGTCGTCGCGGCAACCGCGGAGCCACCGCTGACCTCGGTCCGTCAGCCGTTGGAGCAGATGGGCAGGGTCGCCGCGGAACTCGTCATGGAGCTCATCGCCGGCCGGACGACCGCACCGCGCTGGCTCGACACCACGCTCGTCGTCCGGGACTCCGCCTGACCTTCGGCCCACCGGCCGTCACACCCGCCTCACCGACCGCATCGGAGGAACCATGTCCGACCTCTCAGCGACGCCCGAACACCGCGTCGTCCATCTGCAGTGCGACGGCGTCTCCGTCGTGCTCGTCCAGCACGGGACCCGCCTCCCGACGATCGCGCACTGGGGAGCCGCCGTCGATGCCGACGACCTCGAGTGGCTTGCCGCGTCCACAGCCACCGTGCGCGGCGACCTCGTCGACGGATCTGACGCGCCGTACGAGCCGAGCCTGTTGCCCGAGCACGCGTCGGGTTGGTCGGGTCTCCCCGGCCTCCGGGCGCATCGCGCCGGGACGGCCTGGTCGTCGCGCTTCGACGTGGCCTCGGTCGAGGTCGACGGAGCGGCCCTCCCGGCCGGCGAGGTGCGGCAGTGCGGCGCCGCGCTGGTCGAGGTGACCGCGGTCGACGACCAGACCGGCATCGCTCTCCTCGTGGCGATCGAACTGACACCGAGTGGCCTGCTGCGCACGCGCGTGACGGTCACGAACCGGGGCGACGACCTCCTGGAGGTCGAGGGTGTCGTGCCGGCCCTCCCGATCCCGACGTCGGCTCGGGAGATCCTCGACTTCGCCGGTCGGTGGGGCAACGAGAAGCTGCCGCAGCGGCTTCCGGTCACGACCGGGACACACCTCCGCGAGTCGCGGCACGGTCGCCCCGGTCTCGACGCCACCGGGGTCACCGCGATCGGAACACCGGGGTTCGACAGCCGGACCGGTGACGTCTGGCTGTGCCACGTCGGTTGGAGCGGCAACCACACGATCGGCGTCGAACGCACCGACGGACACCTCGCGTTCCGTGGCGGCGAGCTGCTCCTGCCCGGCGAGGTCCGACTCGGCCCTGGTGAGGACCACCGGACTCCATGGGTGTACGGGGCCTACGGCGTCGGCCTCGATGCCGCCTCGTCGCGGTACCACCGTTGGCTGCGCTCGACCTCGCGGGCGGCTCGGCGTCCGCGCCCCGTCACCCTGAACGTCTGGGAGGCGGTCCTGTTCGATCACGACCTCGACGTCCTCTCCGAGTTGGCGACCCGGGCCGCGGCCATCGGCGTCGAGCGCTACGTGCTCGACGACGGATGGTTCCGCGGACGTCACGACGACACCCGCGGCCTCGGCGACTGGACACCGGACCCCGAGCGTTGGCCGGACGGTCTCGCGCCGCTCGCCGACCGGGTGCGATCACTCGGCATGGAGTTCGGGCTGTGGTTCGAACCGGAGATGATCAACGAGGACTCCGACCTCGCACGCGAGCACCCGGACTGGATCCTGCGGGCGAGGGACGAGCTCCCGTCGCCCGTCCGGCACCAGCAGGTGCTCGATCTCGGCAATCCGGCGGCCTTCGACCACATCCTGCAGGCGATCGACACGCTGGTCGTCGAGCTCGGGATCGCGTACCTGAAGTGGGACCACAACCGCGACCTCGTCGATGCCGGCCATCCGTCGACCGGGCGGGCGGCCGTGCACGACCAGACCGAAGCCCTCTACCGGCTGCTCGACGAGCTCCGATCGCGGCACCCGCACCTCGAGATCGAGAGCTGCGCGTCGGGCGGAGGCCGCGTCGACCTCGGCATCCTCGAGCGGTCCGATCGCGTCCACACCTCCGACAACCACGACCCGATCGAGCGGGCCCGCATGCTCCGGTGGACGGGGCTCCTCGTCCCGCCCGAGATGCTCGGGTCGCACGTGGCCTCGGCCAGATCGGCCACGACCGGACGCACGCACACGCTCCACACCCGGTGCGCGATCGCGCTCCTCGGGCACTTCGGCGTGGAGTGGGATCTGCGCGAGCTCGACGATGCGGATCGGACGACCCTCGCCAGGTGGATCACCGTGTTCACGCGTCATCGCGGACTCATCGCCACCGGCCGCGTCGTCGGCGACGGCGAGTGGGACGACGACGCTCCGACCCTGCGCGGGGTCGTCGCGGAGGACGGCACCACCGCGCTGTACACCCTCGTGACTCCCCCGCGGTCGGCCGACTCCCGTCGTCGGGTCCGCCTTCCCGGACTCCGCCCGGACGGTCACTACCGCCTCGCCGTCGCGCAGGACGACTCCCTCGGCCCGCGCTGGGTGATCCCCCAGTGGCTCCGGGATGCGCCGCCACTCGACGCCGACCCGGCCACGCTCGCGGCGGCGCCCGTGCTGAGCGGTGGCCAGCTCGCCGTGATCGGCCTCGACCTCCCCACCTTCCAGCCCGACCGCGCGATCACGATCCTCGTGACCGCCGTCTGACCCACGACCCGCTGCACAGAACAGGACCACATCACCCATGGACTCCACTGCGACCGTCACCGTCGACCTCGACCGGCCAGGACCCACGATCAGCCGACACGTCTACGGCCACTTCGCGGAACACCTCGGGCGCGGCATCTACGACGGCTTCTGGGTGGGCGAGGACTCGCCCGTCCCGAACGTCGGCGGCATCCGGCTCGACGTCGTGGAGGCGCTCCGCGAACTGCGCATCCCGAACCTCCGCTGGCCGGGCGGCTGCTTCGCGGACCGCTATCACTGGACGAGCGGCATCGGACCTCGCGAGGACCGCCCGAAGCTCGTCAACACGCAATGGGGCGGGACGAGCGAGACCAACGCGTTCGGCACCCACGAGTTCATGGAGCTGTGCGAGCTCCTCGGTGCCGACGCCTACGTCTCGGGCAACCTCGGCTCGGGCACCGTGCAGGAGATGGCCGACTGGATCGAGTACCTGACCGGTGCCGGGGAGACCCCGATGGCCGAGTTGCGTCGGGCGAACGGCAGGGAGGAGCCCTGGGACGTCCCGTTCTGGGGCTTGGGAAACGAGCCCTGGGGGTGCGGTGGCAACCTGCGCGCCGGCGCGTACGCGGACCTGGCACGCCAGTTCGGTACCTTCTGCGAGAGCGGCGGGAAGGTCCCGCTCTACCGGGTCGCCGCCGGCGCCGACGGGTTCGACGTGGCCTGGACCAAGACGCTGATGGAGGTCGTCGCCGACGTGGCCACCCACCCGTTCTCGGCGACCCCCTGGGAAGCCGTCTCGGTGCACTACTACACGATCGGCGGCAGCTGGAAGGCGAAGGGCAGCGCGACCGGGTTCGACGCCGCGGAGTACTGGAGCACGATCACCGCAGCACAGGGCGTCGAGCAGCTGCTGTCGTCGCACGCCGCCGTCATGGACGTGTACGACCCGGAGGAACGGTTCGGCATGGTGCTCGACGAGTGGGGCACCTGGTGGGACGTCGAGCCGGGCACGCACCCCGGGCATCTGTTCCAGCAGAACACCATCCGCGACGCCATGGTCGCGGCCTGGCACTTCGACGTGTTCCACCGCTTCGCGGGCCGGCTGCGCATGGCCAACATCGCGCAGACGGTCAACGTCCTGCAGGCGATGCTCCTGACCGATCCCGACGGCGGCGAGATGGTCCGGACGCCCACCTTCCACGTCTTCGAGATGAACAGCCCGCACCAGGACGCCACGTCCCTCCCGACGCACGTGGTCGGGCCGGTCCGCGACGCCGACGCCGCACACGCGGGTGGCATCCCGACCGTCTCCGCCTCGGCGAGCGTCAAGGACGGCGTCCTCCATTGCTCGCTGACGAACGTCGACCTCGACGCGCCACTCGTCATCGAGGTCGACGTCCGTGGCGGGTCCGTGGTCGAGCCGCACGGCCGGCTGCTCACCGCTGCGCGGCCCGACGCCCACAACCGTCCCGGTGAGACCGACGCCGTGTCACCGCGACCGCTCACGGGTCTCGACGTCACACCGACGGGTCTTCGCGTCACGCTCCCACCGCACTCGTTCGCCACGATCACGGCTCAGGTCGTCGCTCCATGAGCGAGGTGGAGATCGCGGTCACCGAGGTGCGTGCAGCACGTCGGGCGCGGGCGGACCGCCCGCCGATGGGCTGGAACAGCTGGGACTGCTTCGGAGGGTCCGTCACGGAGGCCGAGGTACTTGCCAACGCCGCGTTCCTGGCCGAGCACCTGCTGCCCGTCGGGTGGGACACGGTGGTCGTCGACATCCAGTGGTACGAACCGGCGCCCGGCGTCGGCGACTACGAGCGCATCTCCCAGCCGACGCTCGACGCCTGGGGCCGACCGCAACCCGCGCCGAACCGGTTCCCGTCTGCGGCGTCGGGCGGCTTCCGCGCGCTCGCCGACCGCGTGCACGCGCTCGGGCTCCGTTTCGGGGTGCACCTCATGCGAGGCGTGCCGCGGCGGGCTGTCGACCTCGAGCTGCCGATCCTCGGCTCGACCGCCCATTGCGGGGAGATCGCGGATCCGACGAACGTCTGCCCGTGGAATCCCGACAACGTCGGCGTCGACCTGACCGCCCCCGGCGCCCAGGCCTACTACGACTCGGTCATGGCGCAGCTCGCCGAGTGGGGTGTCGACCTCGTCAAGCTCGACGACGTGCTCTACCCACCGATCCAGACCGCCGAGATCGAGGCCATCTCGCGCGCGATCGACGCGACCGGTCGACCGATGGTGCTCAGCCTGTCCCCGGGGAAGCGACTTTCGACCGAGCACCTCGACACCCTTCGATCGACGGCGCAGCTGTGGCGGATCTCGGACGACCTCTGGGACGACTGGTCGGCGGTACGCGAACAGTTCCAGCGCCTGGCCCGCTGGGCGCCCCTCCAGCGTCCGGGGGCGTGGGCCGATGCGGACATGCTCCCGCTCGGGCGGATCGGCATCCGGGCCCACGTCGGTTCGGACCGGCTGAGCCGCCTCACCCTGGCCGAACAACGGACGCTCATGACCCTCTGGTGCATCGGCCGGTCGCCGCTCTTCTTCGGCGGCCACCTCCCGGACACCCCGGCGCACACGCTCGCGCTCCTGACGAACCCGGACGTGCTCGCACTGCTCGGCAGCGACGGGAGCCGGGAGATCATCCGCGACGGCGACCTCGTCGTCTGGGCGGCTGAGCTCGGCGAGACCCGGTGGCGCGCGGTGTTCTGGCTCGGCGATGCGGACACCGAGCTGCGGGTCCACCTGGCCGATCTCGGTTGCGCCGATCGATCGTCCGTCACCGAGCTGTGGAGTGGTCGGCCGTTGCCGGTCGTCGACGGTGCCGTCGACACGGCCCTGCCCGCGCATGGTGCCGTGCTGCTCCGACTCGACCACTGATGGATCACCGACAGCAGCGCGTCGAGCGTCATCGAATCGAACTCGACGGACCGGCCACCCGGTTCGTCGATCGGTTCCTCATCGGGAACGGGACGTTGGGCGCGGCGCTCGACGGCGTGCCCGGACGGGAGGGCATGGACCTCTCCCTGGACACGTTGTGGTCGGGAGGTCCGCGACGCCCGGGCGGCGGGCTGGCGGGCCGCTCGCTTCCCAGTCACGCTGGAGTCCGTGCGCCGGGCGATCGCCGACGGCGATTCCATGGCGGCCGATGCCCGCGCGGCTGCACTGCGCGGGAGCACGTTCACCGAGTCCTTCCAGCCGCTCGGCCGCCTCACGATCGATTACGCGTCGCCCGACGACGGTTCGCGCTCGACACGGACCTCCGATCTCGCGCGCGGCGTCGTCGAGACGACGTCCACGAGCGGTGGCGAGGCGGTCACGCTCCACGCGTTCGTGTCGGCGGTGGACGACGTGCTGGTCGTCGAGCTGCTGGGTGACGGTGTCCGTGAACCGCTGGTCGGGTTCGCGACGCCGCACCCGTCGAGGACGGAGGAGCGCACGGTCGGCGACACCCGGTGGTGGTCGGCGACCGGCCGTGCGCCGGCGAGCGTGCGACCCTCGTATCTCGGCGGTGACGATGACGAGGCCATCCGGTACCCGACCGACGTCCCGGACGCCGACGGTCTCGTCGACGCAGGCATGGCCTGGGCGCTGGCGATCGCGGTGCAGCCGATCCCGGGCGGGTTCCGCCTCGTCGCCGGTGCACGTTCCGGACACCGCGGGTGGCGAGATCGACCGTCTGGGTGACCCGTCGACGCTGCTGGAGCACACCCAGGGGACGGTCTCGCGTGCGTTGCAGCGATCCGGCGAAGCGTTGCTCCATCGGCACGTCGCCGACCATCGGTCGCTCTTCGACCGCGTCGACCTGGACCTCTCGGCATCGGCGTCCGCGTCGGCCGACCTCGCGGAGCGGTACTTCGACCTCGGACGGGCGCTCCTCATCGGCAGCTCCCGACCGGGGACCGAACCGGCGAACCTCCAGGGGGTCTGGAACGATCAGGTCAGGCCACCCTGGAGCGCGAACTTCACCACCAACATCAACCTCCAGATGAACTACTGGCCGGCGGAGAGCACCGGCCTGGGTGACCTGGTCGAGCCACTCACCCGGTTCATCGGCGAACTGGTGGACGCCGGGCAGCGCACCGCCGGCGAGTCCTACGGCCTCGACGGGGCGGCAGCCCACCACAACAGCGACCTCTGGCGGCACACGGACGCCGTGCCGCTCGACGCGCACTGGGCGAACTGGCCGAGCGCGCTCCCCTGGCTCGTCGCGCACCTCCACCGCCGTCTGGACGACGGCGGTGCTGATCACGCCGCACGCGTCGCCGTCCTGCAGACCGTCGAGCCGGTGGTCTCGTTCGTCCTGGGAATGGTCGTCACGGATGCCGCCGGATCGCTGGTCGTGAGTCCGTCGACCTCACCGGAGAACCGGTTCGTGGTCGACGCGGATCACACGGCGGCGGTGACGGCCGGCGCGGCGATGGACCAGGAGCTGGCGCACGAGTGCCTCCGCGAGTACCTCGCCCTCGCGGAGCGGGTCGGCGACGGCATCGCGGACGTCGGGCTCCTGGCTCGAGCACGCGACACCGTGGCCACCCTCCGACTGCCGCAGGTCGGCCGCGACGGAACACTCCTGGAGTGGGCCGAGGAGCGGGAGCCGACCGAGCCCGGCCACCGACACCTCTCCCACCTGTACGGCCTGTACCCGGGGACCCGGATCACCGAATCGGCCACGCCCGAGCACTTCGAGGCAGCCCGACGCGCACTGCGACGGAGACTCGCGAACGGCGGTGGCGGAACCGGGTGGAGCATGGCCTGGGTCCTCTGCCTGGCCGCACGACTCCGTGATCCGGGGCTCGCGTCCGAGGCGCTCGACACGCTGCTCGGTCCGCTGTCATCGGCCTCGCTGCTCGACCTGCACCCGATGGGCGACCTCGACGACGTGTTCCAGATCGACGGCAACCTGGGTGGGACGGCCGGTGTCGTCGAGCTGCTCGTCCAGGGGCACGGCGGTGTCCTGTCGCTGCTGCCGACCCTCCCGGCCGAGTGGTCGGCGGGACGGTTCCGAGGGTTCCGGGTCCGGGGTGGACACGTCGTGGATGTCGAGTGGAGCCGTCATCGCCCCGTCGCGGCGACCCTGCGTCTCACGGCCGGCGGCGTGCTCGTCGAGCTGCCGGACGACGGCTCGATGATCGCCATCACGGGCCCTGGCGGCGCACTGCCGACCCGGCTGGAGGACGGCGCGCCGGCCGGGCGGCGGCGGATCAGGCTCGACGAGCCCGGTGTCCACCGGCTCGGGTTCGCGCGTCCGCCCGGCGATCCGGAGGACTGACCGCCTCCTCCGGACGTCGGCTACTCGGCCTGTGCCTCGGCCTTCGCCGCTGCGATGGCGGCGTGCACCTCGGACATGTCGAGACCGCGCACCTGCGAGATGAGGTCCTCGAGTGCCGGCGCGGGGAGGGCACCGGCCTGCGAGAAGACGAGCACGCCGTCGCGGAACGCCATGAGCGTGGGGATCGACGTGATCTGCATCCCGCTCGCGAGCTCCTGGTTCGCCTCAGTGTCGACCTTGGTGAACACGACGTCCTGGTGCTGCTCGCTCGACTGCTCGAAGACGGGGCCGAAAGCCTTGCACGGGCCGCACCACTCGGCCCAGAAGTCGACCAGGACGATGCCTTCGGCCGACACGGTGTCCTCGAAGTTCGAGATGGTCAGTTCCTGCGTGGTCATCGTGTGCCCTTCGGATCGGTGGTCGGACGCGTCGCATCCGACTGACGAGCCTACCCGCGGACGACGGGCCGTCCTCCCCTTGTGCCGCGCCGCGGTCAGTCGCCCGGGCGGCGTGCGATCCGGGAGGAGCAGGAGCCGGCGCTGTCATCCGCGACATGATCAGGAGCACCCCGCCGAGGACCGGCGAACAGGACGCCGCCACCGACGACGATGCCGCCGATGACCCCTCCGAGGAAGCCGTAGCCGTCGCCGCTGCTGTTGACGAGGATGACCACGCCGACGGCCAAGGCGAGCACACCGATCCCGAGGACGGACCCAGGACATGACGAGATAGGTGCGGGAACGCGCGCGCTCCATGGAACGTCGGCCGGATGCCGTACTGGGTTCCGACGTACTGGGCCCAGCGTGAGCCGGTCCACCACCTCGTCGCCGCGCGGTCGACACGGAGTACCAACCGGCACCGGGACCGTCCTGCTCACCCGGCAATGGACGGACCACGTCGATGACCACCGGGGCGCCGACCGGCTGCGGGATCCGCCGCACGGCCGTCGTCTGGGCGGCGATACCGAACCAGAGCAGCGTCAGGAGGAGCATCGGGAATCCGTTGAACGACAGGTGGCTGGACAGCGCGCCGAGGCTGAACTGCGCGATCGCCAGCACGAGGAAGACCGAGCCGAACACCCAGGCCAAGCTCGGCTGCTCGGTGGTCGCCCAATCGGTCCCGGGCTTCCCGTTCTTGACCCTGAGCCCCGTCCAGTGCGAGCCGTCCCACCATCGGAGCTGATCCGGCCCCGTCGGATACCAGCCCAGCTGCGGTCCGGACGGCAGCTGCGACGGCGACGCCATGGGAGTCGGCGCCCGCAGTGCGACCGGCACCTGCTGCTGCACCGGTGGCGCGGCGTCGGCCTCCTGAGCAGTCCACTGCGTTCCATCCCACCAGCGCAGCTTGCCCGGCGTCCCCGCCTCGTACCATCCCGGTGCAGCGGTCATCGCTGCTCCTTCCCCCGAAGATCACGCTCATGACGTCCATGCAGCGCCCCCAGTGTCCCGTCTGCGAGTCATCGCGGCAAGCCGCCGTTGTCGAACATCGTGCGAGCCAGGTAGGTTGACGGCGACGCGACGAAGGGACCACCGTGGCCAGACGCAAGACGCCGGAGCAGATCGCCGACGAGGAACGTCGCTACGAGCTCGCGCGATCGGCGAGCACGTTCGAGGAGTTCTCCGTCCTCGCGAACGACCCCAATCAGGCGATCCGCGCCGCTGCGGCGCACAACCCGGCAGCCGACCCAGCGGCGTTGGAGCTCTTCCTCGAGGACCGCTTCTGGGGTGCGCGCATCGAGATCGCGCTGCACCCGAACGCGACCGACGAGCTCCTGCTCCGCCTCCTCGAAGCCGATCCGCGCAAGCGCGGCGTCGTCCACCACGAGGCGGAACGCCGGCTGGCCGCGAAAGGCGTCCGCTTCGACGACGACGGCCTCCCGCTGATCGGCGACGCCGGCACGAGCGCTCGTTGAGCCCGTACAGCCAGGTCGACTGGGACGCGAGCCCCGAGCATCCTTCGTCGGTCGCCGAACCGTATCTGATGGGCACCGGTGTCGTCACCGACGAGGACACCGGGAGTCGCCCGCTCTCGCCACCGCACCGTCATCCGGACGCCATGCTCGCCTGGTGCTACCGCGGCACCGTGTGGGTGCATCTCCCGAACGCGATGTGGCGCCTCGCACCGGGTCAGGGCGTCTGGATCCCAGCACACACGCCGCACACCGCGCACCACGAGCGCGACTCCACCGGGTGCTACACCTACCTCCCCGCCACCTCGCTGATCGCGCCCGTCGAGACCGTCACCCAGGTCCTGGTCCCGCGTGCGGTGCAGGAGATGTTGCTCCACCTCGGGATCAACGACATGCCGACCGACCTCCGGGTCCGTGCGCAGGCGGTCCTCATCGAGATGCTGCAGCAGCCCGCGCCGGAGACGGCGGACGGCTGGGGCGAGATCCCGATGCCGTCCGACGATCGTGTCCGTCCGCTCGTCCGTGCGATCCTCGCCGATCCGGGTGACCTCCGGGGCGCGCGCGAGCTGTTCGACGTGCACGGCCTCCACGAGCGCACCGTGCTGCGGATCTTCCAGCACGACACCGGGATGAGTTTCGCCCGGTGGCGGACGGGCGTCCGGATGACGCTGGCGGCGCGGCTGATCATCGACGGCATGCCGATCGGGGCGGCCGCGCACCGGTGCGGGTACGCGTCCTCGAGCGCCTTCTCCGCGAGCTTCCGAGCCCGGTTCGGCATGACCCCTCGGGAGTACGTGGCACGGGTGCAGGCGGACCCCGCCCACCAGCTCTACTGGCGCTGATCCACCCGGGCACGCACCACCGTGTCGGATCCGCGACAGAACTCGTCGGTTCCTCGACGCTGTCGCGCGCGGAAGCGCCCTACGATCGTTCTGTTAGGACATGCTTACCTAACTTCTGGATCGCCAGCGGTGATCCCACTCCCCCCTCTTCAAAGGAGCCCCATGCCGCACGCTTTCGCGCGCCCGAACGTCCGCCGAGGATCCACCCTCCTCGCCGCCGTCATCGCCACCGCTCTCGCCCTCGCCGGATGTTCGGCCGCCACCGGCGACACCGGATCGACGACGGCATCGACCGACGGCGTCGTCATCGAACACGCCCACGGTGAGACCGTCATCCCGGAGAAGCCGGAACGGATCGTGGCTCTCGGGTGGATGACGCCTGACATCGTCGCCGCCCTCGGCACCAACCCCGTCGGCATCGAAGAGGTCTGGGGTGCCGGTGAGAGCGGCTACCAGCCCTGGTTCGAGGACTACGTCTCCGAGGCGTACGGCGAGATGCCCGAGATCATCCCCTTCACGGACGACGGCCCGAACTACGAGGCGATCAAGTCCCTGAAGCCCGACCTGATCCTCAGCCTCTACTCCGGTGTCACCGACATCGAATACGAGCGGCTCACCGAGATCGCCCCGACCGTCCCCTACATCGAGGGACCCTGGAACCCGGGCACCTGGGAGGGCATGACCCGCACCGTCGGGAAGGCGATGTCGGAGGAGGCCAAGGCCGAGGAGCTCATCGGCGAGACCGAGGACCTCATCACCTCCCTCGCCGACGCACACCCCGAGTTCGACGACAAGAGCTTCGTCTGGGGCCTCACCCTGAACGAGGGCGGGACGGACCTCGGCGTCTACCTCGAGTACGACCCGCGGGTCCGCATCACCGAAGCGCTCGGCTTCACCTCGACCTCGGCGATGGACAGCTTCCTCGCGAGCGCCGAGGGCGACAACTGGTACACCGGCGTCAGCCTCGAACAGCTCTACGACGTGGACGCCGACCTGTTCGCCGCATGGGGCGGAAGTGCCGAGGAAGGGACGTACACGGTCGAGAACGCCGTGGTGTCGCGCTGGTCGCCGATCGCCGCCGGGTCCTACGTGATCTACGCCGACGCCGCCAAGGCCTCGGCGATCAGCGCGCCGACCGTCCTGTCCCTGCAGTACGTCCTGCCCGGCTACGTCGACGACCTCGCAGCGGCACTGCAGGGCGAGCCGACCATCGACGGCAAGTGACGTCGGAGATCTCCCGGACCGCCGCCCCGTCAGCAGCGCCTGCTGCGGGCGGGGCGGCGGACGTCCCGATGCCCGGTGGGGCCGGACGCGCAGACGTCTCGCCCCACCGCACCGGGACCCTCGCCGTCGGGCTCCTCGTCGCCACGGTGGTGCTGATCGCCGCAGCCGTCGCCTCACTCGCCATCGGCAATCGGGCCATCGATCCCCTGACCGTCGTCCGCGCGCTCGCCGCCTACGACGACGCGAACCCCCTGCACCTCATGGTCATGGAGCTGCGCGTCCCACGGACGCTGCTCGGCATCCTGGTCGGTGCGGCGCTCGCCGTCTGCGGCGGGCTCATCCAGGCCTTCACCCGCAACCCGCTCGCCGACCCGGGCATCCTCGGGGTGAACGCCGGCGCGTCGTTCGCCGTGACCTTCGCGGTCGGTGTCCTGGGACTGACGACTCCCGGCACCTACGTCCCGTTCGCCCTGGCGGGTGCGTTCATCCTCACGGTGATCGTCTACGCGCTCGGATCCGTCGGGGCCTCGGGTGCGACCCCGATGAAACTGACCCTCGCGGGGGTCGCCCTCGGTGCCGCCTGCACCGGTTTCACCACCGCGATCGTGCTGCGGGACGAAGGAACCCTCCAGGTCATGCGCTTCTGGAGCGTGGGATCCATCGGAGGCCGCACCCTCGACCAGCTCACGTGGGCTGCTCCGCTGATCGTCGCGGGCCTCGTGATCGGTCTGCTCTGCGCCCGGTCGCTGAACGCCCTGACCCTGGGAGACGAGCTCGCCCAGGCGCTCGGTGCGCGAGTGCGCAGCACCCGGGTGTGGGTCGTCGTGGCCGTCACCCTCCTGGCGGGTACGGGCGTCGCGGCCGCCGGTCCCATCGCCTTCGTGGGACTCATGATCCCCCATGTCGTGCGGTGGTTCACGGGCCCCGACCAGCGCTGGGTGCTGACGTACTCGATGGTGATCGGCCCCGCGTTCCTGCTGCTCGCAGACGTCCTCGGCCGGATCGTGTTGCCGTCCGGAGAGCTCCGGGTGGGGATCGTCACGGCGCTCCTCGGCGCTCCCATCCTGATCATGCTGGTGCGTCGGAAGCGGGTGAGCGGACTGTGAGCGTCATCGACCATGGACGACGGCTGATCCGCGTGGAGACCGCGCACATCGCGACGCTCGTACCCGTGCGGTCCGTCCTCGTGTGCCTCGGACTCGTCGTGGTGATCATCGGAGCAGGGCTGTTCGCGACGACGATCGGAGCGTACGAGATCGGCTTCGACGCGGTCATCCGGGCGATCGTCGACCCCGCGTCCGACCCGGACGTCCGCCAGGTCGTGACCGAGTGGCGACTGCCGCGGGTGCTGTTCGCGGTGCTCTGCGGAGCGGCACTCGCGCTCGCCGGAGGCATCTTCCAGTCGCTCACCCGCAACCCGCTCGGCTCACCGGACATCATCGGGTTCGGTGTCGGCGCGCAGTTCGGCGTCACGCTGACGATGCTCGTCCTCGGGCTCAACACCTACCTGTTCAAAGCCGCCGGGGCACTCGTCGGCGGCCTGCTGACCGCCCTGCTCGTCGCCGTCCTCGCGAACCGCCACACCATGTCGTCCTTCCGGCTGATCATCGTCGGCATCGGCGTCTCGGCAGGGCTCGGCTCCCTCACCTCCTGGATCCTCATCTCCGTCAGCGTCGAGCAGGCGATGATGGCGGCCACCTGGGGTGCCGGATCCCTCGCCTCGCTCGGCTTCGACCAGCTACTCCCCGCCGCCACGGCCTTCGTCGTGTTCGCCCTGCTGGCGCGGCCACTCCGACGCTCGCTGCCCGTGCTCGAGATGGGCGACGACGCCGCCATGGCCCTCGGAGTGCGCCCTGGACGCACCCGGCTGATCGCCATGGTCGTCGGTGTGGCCCTCGTGGCGCTCGTCACCGCCGCCGCCGGCCCGATCTCGTTCATCGCCTTGGCCGCCCCGCAGATCGCTCAACGGCTCACCCGCTCGAACACCCCGATGGGCCTCGCGCCGGTGATGCTCACCGGAGCCGCCCTGGTCGTCGTCTCCGACGCCGTCGCCCAGCTGCTCGCGGTCCCGGTCGGCGTGGTGACGCTCTCGGTCGGTGGCATCTATCTGACCTGCCTGCTGGCCGCCCAGTTCGTGCGCCGCACGTGAAAGGAACTCCCATGACCACGTCGCTCCTCGCCCGCGACCTCACCCTGGGCTACGGCGATGCTCCGATCGTCTCCGAGCTGTCGCTCGAGGTGCCGGACGACTCGTTCACGATCATCATCGGACCGAACGCCTGCGGCAAGTCGACCCTGCTCCGCGGACTCGCACGGCTCCTGCGCCCGACCGCCGGTGCCGTCCTCCTCGACGGGGCGGACATCCGCGCGTCGAAGCCGAAGGACACCGCTCGCCGACTCGGGCTCCTCCCCCAATCCGCCATCGCCCCCGACGGGATCACCGTCGCCGACCTCGTCGGGCGTGGGCGGTTCCCGCATCAGAGCGCGATGCGGACGTGGAGCAGCGCCGACGAAGCGGCCGTCTCGGAGGCGATGGCCGCGACCGGGGTCACGGAGCTGTCCCGCCGGCTGGTCGACGAGCTCTCGGGCGGCCAACGGCAACGCGTCTGGGTCGCGATGGCACTCGCCCAGCAGACGAAGCACCTGCTGCTCGACGAGCCGACGACCTTCCTCGACATCGCGCACCAGATCGAGCTGATGGAGCTGTTCACGGATCTGCACCGCAGCGGCACGACCCTCGTCGCGGTCCTCCACGACCTCAACCACGCCGCCCGCTATGCGACCCATCTCGTCGCGATGCGCGACGGCGCGATCGTCGCCCAGGGCGATCCGCAGGAGATCATCACCGCCGACCTCGTGGAGGCCGTGTACGACCTGCCGTGCCAGGTGATCACCGACCCCGTCTCCGGTACCCCGCTGGTGCTCCCGCTCGGACGGCGGAGCCGGTGAGCGGGACGACGACGAGTACGCCGCGGCGCCTCTTCGGCATCGCGCTGGGAGCGGACGGTCGCGGCGCCATGCTCATCGCCGCGACCGGCCTCCTCATCGTGCACGCCCTGTCGGAGGCGGCGATCCCCGTCATCATCGGGGCGACCATCGACCGCGCGGTGGTGCCGTCCGATCCGGTCGCCCTCGGGGTCTGGATCGGGGTCCTGGTCGGGACCTTCCTCGTCCTGACGGTGAGCTACCAGTCGGCGTCGCGCCTCATGGTGTCGATCTACGGGCACGGCGAACAGGCGCTCCGGCACCTCACACTCTCCCGGATGCTTCGGCCGCAGCTCTCACGACAGAACCTTTCGGCGGGTGAGGCCCTGACGGTCGTCACGTCCGACACCTACCGGGTGGCCGGGGTCGCCTGGTCGGTCGCGCAGCAGTCGGCGACCATCGCGGCCATCATCGGAGCCGCGCTGGCGATGTCGGTGATCTCGCCCGTGGCGACGATCGTGGTGTTCGTGTCGACCATCGGGATGATGCTCGTCATGCGCGTCGTGTCACGCCCGTTGGAACGCCGCGGCTTCGCCGAGCAACGGGCGGCGACCGAGGCCGGAGCGGTGGCCGCCGACTTCATGAGCGGGTTCCGAGTGCTCGTGGGCATCGGCGGGCGTGCTGAAGCCGTCCGGCGATATGACGCCGCCAGTGACGTCTCACGACGCGCAGCGACGGCCGCCGGGCGGTCCCTCGCCCTCTTCGACGCCGTGAGCGGCACGCTGGCGGCGTTCGTCATGGCCGCACTCGTCGGCCTGTCCGCCTGGTTCGCCGCGGAGGGGCGGATCAGCATCGGCGAGCTCGTGACGGTGCTCGGCCTCGCGCAGTTCATCAGCGGATACCTCGCACAGGCGGGATCATTCCCGTCCAACTGGATCCACAAGCTCGCCTCCGCCAAGCGCTTGGCCGCGGTCGTCGACGCCGACGACCTGCTCGAAGTGGGCGGTCGGCCGGACGAGCTGTCCGACTCCGGCCCTGCGACCGACGTCGTGCTGTCCTTCCGCCCCGAACACCAGGACCGACCGGTGGACGTCCGTGCTGGTGAACTGCTCGGCGTCCGGCCGCCCGACAGCGACACGGCGCGCGCCCTCTCCCGTCTGCTCGGCATGCGGACCCCCGCCGAGCGCGGCAGCGTCTCGCTCGCCGTCGACGGCAGACTCGTCGACCAGCTGGACCTCGACCCGGTGGCGTACCGCCGTCGTGTGGTCGCGCCACCGCACGGCCAGCGCATCATGAGCGGCACCCTGGCGGAGGCGGTCCGCGGTCATGACGTGACCGGCGACCCGGATGCGGTGTTCGTCGGCATGGCGGCGCTCGACGACGCGGTCGTGCAGCTCGGCGGCTGGTCGTCACCGGTCGGTGAGGCGGGCAGACGGCTCTCCGGCGGGCAGCGCCAGCGCGTCGGCATCGCCAGGGCGCTCCATGCCGGTGCGGACGTGCTCGTCCTCGACGAACCGACGTCGGCCGTCGACGTCCTCACGGAGACCCGCATCGCCCGAGCACTCGCGGCGCACGACGGCACCGTCGTCGTCATCACCACCTCGCCGGTCCTGTTGAACGCCTGCGACAGGGTCGTCGAGCTCACTCCCGGTTCGGAGACCCGCCATGATTGATCCCGCCACGGAGCCCACCACCGCCGAGATGCTCCCCGTCGCCGAGGGCTCCCGCGTCCGAACCGTCGTCGGTGCCCTCCTCCGACGACACCGCGGACGGACCGCCGCCGTGGTGGTCCTCTTCCTCGCAGCCGCCGCACTGGGTGTCGTGATGCCCGCGTGTCTCGGGCGGATCGTGGACGCCGTCGCTTCCGATGCCGGGCTGAGCGTCGTCTCAGGCTGGGTGGCCGCAGCCGCCGTCGGCGCTGTCGGGGCCGTCGCGGTGACGCTGTGGGCGACTCGGGTGCTCACGGGGCTGGTGCAGGACCTGCTCGCCGAACTGCGCGAGGACGTGTTCGCCTCGGCCATGCGGCTCCCGGTGAGCACCGTCGACGACGGCGAGCGTGCCGATCTCCTGTCCCGGGTCACCGGCGACGTCGACGCGGTCGCGGAGGCCGGCGGGAACGTCGCCCCGACACTGCTCTCCGCCGGGTTCGCGATCGGGGTGTCGGCCGTCGCCCTGGCAGCCGTCGACCCGTGGCTCGCGCTCGCCGGTCTCGCCTCGGCGCCGTGCTACGTCCTCGGGACCCGTGCGTTCCTCCGGCGATCCCGAGTGGTGTTCCGCACGGTCCGGATCCGCGAAGCGTCGCGCAGTCAGGCCGTGCTGGACGCGGTCGACGGCGCGGAGACCCTCGCCGCGTTCGTGGGCACGGACCACGCGCTCGAACGTGTCCGGGAACGCGCGGCCGCCTCCATCGACGCGCAGATCGAGGGCGTGCGGGTCGCGAACCGCTTGTTCCGATGGATCAACTCGGGTGAGCTCATCGGACTGTCCGCGATCCTGGCGACCGGCTTCCTCCTGAACCTGCAGGGAACGATCACCGTCGGGCTCGTGACCACCGCCGCGCTCCTGTTCCACCGGCTGTTCGATCCGGTCGGCCGGCTCATCTTCGGGCTCGACGACATCCAGCGGGCCACGGTCGGGCTGGCTCGGCTCGTCGGGGTCATCGACCTCGCAGCAGCGTCGTCCGCGATGCCGGAGTCGCCCTCACCCGTCGGCGGTGCCGCAGACGGTGTCACCGCACCGCCGGCGATCCGAGTGCGCGACCTGACGTTCCGGTATCCGACCACGGACCGTGGGATCGCGGAGGTCACCATCGACGTACCGCCCGGTACGACCACAGCGCTCGTCGGCACGTCCGGCTCGGGCAAGAGCACCCTGGCGCGGGTCGTCGCCGGACACCATCCCGCGACGTCGGGGCGGGTGCTCGTCGGCCACACCCCGTACTACCTGTCGCAGGAGCTCCACCACTTCCGTGGCTCGATCGCCGACAACCTCCGACTCGGGGCTCCGGACGCCAGCCGGGACGAGATGGTCTCGGCGCTCCGTGCCGTCGGGGCCGAGTGGGCGGTCACCGCGTTGCAGGACGACCCGGCGGCGGACCCGACCGGGTCGAGGCCGTCGCCCGTGCCGCTCGACGAGGGACGGATCCAGCAACTCGCGGTCGCTCGGGCGTTCCTTGCGGACCCGGCGATCGTGATCCTCGATGAGGCGACGGCCGACGTCGGGCTTGCACCATCGCGACGCCGTCGAAGCGGCGATCGCCGTCCTCCGGACGGACCGGACCGCGCTGCTCATCGCGCACCGGTTGGAGCAGGCCGCCACCGCCGACCGGATCGCGGTCTTCGCGGACGGTCGGATCGTCCAGCACGGCACGCACGCGGACCTCCTCGCCTCCCCCGGCCCCTACCGCGAGTCCTGGCTCGCGCACAGCCCGCATCCGACCCAGCACACCGAACCGACCCGAGAGGCCGAGACGCCATGAAGATCCACCGCGGCATCGTGACCGCAGCGACACCCCTGAGTCCGAACCTGATCCGCATCACCCTCGGCGGTCCGGGCGTCGAGGACTTCGTCAGCACCGGCACGGGTGATGAGTACGTCCGCGTCTTCTTCCCCCACGGCGCCGACCCGACGGACGTCTCGCTCCCGGTACCGTCAGGTGACTGGTGGGAGACGCCGGAGGGCTCACCACAGGCACCGATGCGGACCTACACGATCAGCGCCGTGCGGCAGGACCCCGTCGAGATCGACATCGACTTCGTCGTGCACGAGGCCGGGGTCGCGGGGCCGTGGGCGGCCCGCGCCGAGCCCGGGCACGTGCTCGGCCTGAACTCGCCCACCGGCCTGTACGCGCCGCCCGCCGACCTCGGTTGGCAGGTCCTCGTCGCTGACCTCACCGGTCTTCCCGCAGTCACGCGCATCGTCGCACAGAGTCCGCCCGGACTGCGGACCCGCGTGGTGCTCGAGGTGCCGAGCGAGCAGGATCGGATCGCGGTCGAAACGAACGACGACGTGACGGTCACCTGGGTGGTGGGCGGCAACGGACACGGCCCGAGTGCGCTGGGCCGACTCGTCCGGAGTGTCGTGGACGAGCGCCTCCCGCTCGATCAGGGCTACATCTGGGTGGCGGGTGAGACGGTGGCCCTCCGCGACGTGCGCAAGTATCTGCGCAAGGAGCTCGGGCTACCCGCCACCCGCTTCAAGGTCGTCGGGTACTGGACGCCGATCACCGCGTGGGACGAGAAGTTCGCCGCCCTCCCGGCGTCCGTCCAACAGGAGCTCGACGCGATCTGGACGACCGAGGAGGACGCTGAGCCGGAGGATGTGCAGATCCGGTTCGAGGAGCAGCTCGACCGCCTCGGCCTCTGACCGCGGTGGGGCGTGTGCCCACGCGCCACCATCACCCCAGGAGGCCGACCGGTGCGATCCACACGGTGGACTCCCCCGGAACCGCGCCGGCTTGGAGTGCGCCCAGGACGACGGCATCGTGCTCCGCCTCGAGCGGGAACGGCGCGGTGCCGAAGTTCGTCACGACCTGCCAACCGTTCGGCCGCACGAATCGGACGACGTCCGGCCGCCCCGTCTCGATCCACTCGAGGCGCTCCTCGGTCTGCAGCAGTCGTCGCAGCCGGAGTGCCTCGCGGTAGAGCGAGAGCGTCGAGGTCGGATCCGCTGCCTCCACGTCGACCGCGTACTCGGCGAACCAGGCTGGTTGCGGCAGGTGCGCGACCGCACCTCCGAAGCCGAAGGCCGGTCCGTCCGCCGACCACGGCAGCGGCACGCGGCAACCGTCGCGGCCCAGCCCGTCGTACTCGCCGCCGCGGAAGAACGCGGGGTCCTGACGCTGCTCCGCCGTGATCGCGGCGACCTCCTGCAGGCCGAGCTCCTCCCCCTGGTAGAGGTAGGTGCTGCCGGGAAGTCCGAGGAGCAGGAGCGTCGCCGCTCTGCGCGCGTCTGAGCCCCTGGTCGCGATCGATGTCGGCCTCAGGTCCGCCCGCCGCGACCCACTCGGTGCCCTGCTTCACCGGGCGCCCGGCCAGGGGTGGGAGTCCGTACCGCGTGGCGTGACGGGTCACATCGTGGTTGGACAGCACCCACGTCGTCGACGACCCCGTCTCCGCCGCCTGTGCCAGGTTGTCGGTGATGACCGTGCGGAACTCGTCGGCATCGAAGTCCGCCTCGAGCAGGTCGAAGTTGAAGGCCTGGCCGAGTCCCTCGGCCGATGCGTACTTCGCCCGGCGCTCAGGTGAACTCACCCACGCTTCGGCGACCGCGGTGCGCGGCGGGTCGTACTCCTCGAACACCCGCCGCCACTCGGCGTAGACCTCGTGCACGTCGTCGCGGTCCAGGAGCGGATGGTTGCCGTCCTGCGGCATCAGTTCCAGTTCAGCACGACTCGGCAGCGGCTCGGTGAGGTCCTTCGTGAGCATGTGCGCGACGTCGATCCGGAAGCCGTCCACGCCCCGATCCGACCAGAACCGCAACGTCTTCAGGAAGTCGGCGCGGACCTCGGGGTGGTCCCAGTTGAGGTCCGGCTGTTCGGTGGCGAAGTTGTGGAAGTACCACTGGCCGTCCTCGACCCGCTCCCAGGCGGGGCCACCGAAGACCGACTCCCAATCGGTGGGCGGTTCCTCCCCCGATGCGCCCTTCCCCTCGCGGAAGACGTACCGGTCGCGAGCCGCCGACCCGCGGCCGGCGGCGAGCGCCTCCTGGAACCACTCGTGCAGATCCGAGGTGTGGTTCGGCACGATGTCCACGATGACCCGGATCCCGCGCTCGTGCAGGGCGGCGATCAATTCATCGAAGTCCTCCAACGTGCCGAGCCGCGGGTCGACGTCGCGGTAGTCCGCGACGTCGTACCCGCCGTCGGCCAGCGCCGAGGGGTAGAACGGACTGAGCCAGATCGCGTCGATCCCGAGCTCGGCGAGATAGTCGACCCGGGAGCGGATGCCCGGCAGGTCGCCGAGACCGTCCCCGTCCGCGTCGGCGAAGCTCCGCGGGTAGATCTGGTACACGGCGGCCTGACGCCACCAGCTGGCGGCGGCCGTCTGCTGGGAGTCGGTCGAGTCGGTGTCGGTGTCGACGAGTAGTGCCTCGGTCATGAACGTGTGGTCCTCGAATGCTCAGGTGGTGATGGAGGGGATGGTGTCGGTCGCCCGGCCTGGCCGGTCACCCCTTGACGGCACCCTGGGTGACGCCCGACATCACCCAACGCTGCGCGAAGAGGTAGGCGATGATCGCGGGGGCCATCGCCATCAGGTACGAGGCGAAGGCGACGTTGTAGTTGCTGCTGAACTGGGTCTGGAAGAGGTTCTGCCGCACCGGGAGGGTCTGGAGTCCCGCGTCCGAGATGATCAGCGACGGCATCATGAAGTCGTTCCAGGCGTAGAGGAACGCGAAGATGCCGACCGTGGCGCTCATGGGAGCCAGGAGCGGGAAGATCAGTCTCCAGAACGTCTGCCAGGTGCTCGCACCGTCGATGCGTGCGCTCTCCTCGAGTTCGATCGGGATCGATCGCAGGAACGCCGTGAACAGCAGCACGCTGAAGCTCAGCTGGAACATCGTGGCGAGGATGATCACCCCGAACGGGTTGTCGAGTCCGACACGACCGGTCAGCTGGATCTGCGGCAGGGCGACGACCGGGAACGGGATGAACATCGCGGCGAGCAGGTAGAAGAACGAGAAGCGGAACAGTCGGCGATCCCAGTTGCGCACGATGGCGTACGCAGCGAAGGAGGCGAGGATGATGGTCGCGACCACGGTCCCTGCGGTGACGAGGAGCGACATCGCGAAGCCGACCGGGAACTTCGTGAGCGTCCACGCCTGGACGAAGCCGTCGATGCTGAACGGTGCCGGGAGCGAGAAGGCGTTGCCGTCGACCGACTGGGTGTCGGTCTTGAACGCCATCGAGATCGTCACGTAGAGCGGCAGGAGGACGGTCACGGCGCAGAGCAGCAGGATGATCGTCGTCGACCAGCTCACCCGCTCTCCCCTGGTCCGCTGCTTCGGGGTGGCGTTCGCCGTGGTGATGGACTGGGTGCTGAGCACGGTTGGCGTGGCCATCAGAGTGCGTTCCTTCCGCGCGTCGCCGAGAGTTGCACGAGGGCGATGATGATCGTGATGATGAAGAACAGGGTGGCCGTGGCCATCTGGTAGGCGTAGTCACCCGTCTGGAACCCGCGGATGATCGTCATCGAGATGCTCCGCGTGGAGGTTCCCGGGCCACCGTTGGTCAGGCCGACGATGATGTCGTAGGCGTTCAGGTAGTTCTTGAAGCCGAGGATCACGTTGATCACGACGTATCCCATCACCAGCGGCAGGGTGATCCGCAGCAGCTGCTGGCGCTTGTTCGCGCCGTCGAGCGACGCTGCCTCGTAGACGTCGCCGGGGACCGCGAGGAGACCAGCGATGTAGATGAGCAGCGTGCCGGGGATCGACTGCCAGGCCGTCACGATCACGATGCCGAGCCAGGCCAGGTCCGGGTTGGAGAGGATGCTCGTCTCGAGGAACGGGATCCCGAGCGCCGAGCCGGCGGCCGGCACCGAGTTCATGAAGAGGAACTGGAACACGTAGGCGATGATGATGCCCGAGATGACCATCGGGATGACGAAGATCCCGCGGAGCCCCATCTTGAAGCGGATCTTCGCGGTCAGGCCGACCGCGAGCAGGAACGCGATGACGTTCACCGCGATGACCGTCACGAGCGAGAACCCGAAGGTGAAGAGGAAGCTCGTGAGGATGGCCGGGTCGCTGAACGCGGCGATGTAGTTCGTGAAGCCGATGAACTCCCAGTCGCCGATCCCGATGGAGTCGGTGAAGCTGAAGAAGATGCCGACGACGCCGGGGAGCGTGATCGCGAGTGTGAACAGGATGACGGCTGGGAACAGGAAGAAGTAGTAGATCGGTTCGACCCGTTTGGTGCTGCGTCGGACCTTCGGGTTGCCCCCGGTCACGATCGATGTGGTGGCGCTCATTCGGAACCCTCCTTGCTCGTGACGGGCGGCTGTCGGAACGCGAGTCGTGCCCAGTCCGCGTCCATGGTGCGGAGCATCGACGCCGCGTCGGTGCCGAGGACCAGCGACTGCGCGTAGTTCTCGGTCGGGATGGCGCGGGGGTTGAGCACGCCCGGGCCCTGGTAGAACGCGCCGGCGTCGTAGTACGGGATCATGCCCGCGACGCGCGGGTCGTCGGGAGCCTTGCCGTCGTCGGTCGGGACGAACCCGAGCTGCGATTCGTTGTAGGCCTGGATGACCTCCGGCTGGAAGAGGTACTCGAGGAAGTCGCGGGCACCCTCGGGGTTCTTCGCCTCCTCGGGGATGATGGTGACGAGGTCGAGGTTCACCCGGACCTTGAGGTCCTTCGGGTCTTCGGTCATCGGCAGCGGGAACGTCCCGAGGTCGAGATCGGGTGCGGTGAGTGCGATCTGGCTGAACGCCCACGGGCCCTGCAGGTACATGGCGCCCTCACCCTCGGCGAAGGCGACGTTGCCGGCGTCGTAGGTGCGACTCGGCGCATCGGCCTGCGTGTACTCCTTGGCGAGCAGCTGCATCTTCTCGACGGGCTCCAGGAAGTCCTTCTCGAAGGAGACCGGAGCATCCGGTCCCACCTCGGTGCCTTCCTCCGCGAGCCGGTCGTAGAAGTCCGGGATGTCGACGGCGCCACCGACCGAGTAGTCGAACCAGCCCTGGTTGGCGGTCCAGGCATCGGCGAACGTCGCGTAGAACGGCGCCACGCCGGCCGCCTTCAGCGTGTCGGAGACGGCGATCAGTTCACTCCACGTCGTCGGCACCTCGAGGCCGTACTCGGCGAAGATCGTCTTGTTGTAGATGACCGAAGCGGCCATCACCGAGTAGGGCAATGCACTCGTGCGTCCCTCGCACACGCCGTACTGGTCGAGCAACGGCTGGAGGTCGTCGCGGATGGACGCCGCCGCTGTCGTGTCGGACAGGTCGGAGAGCGCGCACCGTTCGACGAAACGCGACACCTCGTGGTTGTAGTTCGAGAGCATGAGGTCCGGCGGGTTGCCACGGACGAAGCTCGCCGCGAGCGGATCGGGCCCCGAGGTGTCCATGACGACCTCGTACTGCTGCTGCGAGGCGTTGTAGTCCGCGACGGCCTGGTTCATGAAGGTGAACGCCTCACGCTTGCTGAACGTGAAGTGGATGGTCTCCCGGCCATCACTCGAGCAACCGACGAGGACGCTGGCCAGGAGCGCCACACCCGCCACTCCGGCCGTGGCGCGTATCGCGCGTTTCAGTGGGTTCGACATCATTGTCCTTCCGCGGAGCCCTCGATGGATCCGCTGACTAAATACAGAGAGTAAATCAACTGATGACGGAAACTCTGCCATCCGTTCGACGTCTGGTCAAGCACCGGTTCCATCACGACATCCACGGGTAGGACACCGTGATCGTTCACGGTTCTGCGCACGGTGCAGTGCCTCCGCGGCACGGTGTCCACGCGGGCCCTCGGATCGTGGATATCGTTGTCGGTCATGGAAGCGACGACGACGGAGCGGGCATCGGAGCCGCGCTCCTCCAGCATCACCGCCGTCCTCGATCACGCCTGGGCGACGTCCGCGTTCACCGCGGCCGACGTCATCACCGCCACCGGGTTGTCACGATCGACGGCGATCACGCTCTCCGACGAACTCATCGGACTGGGTTGGCTGACGGAGCTCGATGACGCACGTCAGGCTGGTGCCGCCTATCGGAAAGGTCGCCCCGCCCGACGCTACGAGCTGCGCATCGACGCCGGGATCGTCGTCGGTGTCGACGCCGGAGCCCACTCCATCACCGCCATCGCTGCAGACCTGCGCGGTCGGGAACTCGCGAGGTCGCACCACACCGTCGATCCGGCGGCCACCGCTGAGGCGCGGGTCGACGCCGTCGACGCGGCGATCGACGAGGTCCTGCGACAGTGCGGACCGAAGCCGCCGCTCTGCATCGTGCTCGGCGTCCCGGCCCCCATCGACGCGCTCGGGCGATCACCCGAGGGCAACGTCTTCTGGGATCGGATGAACCCTCGGCTCGGTGAGCGCATCCGCGACCACGGCTGCGCGGTCGTCACCGACAACGACGCGAACCTCGCCGCCGTCGCCGAGGGCGCGATCGGCGCCGGCGTCGGTGTCGACTCCTACATCACGGTGGTCACCGGTGAGCGGCTCGGAGCCGGATACGTCGTCGACGGTCGTCTCGTCCGCGGTCGCGGCCGGGCGGGCGAGCTGCACCTCCTCGACCTCGTCGACGGCGTCGGTTCGTCGCGAGGCATCGCCGCGCTCCTGCGCGACTGGGGTCGCGAGTACCGCGAGAGCGGCGGGCTCCCGGAGAGCAGCCCGCTCAGCCGCATACCGGTCGCGCAGGTGGACGCGCAGTCCGTCCTCGCTGCAGCAGATCAGGGCGACACGGTCGCGCTCGACCTGGTGCGCCGGATGGGTGATCGCATCGCGCGGATGAGCGCCGTCCTGGGCGGGTTGCTCGACGTCGAGCGCATCGTGTTCGCCGGCGGGATCGCTCCGTCGATGTCGCAGCTGCTCGAGGTCGCGTCGGAGCGCATCCCCGGCTACATGAGCGCGGAACCTCCCTTGCTCGTCGCGTCGGAGCTCGGTGCCGACATGGTGGCGCAGGGTGCTGTCGCGACCGCGATCGACGACGTGCGTCGCAACGCACTGCGGATCGACCTCGCCCGACCAGTACGCTGACGTCGTAGCCAGCCGGAAGGAGCACCATGGCCGATGCGATCGTCCTCGTGTCAGGGGGTGCCGCCGTGACCCCGTTCACGGGTCCGGACCATGCCGCAGGCTCCGGCCTCGCCGCCGGGAACACCCTCACCGCACTGAGAGCGCACCTGCTCGGGCGGGAGGTTCCGGTCTTCACCGCACCGGCACGCATCGGTGCCGGGGAGGTGCACGAGGACACGGGTTGGCAGGGGTTCGCCGACGTCCCGATCGTGCTGCCCGCCGAGGTGACCGTCAACGCCGTCGGTGGGATCGACGCCGGCGGGACGAGCCTGGCCGCGTTCCTGCGGTGGTTGTCCGACGAACACGGCTTCGCGAGCGTCGACCTCGTCGCACACTCCATGGGCGGTCTCTTCTCTCGTGCCGCGATCCGCGAACTGCGCGGCTCCGGCCCATCGATCGGCCGGCTCGTCACCCTCGGCACCCCATGGGAGGGATCGCTCCTCGGCGACGTGCTCACCGGCGAGGTCTCGGTCCACGACGCCCACGGCGATGAGGGGACCGCGACGATCCTCGAGCGGTCGAGCGGCTATGCCGCCGAGAACTCTCAGGGCGCTGCCGACGAGGTCTCACGCCGGTTCCTGCGCGAGTGGAACACGACACAGGCCGGCTTCCTCGATGGCGTCGCCGTCACCGCAGTCGGGGCGGGTCACTTCCACACGGCAGCCGAGCCGCGACAGCTGTGGCCACACGACGGTCTGGTGGCCCTGCGAAGCGCCCGAGCCGATGACGTCCCGGTCGACGTGCTCCCCCGCGTGGTCCGCCGTTCCTTCGAAGACGACGTCCACAGCATCTTCTTCGCCGACGCCTTCGACCTCCCGTGGGAGCGCGCTCTCACCTGGGATCCCGAGGTCTTCGCCGTGGTCGACGAGGCGCTCACGTCCTGAGTCGGCGTCGATGCCCGTGTGAGCGGACCAGCACTCCGGAATATACCCCCGAGGGGTATCGTTCGACCTCTTGGACGAACCGGAGGAGTGCTCATGAGCGACCAGACCCACCACCACCACCACCACGGCCCAGCAGCCGACAATGCGACCTCCTGGCGGATGGCCGCCACCGCCACCCTCCACTGCCTCACCGGATGTGCCATCGGCGAAGTGCTGGGCATGGTGATCGGCACCGGCCTCGGACTGCACAATCTCGGGACCGTGGTGCTCTCGATCGCACTGGCCTTCGTCTTCGGCTACGCGCTCACGATGCGCGGCGTGCGCCGCGCGGGACTGTCCTGGCGCGCCGCCCTCGGTGTCGCCCTGGCGGCGGACACCGTGTCGATCGCGGTCATGGAGATCATCGACAACACCGCGATGCTCGCCATCCCCGGAGCGATGGACGCCGGCCTCACCAGCGGCCTCTTCTGGGGCTCCCTGGTCGCCGCTCTCGCCCTGGCCTTCATCGTCACCACACCGGTCAACCGTTGGCTGATCGGCCGCGGCAAGGGGCACGCCGTCGTCCACGGACTCCACCACTGAGGCCATGATGGGCCTCCGACCTCGCGGTCTGCGACTGTCATTCGGACGGCGCGTTGTCGTCGACGGGGCCTGCCTGCTTCATCGTCGGCGGAGGTCTCGCAGTGCCTCCGGCGACGGGGTGAGACTGCCGACGATCTCGCCGAGGCTGCTGATGACCGGGTGACGTCGATGCGAAGGCGCGTCCTGGTGACCACCGTCGAATCGCAGGAACCGCACCTGGAGCGCTTCGGCGATCTCCTCGTCATGATTGGTGTCGCCGACCATCAACACGCGCCGGGGATCATGGCCCGAGTCCTCCAACCACGCGGTCACGACATGCTCCTTCGACGCCGCATAGACATCGGTGATGCCGTGGACGTGTGCGAAATGACCGTGCAGCGAGTGGGGAGCCAGCTGACGCTCGAGGGTGACCTCCGGGGTCGCCGAGATGAGGACCTGCTCGACGCCGAGCACGTCGATCGCCGCAAGGGTCGCGCGGGCCTGCGGTTGGAGCGACGCCGATCCCACACCGGCCGCGAACAGCGCGAGGTATTCGTCGGCCGCCTCCAGGAAGTCGGCTGCATCGACACCGAGCCGGGCGTAGAAGGCCCGGATGGGGAAGCCGAACACCGCCCGATACGCCTCCTGGTCGGATATCTCGGCAAGACCGCGCTGCCGGAGAACGGTGTTCATCGCGGCAAGCGCCACCTCGACGTCGTCGAGGAGCGTGCCGTTCCAGTCCCAGCACACCGCGTCGATGGTCGTGGATCCGTTCTCGTGCACGAGGTCGAGTCTCACACGGTCGGCTGACATCGGCCGGATCCGTCGAGGCCGGTGGCTCCTGCTCAGGTGGTGCCGACGCCGACCGCCAGTCCCTCCAGGACATCCGCGAGTGCCACGGCACCGGCCTCGGCGTCGGCGTCCTCGGCGTGCTCTTCCGGCGAATGGGAGACGCCGGTCGGGTTCCGGACGAAGAGCATCGCGGTCGGCACGTGCGACGCGAGCACTCCGGCGTCGTGCCCCGCTCCGGTACCGAGCACGGGCGCCTCCGGCAGCATCCGTTCGAGGCGCCCGCGGAGGAACGGGTCGAAGTCGGTCGTGGCGCTGAACGACTCCTCGGTGATCGCGGCCTCGCATCCCTCCTCCGCTGCGACGAGCGACAGGCGTTCGGTGATCCCTGCCACGATCGCGGCGGTCACGACGTCGTCGGGATGACGGACGTCGATCCAGAAGTCCACGCTCGACGCGATCACGTTCGTGCCTCCCGGCAACGGGAGCACCCGGCCGACGGTCGCCCGAGCGTCCGGCGTGGCCCGTCCGATCGTGCGGATCTCGGTGATCATCCGCGCAGCCGCGACGAGCGGGTCCCGTCGATCCTGCATGAGCGTCGTCCCCGCATGGTTCCCTTCGCCGCGGATCGACACCCGCCACCGTCCATGCCCGAGGATGCTCGAGCCGATCGCGACCGGGCGATCGAGGTCGACCAGTGCCCGCCCCTGCTCGACGTGGAGCTCGACGAACGCGTCGATCGCTCCGAGCCCGGCCGGATCGGGCCCCACACCCTGCGGATCGACACCATTGCGTGCGAGGACCTCGGCGAACGTGTCGCCCTCCACGTCGCGCAGGGCCAGCGCCCGCTCCGGACTGATCGCACCGGTGAGGAGACGCGAGCCGAGGCACGCGACGCCGAAGCGCGAGCCTTCCTCCTCCGGGAAGACGGCGACGACGATCGGCTTGGTCGGCTCGACGCCTCGCGAGCGCAGGTGGTCGATCGCGATCAGCGCCGATGCGACCCCGAGTGGTCCGTCGTAGGCGCCACCGCCCGGGACCGAGTCGAGATGGCTCCCGGTGACCACCGCACCCGCCGTCGAACGTGACGGCACATGCCACCAGGCGCGGATGACCCCGTTGCCGTCGATGTCCACGTCGAGGCCACGGCGCTCGGCCTGACCGACGAACCACTCCCGCAGCTCGAGTTCGGCGGAGGAGTAGACGGGCCTCGAGTAGCCTCCCCGACGCTGATCCCGACCGATCCCCGCGACCTCGTCCAGGAGGGAGACAACGGTGTCGTGCGTCACCGGACGGCTGCCAGGCTCGGCCGGAACATCGCCGGCACATCGTCTCGGCCCTCGACCAGCGCAAGGGCGTATTCGCCGATGAGCGGGGCGAACTTGGCACCGTGGCCGGAGCAGGGCGCCAGGACCGTGATCCCGTCGACACGGTCGATGACGAAGTCCTCCGTCGGGGTGTTCGTGAACAGGCAGGTCGTCTCGGCATACGGTTCCGGAACGAGGCTCGGGAGGAACTCTCGGACGTAGGCGACGACCCGTCGGCGGTTCGCGTCGTCGACGAGGCCGTCATGATCGGCGGCCGAGGGGATGCGCCTGCCGCCGTTGTACTCGGCGACCTTCTGACCACGCCACTCGGCGTCGCGCCCACCGGGGAGCCCGTAGACCTGCATCCGCTCGGACTTGTGGATGAAGGTGGGCCACACTGAACCGGATCGCGCCGGATCTTCCGCGTCGACGCCGATCCGGTCCCGATACGGGAAGTGGTACGCCTGCTCCTGACTGACCTCGAGGGCCGGGAACGCGTCGAGGAACCCGCCCGGCAGCGCGAGGTCGCCGAGGAGGTCCGGAAGCCAGCCGCCGGCTGCGACGACCACCTGCTCCGCATCGAACGCCCTGCCCCGAGATCCGAGCACCCGGTACCCGGTGGCAGTCCGCTCGACCCGCTCGACCGGCTGATCGTTCAGGACCGTGGCCCCGGCGCGGACGGCGGATTCGAGCATCGCCATCACCGCCTGCTCCGCGTCGATCACGCCGGCTCCCGGATGCCACAGGGTGGGCGTGTCGAAGCCGATGTCCCAGCGGGCTCTGGCTTCGTCCCGGGAAAGCAGCTCGTGATCGATGCCGTGCTCGGCCAGCACCGACGCGAGGTGCTCCGGGCGACGGGTCGTCACCGAAGTCGAGCGCACCCGTCTGCGTGATCAGCGGACGCCCGTGCTCCAGGCCGAGCTCGTCCCACCCAGACGCCGCCGCGAGGACGAGACGGGTGTAGGACGCCTCCGGGTAGGCGTAGCGGAAGATCCGGGCCGATCCGTGGGACGATCCCCACTCGTTGGCCGGGCGACTCCGCTCGAGGACGGTGACGTCGTGCCCGGCCTGGGCCAGGCGCCAGGCCGCCGCAGCACCGGCGAGCCCGGCTCCGATGACGATGACGCTCGTCATGCGCGTGCTTCCTGGTCTTCGTCCTCATAGGCGCGCTCGGCGTGGGCGTGCTCGTCGATCCCGGCGACCTCGTGCTCCTCGGGGATCCGCAGACCGATGGTGATCTGGATCACCTTCGCGATCACCCAGGTGACGATGAACGAATAGGCGAGGACCGCGACGGTCGCGATCGTCTGCACGCCGAGGAGTTCGAATCCGCCGCCGTAGAGCAGACCGGAGCGTCCGTTCGGAGCCGCATCCGTCGCGAACACCCCGATGAGGAGCGTCCCGATGATGCCTCCGACGAGGTGGACCCCGACGACGTCGAGGGAGTCATCGAACCCGAGCCGGAACTTCCACTCGATGGCGAGGCAGCAGACGACGCCCGCGATGGCCCCGATGATGATCGCACCGATGGGCGAGACGGCGCCGCAGGCGGGGGTGATCGCCACGAGGGCGGCGATGATCCCCGATGCACTGCCGAGGCTCGTGACCGCTCCGTGTCGGAGTCGATCGACGATGGACCAGCCGATGAGGCCGGCACAGGCGGCGACGGTGGTGTTGAGGAACACGACGCTCGCCGCATTGCCGGCTGCCAGCGCCGAGCCGGCGTTGAAGCCGTACCAACCGATCCAGAGCAACCCGGCGCCGACGAGGACGAGCGGGCGGTTGTGCGGGCGGAGCTTACCGCCCCAGTCCTTGCTCTTGCCGAGCACCAGGGCCAGTGCGAGCGCCGCGATGCCGGCGTTCATGTGCACGGCCGTCCCGCCGGCGAAGTCGACGGCACCGAGGGTGTTCGCGATCCATCCACCGGTCGCCGTGTCGTTCGAGAAGGCGAACACCCAGTGCGCGATCGGGAAGTACACGAACGTCGCCCAGAGCCCGGCGAACAACAACCACGCGCCGTACTTCATGCGACCGGCGGCGGCACCCGCGACGAGTGCCGTCGTCACCCCCGCGAACAGCAGTTGGAACGCCGCGAAGAGCGCGAGCGGGATGCCGGCATCGGGGTCGTCGACGAGTGCCTGGTCGAGCCCCGCGAACTCGAACGGGTTCCCGATGAGTCCGAGCCCGCCGACGGAGTCACCGAAGACGAGCGAGTACCCGAAGGCCACCCAGAGCAGCGCGACGAGGCTGGCCCCGCCGAAGCACATGATCATCATGTTGAGGATGCGGCGGGACGAGACCATCCCGCCGTAGAACAGAGCCAGGGCCGGGATCATGAGGGCGACGAGCGCCGAGCTCGTCAGGATCCAGGCGACGTTTCCAGCGTCCACAAATCACTCCATCGTTCGAGGTGCACAGCGGCCGGGCGGCCACGGCGTCGGGTTCGGGTGGAACAGGTGTCGGTGCTCGATGCCGGTCGGCGTTCAGGCCAGGTCGGGGGCGTCCCAGAGGTTGAGCTTCGTGCCGATCCCCTGCTCGACGGCGTTCTCGTAGATCGTCTTCGCCCACGCGACGTCCTCGACGCCCATCCCACCGACGCTGAAGAGCACCGGCTGCTCGGGGAACTCGCGACCGACGGCGTTCCCGTCGAAGACGTCTCCGATGTTCACCACGCGGGACTCGTCGAGATCGCCGGTCCCGATGAGGTCCTGCCAGTAGAGGCCGATCATGCCGAACGCGGTCTCGTGCGACGGCGCCGGGTACTCCTCGGCCCACGCCTCGTAGATCTTCTTCGCGTCCGCGATGAGGCGCGCCTTGCCGGAGAGCGTGTACTCCTTGTCCATGCGCAGGTTGGCGGGCAGGCTGAGGAAGGCGCCCGGCTTGATCCAGTCGCCGTCGATGAACGGGTAGTTCTCCGAGCCGACCAGGCCGGTGACGGCCTCGGAGACGATGTCCGAGTCACGCACGGCGGCCTCGACCGTCTCGGCGATCTCGATCGTCGTGAACTGCGGGTAGTGCGCGCGGACGTAGTCGGCGAACGCCTCGGAGGTCGACCGTCGGCGCCCGTGGATGCGGATGGTGTCGAGCGAGGGACGGGCGGTGGTCATGGCGTGCAGGGCGCTCTTGTTCATGGCGCCGGGCCCGATGATGCCGAGCGACTTCGCGTCCACCGGTGCCAGGAGCTTCGCGGCGGCTCCCGGCACGGCAGCGGTGCGGTAGGCGCTCTCGAGGTTGCCGGACATGATCGCGTAGGGCGCGCCGGTGTCCTTGTCGTTGAGCACGATGAGGTGGATGGAGCGCGGGAGGCCTCGCTCGCGGTTGTCGACGTTCGACCCGTACCACTTGACACCGGCGGTGTCGAAGCGCCCGCCGAGGTAGGCGGGCATCGCCATGAACCGACGGTCGGCGGCGTCCAGCGGCATGCCGGGGAACGGTGAGGTGGCGGGGAACCCGATCGGTGCTCCGTGCGAGTTGGCGGTCGGGCCGGCCATCCGGTAGTCACCCTTCGCGACGAGCACCAACACCTCCTCCATGACCTCCATGCAGTGGGCCATGTCCTTCATGCCGGCGGCGATGACCTCCGGTTCGCTCAGGTAGAGCATGTCGATCCGGGTGTTCGGGGAAGCGTCTGCGGTCACGGGTGGTCCTCCAGGTCGGGGTGTGTGGTCCTCAGCGAACACGGTCGCGATCGTCCTGGTCAAATACCGATTCGAACCTCGATTGAGAGCGTTCCGCTCGCAATCTGGACGAAACAGCGCGGTAATACGAGGGTCGTATCGTCGATGGGATGGAGCTCCGCCAGCTGCGCTACTTCCTCGCCGTCGCCGAGGAGCTCCATTTCGGTCGCGCCGCCCGACGGCTGCACATGTCGCAGCCACCGCTGAGCGTCCAGGTCGCACGACTCGAGCAGGAGGTCGGCACCGCGCTGTTCGACCGTTCGACGAGGCGGGTGGCGCTGACCCCCGCTGGACGACATCTCCAGGCGCGGGCACGACACATCGTCGAGGAGCTCGACACGGTCCGGGGTGAGATGCGCGACTTCGTCGACGGTCTCGCCGGGGAGCTCACCGCGGGGTTCGTGAGTTCGGCCAACTACACGGTCCTCCCAGGTGTCGTGCAGCTGTTCCGGGCGAGCCGCCCCGGGGTGACGCTGCGTCTGGTGCCGTTGACCTCAGGAGAGCAGTTCGACCGGCTCCGCGACGGCACGCTCGACGTCGGGATCGTCCGTGACGAGGTCCCGCAGACGCCGTCCGACAGCTCCCCCGCGCTCACGACCGAGGTCGTCTTCGAGGAGCGTCTCGTGGCGTGCCTCCCGGTCGGTCACCCGTTGGCAGGGCCGACCCGAGGTCACCGCGGAGGAGCTCATGGACGTCCCGATGATCTCCTACCCGCGGGCGCTCATGCCGGGATTCGTGGACCGCGTCGCGGAGGTCCTCGGCACGTCGAGTCGGACCCAGGTGGTCGAGGAGGTCGTCCATCAGGAGACCGCCCTCGGGTTCGTCGCGGCCGGCGTCGGTACGACGATCCTGCCCGAGTCGGTGCGGCAGCTGGTGCCGCCGTCGATCGTCGTCGTGCCGCTCGCCGGGTCGCCGACGACACGCCTGCTGGCCGCTCGTCAGGAACGGACGGACGAGAGCCCGGTCCACGACGCGTTCATCGCCTGTCTCCGCGACGCGGCCGCACAGCTCGGGTGAACGCCCACTCGAACACCGCGCGTCCGCCTCCCGTCTCGGCGGCGTAGCCCAGGTGTTCCTGCCCGGCCTGGACAAACGAGTCGCGCCTGTCCAAGCTGGAACCGATGACCGACACCCGCGACGACTTCACCATCCGCCGAGCCACCCCGGACGACGTCCCCCTCCTGCAAGCGTGGAGCTGCGACGAACCCGTCGCCTGGGTCGATCCGGAGCGGCTGACCGCCGAACTCGCGAGTCGGAACTATCGGCCGGAATGGTCGTGGATCGCCGAGCAGGACGGTCGCCCGGTGGCACGAGCACTCTGGTGGGGCCAGGCGGACGCGAACCGGCCCGCCACACTCGACTGCCTCACCACCACGGTCGAAGTCGCGGAGCCCGAACGTGTCGGCGCTGCGCTCATCCGCGCTGGACTGGACGCCTTCGGCGCAGGTCCCGCACTGGAGTTCAACGTCGACGTCTCCCCTGCCTGGGCGGATGACGCTGCGAGCGTGGAGGCGGTGCGGTGGCGCCACGAGGCTGCACGCGCGGGCGGGTTCTCGCGCACGACCGAGCGGGTCAGTTTCGCGAGGTCCAGCTCCGATCCGGTGCCGGCACGATCGCAGCGCCTCCGTTTCGTCGCCGCCCCGGACGACGCGTTCCATGAGCTGTTCGCCCTGGTCGCGACCGGCACCCTCGATGCGCACACGCAGGACATGGTCGCGCGCGAAGGGCTCGAGGCGCTCGCGGACGACGACCTGGCGTTCTACCGATCGCTCCCCGGCGAACGCGACGCCTGGCGGGTCGCTGAGCTCCTCGACGGGACGATCGTGGGATTCATCATCCCGACGAGGACGGCGTACGACGCGAGCATCAGTTACCTGGGCGTGCTCCCCGAGCATCGCGGACACGGTTACGTGCACGACCTCCTGGCGGAGATGGTCCACGTGCACCACGGGTCGGGACAGGACCGGATCGTCGGCACCACGGATGCCGCGAACACGCCGATGCGTGGCGCGTTCGAACGAGCCGGTTTCTCGGTCACGCGCGTTCGGATCGTGCACGAGCAGTAGGTTCGCCCCGGGCTCGGTTCCGACCGTGTCAGCTGAGCACCGCGACACGGTCGACCGCCGCGCTCGTCAGACCCGCGACGACCGCAGCACGCGGACGACCCCGGAGCAGACCGCGAGCCAGATGATCAGCTGCAAGACCGCAGCGACGAGGAGCGGCAGCACGAACGACCCGCTTTCGGCGGAGGACAGCCAGAAGGCTTCACCGACCGTGCCGGCGATCCCGACCGCCGAGACCGTCAGGAAGAGCGCGCGCGACGCCACCGCTTCCCGACGGTCGACGGTGTCCGCCACGTCTGGTGGGGGCCTCCGGCTTGCCGGCGGTCTGCGGTGTCGCACCGGACCACGCCGCGATGGAACGGGTCATCCGGTACCCGGAGACCTGCAGCAGGAGCAAGATGATGGCGCTCGGCAACACGACCGACGCACTCCGATGAAAACCACGATGCCGCAGAGCTGCCAGCCGCTCTGCCTCCGCCGAGTACGAATTCAAGGACCGTCACGGTCGCCACGGACAGGGTGGCGGAAACGACGAACGTCACGGACGGCGGCGAGCCCGAGCGAGCAAGCGCGCAGGTCGCTCGGTACTCCCGGAGCAGGACCTCCAGTGCGACGTCGGAGACTTCGGGCTGTCGCTCGTCCTTGTTCCGATGGCACTGATCCACGCTCTCGCCTCGGCTCGAAGCAGGAAGGCGTTCCAGGCTGCCGCCGTGGATGACGCGGCCGGCGGCCTCGATGGTGCTCGCCGCAGGGCCGGCTGGCGGGTTCGCTCGGGGTGCATGTGCCGACCTTACGCCGACCGCGTGCCGGGGGAAGGCGACAGGGCCGCCCAGAACCGTCCGCACGGCGCGGCCGAGTTCGCCGAAGTCGGGTCCATCGGGGCTGAGCCGGTGATCACGGTCGAGGCTTCAGCCCGTCGAGCATCACCTGCAGGAGGAGGGGCAGGTCTTCGGGAGTACCGAGCCGCACCGCGTGCTCGATTCCGCACACGAGGTGCGACAGGCGATCGACCGTGAGATCGGCGCGGACGGCACCCGCGGCGCGGGCCGCCTCGAGGACGGTCGTGAAGGATTCGAAGATCTCGCGTTTGACGTTCCGCACGGAGTCGGCCTCGTCCTCCGGCGAGAGGAGCACCGTCTGCAGACCGCCGTCCTCGAGCTGCAGCCTGAGTGCCGAACCGAGGTAGAGCGCCAGCCCATCGCCCGGATCCGGCTCGGCTGCGGCACGCCGAGAGGTCTCGAGCATCGCGTCGAGCGCGTCGGCTGACAGCGCTTCGATGAGTGCGTGGACCGTCGGGAAGTGCCGGTAGACGGTTCCGACCCCGACCCCGGCCTCGCGGGCGACGTCGTTGAGTCGAAGCGTCGCGCGGTCGTGGGTCCGGGCGACATCGAGGATGTTCGCCCGGCTACGTGCTGCGTCGGAACGGAGAGCGGCCATAGGACCACTCTACGCCAAACGGATGGCCTATCCGCTTGTGCTATGGTCCAAACGGATAGATCATCCGCTTAAGAAGTGAGGACAGTATGACCTGGGACCCCACCCGCTTGCCAGACCAGACCGGACGAACCATCGTCGTGACCGGTTCCACCGCCGGAATCGGGTACTTCGCCGCAGAGCAGCTCGCTGCCGCTGGCGCGGACGTCGTGCTCGCCTCCCGATCGCATGACAAGCTGCGACGGGCCGCCACCTCCATTCGGAGCCGAGTCCCGCAGGCCCGGGTCCGCCACGTGGCACTCGAGCTCGGCTCGCTCACCGCCGTCGACGAGGCAGCTGCCGAACTCGCCCTGCTTCCCCGTCTCGACGCCGTCCTGCTCAACGGCGGTGCGATGAGCATGAACCGACGCGAGCTGACTGCGGATGGATTGCCCCTCCTGCTCGGCACCCATGTGGCCGCCAATGCCCGACTGCTGGCCAGGTTGCTCCCGACATTGGTCGCCACGGCCGTGGATCATGGCACGGTGGCTCGGATCGTCCACACCTCGACCGGGTTCGTCCAACTGCTGCGTGTCGGCGTTGACGACCTCCGCCAGGTGCCCGCGATCGGGGTCGTGGCCTACACCAAGGCCAAGACCGCGACGGAGGTGTTCGCCTTCGAGCTCGACCGCAGGCTCCGAGCGGCCGGACTGCCCGCCGCATCGGTCGTGACCCGGCCCGGTGTCGGCGTCGACGCGAAGACTCCGGAGCGACCTGGCGTCCGCGACGACACGACTCCATATCAGCGGAATCCCTACACGCCTTGGGCACAAGGGAAGGACACCGCCGCTTGGTCCGCGGTCAGGGCGCTCACGGATCCCGAAGTCCGGGGCGGCGAGTACTTCTCGCCGGTCGGCCGACTTCGGGGCGCTCCCGTCGCCATCGTTCCACCGGCCAGGACTGCCACGCCGGCGGGCGACGCGGCGTCGTCCCTCTGGCGGCAGGTCGAGGACCTCGCTGGCGTACCCATCGACGTCGGAGCCTGACGCGAGGCGAGCCCGGTGCCCGCCTCGTCGAGCCGGCACGTTCGGAGAGATGAGCCCGACCTGATGCGGTGCGTGTCATCTCACTGCGCATCGATGAAGGTACGGAGCGCCTCGACCCACTGCTCATGCGCATCGAGATGCGCATCGTGCGATGCGCCGCTGAGATCGACGCGCCGGACGCGCCTGCCTCGGCCTACGAATGCCGACTTCTGTTCCTCGGTGAACATTCCTCCGTCTGCGTAGACCATGAGGGTGGGCACCTCGATGCTCTCCCACTCGCGCCAGCGAGGCTCCCGGACCGCCTCGATCGTCGTCTGCATGACGTCCGCGTCGAAACGTGGGACCAAACCGTCGACTGTCTCCTCCAGATCCTCGACCCAGGCACGTTCGAGCGGCCCGTCACCGAGCTCCGCCGCCGCTTCCGATCGATTTGCGAACGGGACGTCCCGGTGTGGGCGCATGACGATCGACGATCTTCTCGCGGAATCAGACGACGGATGGTCTCGTAAACCACGGACCGTGCGTCAGGTGCTGGGAACGCTCGGGGTAGCCATCGGCTGTATGGCCGGCTTCGTCGTCCTCGTCGTCGCGCTACTGGGGTCGTTTCAAGGCAGCTACAGCTCGTTCCTCGAAGGTGACGTGTCCGTCTGCGGCTACGCAGGCGTGGATTCGGTCTGCCAGCAGGAGCTGCGGGAGCAGGTGCGCACCACGATGCACATTCCGCTCGCCGAGGACGTCCGCGTCGAGAAGCTGCGTCGCTACGGGTTCCCCGATCCGATCTATCAGGCCCGGTTGTCGTTCCCGAGCGCCGCCGATGCGAGGGCTGCCGGTTACACCGTGCTGGAGGTGAGACCGAGCGGCTCAGCCATCGTCGTCGTGAAGGCGAACGGCTGACTCCTGACCCATCCTTGCTCGACGGCCGGCGGCGCCGCCGTCACCAGGCCGCGAGCATCCGGTCGGCCGTGCGCAGCGACAACGCCATCTGCGCGAGGCCCGGGTTCGCGGAGAGCGCGCTCGGGAACGTGGAGTTGTCGCAGATCCACAGGTTGTCGATGTCGTGCGATCGACCCTCTCCGTCGACCACGCCGTCACTCGGATCGTCGCTCATCCGGCACGTGCCGAGCGTGTGTGCCGTGCGCGCCAGCACCCTGGTACTCCGCGCACCGGCCGCCGTGAGGATGTCCGTCATCGTGCGGATGGCGTGGCGGTCGATGGCCCGCTCGTTGTCGCCGGGCGAGAACGAGATGGTCGCACGCGGCAGACCCCACTCGTCCTCCTCCGACGAGAGTTCGAGCCGATTGCCGTCGGCGGGCAGACACTCGGCGTTCATCCCGATGCCGGCGTTGTACCGTGACGCGTCGAGCTCGTCGACGAGCTCGGTGCCCCAGAGACCGCCGCCGCGCACGAGGGTGGTCGCATAGTTGAACGGCATGACGCCGAGGCTCTGGAGCAGATACCCTCCGGCGAAGTCAGCACCGTCAGGGCGGACGAAGTCCTCGGTGATGAGCGCCGACGGGTAGCCGCGGTAGCCGCGGATCTGCTCGTCGAACCGTCCCCACACCTGCACCGCACCATGGGCGAGGAAGTTCCGGCCGACCTGACCGCTGGCGTTCGCGAGGTCGTTGTGCAGCAGGAGCCGAGGGGTCTCCACCCCGCCGCCGGCCAACACGAGCACCTCGCAGCGCTGCCGCTTGTCGACGCCGTCCTGGCGATAGACGACGCCCGTCACCCGACCGCGGGCATCACGCTCGATGGTGTGCACGACGGCGTCCGGCCTGATCTCCGCTCCCGCCGCGACCGCAGCAGGCAGGTACGTGATGGCGGTCGTCGCCTTCGCACCGTGGCGCTCGCCCTGGTGGATCGAGCCGACGTTGGTCGTGGCGCGTCGCAGGCCGTGGTGCGGCTGATCGCGGTCGCGGGTGATGATCGCGGCGGGTGCGTCGGTCGCTCGGATGCCGAGCGACTCAGCGCCCTTCGCCATGAGGTCCGCCGGGGCGTTGCGCTTCGGCGGCGCGTACAGGTACGTGCGCGCCGGGTCCCACGGATACGGCGTCGGCCCGGAGACACCGATGGTCGCCTCGACCTCTTCGACGTAGCGGGTGAACTCCGCATGATCGACGGGCCAGTCACGGCCGAGGCCGGTCTCGCTGCGCAGACGCAGGTCACGGGCGTCCGGTCGGGGCGTGAACGCGCCCCAGTGGACGGTGCCACCGCCGACGCCGAAGCCGCTGTTGTTCGGACCGAACGCCGTCGGAGCGTCCCCGCCGCTGAACCGGCTGGACATCCAGTTGATCGTCGTCGCGTCGACCTCGTCCGGCGTGGACTCCGCGGGGTCGTGATTCGGCCCGGCCTCGAGCGCGACGACGCGCAGCCCCGCCTCAGCGAGTCGCGCGAGCAGTGGTGCGCCACCCGCACCGGTACCGACCACCACGACGTCGACGCTGTCGTCGAGGTCGTAGGTCTTCATCGCGTCCAGGTTCACGCTGCGTCCTCCTGCTGCTGTGCGGCTGTGGGGGCGGGCGCGGCGCCGAGGTCGGAGGGCTCCCAGCCATCTCGGGTGTCGGCACCGAGCTCGCGGTAACCGGCGAAGTCGACGTCTTCTGCGCCGGTCGCGAACCCGTCGTACCCGACCCGGGCCAACGATGCGGGGTGGATGAGCCACTCCCGCGTGACGTCCACGCGCAAGTCCTCGAACCAGCGCCGCAGATCGTCCGCGTCGATGGCGCCCCCTGGAACGCCCCGGCCCTCGATCACGGCGCTGATCAACGCATCCTGGTCATCGGCCGAGTCCGTCCAAGCGGTTCGGAGGTCATCCAGCCCGGCGCGGTAGGCCTCGTCGTCCGTGAGTCCTCCGACCGGCCGCCATCCGTCGCCACCACCGGCTGCGAGGTCGGCGTCGACCCGCGCGGCGAGGTCGATCCGCCCACCCGCCGGTTGCGGAACCAGGCGATCGGCGATAGCTCGGAGCAGGTCCAGCTGTTCCGCGCTCAGCACGCGGGGCCGATACCGGGGGTCGTCCGGCAAGGCGCGTCGTGCCAGCGCGCTGCGCACCCGCGGCGTGGTCCGCAGGGACGCGATGACGAGCCCCCACTCGGCTGGGACGATGGCGCTGTGTGCGACGATCTCGTCCCAGAACTCGGTGAGCGCGCGCGCGACCGTGACCGGACGCTCGTACGAGAGCAGATGTCCGGCTCCTGCGAGCGACACGAATCGTGCACGGGGGTAGACGTCCGAGAGCAGCTCGGGCTGCACTGCGGCTCCGAGCGCCTCGTCCTGATCTCCGGCGAGCACGATGCACGGGAGGTCGAGCTTGCCGACGGAGGACGCGATGTCCTCCTCGCTGCCCTGCTCGAGCCAGCGGCGCCACGCGACGGGCGACATGGCCTGCACGGACGCCACGGCGGCGGCCTGTAGCTCGGCCGGAAGGGATGCACCCACGTTGTCGTCGACGAAGGTCTGCGCGTCCGGCTCGGCGATGGGCCCGTCCTCGATCCAGCTGAGCATCTGGTGGCGCTTGGCGTCAGGCATCGGCTCGGGCGTGGGCGGTGACGGTGCCAGGAGCACGACGCCGAGGAGCCCGAACACGGGGACGTCGCCGTCGCGGACCCGGGCGGCGATCCCGGCGGCGACCTTGCCGCCCATGCTGTGGGCGCACAGCATCCAGGGTCCGCCGTCGGCCTGCTCCGCGATCACGGCGAGGGCAGCGTCGACCTGCGACTCGACGGAGCCGTCCGGCGCGTCGGCCGTGTCACCTTGGCCGGGCAGCTCGACGGCGATCACCCGGAACCGAGCGTCGAGTTCGCGAGCCACGGGTGCGACCGCGGCGGCGTCGAGCCCGAGCCCTGGGAGGAAGAAGACCGTGCACGCAGCCGCGGTCACGGGGTGACCATGCCGCCGTTGACGTTCAGCGTCGCCCCGGAGACGTAACCGGACTCCGCTGAGGCGAGGTAGACGTACGCCGGCGCGAGCTCAGCCGGCTGTCCGGCACGCTGGTACGTGTTCTCGTCGTCGAAGGCCTGCATCTGCTCGTCGGAGACGCCGTCGGAGACCTGCAACGCTGTCCACACGGGGCCGGGAGCAACCACGTTCACGCGGATCCCGCGCGAGGCGAGCTGCAGCGCGAGCCCCTTCGAGAGGTTGTTGATCGCGGCCTTCGTCGCCGCGTAGTCGAGCCGGTCGGGTGACGGCTTGTACGCCTCGAGCGACGCCGTGTTCACGATGCTCGCGCCCTCGCCCAGGTGCTCGAGCGCCGCCTTGGTGATCCAGAAGTTCGCGAACACGTTCGTCCGGAAGGTCTCCTCGAACTGCTCGTCGCTGAGGTCTTCCACCCGGTCGACCGCGATCTGCTTGCCCGCGTTGTTGACGAGGACGTCCAGGCCTCCGAGGAAGTCCGCGGCCTCCGCGACGAGCCGACGGCACTGGTCGGCGTGCGAGATGTCGGCGACGATCGCCTTGCCCCGGCGTCCTGCGTCGGCGATGAGCGACAGCACGTGCTCGGCGTCCTCCTCCTCACCCGGGAGGTGGGCGATGACCACGTCCGCGCCTTCGCGGGCGAACGCGATCGCCGTGGCCGCACCGATCCCGGAGTCGCCGCCCGTGATGAGCGCCTTCCGACCGGTCAGCCGTCCGCTGCCCCGGTAGCTCGCTTCACCGAGGTCGGGAACGGGGGTCATCCTGGCCTGCACGCCCGGCTCCGGCTGGTGCTGCAGCGGGGGCTCGACCCGGTCGTACTGGGTCACGGGGTTGGTCAGGTCGTACTGGTCGCGCGGAGACATGACGACCACGCTAAACGAGACACAGGCCGGAACCGGTGGGGTTGCACTCAGCGCGTCCGGTGGTGCAGACGTCCGATGGAGGGCGCGGCGTTCGGGCCGCGTGATCCATGCGTGGAGCGCGTCGTCGCCGATCGGGTCAGCAGAACGACGAGGGTCCGCCCCAGCCGCCGACCCAGGCCGCCACCCGGGGATCAGGCCGGAGCTGGTGGACGCCGTCGGCGACGAGCTGCTGCGTCTCGAAGGCATCGGGACTGCCCCAGCGTTCCTCACGCCGCGTGGCCCGCCGGGATCGCAGGCGGCCGAGCGACGCGCCGTCCGTGTCGACGAGCTCGACGGTGCCCACGTCTCCGGTGCCGAGGCGGTCGACGAGATCGACGATCCACGTCGGGTCGAGGATCACGATCGGACGGTCGAGCTCCCACGTCACTCGGGCGTCGACTCCGGCTGCTTCGTCGAGGACGCGCGGGTCTCCCCCGAGCTCCTCAGCTCCCCCGTCCGTCGAGGACGAACCGAGCCTGCGGGAAGGCGGTGAACAGCGAGTCCGCCGCGACGAACCGAGCGGCCGCCGTGTGGGCGCCCCGCAGCCGCACGACGAGATCGACCGCGTCCGACCACAGCGCCCGCGGCGCGGACCCCGACACGGGGATCGACGAGAGGAGCCGCATGGTCTGGGCGTTCGCGCGGTCCAGGCCTGAACCGTCACGCTCCCCCCACTCGGGGCCGTCGTGCCAGGCCACCGCGTTCGGGACATGGGCGAGGACCGCTCCCGCCTGCCACATGCGGTGCGCCCACTCCCAGTCCTCACCGCCGTACGAGGTGAAGGACTCGTCGAATCCGCCGACCTCGTCGAACAGGCTCCGCGAGCAGGCGATGACCGCGCCGATCATGAATCGATAGGAACGGTCGTCCGCGTCGCGCAGATCCCGACTGCGCGCGTACTCCTCGGCGAGCCACGCCGGTTCGGCGAGCTCACGGCCGGCGGCCGCCTCGGCGACCGGTGTCTCCGGGGCGACCCCGCTGAAGTCGGCGTGGCGACGCCGCCCCACCGTGACCGCCTCGGGCAGCAGGGCGGGCAGCCGCGTGAGCGCGCGCACGTACCCCGGCTCGGGGACCGTGTCGGCATCGAGGAAGCACAACACCTCGCCACTGCTCGCCCGCACGCCCAGGTTGCGGACGGCGGCAAGCCGGAACCCCTGGTCCTCCTGCCGGACGAGGATCACGTTCGTCCGGCACCGACACGTCACCCGGGGATCCGTCGTCGGCGACGATCACCTCCAGGAGGTGACGCGGGTAGTCCTGCGCGGCGAGGGCGTGCAGGGTCCGGAGCAGCTCACCGGGCTGGTCGTAGTGCGCGACGATCACCGAGACGCGTGGCAGCGGATCAGGATGGACGTCGTCGAGCGTGTCCCACCGGTTGCCGACGACCCACGGCTGCACACTCCCGGTCACGCGTCGCGCCAGACGGTCAGAGAGGGCCGCGAGCCGGTCGACGGCAGCGACGACGAACTCGGGGTGGGACGCATACCAATCGGTGTGGGCGGCGCGCACCTCCGCATCGTCGACCTCGACGCCCTCGAGGATCCAGTGGTCGCGGGGCTCGTCCGTCAACGACCAGGCGTCGACGACCTCGGGTGCGATGGGCGCGCGCACCGCGTTGAGCAGGGGGCGTCCGGGGTCGGTGACGCCACCAGGGGCCCCCAGGGTCTCGAGGACGCGGGCGCCGAGCGGCAGCCAGATCGCGTTCCCCGGGTGGTTGACGGTGCGTGCGTGGTCGGCGGTGACCGAGTCGAAGAGGTCGGACACCGGCACGTCGGTCGCGGCCTCGCGTCGCCGCAGTTCCTCGACGGAGGCTCGGCCGATCGCGCGCACGGCGTCCGGCTGGAGCGCGGACGCGACGGGCAGACCTGCAGCGGCCGCGAGCGTCCGGACGTCGTGGTACGCCACGATCGGCGGGTTCTCCTCGACGCCGGGGACCCGGACGGCGGCCTGGAACGGATGCAAGCCCCCGAACCGCACCGGAGTCACCGTCAGCACGCGGCCGCTGCGTGGAGGCTGCCACCTGACGCGTGCCGAGCGGCAGATCGTGGTAATCGTCCCGAACGGGTTGCGACACCACGGTGTGCGCGGCGCCGCACCACTTCGTGCAGCCGCTCCGCGTCCTCGGGGGTCATCTCATGCACGGCAGGCACCCGCACGAACCTGCGGTCCGGTGCATCCATCACGGTGCGCAGGGATTCAGCCTGGCAGTTGCCGAGCACCACCCCGAAGTCCGTCGGCAACGGTGCGAGGCCGTAGAACTCCGCGTAGTGCCTGCGGCGTGCCTCCACCGGCGACCCGGCGGGCGCAGCGGTCGTGCCCGGTTCCAGGGTGTGGCTCATGCGTCGACGGTATACCGTCGCCGTGCGTGGCGTGGTCCTGCCGCATCGGGGTTGCGCCGGGACGCCGGCGGTCTGCCATCAGCGCCGGACATGCGCGTCAGCATCGCACTCAATCGGGGCTGGCGCGGCACGCCTGGCGGCACGGAACGCGAGCAGACTCATGACGGCGGTGACGGTCTGCAAGAATGGGCAGATGTCGTCCGCCCGCTCGACCCGCGCCCTTCGTGGTGTGGTCGCAGCGGCGTTCTCGATCTTCGTCGCGCTCCTGTCGCACGTCGCCGGCGGCGGGTCCATGCCCGGCGCCCTCGGCCTCGTCGTGCCACTCGTGTTCTCGACCCTCGTCTGCGTCCTGCTCGCGGGCAGGCGGCTGTCGATCGTCCGTCTGTCAGTCTCCGTCGCGGTGAGTCAGGTCCTGTTCCACACGCTCTTCGTCCTCGGCACCGCCCAGGGCACCACCTCGACGGCGACGCCGAGCGGACACCTCTCCCACGGATCACCGGTGATCCTCGACACGTCGTCGATGCCGATGATGCACGACGGGCACGGCGGTGCCGGCATGTGGTTCGCCCACCTCGTCGCCGGCCTCGTGACCATCGCCGCGCTCCACCGAGCCGAGACGCTGCTGTCGACGGCCGCAGCCATCACGGAGTTCGTCCTCGCACGACTGGTGCCCGCGGTCCTCGCAGCTCTGGCGTCGCCAGTGCTGCCCGCCCGGGTGCTGCCGCAGCGTGACGTGCCGATCCTGCGCCCACTCGGCGTGTATCCGGAGACGACCGCCTTGCGCGGGCCTCCGGCGCTGTCCTTCCTCTGAGATCACGGCACGACCTCGCCGAGCTGCACGCTCGGTCGACGGTCACCGCTGCGTGCGCATAGGACGCTTCCTCGACGACGACGCTCGAACCAGCGTCGTCCCGATGCGCCGTGCACCGGCGGAGTGCCACCATTTCCGCCGCTCGGTCCTGCCCCGGCGCCCGTTCGGGTGCGATCGCGGGCTCACCGGGTGAGCTGTGCCGCTGGGTTCGTCCACTCGAGCCCGCGGGGAAGGAGCCACCTCCTGTGGCAGAAACAACCATTCCGTCGAATGCGCCCGAAGCCGATCCGAGCGGTCAGCGAGGCCAGTCGCCCGTCCTCGTGCCGATCCGTGCACCTGAAGCCGTCATGCTGGCCGCGTTGCCGGTGGCGGTCGTCGTGGCGCTCTCCGCGCTGCAGTTCACCGGTGCGTTCACGACCGGCACGCTGCTGTCGGATCCGGGGGTGATCGTCACTCGCGGTCTGCCGGTCGCGAGGGTCGTCCACGATGCCGCCGCGTCGGTCACGATCGGCCTGCTCATCGCGGCGACCTTCCTGCTGCCAGGGCAGCGGATCCTCCCGGGTGTCGTCTCGTTCTCGCAGTCGAAGGCGATCCGCTGGGCGGCCTGGGCGGCCTCCGTCTGGCTCGCGGCGGGGATCGCGGTGCTGGTGTTCACCGCGGCGAACTCCATCGGCGTGCCGGTGTCCTCGCCGACGTTCGCGAAGACCTTCCTGTTCTACGCGACGGAGTTGGAGCTCGGGCAGACCCTGGTGTTCTCGCTCGCGTGCGTGCTGGTGGTGTTCTGCATCGTGCTCCTCGCCCGACGTCTGGCGTGGATCGCGGCCGCGAACGCGATCGCCGTCTTCGCGCTACTTCCGCTGTCCCTGTCGGGTCATGCTGCAGGCTCCGACGAGCACGGCAACGCGGTCAACTCGCTCGCGATCCACCTCATCGGCGTCACCGCCTGGGTCGGCGGTCTCGTGGCCGTGATCCTGCTCCGTCGGAAGGTCGGCGATCAGATCGGCGCGGTCGTCGCACGCTACTCGGTGCTCGCCGGTTGGGCGTTCGGTGCGGTCGCCTTCTCGGGCGTCGTGAACGCCTCGCTGCGCCTCGCGGGCCCGATGGACCTCCTCACCCCGTATGGGCTGCTCCTGGTCGCGAAGACCGTCGCGCTCGTGCTGCTCGGACTCGCCGGCGTGTGGCACCGGCTCCGGCTCATCCCCCGGCTGCAGGCCGAACCCGGGAAGCGGTCGACGTTCATCCGGCTCGCGGTCGTCGAGGTCGTCGTCATGGCGGTCACGATGGGCGTCTCGGTCGCGTTGTCGCGCAGCCAACCGCCGGTGTCGCAGGAGCCGGTCGCCGACGACGTCCGCCGTCGGCTCCTCGGGTTCGCCTACCCGCCGGAGGTGACCCCGCTGCGGATGTTCACCGAGTGGCACGTCGACTGGATGTGGGCCGGCCTCGCCGTGGTCGGTGCGGCCTGGTACCTGTGGGCGTTCCGTACGCTCCGGCGCCGCGGCGACGCCTGGCCCGTGGTCCGCCTGATCGCTTGGCTGGCCGGCTGCGCGGCGCTGTTGTACGCGACCAGCGGTGGCCTCGCCGTGTACGGGCAGATCCACTTCAGCACGCACATGCTGCAGCACATGGCGCTCATGATGATCGTGCCGCCGCTGCTCGTCCTGGGCGGCCCGATCCTCCTCGCACTGCGAACCCTGCCCAGTCGCACCGACGGAGGCCGAGGCCTCCGGGAGTGGATCCTCGCCGTCGTGCACTCGCGGTACCTGCGGCTGCTGTCGAAACCGGCCGTCGCAGGAGTGCTCTTCGCCGGGAGTCTGGTGGTGTTCTACTACACCGGTTGGTTCGAATGGGCGATGCTCGCCCACCAGGGTCACATCCTGATGACGGTGCACTTCCTCGCCACCGGGTACCTGTTCTTCTGGGTCCTCATCGGCATCGACCCGGGCCCGAACCGCCCGGCCTATCCGTTCCGGATCATCCTGCTGCTCGCGACACTCGCCTTCCACGCCTTCTTCGGACTCGCGATCATGTCCAGCGCCACCGTGCTCGCGGAAGGGTGGTGGACCGCGCTCGGCTACACGGACACCGCAGCGCTCCTCGCCGATCAAGCGGTCGGCGGCGGTATCGCGTGGAGCGTCGGCGAGATCCCCGCCGTCCTCGTCGCCCTCATCGTCGTCTCCCAGTGGGTGCGGAGTGACGAACGTGCCGCGAAACGCTACGACCGCCGAGCAGAACGCGACGGGGACGCAGAACTCACCGACTACAACGCCCGCCTCGCACGCATCAACGACCACGACCAGGCCTCACGAAAGGACCACCCGTGACCACACACGCACCGACCCGACGCGACGCCGACGGCCCACCCCCGGAGCCGGTTGAACGCTGAGACGCCGTCGGGAGGGGTCGCGCTGGGCGGAATCAGGCGGTGACGACCGCGATGACGAGCAGCACGACGGTCGCCGCAAGCACTCCCAGGGTCACGGCCCGCGTACGGCTCCGGTGCTCCGGCGGCACAGCCAGCGGCAGCGAGACCGCCACGACCAGACCGGCGAAGAGTGCGATCGGGGTGCCGAAGAGCAGGCTGTACCCGTGGAGGTCGCGGTCGTCCCAGCCGAACCGGCTCGACACCACCATCCAGATCGCCAGCAGGAACACGATCGCGGCCGCGGCGGCGACGACACCGGCGATCACCCGGAGGACGAGACGTGTCCGAGTGGTCGCCCGCCGTGCGTGCGGGTGGGCCATACGGCCACCCTAGAGCGGAAGCCGAGGCGTCGGCCAGACCAACGGAGACGGTCGCTCTCCCCAGGTCGCCTGAATCCGCATCCGTCATCGCATCAGTTGACCTCCGCCGAGCGGCTCCTCGCGGCGTAGACGGCGGGGGTCACGGAGAACCGGGTCCGGAACGCCCCGATGAAGCTGCTCACCGACTCGTAGCCGACCGCGGGTGCGACGTCCTGCACTGCGGCACCCCGTCCGAGCATGCCCGCGGCAGCATGCAGGCGCACGCGGACCCGCCACTCGCGGAAGGTGCATCCCGTGCCGTCCACGAACGCCCGTCCGATCGTCTTCGAGCTGACGCCCGCCGCCGACGCCCAATCGTCGAGTCCGCGCGGGTCGGCGGGGTCCGCCATCAGGGCCGACGCGATGGCACGCGCACGCGGTTCACGGGGCATGGCCAACGCCTCATCGTCGCGAGCCGCAGCCGAGAGCAGGTCGATCAGGAGCGTCCAGCACCGCCATCGACGGCGCTCGGTCGGGTCGGCGTCGAGCAGGTGCGCCAGCAGCGCTCCCGAGAGGTCGTCGACCCGGACGGTCCGTGCACCGTTCCAACGGCCGCCCTGTGGGCGCAGTTCCGGGTCGGCGTAGACGCTGATGAGCTCTCCGGGTTCGCTGAAGCTCATCTCGTGCACCATCCCCGCGGGGATCCAAGCGAGGTGCTCTCGCCGCAGTCGCCGTCGATCGCCGAGGACCGACACCTCCATCGAGCCGGAGCTCATCCACGCGAGTTGGTCTTCGCGATGGGAGTGCTCGTCGAACCGTGTCGTCGCGTCGACCCGCGAGCGGGAAACCCGGAATTCCCCCGATGTCCTCTCGGCGGCATCCAGCGGGCCGACAAGCTTGATTCCGCCGTCCGAGTGATCGCGACCAGACATCCAGCTGTCTCCATTCGACAAGTCCTGTCCACTCAGCGCGATAGCGCGAAGCGATTAGGCAAGGCTAACCTGACTGTCGTCATCCCGCCAGCCGAACCGATGAAGGACCCCATGATCGTTCCGAAGCTCCACCGCGCCCCGAGCGCGAGGGCCGCTCGCCTCCTTGCCGCGATGAGCGCGCTCGCCCTCGTCGGAGTCGCACTCTCCGCCTGCTCGAGCGCCGCCTCGACGACCGCCGAGAACCCGAACTACACGACCGAGCCGAGCGACTCGTTCCCGGTGACGATCGAGCACGAGTACGGCGAGACGGTCATCCCGTCGGAACCGCAGCGGATCGTCGTGGTCGGCCTGACCGAGCAGGACATCCTCCTCGAACTCGGTGTCACACCGATCGCGACGACGGAATGGTACGGCGAGCAGCCGTATGCGGTGTGGCCGTGGGCGACGGACCTCCTGGGCGATGCCGAGCCGACCGTCCTCACCACGACCGACGGGTTCGAGTACGAGAAGATCGCGTCACTGCGGCCGGACCTGATCATCGGGACGAACGCCGGCATGACCGAGGAGAACTACGGGAAGCTCGCGGAGATCGCGCCGACCGTGACCAATGAGGAGGGCGCGGGGCTCTACTTCGCGGACTGGCGGGACCAGACCAGGATGGTCGCCCAGGCCGTGGGTCGGTCGGCGGAAGGCGAGGCGCTCATCACCGGCGTCGACGAGGCCTACGCGGCGGCCGCAGCAGCGCACCCGGAGTTCGCGGGCCTCACGGCGACCTTCTCGCAGGGTGGGCCGTGGGACGGCAACCTGTGGGTCTACCCCGACGGCCTCAACACCGACTTCCTGACGGATCTCGGGTTCACGATCACGCCCGGGTTGCAGCAGTACGTCCCGAGCGAGGGCGGACAGGCGCAGATCGCCGCGGAGAACGTCGGCGTCATCGATGCTGACGTGATCGTCTTCGCCACGGAGTCAGCGGATGCCGTCCAGGAGGTGCTGGGATTCGGCACCACCTCGAGCCTCGACGCCGTGACCGGCGGGCACGCGGTCTTCACCGACGGCGAGCTCGCTGGCGCGATCTACTTCCTCACCCCACTCAGCCAGAAGTACGTCCTCGAGCAGTTGGTGCCGCGCCTGGTGGACGCCGTCGCCGGCACAGCTCCACAGAGCGTCGACGGCTGACCCGTCGGTGACCTCCCGCACCCCTCGCGGGCGCCGTTCGCTGGGGCTCGGGATCGCGGTCGCGGCACTCGCGACCGCGATCCTGCTCAGCGTCCTCGTGGGGTCCCACCCCGTGGGCCCGACGGACGTCTGGCAGGCACTCACGAGGCCCGACGGCTCCGTCACCGATCTGGTCGTCCTCGATCTGCGGATCCCCCGCACCGTGGCCGGACTCGTCGTCGGTGTGGGGCTCGGCGTCTCGGGCGCTCTCATCCAGGGCCTCACCCGCAATCCCCTCGGCGATCCGGGCATCCTCGGCGTCGACGCGGGCGCGGCGCTCTTCGTCGCGATCGGTGTCCTGCTCGGCGCTCGCACACCTGTGCAGTACCTCCCGTTCGCGTTCCTGGGAGCCCTGATCGTGACCGCCCTGGTCTACCTGATCGGCTCGGCGGGACGTGGTGGCGCGGATCCTGTCCGGCTGACCCTCGCCGGCGTCGCCCTTGCCGCTGTGCTCAGCGGCGTCACGACCGCGATGATGCTCCTCGATCCGGTCACCTTCAGGCAGCTCCGCGGCTGGAACGCCGGGTCCTTCGTTGAACGCGGCTTCGACGTCATCCTGCCCGCACTCCCCTTCGTCCTCGCGGGCGTCGTCATCGCGCTGTTCAGTGCGAGGTCGCTGAACGCCCTGGCGCTGGGCGAGGATCTCGCCTCCTCACTCGGCACGCGCCTCGTGCGCACGCGCGTGCTCGCCGTCGTGGCGATCACCCTGCTGGCGGGTGCGGCGACCGCGATCGCCGGACCGGTCGGCTTCGTGGGCCTCATGGTGCCCCACATCGCGCGCTGGATCGTCGGCCCCGACCAGCGGTGGATCGTGGCGTACTCGATCCTGATCGCGCCGGCCGTGCTGCTCACCTCCGACGTGATCGGTCGCGTGATCCTCTGGCCGAGTGACGTCCCGGTCGGGATCGTCACCGCGTTCATCGGTGCGCCCGTGCTGATCCACCTCGTGCGGCGCGCGAAGGCGAGCGCACTGTGACCGGGGTCGAGACGGGACCGCGCGCGGTCGTGTGGCGGCGGCGCTCGCTCTCCCTCCGTGTCCGGCTGCGCACGATCGTCGTGTGCGGGGTGTTCTGCGTGGTCCTCTTGGCCCTGGCGTTGCTCGCGCTGTGTCTCGGCGATCTGCCGCTGTCGGTCGACGAGGTGGCGTCGGCGTTCCTCGGCGGACCGAGCACCCTGGTGCAGACGGTGGTGCTCGAATGGCGCCTCCCACGGGTCCTCGCCGCCCTCCTGTTCGGAGGAGCCCTCGGGCTCTCCGGTGCGATCTTCCAGTCCCTCACCCGGAACCCGCTCGCGAGCCCCGACATCATCGGGTTGACCGCTGGGTCGTACGCGGGCGGTCTCATCGTGATCATCGTGATCGGCGCGGGCGCCGGGTCGGCAGCCGTCGCGGGCGGCGCCATCGGTGGCGGGCTGATCGCCACAGCGCTGGTCTACCTCCTCAGCTACCGTCGAGGCGTCCAGGGCTTCCGTCTCATCGTCGTGGGCATCGGTGTCTCGGCCATGCTCGAAGCGCTCAGCTCCTACCTCGTACTGCGGGCGAAGCTCGAAGTCGCGATGCTCGCCACCGTGTGGGGTGCTGGCTCGCTGAACAGCGTCGGTTGGGCGCAGCTCGTCCCCGCCGCTGTCGTGATCATCGCCATCGCCATCGCCCTCGGTCCGCTCGGCGGATCACTCCGACAGCTCGAGCTCGGCGACGACGCGGCGAAGGCCCTCGGATCGCGGGTCGAACGTTCGCGGCTCGGTCTCGTGGCGTGCGCCGTCGCGCTCACGGCTGTCGTCACGGGCGCGGCCGGACCCATCGCGTTCGTCGCCCTCGCCGCCCCGCAGATCGCGCAGCGGATCACCCGCACCGCCGGCATCGCACTGGTGCCGTCGGCTCTGCTCGGGGCGCTCGTGCTGCTGGCATCCGACATCGTCGCGCAGCACCTGCTGCCGACGTCACTGCCGGTGGGGGTCGTCACCGTGATCGTGGGTGGCGGTTACCTCGTCTGGCTCCTCGTCCACGAGATCCGGAGACGCTCGTGACCGTTCTGTCGTGAGGACCGGGGATACCCCCTCACCGCATCGATCGGCGGCCCTCTAGCCTGATGCCGAAGAGCCGACGCAGCCCACGCGACGGCGGAAACGAGACACGATGTCGCTCCCTCCCGCCCCCGATCCCACCCGGACCACGAAGCGCTTCATCCTCGCCGCCTTCAGCTTCGTCGCGCTGATGGCGTCCGGCGTCGGTGTGGTCGCCTGCTCGATCGGCCTCGCCGACACCGGCCATCCCGCCATGATCGTCGGGCTCGCCGGAAGCGTGCTCGGCATCGCCGCCGCCTTCGTCGTGATGTGGACGGCCCTGCGCGCCGAACGCTGACGACGCCAGAGCGTTCAGGTCGGGAACGGCGAGGCTGATACGCTCTCGCAGGTCTGCGTTCGCGTCGCCACCCGGGTCGTGACCGGGGTCGGGGACGTGCTCATGCGCAGCGGGGCGTGAGGAGTCGCAATGAGCATGGAGAGCGCGGCCTGGAGCTCGCTGTACAAGATCTCGACCGCCAAGGACGGCAAGCACGGCATCTCCCGTGAGTCCGTGCGGCGCATCATGACGTTCGCGGTGCCCTACCGGTCCAAGTTGCTGGTCTTCATCGCCCTCTCCGTCGCGGGAGCGTTCCTCGCAGTCGCGACGCCGGTGCTCGCCGGCCAGGTGGTCGACGTCATCGTCGCCCGGGGCGAGGTGGCCACGATCGTCCGGCTCGCCGTCGTCATCGCCCTCGTGGCCGTGGCGGACGCCGCCGTGTCGCTCGTGACGCGATGGTATTCGGCGCGAATCGGCGAAGGCGTGATCCTGGACCTCCGCACGGCCGTCTTCAACCATGTGCAGCAGATGCCGATCGCGTTCTTCACCCGCACCAGGACGGGCGCGCTCGTGAGCCGCCTCAACAACGACGTGATCGGCGCGCAGCAGGCCTTCAGCGGCACGCTGTCCGGCGTGATCACGAACCTCGTGGCCCTGATCCTCACGCTGATCGTCATGCTCAGCACGTCCTGGCTCGTGACGGTCCTCGCCGTGGTGATGCTCCCCATCTTCCTGGTACCCGCGCGCCGCATGGGTAGCCGTCTCGCCGCGCTGCGTCGCGAAGCCGCCGACCACAACTCGGCCATGAGCACGCAGATGACCGAACGGTTCTCAGCGCCCGGTGCCACGCTCGTCAAGCTGTTCGGTCGACCGGATCAGGAGGCTGAGGAGTTCCGCGTCCGTGCCGCCCGCGTCCGCGACATCGGCGTCCGGACGGCGATGCTGCAGTTCGTCTTCTTCACCGCGCTGATGCTCGTCTCCGCCCTCGCGCTCGCCCTCGTGTACGGCCTCGGCGGCTTCCTCGCACTCGCCGGGCAACTGGACACCGGTGAGGTGGTCACCCTGGCGCTCCTGCTCACCCGCCTCTACGCGCCGCTGACCGGCCTCGCGAACGCCCGGGTGGAGATCATGAGCGCGGTGGTCAGCTTCGAGCGCGTGTTCGAGGTGCTCGACCTCGAACCGCTCATCCGGGAGAAGCCCGACGCCGTCACCGTCCCCGAGGGTCCGGTGTCCGTCGAGTTCGACGACGTCCACTTCGCCTACCCGTCGGCGGACAAGGTGTCCCTCGCCTCGCTGGAAGAGGTCTCGACGCTGGACACCCGAGGCGGCGAGGAGGTGCTGCACGGCGTCTCCTTCCGGATCGAACCGGGGCAGACCGTCGCCCTCGTCGGCTCGTCAGGAGCGGGTAAGTCCACGATCGCGCAGCTGCTGTCGCGGCTGTATGACGTCGACGAGGGCGCCGTGCGTCTCGCGGGGACGGACGTCCGCGATGTCGCCTTCGCCTCCATGCGGCACACCCTGGGCATGGTGACGCAGGACGGTCACCTGTTCCATGAGACCATCCGCTCCAATCTGCGTCTCGCACGTCCGGAGGCGTCCGAGGACGAGGTGTGGGACGCCGTCCGCCGCGCGCGGCTCGAACCGCTCATCCGGTCCCTGCCGGACCAGCTGGACACCATGGTGGGCGAGCGTGGCTACCGACTCTCCGGTGGTGAGCGCCAACGGATGACCATCGCGCGGCTGCTCCTCGCCCAGCCGCGCGTCGTCATCCTCGATGAGGCGACAGCGGCACTGGACTCGACCTCGGAGGCGGCGGTGCAGGCGGCGCTCAGCGAGGCCCTCGAGGGCCGGACGGCGATGGTCATCGCGCACCGGCTCTCGACCATCCGCAGCGCGGATCTGATCCTCGTGGTCGAGGACGGCTCGATCGTGGAGCGGGGCACGCACGACGAGCTGCTGGCTTCCGGCGGGCGGTACGAAGAGTTGCACCGGACGCAGTTCGCCGTCCAGAAGAACCTGGCAGCGGATGAGGAGACACCGAGCGGGACCTGACCGCGGTCGCCCCCTCGCAGCCTCCGGGCCGATGGGTTACCGGAGACGCCTGCGCAGGAGCAGGGCGGCTCCGCCCGCGAGCAGGCCGGCGGCGACGACGCCGGCCCCGCCGAGCTGCCAGCCCGTCAGCGCCAGGTCTCCGTCAGCGGAGGGTCGTGCTGCGGCCGACGGGCTCGGCGACGCGATCGCCCCTGCTCCAGGACCTCCCGAGGGCGGGCCAGCGGTCGGAGTGGCCGTCGGAGGGACCGGCTCGACTTGAGCGCCGGGAACGGACCAGGTTCCCGCGGCGAACGTGACGGGCAGGGTCGCCGCCGTGACCACCGACGACGGGATGCCTGACTCGAGAACGAGGCACTCGAGCGCGAGGGTCGCATCTCCCTGTTCGACGCCGCCGTCCACGACCTCCTGGAACGAGATGGCCATCGGCACCTCGACCGGCTGCCCGGCGGCCACCGTGACGGTCGGAGACGTGACGACGGTGACCCCTCCCGCCGTCACGGAGAGTCGGGCGGCGTCGTCCGCATCGGCTGGGCAGCCCGCGGCGAGCACCGCGGAGCCGAACGACGGGACGGCGCGCGCGTCACCTGACGTGACCGCGGCGCCGGCGGTGTCGCGCAGCGTGAGCGGTGCCGGCGCCGAGGCGGCGACGGCAGCACCAGCGCCGGCGAGGCAGAGCACCGCGCTGGCGCTGAGCGCTGCCGTGACGAGCAGGGTGCGCCCTGCGGCACGGAGCGGAGAACGGTGGATGACGCGAACGGTGGAAGACATCGGGACCTTTGGTGGGTGCGGTGGGCCTCCGGGACGGGGATACCCGGTGACGCCAGGACTATCGCCCACGCAGGTGAATGGGTCGTGAACGCGGGGCGTCACTCATGGCACCGGCCGTTGGGCCGAGGTTCACCTCCGCTGCCTACGATCGGCGCGTCCGTCCGATGAAAGTGATGCCATGCCCTTCGATCCCCGCCTCGAGCAGCCCGCGCCAACCGGTGGCTCATCCTCCGTGCCCGAGGTGAAGCGGGGCGCATCGGCCCGGCCCGGCCTCTCCCGCCGGTCCTTCCTGGGGGCTTCCGTCGCTGCGACGGTCGCAGTGGGAGCGACCGCCCAGGGGCTCGGGAGCGCGGCTTCTGCCCAGGCCGCGCCGCTGCCGTCCGCGTCGGCAGTCGTCGACCCGGACGCGCTCTCCTGGCTGGTGTTCGACCACCACGTGCACTCGGTCTACTCGCACGACGCCAAGTACCCGATGACGACGATCCTCGACCAGGCGCAACGTTTCGCGGTCGACGCGATCGCCTTCACCGAGCACAGCAACAAGGGGCATGCCAACGTCGGCGGGGTGTTCAACGCGGCACGCGAGATCGACACCGCGCGGGCGGCTCGCCCCGACATGCTCGTGCTCCAGGGGCTCGAGTGGTACATCCCGGGAGCCGAGCACGCGACCGTGCTGATCGCGCCCGGGCCCCAGACGACCCTCGTGTTGCGCCGCTTCGAGCTCGACCACGACGGCAAGCTCAACGGATGGGAGAAACCGCGCCCCGGCACCGAAGACGCCGCCGAGTGGCTCGTGCACGCGACCGACGGGATCGCCTGGCTCGGCGCCCAGAAGCGTGCAGGCGTCATCGACGACGTGATCGTCCTGGCGAACCACCCGAGCCGCCTCGGCATCGACTCGCCCGGCGAGCTCCGTGCCTGGCAGGACGCCGACCCCGAGGTGTTCGTCGGCATGGAGGGCGCTCCCGGCGCCCAGGCCGGAGCGATCGCAGCGAACGCGACCGAACGCTCACGGCGTGGCGAGTACGAGAACACCCCCAGCGAGTTCTCCTTCCCCGGCTACCCCGCGGAGGCCTATCTGACGCACGGCGGCTTCGACTGGACCACGGCCGTCGTCGGCGGCGTATGGGACTCGCTCCTGAGCGAGGGAAGGCGCTGGTGGATCACCACGAACAGCGATCTGCACCTCAAGGAGTCCGACGCGACACGCGTCGGCGACTTCCCGACGGGGCCGGGCTGGGAAGTCCGGGGCGACGCTCGCGAACTTCAACCGCGCCGGCCGTCGGCCCGACCCGATCGCCACGGCCACGCCCCAGAACGGCGCCGACTTCTGGCCGGGCGAGTTCAGTCGGACGCACGTCGGGGCCGTCGACCGGTCGTCCGTCTCCCTGCTCGACGCGATCCGCGCCGGCCGTGTCTGGGTCGACCACGGGCACCTCGTCGCCGGGCTCTCCGTCGTGCTCCGTGCCACCGACCAGCCGGAGACCGGCGTCACCTTGGGTGGGACCCTCACCGTCGAAAGCGGCACAGCCCTCGAGCTCGTGGTCGACGTCACGCCCACGACGACGCCGACCTCGCGGGGCACGACGCCGAGACTCGCGCACCTCGACCTGATCCGCGGGCGCGTCACCGGGCTCGTCGCCGACCGTGACGAACAGCGCGCACCAGGCACCCGAGTCGTCGAGATGCTCGACGTCGCCGACCGCAGCGACTCCCCGTTCCGTGTCGTGGTGCCGCTCGCGCCGGCCACTGAGGACGGCTACGTCCGCCTTCGCGGCAGCGATGGCCAGGTGCACGGGGTCGGTCCGCTCGGCGCCGAGGTCGACCCGCGGGCACCCCAGCCGTACCCGGTCTCCCCAGCCGACCCCTGGGCCGACACCTGGCTGTACACGAATCCGATCTTCATCAGCGTGAGCTGAGCCGGGTCGGGCCCGGTCCGTGCCAGCGACCCGGATCCGTCCACACATGTCGTCAGGTTGTCCTCGCATCAGTACGTCTGGAGTTCGTTTGGGTGGCCGCCCAGCTCGCGAGCAGTGCGAGCGCCTGTTCCGAGGATGAGTCCGGTTCCGCGCCGTAAGCGACGAGTGAGAGGCCATCGTCGGCGGTGAGGTCCATGGCTTCGAAGGTGAGTTCGATGTCGCCGATGACGGGGTGGTGGATGCGTTTCTTACCGGCGCGGTGGGCGTGGACGTCGTGCGCGGCCCAGCGGACCCGGAAGTCTTCGCTCCGGGTGGACAGTTCGCCGATCAGATCGGTGAGCCGTTTGTCATAGGGCCGTCGGCCGGCTTCACCGCGAAGTGAGGCGACGAGGTCGGAAGCAAGGCGGTCCCAGTCGGGGTAGAAGTCCTTCGAGCGAGGGTCGAGGAACGTGAACCGCGCGGAGTTCGGCGTCCCGGCCGGGTCGATGAACATCGGTGCGTACAGTGCCCGTCCGAGCGTGTTGGTGGCGAGCATGTCGGATCGTCCGTTCCTGATGACGGCGGGGGCACCCATGCTGTCGAGGAGTCGTTGGATCGTCGGGCGGACCCGGTTCGCAGGTGTTCTTCGGCGTGCGACCGGGGAGGCGTTCGCGGCGTGAGCAAGATCGAGCAGGTGGGCGTGCTCGGCCTCGTCGAGTTGCAGGGCGCGTGACAGCGCTTCGAGGACGCTCTCGGAGACGCCGGCGAGGTTGCCGCGTTCGAGCCGGACGTAGTAGTCGACGCTGACACCGGAGAGCATCGCGACCTCCTCGCGGCGAAGCCCCGCGACGCGCCGCTGGCCGCCCAGGTCCGGGAGCCCAGCGTCGTGCGGCGTGAGTTTCGCACGTCGACTGGTCAGGAACTGCTGCACCTGCGCTGTGATGTCCACCCTGTAACGGTACGTCGCCGCGATCGCTCGTGGGAGGTACCGTCCTTAACTCCCACCCCGCTGGGCCGTGCTCGTAGCGTCGACGTATGGACACTTTCACTCTGAACAACGGCGTCGTCATCCCCGCTCTCGGGCTCGGCGTCTTCCAGACCCCGCCGGATGAGACCACCGCCGCGGTCACCGCCGCCCTGCAAGCCGGCTACCGCCACATCGACACCGCGGCCGCCTACGCGAACGAGCGCGGGGTCGGTGACGCGATCGCCTCATCCGGCCTCGACCGTTCCGAGGTCTTCATCGAGACGAAGATCTGGATCAGCGACTACGGCTACGACGAGACGTTGCACTCCTTCACCAAGAGCGCCGGCAAGTTGGGTGTCGAACAGCTCGACCTGCTCATCCTCCACCAGGCTCTCCCGAGCGAGTTCGAGCAGACCATCGGTGCGTACCGGGCCCTCGAACAGCTCCTCGCCGACGGCAAGGTCCGGGCGATCGGCGTGAGCAACTTCATGGTCGATCACCTGACCCGCCTCCTCGACGCGACGAGCGTCGTGCCCGCGGTCAACCAGATCGAGGTCCACCCGTACTTCCAGCAGCGCGAGGTCCAGGCGTTCGGTACTGAGCACGGCATCCTCACCCAGGCGTGGTCACCGATCGGCGGCATCACGTCCTACCGCGACGCTGCGCGACGGAGCTTCGACGAACCCGTCATCCTCGGCATCGGTGAGCGGTACGGCAAGTCGGCCGCTCAGGTGATGCTCCGCTGGCACATCCAGCAGGGCCGCCAGGTCATCCCGAAGTCCACCAAGCCCGAGCGCATCGCGGAGAACCTCGACGTGTTCGACTTCGCCCTCACCGATGACGAGCTCGCGCAGATCGACGCCCTCGAGACCGGCGTCCGCGGCGGCCCCGAGCC
>NZ_JCACOF010000008.1:0-559166 GCF_059073635.1 Plantibacter sp. | reverse complement strand
GTCTTGAGGTTTCAGCCTCGGCATCGACGCTACACGAGCCTCGTCGCTGGTCTGGTGACAGCGGTGTTCCGTAGGCTTGAGGGGTGAAGCTCATCGCCACCCTCCGCGACCGCGCGACCATCACCACGGAAGCCGCCGCACCCGATGTCGCGGGTCTGCGCGCCGCCGTCCTCGCCGCCACCCCGCCCGGGCACACACTCGCCGCGCTGCATGGCGGCGGACGCGTGAACGGCGACCTCGTCGGCACCGCCGTCTACCGGCCCGTCGCGACACGGACGATCGAGGCCGAGGGTCGTGACTACCCGAGCGCACGGAAGGCCATCGAGGCGCTCGTCCCCGAGGAGCAGGTCGTGCTCTTCGTCCACGCCGTCGACCAGTGAGAACGACGGCATGAGTGGCCACGCGTTCGCCATCGGGTCGATGGTGCGGTTCCAGGAGATCGTCTCGCCGCTCCCGCCGGCCGACACCCTGGCAGCCATGCTGTCGGCGCTGCAGGCGGACGGCTTCACCGTGTCACCCGAGTCGTTCGCGGCCGACGCCTGGAGCATCCGGTACGCCGTCATCGGCGACGACCGCGCATCGACCCTGAGCTCCTACGCCCTGGAACTCGTCCCGCTCCTGTCGCTCGTCGGGGTGCGTCGGCCCTATGCACGCTGCGCCGCGCCCGTCGCCGTCCGGGCGACGGAGCACGGTTCCGTCCTCCACACGACGACGGTCTGGGGGTTCCGGGCGACGGCGGTACGGTCGGCCTCGTCGCACAACGGGTCGCGGCCGCCGCCGAGCGGGCTGCCCAGCTGGTGGGCGGGACCCGCAACGCGTCCGTCTCGATGATCGACCGGTCGGTCCCGATCGACGGCAAGCGGTTCGAACGGCTCACCGGCTGGAAACGGCGGGCGCGCTCCTAGCCCGCTGGATCAGACCAGATCACGCCTGGACAGGCAGGATCGCACGGACCTGCGCGGCGATCTCCTCCACGATCTCGTCGACCGTCCGCGCCGCGTTCACCGTCGCCGCCATGCTCACGAACATGATCGCGGAGACGACGTGGGCGAGCGTACCGGCGACCTCGGCGAGCCGCCGCGGTCCACCAGGACTCGGCGATGAGCGCCTCGGTCTGCTGGGTGAGGTCGAGCGCCACGCGGTGGTGCGGTTCCTCGGGGTCGCCGAACACGATCTCCCGGAGGTAAGTGCGGCCGTTCTCGATCTGCTTGCGGTTGCACTCGACGACGGGCCGGATCACGGCGAGGACCCCGTCCGTCATCGTGCCGGCAGCTGCTGCGGCCTCTCGTCCCTCGGCGAGCGCGTCGGCGTAGGTCGAGTTCTGCACCATCAGCAGCAGCTCGCCCTTGGTCTTCGCGTAGAGGAAGAGCGTCCCGGTGCCGATGTCCGCGCGGTCGGCGATCTCCTGCGTCGTCACATCGTCGACGCCGCGCTCGGCGAACAGCTCGCCCGCCGCGGCGGTGATGCGCGCGAGCTTGTCGAGCTTGTTGCGTTCGCGTCGGCCGATCGTGCGGTCGTCGATGCTCATGGGGGTTCCTTCGGCATGGGGCGTGGTGGAGTTCCGGCCCCATTCTCCCAGGCGCGACGGCTCCCGAGGAGTGCTGCGGCACCGCGCTGCGGAGTACGGTGTTGGCCCATGGATGAGTCGGAGTTCGGCGCGGTGTCGTCGGTGGAGGTCGTCGTCGTCGGACAGATCGGGCGGGACGTCGTCCTTCGTATCGATCGACAGCCTGAGGCGGACGGCAGCGCCCCGGTCCAGGAACGGATGGAGGTCCTCGGTGGGAAGGGCGCCAATCAGGCGATCGGCCTGCGTCAACTCGGTGTCCGTGCCGGACTCGTCGCGGTCGCCGGTGCGGATGACGGCGAAGCACTGATCCGGCAGCTCGAGACCGACGGAGTGGCCGCCTCCGCTGTGATCCGACGGGGCTGCTCGGCGCTCCTCGTGGACATCGTCGACGGCGGTGGCATCCGCCGGCTCTATGAACACGTCCCGGAGGCCTCGCTCCTCACCGCCGACGATGTCCGGCGAGGGGCCGCCGCCGGCCTGCTCGACCACGCGGACACGATGTGCATCCAGCTGCAGCAGCCGGTCTCGGCGACGCTCGCCGCCGCAGAGCTCGCCCGCGAACGGTCCCTTCGGGTCGTGTTGGACGGTGCCGCCACGCAGCATGTGCGAGCCCTCCTGCACCTCGCGAACGTCGTCCGCGCGGATGCACCGGAGGCTGAGTTGCTCACCGGCCGGTCACTCGCCTCGGTCGACGCCGCGCGGGCCGCCGCGGAGGAGCTCCTCTCCGCCGGGCCCGACCTCGTCGTCCTCACCGTCGCCGGCCAGGGCGAGATGGTCGTGTGGCCGTCGGGCGCCGAGCTCATCCCCTTCCGCGACGCTCCGGTCGTCGACCGCACGGGCGCCGGCGACGCCTTCATCGCCGGCCTGGTCACCGGGCTGCGCGACGGCATCGGCCCCGCGGCCGCCGCCGACCTCGGCTCGCAGGCTGCTGCCCGCACGATCGGCCATCTCGGTGGGAGACCCGACCTCGGAGGTCTGGCAGCCGCACGATAGGTGGCCCGACGGCGCCGTCACCGCGGGACGCGAGCAGCCACGTCCGGCAGGGTCGGGAACGGGGTGTGCGGTTCGCTCTGATACCAGTAGGCGACTGAGCAGATGTCGTCTGACCGCTCGAACAATCCCCGGTCCCACGTGCCGATCTGCTGCACGGTGACCTTGAGCTCGCGCTCGAAGAAGATCGGGTCGGGCAGGTGCCACCGGTACACGCCGTGACGTCGGCGCCGTCGCGTGTGATCGAACTCCGGGGACGCCGCGGTCGCATCACTCGGTCGTGCCGCAGAACGGGTACCCGCAGTACGGGGCGCTGAACGGTGATCGGGCGGGGCTCCGGGTCACGGTCGGAGGGCGTCCTGGAACGCCCATGCGCCGCCTGCGTAGTCCTCGAGGCCCGTGCTGCACAGGGTCGGGAGGTCCGTGTCGCCGTCGAGGAAGAACTTCACCTCCCCCTCGCCCCACCAGAACCGTGACAGCGCCGCGACACCGATGTACGTGCCGAGATACCGGCCGCGTCCGGTGATCCCGTCCACGATCGTGTGGTCCTCGCCGAGCGCGGTCGACGCGTTGGACCGTCGCCACTGCGCATGGAAGTAGCGGGGTGTCCTCCGGGACCTCGTCACCCACGGTGTAGTCCACCTGGAAGAAGACGTGCTCGATGTCGACCGCGTGGTCGCTGTCGATCACGATGCGCGCCCTGCTCCGGAACGGCATGGGGATGTAGCTGTTCATCCCGCCCGTCGGTGCGACGACGATCGGCTCCGAGGTGACGAGCGCCCGCGCGGCGAACCCGTTGCAGAAGAAGTCACCGAGCGGCGCCTCGACCGACGGTTCGGTCTCGTCGTCCCAGTACATGCGCAACACGAGGTCGCGGAGGACGAACGGGCCGCCCTCGGTGCGGTCGGGGACGGTGATCCAGATGTGGCGGATCACGCCGGGGCCGGCGATGTCCGCCAGCTCCAGCCGGCCGCCGGCCGGTACGGGGCGCAGGCGCTCCCCTTGCGGCCGGGTCCGAGATCCGATGCGGTCGCGGCGCCGGCGCCCGGCGCTCCGGTCGGATTCTCGGCGTTGATGGACCGGGACTGGACACCGGCCGGAGCCTGCAGTTCGGTGATGGTGGGAAGCATGGTTCTCCTCGGGTTGGGGTGGGTCACTTGATCGAGCCGACGGTGACACCGCGGCTCAGCGTGCGTTGGAAGATGATGAAGAAGACGAGGGTGGGCAGCAGCGACAGCAGCGACCCGGCGTTCAGCGCCGTGATGTCGATGGAGTTCTGCCCCTGCAGGGTCGGCGAGCGCGATGGGCACGGTCTGCACCGACTGGTCCGAGAGCAGGATCAGCGGGATGTAGAACTCGTTCCAGGTCCAGACGAAGAAGAAGACCATCAGGACGGAGAGCGTCGGCCGCATGAGCGGGAACACCACCGACCAGAGGATCCGCCACCGACCGGCACCGTCGAGCGCGGCCGCTTCCAGCAACCCGGGCGGCAGGGTGGAGATCACACTCGCGAGCAGGTACGTGCCGAACGCGGCCTGCAGGACGGTGAACACGATGATGACGCTCCACACGGTGTTGAACGTCCCGGTCGCCTGCGCTCCATAGAAGAGCGGGTAGATGAGCGCCTCCTGCGGCAGCATGGTCGCGAGCAGGAAGACCGCGAGCAGCGCCGTGCTGCCCCTGACCTTGCCGATCCCGATCGCGTAGGCGCTCAGCAGGGAGATCCCCGCGGCGAGCACCGCGACGGAACCGGAGATCACGATGGAGTTCACGAGCGCCCGCGGGTAGTCGACACGCTGCAGGTAGGAGGTGAAGGAATCGAGGGTGAAGGCCGTCGGCCAGGCGAGCGGACCGTGAGCCGAATAGTCGGCTCCGGTCTTGAACGCGTTGAGGACGAGAAGGAGGAGCGGCGCGAGCATCACCGCCGCGACGACGATCGCGAGCGCGAGGATCACCCATCGGAGCGGTCTCGGCCGGCGCAGACGCGGCACGGTGGACGTCGGCGCGGTCATGAGCCTGCTCCGTCCGACGCGTCCCGACGCTGCAGCCAGAGCATGACGCCCGCCACCACGAAGATCACGATCGACATGGCCGTCGCGATGGCCGAGCCGTAGCCGACCTTCGAGAGCTCGAAGAAGTTGCGGTACGAGTAGTAGGAGGGCACGATCGTCGACCCCTCCGGGCCACCACCCGTGAGGATGAGCACCGGCGCGAACACCTTGAGGGCGCCGACGGTCGCGGTGATCACGACGACGAAGAGTTCCGGCCGGATCTGCGGGATCGTGATGGCGGAGAACCGCCGCCACCAGCCGGCCCCGTCGAGCGCGGCCGCCTCGTAGAGTTCCGGGTCGACGCGTTGGAGTGCGGCCATGAAGATGACCACGGGGTACCCGATCTGCAGCCAGATCAGCATGAGCATCACCGCGTAGATGGCGATGTCCGCGTTCCCCAGCCAGTCCGGAGGATCCGTGACGCCGATCGCCTCGATCACGCTGTTGAGCAGCCCGTTCTGCGTGGCGAGCACCCAGCTCCAGATGAACCCGGCCACGGCGATGGGCAGGATCTGCGGGAGGTAATAGGTGGCTCGGAGGAACGCAGCGGCCCGGGAACCGAACTCGCGGCCGATGTAGTCGAACAGCATCGCGGCGAGGAGGAGACCGAGCAGCGTCGGGATGACGACGATGCCGACGATCATGAACACGGTGTTCTTGAAGGCGAGCCAGAACTGCGCGTCGCCGAGCAGCTCGGCGTAGTTCCCGAGCCCGTTCCAGCGCATCGGCGAGAGCCCGCCCTTCCATCGGAAGAGACTGACGACGACGTTGACGGCGAAGGGCACGAGGACGATGGCGACGGTGCCGACGATCATCGGCGCCAGGTACCACCAGTAGCCCCGGTTGCTCGGACGTCGTCGGGTGGTGCGGTTCGCATGGAGCCGGTCGGGTGGGCGGACCGGCGCTGGGGTGGTGATGGTCATGGGGTGATCTCCTGGGGTCCAAGCAGCGGATGTCGTGGGAGTGGGGCTCGCCGTGCCGGGGTCGCGACGGACGCGACCCCGGCACGGCGACGGATCGTCGGTCAGCCCTCGTCGACGGCACGCTTGCCGTCGTCGTAGAACTCCTGGAGCTTCTTCGTGTACTCGGCGGCGGTCTCGTTGCCGTTCGACATCGCGGCCATGTTCGTCTGGATGAAGTCCAGGAAGCCCGGCACCGGGTAGTCGGGGTAGAAGGTCAGGGCGTCGTCGGCGACGAGTTGGTCGAATCGCTCCGTGTAGGCACGGGTGACCGGATCGGTGATCGTGGAGGAGTCACCGGCCAGCGGCAGGCCACCGTTCTCACCGATGAGGTTCTGGACCTCGGGGCTCAGGGTGATGTCGATCCAGTCGTAGGCGAGCTCCTTGTTCGCCGCCTTCGCCGGCACACCCCACAGGTGACCCGACGAGCCCATCGCCATGTCGGCGCCCGGCAGCGTGAAGTACCCCCAGTCGAACGACGACTGGTCCTTCACGCGGGAGAACGCACCACCGTTCCAGATGAGCATGCCGGTGGAGCCGCTCAGGAAGTTGACGATGGCCTGTTCGTAGGTCAGCCCGGCGAGGTCCTCACCGAGGTACCCCTGCTGGATCCAGTCCTCGAACTGGTCGACACCCTGCTTCCAGGGCCCCGTCGAGAAGTCGACGTCGCCCTGCAGGAACATGAAGTCGTCGATCTGCTGACGGTCGGCGTAGGCCGAGACGAGCGAGTACCAGACCCACATCTGGTTGAACCCCTGGTTGGTCGAGGCCGAGGAGGACACCGGGGTGATGCCGGCTGCCTGCAGCTTCGCCATGTCGGCGACGAACTCGTCCATCGTCGTCGGCTCGGCCGTGATGCCGGCCTGCGCGAACAGGTCCTTGTTGTAGTAGAGCGTGACGTACTCACCGATGTTGGGGATGCCGTACCAGTCGCCCGATCCGGCCTTGCCGGACTCGTCGTACTTGGCGAAGGACTGCATGCCTCCGGTGATCTTGTCGTCCCAGCCGTACTGCTCGACCTGTTCGGTCAGCGGCTGCAACAGCCCTTGGCTCGCGAGTTGCCCGCCGTCCGCGTTGCCCTTGTTGAACTCCACGACGTCGGGAACGGAGTTACCGCCGAGGACGAGCTTGGCGTTCTTGCGGACGGCGTCGAAGCTGGTCGTCTGGAAGTCGACCTTCACGTCGGGGTGGCGCTCCTGGAACAGCTCGACGGCTCGTGCCCAACCTTTGCCCTGAGCGGTGGTCGGGTCCTCGTACTGCAGGATCGTGAAGGTCTTGCCGGCGTCGCCGCCGTCGGCGCTGCAGGCGGCGAGACTGGTCGCGGTGATCGCGATCACGGCGGTCGTCGCGGCGAGACGGATCCAGGATCGGGGTCGTGCGGGGGTCGGGGATGGGGACATGGCGTTGCTCCTTTGCATCGGGTGTTGGGGTGGGATGGATGGGTGTGGGGAGGATCCACGGAGGATCCAGGCAGGATCAGGGCAGGCTCCCGCCAGCGCGGGGTGCCTCCGTCCTGGACGGATGCGCCACCCTGCGCGAGGTCGGCTGCCGCCGGGTCAGGTGGGAGGGGGTCCGATCGAGTGTCGGACGACGGGTGCGCAGGGCATCAGGCACCCTTCCCCTCCGACACCGTCCAACGTCCCGTCGAGTCGTTCGATCACCCGGTTCACCGCCCACTCGCCCATCTCGCGATGGGGAAGTTGCACGGTGGTCAATCCGGGATCGAGGGCATCGGCGACGAACTCCTGGTTGTCGAAGCCGGTGATGGACAGGTCGTGCGGGATGGCGAGGCCGAGCCGCCGGGCGACGTGGAAGAAGCCCATCGCCGTCTGGTCGCTGAACGCGAAGACCGCCGTCGGCCGATCGGGCCGATCGAGCAAGGTCTCGGCGGGCCCGATCGCGTGACGGGTCGCCGCGTCGTCGGCCACGACGGTGAGCGCCGGGTCCCGCTCGATACCGGCTTCCGCCAGCGCACGGGCGTACCCCTGCTCCCGCAGCCGAGAGGCGATCGGGTACGCGGCCACGTTGCAGAAGCCGATCCGACGGTGTCCCGCGTCGATCAGGAGCTTCGTCGAGGTGTACGCACCGCGCTCCTCGTCGGGCACCACGAAATCGACGGTGGCGTCGACCTCCCGCTCCGGTCGGCCGTCGAGGATGACGACGGGCAGCTTGGCGGGCACGAACGGCACGTCCACCAGTTGGTGGAAGTTGGTCGCGACGATGAGCGCCTCGATGTTCCGTTGGAGCAACGACTGCACGGCCGGTGTCTGCACCGCCTCGTTGCCGGAGGTGTCGATCAGCATGAGCATGAAGCCGGCGTCCCAGGCGGCCTGCTGGGCTCCGGCGAGCATCTGGCCGGAGAACGGCACGGTGGCGACCTGGTCCGACACGACGCCGATGGTCCGGCTCTGCTTCGTCTTCAGCGAGCGCGCGAGATGGTTGGGCACGTAGCCGAGTTCGTCGGCCACCGCCTGGATCCGGGCCGCCGTCTCAGCGTTCACCCGCCCCGGGCCGCGGCCGCTCAGGACGAGGGAGACGGCGGAGACGGAGACGCCGACGTGCAGCGCGACATCCTTCATCGTCAGCATCGCGCCTCCATCGGTCCGAGTGTCAATCGTTTGACTGCAAACGATTGACGTCACGGTATGAGCGTCAAACGCGTTGACGCAACGCTCTGTTATCCAACCGTGACATCTGCCTCTGGACCGGCTGTCGGCGGCACCCGTCGGGGGTTCAGCAGCAGCGCGAACCGGGCGTCCGGTCCTGCTCCGCGAAGCGCTCCCGCCAGAAGGTGCGCTCGTCCGGGACCGGCTGCGTCGGGATGGACGCGACGCTGGTGCTCCACGTAGGTGGCGTAGGCGGTGTCGCCCATCAGCGAGGTGACGAACCACCGCAGCGACGGCCCAGCCCCGCCGCAAGCCGGCCATCAGTGCCCCGACCGCGCGGGTCGCTTGTCGGCGTCCACGGTCGACCACTCGCGCTCGAGCGCCTTCTCCGCCTTCGTGGCGATGAGCCCCGACGGCGCGTACCGTCGCGACGGCAGCGCCGGATCCTCCGAACTCGGCCCGCCACCCGAGCGGAACGACCGCACGGTGTGGAGGATCGCGAAGAAGATGACGATGATCGCGAGGGTCACGAACAGGATCGAGAGCACCCCCTGCACCGTGGTGTTCCGCACGACCGCCTCCATCGCCGCCCGCGTCGGTGCATTGCCGAAGCTGTCCTCGCCCGCCGCGAGCGCCTCACGGAACGCCGCGTTCTGCGCCCAGTAGCCGACGGCCGGAACCGGCGAGAAGATCTTGAACATCGACGCGGTGATCGTCACCACGGCGGTGAAGGCCAGCGGGACGGCGACGATCCACAGCCAGCGGAAGTTCCCGCGTTTCGCCACGATCGCCATGCAGACGGCGAGCGCGATGGCGGCGAGCAGCTGGTTCGCGATGCCGAACAGCGGGAAGAGGGTGTTGATGCCGCCGAGCGGATCGGTGACGCCCATGATGAGGATCGCTCCCCACGCCGCCACCATGACCGCGGTGCAGATCCATGCTCCGACCCGCCAGTCCGGGTCGCGGAACTTCGGGATGATGTTGCCGAAGGTGTCCTGCAGCATGAAGCGCGCCACGCGCGTCCCGGCGTCGACCGCGGTGAGGATGAACAGCGCCTCGAACATGATCGCGAAGTGGTACCAGAACGACATGAGCGACGTGCCGCCGATGAGTTGCTGCATGATGTGCGCGAGGCCGAGGGCGAGCGTCGGCGCACCGCCGGTGCGGGAGACGATCGACTCCTCCCCCACGTTCGCCGCCGTCTGCGTGAGCACGTCGGGCGTGAGGTTCACTCCGGCGAGGCCGAGCGAGTTCACGAAGGCGACCGCGCCCTCGACGGTGCCGCCCGTGGCCGCTGCGGAGGAGTTCATCGCGAAGTAGATGCCGCGGTCGATCGACAGTGCCGCGACGAGGGCCATGATCGCGACGAACGACTCCATGAGCATGCCGCCGTATCCGATGAAGCGGGTCTGGCGCTCCTTCTCGATCAGCTTCGGCGTGGTGCCCGAGGCGATGAGCGCGTGGAAGCCGGAGAGGGCGCCGCACGCGATCGTGACGAAGAGGAACGGGAAGAGCGAGCCGCTCACGACCGGGCCGGCGTCGCCACCGGCGAACTCGCTGAACGCCGGCACCGTGATCTCCGGGCGGACGAGGACGATCGCGCCCGCGAGCATGACGATCGTGCCGATCTTCATGAACGTGGAGAGGTAGTCGCGTGGTGCGAGGAGCAGCCACACCGGCAGGATCGCGGCGACGAAGCCGTAGACGATGATCCCGACGGCGATGACCGTGCGGTCGAGGGTGAACGCCGCGGCGCCCCACTCGGTCTCGGCGACCCAGCCGCCGGCGACGATCGCGAACATGAGGAGGACGAAGCCGATGATCGAGATCTCGGTGATCTTGCCCGGCCGGATGAAGCGCAGGTACACGCCCATGAAGAGTGCGATCGGGATCGTCATGGAGACGCTGAAGACACCCCACGGGCTCTCGCCGAGCGCGTTGACGACCACGAGGGCGAGGATCGCGACGATGATGACCATGATCGCGAGCGTCGCGATGATCGCCGCCGTCCCGCCGATCACGCCGAGTTCGTCGCGCGCCATCTGGCCGAGGGAGCGGCCGCCGCGGCGCATCGAGAAGAAGAGGACGAGGTAGTCCTGCACGGCACCCGCCAGGATCACGCCGATGATGATCCAGATGGTGCCGGGCAGGTAGCCCATCTGTGCCGCGAGCACCGGGCCGACGAGTGGACCGGCTCCGGCGATCGCCGCGAAGTGGTGGCCGTACAGCACCCGGCGGTCGGTGGGGACGAAGTCCTTGCCGTTGGCGAGGTACTCGGCCGGGGTGGCCCGCCGGTCGTCGGGGCGCAGCAGCTTGCGTTCGATGAGCTTCGAGTAGAAGCGGTAGGCGATGAGGTAGGTGCAGACCGCCGCGAAGACGAACCAGATCGCGTTGACCGTCTCACCGCGGACGAGGGCGAGCATCGTCCAGGCGAGACCGCCGAGCAAGGCGATGGCGACCCACAGGATCACCTTCGCCGGGGTCCATCTCGGGGCGAGGTCGGCCTCGTCGACCGCCGTGGGCGGCAGCTCCGGATCCTGGACCAGGACGGGTTCCGCCTCCCCGCCACCCGCGGGCTGCAGCGCTCCGTCCCGCTTCGATCCTGCGCGTGCTCGGTCCTGTCGTCCGGCGTCGTTGCCCATGACGATTCCTCCCTCAACGGTGGTGTTCGTGCGTCGAGGCTAACAGCGTCGCGGCGGCGGGCGCTCGCGGGGTCGGGTCAGACGCGGAAGGTGGTGCCTCGGACGACCAGGTCGGGTGCGAGCTGGACCGATGAGACGCGGGCGTGCTCACCCGAGAGCCGACCGAGCAGGAGATCGAGCGCCGCGTACCCGGACTCCTCGAACGGCTGGCGGACCGTCGTGAGGTCGAGCGCCGACGCCAGCGGTCCGTCGTCGTAGCCGACGAGCGAGCGTCCCACGGGCAGGTGCGCGCCGGTGACGCGGAACGCCCGGTGCGCGGCGGCGGCCAGCTCGTCGTGGTTGGCGACCACGGCGGTCGCTTCCGGGTCGGCCCGGAACGCCCGCTCGAGCGCGGCACCGACGGCTTCGACGAGGTCTGTCGCGGCGACGTCGGCCACGGCCTCGGAGACGGAGAGCAGGTGACCGAGGCCGCGCGCCCGCAGCATGCCGGCCGACACGTACTCCTCGGAGCGTTGCGGTTCGTGGAGGAACACCACCCGTTCGTGACCGAGCTCCGACGAGATGTCGGGCGATGAGTTCACCACCCCGTTCGTCGTCGATGAGGACGGAGGGCAGCCCGAGCCGCCGCTGCGCGCCGTCCGGGACGTCGACGAGGACGACGGGCGGGCCGGGGAGCGCCTTCGACTCCAACGCGGCCGGTGACAGCGGCACGCCCATCACCACGATGCCGTCGATCCCCGCTCGCATGGGCAGCGCGTCGAGGACGGGACTGTCGCTCCCCGCCGCCGAGGGGAGGTCGTGCACGACGATCTCGACCGAGTCCATCGCGGCGCGCTCCATGATCCCCGACAGTCGCCGGTAGTAGGAGGCGTAACTCGAGAACGGCGCAGCGACGGCGATCCGCTGAGCACCGCTCGCGGCGGCACCACCGCGGTAACCGAGCTCCGTCGCTGCGGCGATGACCGATCGTCGCGTCGCCTCGTTCACCCGCTGCGGGTGGTTGATGGCCAGGGAGACGGTCGAGATGCTCACGCCGGCACGCTTGGCCACCGCGTAGATCGTCGCCTTCTGCGGTCGCTCGTCCATGGCGCACCTCCTCCGACGATCCTAGCTCGTAAAAAGTTCTTTGATCGAAGTTCTTCGATAGCGGATACTCGAACCGGACACGGCATCGATGCCGGGATCGGAGGAACACCATGGCTCGGAGCAAGCCCACCGTCGACGCGTTCGTCACGGCGATCACGGGGCGTCTGGCAGCGCTGCAGACGCCCGAGCCGAAGGATCCCGTCGGGCGGCGAGCACACGCGGCCGCCTTCGACCGGGTGTCCTCCGAGGCGCTCGGCACCGAGACCCTCGTGGCAGCGACCGAGGACCACACCGTCCACGTGCCCGGCCACCCGGACGCACGGCTCCGCGTCTACTGGCCCGACCAGCAGCGACTCCCCGCCCTGGCCGACGGTGCGTCCGGTGGCCGGCCCGTCCTCGTGTACTTCTTCGGCGGTGGCTTCACGATCGCCGGGATCGACTGGATCGGTTGGGACGCCGGGTTCCGTCGCCGCGCCAGGGAGGCCGGTGTCATCATCGTCGCCGGCGAGTACTCCTTGGCCCCGGAGGTCCGGTACCCCGCACAGCCGGAGCAGTGCTGGTCCGTGTTCGAGTGGGCGGCCGAGCACGCGCGTTCACTCGGCGGTGACCCCGACCGACTCGCGATCGGCGGTGCATCATCGGGCGGGAACCTCGCCGCCGCCGTGACCCTCATGAACCGGGACCGCGCCAAGCGGCCGATCCGGCTGCAGCTGCTCGAGGCTCCGGCGCTCGACCTGACGCGCGGACACCTCGACGCCCGCGGGATCACGCAGGTGCCGGGTGCCATCCTGCGTCGCCTCGCGCGCCAGCTCGTGCTCCAGTACCTGGGGCCGGACCGGGCGACGCAGCACGAACCGTACGCGTCGCCACTCCTCGCGACCGACCACCGGGATCTGCCACCGGCCGTCATCTACACGGCGGAGATGGACCCGCTCCGCGGAGACGGCGAGGCCTACGCCCGCGTGCTGAGCGAGGCCGGCGTGCCGGTGAGCTGCGTCCGGTACATCGGGCAGACGCACACCTCCGGCGGGCTGACCGGTCACGTCCCGGCCGCAGACCACCTGCACCGCGACGTCATCACGACCCTGCGGACGCTGCACGAGGAGCCGGTGAGCTACGGCGCGCCGCTCCGCGAGCCGGCGGAGGCCTCGCGGTGACGTCCGTGGAGGAGCTGCGGCTGGACCCGGGCATCCTCGCCTGGGCTGCGCGGATCGAGCAGCACGCGGAGCAGCTGCCGGCACTCCGCTCCTCGGACCTCGCCCTCCGTCGGCAGGCGGCGCGGCGGCTCTCCGACCTCCTGGCGGAGGAGTTCACCGAACCCGCGCCACCGTCGGTCGAGATCACCACGAGCTGGATCGACGGACCGGCCGGCCCGCTCGAGCTCCGCCGGTACCGCCCGGAAGGACTCCCGTCTCCGGCGCCGACCCAACTCGCGCTGCACGGCGGCGGCTTCACGTCCGGCACCGTCCACGAGCTCCTGAACGACCGACTGCTCGCCGCCCGGGCCTTCGCCGCCGGGATCCAGGTCGTCGCGCTCGGATACCGGCTCGCACCCGAGCACCCCTATCCGGCCGCCGTCGACGACACCATCCACGCCCTGCGGGTCCTGACCTCCGAAGCAGGCCCGAGCCGTTTCGACGTCGACCCGGGCCGCCTGGGCATCGCCGGCAACTCGGCGGGTGGCGGGATCGCGGCGAGCGCCGTCCTCCACCTGCGTGACTCGGGTGACCTCCCCCTCGTCCATCAGGCGCTCGAGGTCCCCGCGGTGTCGCTGACCCCGTCGGGCGACTCCGCCACACGGTACGCGCGCGGGTTCGGGCTGGACGACGCGGAGGCACTCGTGCCGCTCTACCTCGGCGGTCCGCGTGCGGCGGACGCCTACGCCTCCCCGCTCGAGGCCGACGACCTCTCGGACCTGCCGCCCACGCTGATCCAGGTCGCCGAGCACGACCCGCTCCGCGACGCGGGTCTGGCGTACGGACGCCGACTCGTGGAGGCGGGGGTCCCGACGGTGACGTGGATCGGGCGCGGCCACGTCCATGCGTCGGGTGGTCTCACGGCCGTCATGGCGGGCGCGAGGGAGTGGCAGGCGGTCCAGGCCACCGCGCTCCGTGAGGCCTACGGGACGAACCCGCTCGTGCCCGAACCGATCCAGCCGAGGAGACGATGATGTCAGCTCTCACCCCACCCACCGGTCCGTCCACGGGGCCCGCCGAGCCGGAGCCGCGCATCGGTGACGCCGTCCCCGTCGCGGCGGTCGATCCGGACGCCGTCCCCGGGTCACCGCAGGCGCGCGGCTTCCTGCCGCTGTTCGTCCTGGCCTGGTTCGGGGTCACGCTGGCGCTCGGCACCATCAGCGGGGCGTCGATCCCGAAGGCCCTCGCGTTCCTCGACGACGCGACGAAGGGGACGAACCTCTCGATCGTCGCGGCGGTCGGCGGCGTCGTCATCATGATCATCACGCCGCTGTTCGGCCGGCTGTCCGACCGTTCGCGTCTCGCGCTTCGGGATGCGGCGGCCGTGGATGCTCGGCGGAGCGGTCGTGGCGCTCGGCGGGGTCGCGATCCTGGCGACGGGTGACAGCCTCGCGGTGACGATCCTGGGGTGGAGCATCGTGCAGCTCGGCTTCGGTGCGACGAACATGGCGGTGCACGCGCTGCTCGCCGATCAGATCCCGGCGCGGATCCGGGCGCGTGTCGCAGCCGCCGCCAGCGTCTCGGGCGGGCTCGCCCTGATCGTCGGTGCGCAGATCGTCGCCGCCCTCCCCAATGACGCGCGGTGGACCTGGTTCGTCGTGCCGGGCCTGATCGGCGGCGTCCTGAGCACCGCGCTCGTGTTCGGGCTCCGGGACATCGTGCGGACGGTACCTGCTCCGCCGTTGCGCGTGGCCGACATCCTGTCCACGTACTGGCTGAACCCCGTGCGCTATCGCGACTTCTTCTGGGCGTGGGCCTGCCGCCTGCTCGTGACGATGTCGATCGTCTCGGTGTCGATCTACCTGTTGTTCTTCATCATCGACCAGTTGGGCATCCCGAAGGAGCAGGCGTCGGGTGTCCAGGCGAACGCGCTCATCATCTTCACGGTCGGGAACATCGTCATGACGGTCCTGTTCGGTTGGATCTCCGACCGGACCGGGCGACGCAAGCCGATCGTGCTCGTCTCCAGCCTCCTGAGCGCGGTCGGACTCGGGGTCGCGATCATCTCCCCCGACGTCACCGTGTTCCTCGTCGGCATCTTCATCGTCGGAGCGGCTCAGGGGGCCTACGTGTCCGTCGACATCGCCCTCATGACGGAGGTCTTGCCGTCGTTCGACGAGGCCGGCAAGGACCTCGGCATCGTCTCCCTCTCGTATCAGCTCCCACAGCTGCTCGTACCGATCGTCGCCGTCCCCCTGCTCGCGCTCGGTGGCGGGGAGAACTATCACGCGCTGTATGTCGCGGCGATCGTGTTCGCCGTCCTGGGCGGACTCGCCGTGCTGCCGATCAGGTCCGTGCGATGAGACCGGCACTTGCACGGTCAACGGATTGCAGGGGTTGGTTCCGGGGTGGTTTCCAGGTGAAGTCCACCCGGGGCGCAGGACCCGGAGTGACACTGGACCATACCCGACCTCTGACCACCGGATCCCCATGACCCTGCCGTTCCCAGCTTCGCCCGACGACACCCTGCAGCGGCGACCGCTCCGCGAGGCGCTCGCCGACGCCGTGCTGCAGGACTTCATCGACGACCTCCCGGTCCCCCTGCGACCGACCGACCTCGCGACCCGGCTCCTCTACCCGCGCTGGCAGGTGTACTCCGACATCCACGAGGGCAGACTCGTCGCCGAACGGGTCCGGAACAACAAACGGTTGTTGAAGATCGATGTCGAGCGGAACCGGGCGTGGATCGCTCGCGGGCTCGCCACCCGTCGGGCTCGCGCCGGGTCCGCCGTGGGCGAGGCGGGGCCCGAGTCGCCCGTCTCGGTCGTCATCGTGGATCCCGAGGCCCTCGCGCAGCTGAACACCCTCACGGCGACCGGCTTGAGCGTGCGGGAGGCGGTCGAGCTTGCACTCACCGCCCTCGGCTCGCGCGAAGCGGCCACCACCGCCACGGTGCCCGACATCGACTCGCGTGGCCGACAGGTGCGGGCGGGCTGACCGGTGCAGGCGGGCTGACGCGGCGGAGGCTCGTCAGATCGACGTGCGCATCGCGCGCTCGAACTGCGCCACGAACTGCGTGCCCGGGTCGGACCAGTCCGCGGCGGTGATCGACGCCGAGATCCGCTTGGCGTGCTCGACCGCGTCGGGCCGCTCGACGATGTCGACGAGGCGACGGGCGATGGCCGCGGGCGACAACGGGACGTACTCGATGTGCTCGCTGTCGAGGACCCCGGTCGTGTTCGGGCTGTCGTTGACGACGGGCACGACGCCGGAGGACATGATCTCGAGCGGCAGCAACGACATGTCGGTCAGCGAGAGGACGAGACCCGCGGCACACCGGTTGTAGACCGCGTTGAGCTCCGAGATGTCCATCGCCGACCGGTTGACGAACGGGAACCCGGTCTCGTATCCCGACATGTCCCAGCCGACGAGGTTGATCGTGATGTCGGGGCGCAGCCGGTGGAACTCGGTCAGGGCGAGCTCGCCGATCTCCCAGCCGCGTCGAGGTGTCGGCGGGCGGGCGTAGAACAGGATCTCGGTGCGGGGCGCGTCGTTCACGTGCGAGTAGTGCTGCTTGTCGACCGAGTAGTCGAAGTGGTCGCAGCTCATCCCGTACTCGTCCGCGACCTTCTGCGCGAGCCACGGCCCAGCGGAGAAGCCGTGGAACCCGAACCGGTAGGTGTTCTCCGCGAGCACGTACTCACTGCTGGCCGGGTAGAACCACGGTTCGAAGTCCTGCACGAAGGAGAACCGTTTGGCCGGCCCCTCGTAGCGGAACGCGGGGTAGGCCGTCTGCCAGTCGGAGGACACGACGACGTCCGCGCCCGGCGCGATGCCGGTCGTCGGGTCGTACCGGACGAGGTCGGCCTGCAGCTCCGGGTACGCGCTGCTCGCGGCCATCATCGCCCGGATCCCGGGGATGTCGACCGCGGGCTGGGCCGACGCCTGGTACAGGTAGATCGTGAGCCGGTGCCCGGCGCGCTCGAGGAACTCCATGAACCGGAAGGCGTTCTGGTGCCCGCCCGAGGTCCGGCTCGGCGGCGAGATCAACCACGCCACGTCGTAGGGGCGCTCCGGGAACTCGGCGGCGTTGAAGTTCCGCGGCACCGTCCAGTCCGCGGCGATGGCGTCGCTCGGGTACAGGTCCGTCGGCTTGCGCCGCATCGGGTTGAACCGTCCGTCGGCGAAGTGCGCGGCGCGCCAGAGCGTCGATCGGACGCCCTCGCCGCGGATGGCTCGGAGCCCCTGCCCGATCATGCCCATATGGAGTCCTGTCCCGTCGATGCCGTCGCTGCGAGTGCCGCAGGTGCTGCTGGTGCCGCTGGTGTCACGGGTCCGAACGCGCGGACCGCCGTGATGACCCGGTCCACCTCGTCGTCCGTCATGGCCGGCCACAACGGGAGCCGGACGAGACGCTCGGCGAACCGGACCGCGTGCTGCGGCTCGGTGACCACTCTGCCGTAGCGCCGGCCCGCCGCGCTCGAGTGCAGCGGCACGTAGTGGAAGGCCGCTCCGACACCGTGCGCCTGGAGGTGGCGCAGGAACTCCTGCTGCACCCCCGCATCCGGCAGCAGGAGGAAGAACAGGTGCGCGGCATGCACGCCACCGGGCGGGTCCATGAGCGTCGCGCCGCGATCGTGAGCCCACTCGGCGAGTTCGGCCGCATAGCGGTCCCAGATGCGATGCCGATGCCCCTGGATGACGTCGAAGTCGCGGAGCTGGGCGTCGAGGACGGCGGCGTTGAGCTCGCTCGGCAGGTAGCTCGACCCGAGGTCCGCCCAGCTGTACTTGTCGACCTGCCCGCGGAGGAACTGGGCCCGATCGGTCCCCTTCTCGCGCATGATCTCGGCGCGGAGCAGGACGGTCTCGTCGGAGATGAGCAGGGCGCCGCCCTCGCCGCAGTGCACGTTCTTCGTGTCGTGGAAGCTCTGGGCCGCCATCGCTCCGACCGTGCCGAGGCGGACACCGTCGCCGGCGACCCCGAGGCCGTGCGCGTTGTCCTCGAGCAGGTGCAGCCCGTGCTCGGCCGTGAGCTGCTGGAACGCCGGCACGTCCACCGGGACACCGCCGTAGTGCATGACCGAGATCGCCCGCGTGCGTGGTCCGATGGCGTCGGCGACGTGCTGCGGGTCCAGGTTGCCCGTCACCGGGTCGCTGTCGACGAAGACCGGCGTCGCTCCGGCGAGGACGACCGCGTTCGCCGCCGACGGGAAGGTGAAGGTCGGCAGGATGACCTCGTCGCCGGGACCGACGCCGATCAGGCGGGTCATCATCTCGAGCGCGTGGGTCCCCGAGGTGGTCAGGAGCACGTGCGGCGCGCCCGTGAGGTCCCTGAGGCGCTCGGATGCCGACGCGGTGAAGGCACCGTCGCCGTGGACGTGGTCTCCGGCGAGGACGCGTTCGAGCTGTTCGAGTTCACCGGCGGCGTGGAAGGGCTTCGACAGCGGGATCCGCTGCGCGAGGGAGACCTCGACCATCAACGACCACCGAGGGCCAGGGTCGTGACGAACGCGCCGGCCAGGACCAGCAACAGGATGACGCCGACGGTCGCGAGGATCCCGATACCGACCGTCGGCGCGTCGTCGACGCCGGTCCGGCGGCGCGCGCCACTCCCCTGTCGTGACCTCACGTGATGTCCCCCATGCGTGCTCCCCCATCGTCCGTCCGACGATCGTCGATCCCGGACGCGCCAGGTTCCGCTCCACGGGACCAGAGCGATTCAGTCTCCGCCTCGGCGCGGCGCGACCCGCATCCTGCTGCGGGCTATTCCACCCCCGCCACCTGGCGGGTTCCGCCTCCCGGCCGTCGCCGCGCCGGTTCCCGGGACTCGTAGGGTGAGAGTCGAGCTGAGGAGGACACCGTGATCGGAGTGGCCATCGTCGACGACGAGGCGTTGGTGCGGTCCGGATTCGAACTCATCCTGGGTGCCGTCGAGGACATCGAGGTCGTCGCCTCGGTCGACGGGATCGGCGCCGTGGAGGCGATCCGCTCGAGCCGTCCCGACGTCGTCCTCCTCGACGTCCGCATGCCCGGGCGCAACGGGCTCGACATCCTCGACGAACTGCAGACCTGGGACGACCCGCCCGTCGTCGCGATCCTCACCACCTTCGACTCCGACGACTACATCGCCCGCGCCCTCCGCAGCGGCGCCGCGGGGTTCCTCGTGAAGGACACGGACCCGGAGCAGCTCCCCATGCTGCTCCGATCCCTCTCCGCGGGCGGCATCGTGCTCTCCCCGCAGGTGTCCCGGACGCTCGTCGGCGGATTCGCCCGCACCGCCGACCGCGAGGCGGCGACGGCGACTGTCCGGGCTGACGGGCCGCGAACAGGACGTGCTCGCGGCGCTCCGGACCGGCGCGTCCAACACCGAGATCGGCGAGGCACTGCACCTCAGCCGCGCGACCGTGAAGGACCACGTGAGTGCCATCCTCGGCAAACTCGAGGTGACGACCCGACTCGAAGCCGCCATCATCGCCGAGCGTGCCGGGGTCCGCGGCGACGAGGCGGACCCCGCGGTGAAGCGGCGCTCCCGGCTCTGGTCGGTCCTCCTCGAACTCGCCCTCATCGCGGCGGCGGCCGTCGAGAGCCTGACGACGCTCGAGTGGGCGACGCCCTGGGAGTCCGGCCTGGCGATCGCCGCCGCCGTCGGCCTCGATCTTCCGGCGACGCTGGCCGTGGCTGTCGCTCCTCCTCGCCGTGCCGGCCTTCACCCTCAACCTCGCCACCCTGGCCGGGTTGGCGTCGCTCTTCTCCGTCGCGGTGCGGGAACGTCGACGCTGGCGGCTCGTCACGACGGGCGCCGTGGTCTTCGTCCTCGCCGCGGTGCCGTGGTGGGGGTGGACGTCGCCCAACTACACGATCCTGTCCATCGTGTACGCCGCACTCTACGCCGCGGCACCGATCGCCTTCGGTCTGCTCGTCCGCACCCGCCGCGAACTGTTCGACCGCATACACGACCTCGAACAGATCCGACGCAGCGAGCGGGCGCGCATCGCCTCCGACGTCCTCGTCGAGGAGCGCACGCGCATCGCCCGGGAGATGCACGACGTCGTCTCCCACCAGGTCAGTCTGATCGCCGTCCAGGCCGGCGCGATCCAGGTGCAGACCGAGGAACCCGGGACGAAGCGGATGGCGGTGACGATCCGTTCGCTCGCGTCGCGCACGCTCGACGAGCTGCGGGACATGGTGACGCTGCTGCGCGCGGAGACCGGTCATGCGCCGCTGGCCCCGCAACCGACGGTCGACGACCTCGACCGGTTGATCGCGGACAGCGGCATCGCCGTCACCTCCGCCATCGAGTTGCCGGACGGCCTCCCCGCACCCGTGCAGCGGGCGATCTACCGGACGGTGCAGGAGGGACTGACGAACGCGCGCAAGCATGCGCCGGGCGCCGCGGTCGACGTGCGCGCCGAAGCCTCCGCAGACGAGGTCACCGTGGTCATCCGGAACGCCCGCCCCGCGCGCGTCGTCGGACAGCTCGTGGTCGTCCGCGGGCCACGGGCTCGTCGGCTTGAGCGAACGCGCCGAACTCCTGAACGGGTCCCTCCTCACCGAGGACGCGCCGACCCGGTTCACCCTGACGTTCCGCGCGCCCTACTGACGCTCACCGTGGCTCAGGGTCACTGAGGCTCAGGGTCGGCGGTCCGCCTCGTCGCCGAAGAGCGGCGTCTGGAAGCGACGCTCGAAGCGCACGATGCAGCCGGTGCCCCGCACGAGCTCGTAGGCCTCGATGCACTCCGGGTCCGTCGCCGCGGCGATGCGGTACTGCTCGTACGCGGCGAGCGAGGGGAAGCTGAACAGCGCGAACGCCTCGTCGTTGTCGCCCTCCGCTGGGAGGAAGTAGCCGTGGTGGTCGCCACCGAGCCGGTTCACGAGGCGGATCCAGCGCCGCCCGTACTCGGTGAAGGTGTCGAGCTGCTCGGGGTCGATCTGGTAGCGGAGGTGGATGGTGATCATGGGTCCAGTCTGGCCGTCCGCACGACGAGCGCCGTCATAGGGGGCCGTCGGCGTCACCGGACACCTACGCTGGAAACCCGTCCCCACACCCCGGAAGGTGGTCGAGATGTCCTCGGAATACGACGACGCCGCCGCGAACGGGCTCGCCCGCGCCCTCCGCGTGCCGGCCTCTTCAGACCGGCTCCAGGCTGCGCTCGCCGCGGGCACCACCCCGAAGACCGCCTACATCGAGGTCCTCGTCGACCGCTGCGCCGTCGAGCCCGACTTCTTCGTGCGCGACATGCTCACCTGGGCACTCGTGCGGCACGACCCCGAGGTGACCGTTCCTCGCCTGATGGAGGAACTCGGGTCGGTCTTCCCACAGGCACGCAGCCAGGCGCTCCACACCCTCTCGAAGACCGGAGACCCCCGCACCTGGTCGGCCATCACCCTCGCACTGCTGGAGGACGAGGAGGATCAGGTCGCCCGAGCCGCCTGGCGCACCGCCGCAGGGGTCGTCCCGGAGCGGGAGGCGTCGGCGCTCGCCGAGCTGCTGGCGAGGCAGTTCGGCCGGGGCGACCGCGAGGTGCAGCTCAGCCTCACGCGTGCGTTCGCCACGATCGGCGAGCCCTCGATCGAACCCGTCGAGCAGACAGCCGCATCCGAGGCGGTCGAGCGCGAGGCCCGCGCGCACGCTCGCGCGACCGCCCGGATCCTCCACGACCCCGAACTGGACTTCGACGAGGCGATGCAGGAGGCCCAGCACGCGCTCCGCCAGGGACTGCGACTGCGCAGCGGAGGGGGCCGGCGCCGACCGCCTCAGCTGAGCCGGGCCGTGCGGAGCGTCGCCGTCGCGCTGTGCGCCGCCATCCCCTCCGAATCGGAGATGACCTGCACCGCGTCGGCGAGCTCGGGCGTCGCCGCCTCGGCGATCCGCTGGTAGGTGAGCGGCTTCAGGAACCGCGACACCGAGAGCCCGGCACTGTGCTTGGCGCCGCCGGCGGTCGGGAGCACGTGGTTCGTCCCCGCCATGCCCTTGTCCGAGTACGCCACGGTGCTCCACGCGCCGAGGAAGATCGACCCGTAGTTGAGCAACCGCTCGTGGTACCAGGCGTCGTCGGCCGTGATGACCTCGAGGTGCTCCGGGGCGAGGTCGTCCATGAGCGCCGCGGCGGTCTCGCGGTCGTCGGCCACGGTCACCGAGCCGTAGTCGCGCCAGGCGGGCCCGCAGATCGACTCGGTCGAGAGCGTCGGGAGCTGGCGTTCGACCTCGGCGATGACCGCGCGGCCGAGCTCCTCCGACGTCGTCACGAGCGCGGCCGGCGAGTTCGGTCCGTGCTCGGCCTGCCCGAGCAGGTCGGCGGCCACCAGGATCGGGTCCGCGGTCTCGTCCGCGAGGACGGCCACCTCGGACGGACCGGCGAGGAGGTCGATCGCGACCGTGCCGAACAGCTGCCGCTTGGCCTCGGCGACGAAGGCGTTGCCCGCACCGACGAGCATGTCGATCGGCAGCTCGCCGAGCAGACCGTAGGCCATCGCGGCGAGCGCCTGGACACCGCCGAGGACGAAGACGCGGTCGACACCGGACACGTGCGCGGCGTAGACGACGGCGTCGTTCGCGCCGCCGTTCGGGCTGCGGCGGGGTGCAGGCGATGACCGTCGGCACACCGGCCTGCTTGGCGACGCCGACCGTCATGAACGCGCTGGCGGTGAGCGGGAAGCGGCCGGCCGGGAGGTAGGCGCCCACGCGGGAGACGGGCACGTACTTCACGCCCGTGACGAGTCCGGGGACGAGCTCGGTCTCGAAGTCCTGCAGGTGGGAGCGCTGCTCCTGGGCGAAGGCCCGGGTGCGCTCGCCGCCGAGGTCGATGGCGGCGCGGAGGTCCGCGGGGAGGCGGTCGCCGCTGGTCGCGATCTGCTCGGGCGTCAGCTCGACGTCGCCGCCCTCGTACCGGTCGAGCCGTCGCGCGGCGTCGAGCACGGCGTCCATGCCGCGCCGCTCGATGTCGAGGAGCATCGCGGAGACGGTCTCGATGACGGCCGGGTCGCGCTGCGCCGGTGGAGCGTCGACGAGCGGGGTCTTGAGGTGACGGAAGGAGCCGTCGAGGGACTGGAGCACGGGAGGACTGAAACGCATGCTGCGAGCGTACGAACGCGGCGCGAGGGCGACAACGGGGGACGTGCCTGCGCGAGCCATCGGGTCATCCGATACGCCGGTTCGCGGAGCGACGCTCAGCGCCTCGGGGTGGTCGCGATCACCTGGTCGGGCTCCGCCGCCGCGAGCAGCGTGTGCTCGGCGAGCTCGGCGATCCGCGCGGTGGCCGGCGACAGCGGTCCACGGATTGTCGCGCGACGCCACGGGATTACACTCGACGACGTGACGGAACCGGACGGCGTGGGCGAACCCGACACCCGCATCCCGGATCCCGCGCCACGGCACACGCCACTGTGGACCGTCCTCTCCGCCTGGCTCCTGCGGGTCGAGCGATGGTTGCAGTCGCGTGGCGGCTCCCGCCTCCGCAGCGGGCTGCGCCAGCTCTGGGGGCTCGTCGCCATCGGCGGGATCATCCTCCTCGTCGGCCCGGTCATCAATCCGCCGCTCACTCTCGACGACCTCACCGACGAGGCATCCGACGTCACCGACACCTGGATCGCCCGCTCCTTCAGCCGCCGACTACCGCGTGACGACAGACGAGGACGGCCGGCTCGTCACCGATGTCGAGGAGCGCATCGACGCGTTCTTCCCGAAGGACCTCGACGACCACACCATCGAACGGGTGCTCGCGACCGAGTACCAGGGGCACGCCCTCGACCCGTCAGCGATCACGGTGACGTTGGACGGCGTGAAGCAGGACGTGACCCGGGAGCGGGCAGCGGTCTTCCTCCGGCTCGTCGTCGACCCCGGTGAGCAGCTCACGGGCGACCACGAGCTCGTCATCCGGTACCAGCTCTCCGATCTCGCCTACGTCGACTCCGGACCCCGCCACCGGGCAGCCCGTCGACCTGCTCCGGTGGGACGTGTTCGGCCCCGACCTGCAGCAGGCCGTGGCGAAACTCGACGTGCGGGTGACCATCCCACAGGAGCTCGACGACCGTCTCGTCCGGCAACCGCGCGGCTCCCTCGCATGGACCCTCGTGGGTGCCGGGCAGTGGCTGACCCCGGAGCCGGACGCCCCACCCGGCGAGGTGGCCTACGCGTTCACGAGCGACGACGCGGCCCCACCGCACGCGCAGGCGCGGTTCACCATGCCGTTCGAGGCCGGCTCGATCACGATGCCCCCGCAGTCCTGGATCTTCTGGGTGCAGACCTTCGGACCCGTCCTGCCGATGCTCGTCCTCGCTGCGACGCTCCTGCTGTCGTTCGCGGCCCGTGCGGTCGCGTGGGGTGACGCGCGTGGACGTCCGTGGTACCTCGCCCAGTCGGAACCGCCGGAGGGCATCTCGCCGCGCATCGCCGCGCACCTCCTCCGGTCGCCCGCGACGATGGAGCTCGCCGAACGACTCAAGGACGCCGCGGTGAGCGGCACGAAGCAGCAGGCCAAACGACAGGCGCGCCTCATCGCGGCGGCCGGTGCCGCCAAGCGGGCCGGCCGTCTGGGCGACCGACCCCGTGCCCTGCGTCGGTACCTCACCGGGCCGGAACGCGCCGGGCAGATCCAGCGCGGGCCTCCGCCGGGTGCCGAAGGGCTTCGTGCGTGACTGGTTCATCGCCGCACCGATCGCGCTGACCCTCCTCCAGTGGGGCATCGTCCGGCAGCTCTCCCATCAGACCGTGCTCGCGGTGGTGTGGTGGCCGCTCGCCTTCGTCGCCCTCTCGACCGTCTTCGCCGTCATCGTCCTCGCGATCGCCCTGACCGCCCGGCCGCTGACCCGCAAGGGTGCGCTCGTGAAGCAGCACCTCCTCGGCATCCGGGTGTTCGCCGAGCGGACGCAGCTGCTCGATCGCGCCAGCCTGCGCGACCGCCTCCTGCCCTACGCCGTGCTCGGCGCTCCGCCCCGGGCGACCGGCCGACGGGTGGCCGCGCTGATCGCCCCGGAGATCACCATGCCGGCGGCCGCGGCCGATCGCGCCTCGCGCGCCGACGGGATCGAGAGCGGGCTTCCTGACCGGACCGCGCATCGCCGTCCGGGTGCTCGCCGTGCTCCTCGTCGTCGGCGCGATCGTCGCGGTGAACGTCCTCCCGGCGCCGTCGCTGGAGTCCGAGACACCCCGTTCGCTACACGGGCGACATCCCCGGATCGACCCTCACGACGATCGCCACAGCCGACTTCGACGCGGAGCTGACGCGGACCGACGGCGACGGTGCGCGACTGCGCGTGACCGAACGCCTCGGCGTCGACTTCTCCGACGAGGGCGCGGTGCCCGGACAGGTGGTGCGCGAATGGCCGGCCGTCGTCGACGGCCAGGACCTGGGCCTCACGGTCGACCGGTGTGACGATCGACGGCGAGGACGCGCCCTTCACGACGGAACGCGAGGAGCGGTCGACTGCTGCTCCGCACGACCTTCGACGACGTGCGCACCGGCCTGCACGACGTCGTGATCCAGACGACCGTCCACGAGGCCGGCCGTCGCCGCGACCGTCGATGGCCGGGACGTCGACCGGATCAGCTGGGTCGCGCTCCTCGACGGCTGGACGAGCGGCGTCGCCTGGGACGAGGACGTCGCAGCAGGGCCCGTTCCGGCTGTCAGCTTCACCGCCGACCGACGAGCTCCTCGACGACGCCGTCGACGGCCGGGTGGACCCCCACCGAGGCCGGGGCGTGGCGACCGGCGGCGGACCGAGGGCGGTTCCGGCCGCGAGACGGCGACCGTCGAGCTCGCGCCTGACGACGACGGTCGGATGGCCGCTCGACGTCCGTGAGCGACGACCTCGGTGTCGTCCTCGACCTCCCGGCCGGGACGGTGGCGGGCGTCGACGCTGGAGCACCGATGTCCGCTCGGCTGGCTGCGCTGTGGCCGGGGCTCGCGGCGATCGCCCTGTCGGCGCTCGCGGTCCTCGGTGCCGTGCTGGGCGTGGCAGGCGCGGTGCGACGCCGCAGTCGAGGGATCGTGGGCAAGCCTGGCGCGGCGCGTGACGCTGTGCGTTGGCTGGCCCCGTCCGCGATGATCGCCGCCCTGGTGATGGGCGTATGGATGCTGAACGGCGTCCCCGCCGACGACCCGTTCGGTGGGCTCCTCCTCGCGGCGCTCGGCGCGGGTGTCCTGTCGATGCTCGTCTGGTGGTTCGTCGCCCGTCGATCCCGAAGCGACCGCTGACCCCGTCCCCCTGACGCCAGCGCACCGCGCTGACGTGAGCCCACCCCAACCGGCACCACCGCGCCCCACGCCCGCGAGCGCGCCTCTCCAGAGACCCGCGCTCGCGCGCACAACCCGCGTTCACGCCAGCGCACCGCGCTGACGTGAGCCCACCCCAACCGGCACGACCGCGCCCCACAACCGTGAGCGCGCCCCTCCAGAGACCCGCGCTCGCGCGCACAACCCGCGTTCACGCCAGCGCACCGCGCTGGCCGAAGGCACCGGGGACTCAGCGCGCGGGCAGCAGGAGGGAGGAGAGCCCCTCGTCGATCCGCGCGACCACCTCCGGGGGCGCCGCGACCGCCGCGAGCTCGGCACGCAGGGTCCGCCCCGGTACCCAGCGGATGTAGGCGTCGAACTCCTCGGCGAGCGCCGGTTCGGCCTCGCGCAGGATTCCTGAGACGAGCGCGCCCACACCGCGGTGGTCGATGAGTCGCGCCAGGTCGGCGTCGACCCCCAGGGCGACGGGCCGTTCGGCGGGTGGGAGCTGGACGGTCCATCGGTGCGTCCCCGAGCCGACCTCGAACACGGGCCGGTCGGGTAGGCGCACCTCGGCGCTGCTCCCGGTCGGGACCGTGGCGGACACCGACACGCCGTCCGGCACGCGTTCCCAGGCGACCTCCGCGCGACCGAACGGCGTCTCGTGCACCACGGACGCGTGCCGGAGGGCTTCGGGGAACCACGGCTGCACGAGGATCCGCCGGTACCCGGGAGCGGCGGGCGCGAGGCCCCCGATGCGCCGGTGCAGCACGTCGGCCACGGCACCGAACGCACAGTGGTTGAGGGACACCATCCCGGAAGGATGCACCGAGCCGTCCGGCCGGATGGCGTCCGGCCGTTCCCACACCGTCGTCGCGCCCTGGGTCACCGGGTACAGCCACGACGGGCAGGCGGTCTGGAACAGCAGGCGCTCAGCGGCCCGTTCCTGACCGTGGTCGAGGAGCGCGTCGAGCACGAACGGCGTCCCGAGGAACCCGGTCGCGAGGTGGTGGCCGCCGGCGCGGAGCAGGGCGGCGAGCCGCTCGGCGAGGACGCCTCGGCGCTCTGCCGGGGCCAGGTCGAACGCCAGGACGAGGGCGTACGCGGTCGGAGTGTCCGACATCACGCGGCCGGCGGGGGTGAGATAGGCGGCGCGGAAGGCCCGGCCCACCTGCTCGGCGAGTGCCCGTGCCCGTTCCGCGCCGACGTGGTCCCCGGCCGCCTCGAGCGCGGCTCCCGCCAGGCGCGCCGAATGGACGCGGAACGCGGTGGCCACGAGTCCGGGATCGGTGCGGGCCTTGTCCGGTCGGCTCACCGTCGGGTCCAGCCAGTCGCCGTACTGGAAGCCCTGTTCCCACAGCCCGGAGGGGTCGGAGCGGTCGGCGCACGCCTCGACCCAGGCGAGCATGGAGGCGGCGAGGCGACGCTCCACCGCCAGGTCGCCGTAGCGGTCGCGGAGCACGTCCGGCACCATCGTCACCGCGTCACCCCAGCCCGCTGCGGCGACCTCGCTGAACGAGCCGAGGGGGTTCGGCACGACGGTCGGGACGACCCCGCCGGCCGCACGCTGCTCCAGCGCGAGGTCGTCGAGCCAGGACGCGAAGCAGGCGTCGACGTCGAACAGCGACGCCGCTGCGGCCGAGAAGACCTGCGCGTCACCCGTCCAGCCGAGCCGTTCGTCCCGCTGCGGGCAATCGGTCGGGAGCGCGAGCGTGTTGCCCCGGACGCTCCACACCACGTTCTCGTGGAGGCGGTCGAGCATCGGGTCGGAGGACGAGAACCAGCCGGTGCGGCGCAGCGCGGTTTGGAGGACGACGGCGCGGACGTCGTCGGTTCCGACCGACTCCGGCACGCCTCGCACCTCGGCGTAGCGGAAGCCGTGGAAGGTGAACTCCGGCTCGACCCAGCGCGGGCCCCGGCCGTCGGCGACGAAGCGGTCGGTCGCCGAAGCGGCACGCAACGATCGCGTGTACAGCTCACCGTCCTGGAGGAGTTCGGCGTGCCGGAGGACCACCTCGGTGCCCGCCGGTGCGTCCAGCCGGAGCCGGAGCCGACCGACCAGGTTCTGGCCGAAGTCGATGATCGTCCCGGTGCCGTCCGGGTTCGGCCACAGGGCCACCGGGGCTCGTTCGTCGACGACGCGGACCGGCTCGGCGTCGTCGGTCTGCACCTGGACGTCGGCGGGGAACGGACGCATCGCCGCCGCGGGCCACGGCTCGGACCCGTCATGCCCACCGTCGAGCTCGCGGCGGAGGTCCCAGGTCTCGCCGGCGTAGAGGCCGCTGTCGACGAGGGCGGGCGCAGGGTCGACGAGCCACGCCCCGTCGCCTCCCACGCGGACCGTCCGACCGTCCGCGCACCGCACGTCGAGTCGGAGGGAGACCGCAGGCTGCTCCCCGTAGTGTCGGCGGGCGTTCTCGCCGAAGCCGTAGCGCTCGGTGAACCAGCCGCCGGCGACCCGGACGGTCACGACGTCCTCCGCCCCCGGGGTGAGCAACGCGCCGACCTCGGTTCCGGTGACCGTGAGCCGATCCCGGTAGCTCGTCCAACCGGGCTTCAGGACGTGGTCGTCGACGTCGACCCCGTTGACGGAGACCTGGTGGACGCCGTGCGAGGTGCTCCACAGGGTCGCCGACTCGACGTCGGCCGGGACGGTCACGACCCGCCGCAGGACGAACGGCTGGGCCTCCCGCACCGGGGCGGGGTGCGCGAGCAGCGGCTCGGACCAGGGCTCGTCGAGGAAACGGGCGACGAAGCGGAGCGGCGGGCTCCACTGCCGAGTCGGTGCCGTCGACGCCGTCCACACGGACCTCGAGCTGATGCTCCGAATCGGGCGTCAGCGGCGCGAACGGCCAGGGCTCGAGCACCCCATGGGGACCGAGCTCGCGTTCCTCGACACCGTCGAAGCGCACGACGGCACGGGAACCCGTCCAGCCGGGCGCCGCCTCGACGAGCCACGAGAGCGGCGGTTCGGGGACCGCGGCGACGGCGACGTCCCGCCGTCGACCGACCCGCAGGCCGGTGACGACGGGACGGCGAGGTGTGCCGTCGGTCACGGTCGGCGGCCGGTCGCGCGTCGGCCACGTGCGACGACGAGCGCCCCGGCGGCGAGCGCCCCGAGTCCGAGCAGCACGAGCGTCGCCGTGCCGTCGACTCCGGTGCCGGCGAGCCCGCGCGTCCCGGATCGGTCCGTCGACGCTGCGCCTCCGTCGGAACCACCCGAGGTGCCGGGCCCCGGGCCCGTCCCGGCGCCCGTCCCGGGCTCGGCGCCCGGATCCGTGCCGCCACCGGTCCCGGCTGCCGGCAGGAGTCGGACGGGCAGGAACTGCGCCGAGTCCTTCTCGGCCGCGATGCCGCCACCCCAGGCGAGGTACCCGTCCCGGCCCTGTCCGTCGGCCTCGTTCACGATGAAGGCGCTGCTCAGGAGCGCCGCGTCGGGACGGACACCGGCGAGCCGGACCCAGGGCACCGCCACCTCGTACACCGTCGTCGCGGCGGCGTCGTCCCGTTCGACGGCGACCCGAGCACCGGCGACCGTCCCGGGCCCCTCCCCCACCGCGAGCCACCGGTACAGCTGGGGCCCGGCCGGGGTGAGCGCCATCCCGAGCTCGTGCCATCCGGTCGCCGATCCCGGTGCACCCGCCGCGACGGTGAACTGCACCGAGTCGCCCTGCCAGATGTTCGCGCCGACCGCCGGCTGGTCGTGGACGTCGTCGGTCACCTCGACCGACAGGAAGAGGTCGTCCTCGTCCCAGGTGTACCAGGCCCTCGCGGACTGGTCGTCAGCGGCGCGTCCGGTGGCCACCGGCACGATCGGTGTGAGGTCGTCGAGGTCGTCGAGCACGCCGTCCACCTCGATCGTGCGGTGCGCGGCGTCGACCGCAGCGCCGAGGTCGAGGGGCACGACGACACCCGACGCCGTCAGTTCGCGCCCGCCCACGAGCGCCACGGCACTCCAGTCCGTCCGCCCTGCGAGACCGGCGAGCGGGAGGTCGGCGGTCGCCGCCTCGTGCGCCGCGACCGTCACCCCGTCGAGGAACGTCTGCGTGGAACCGCCGAGGTCGACGGTCAGGCGGTCGATCGTCACCGGCTCGCCCGAGGCGTTGTCCACGGTCAGGCGGAGCGCGCTGCCGCCGTCGGCCAGGGCGACCTGATCGCCGACGAGCGTGACGGGCTCACCGACGGTGGTGCGTGCCGAGAGACGTCCGAGCTCGACGTCGTCTTCGAGGAGGGTGGCCTGGACGAGCAGTTCTCCGAGCGCGCTCGCCGGTGGCAGCTCGACGACGACGGTTCCGGTCGTCCCGGCGGGGACCGTCTGCGACGCCTCCTGGCCGTCGTCGAAGCGGAGCGCGACGGTGCGCTCCGTGGTACCCGCCCGGTTGTCCATGGTCCACCGCGCGGTGACCGTCTGCCCGAGGTAGGCGGGGTCGAGCGTCAGCGCGGTCTCCGAAGCGGTCACGCCGACCACCTCGCCCTGGACGTACACCGGGCCCTCACCCAGCTCGAGCAGGATGCTCATGCCGTCGCCGGCGGAGACCGTGCGGGACGCGCCGTACAGGTCCGTGATCACGACCTCCCCGCGCAACTCGAGGGTGACCGCCCGGTCCCAGGTCGACCAGAGCGCACGCAGCGGTCCGTCGGGGGTGTCGAAGGAGACGTTCCAGAGGTCGGCGACGGAGGTGTCCCGCCCGGTGGCCGTCGCGTCCGCCAACAGCTCGGCCGCCGTGGAGTAGGAGACGAACGCCGGCTTCGGGGTGAAGGCGCCCAGCGGGTCCTGCGGGTGGTGCAGCAGGCCGAAGTTCTCCTCGGTCTCCTGCGCGTCGACGCCGTCGTTGACGAGGTCGTAGATGAAGGTCCGTTCCACGTCGTGCATCGCCGTGATGACCGCCGACTTGGCGATGTCGGCCGCCTGCGACGACTCGGACACGGCTCGGGCGTTGGTGCCGGTCGGCCAGCCGAGCTCGGTCACCCACAGGGGGATGGACTCGCCGCCGTTGTACTGCCGGACCAGCGCGTCGACCCGGCTGAGGGTCTCGTCGAGCGCCTCGGCCCCGACCGGGTAGCTGTACGGGTGGAGGACGATGCCGTCCAGGTACTGCAGCGCTCCGAGCCGGAAGGTCTGTTCGAGCCAGTCGGTGTTGAGGATCGCGACCGCGGGACCGATGACCGGCAGGTCGGGGGCGACGGCCTTCACGGCGGGGGACGCCGCGGCGAGGAGGTCGACGTAGTGCTCCGGGGCGACGTTGGTGTTCCCGCCGAGGCCGAGGTCCCACTCGTTCCAGATCTCGAGGCCCGTCGACATGTCGCCGAACTCGTCGGCCATCGCGGCCGCGTACGCGGCGTAGGCGGACACGGCCTCATCGCTCACCGGTCCGTTGCCACCGTCGTACAGCGGGTTGCCGTAGCCGGCGAGGAGGAGCGGCTTGACGCCGGAATCGCGTGCAGCGTCGAGGAACTCGGCTCGCGGACGCGACCAGTCGTAGACGCCGGGGGTCGTCTCGACCTCGCTCCAGTACACCTCGTCGCGGAACTGCGCCACACCGCCGACCGCGAGGGCGCCCATCGAGGCCGGGTCCCAGCCCTGGCCGTAGTGGGTGGCTGCACCGTACCGCCCGGTCGCGGTGGCGGCGACGTCGGTCTCGGCGAGGACGGCGAACGTCGTGGAGGCGGAACCGACCGACTCGCCGGCGACGAGGCCTTCGACGGTCAGCGAGAACCATCCGCGTCCGAGGGCGGTGAGTTCCAGCGCGCCGTCGGCGTCCGCCTCGCCCTCGTCGACCAGACGTCCGTCCCCGTCCGTGACGGTCCAGCGCACCGTGTCGGCGCTGGACGTGTAGGGGAAGGCGAGGGGATCGCCCTCGGTGAACAGGTTGCCGAGCGTCCCCGGAGTCAGGGTGAATCCGGCGGGGGTGTCCGCGGCCCGGACGGTGAGGTCGTCGACGAGCAGACGGGCGGTCGGCTGCGCCGTGTCCGCCCGAGCCCACCCGTTGACGACGAAGCCGACCTGCCGCGCCGGGCCGTGCCAGATCCCGTCACCCGCGCCACCCCAGGCGCTGTGGCTCGGATCGGCGACGGGCGATTGCAGGGTCAGCTCCTGCCACCCGTCGGACGCGGGGACCGGGAGGAAGGTCTGGTGCGTCTGCCCGGTCGTGTCCACGAGCTGGACGCCGACGGTGGTCACGTTCTCCGCGCGGACCCAGAACGACACCGAGTCCAGCGGGGCGTCGTCCAGGGACCGGACCGCCATCTCCCAACCGTCCACCGTGCGCGCTCCGGTGTCGAGGAGGACCTCGACGGAACTCGCACCCGTGTGACCCTCCGTGGCGGTGCGCGGCGCGCTCGGCGCGACCGACGTGCCGTCGAACGCGACACCCGACCAGCCCACGAGGTCCTCGACGGGGATCGTCGTCTCCTGCGCCACCGCCGCGGTCGGTTGCGCCAGGGCGCCGACCGCGAGGAGGACCCCCAAGGCCGCTGCCGTGAGCCGCCGCAGGTGCGACGGGCGTCGTGTTCGTTCGGTCATCACTGTCTCCTCGTTGAGCGTGCCCCGTTCGGTGGGGAAAGCGGTTTTCCTGACGAAGCCTGCCGAACCACCAGCCCGCCTGTCAAGCACCTCCTCGCCACTGCGACTGAACGAGAGCTCGAAGACATCCCGCTTTGACGAACCGTCGTCGGACCTGCTAGACATCGATAGAGCAATCGCTTTTCCTCTCACCCGAGCATCGAACGAAGGAGTTCACATGACTGGACGCATCCGCACAGCAGCGGCTGTGCTGGTGATCGGCGGTATCGCCGTCGCAGCGGCGGGCTGTTCGCCGCAATCGTCGGAATCGACCGACGGCAAGACCACCATCGAGGTCGGCGACCGCCCGTCGGCGGACCGCCCCGAGGACCGCAAGTACTTCGACGAACGCGTCTCAGCGTTCGAAGAGGCCAACCCCGACATCGACGTGCAGGCGGTCGAGACCGCCTACGACCCGACGACCTTCCAGGCCCTCGCGGCCGGCGGCAGCCTTCCGGACGTCCTGAGCGTCCCCCTCACCGAACCGCAGGGGCTCATCAAGCGCGGCCAGGCCGCCGACCTCACCGACACCCTGGAGTCCGAGGGCCTGCTCGACTCGCTGAACCCGGCGATCCTGAAGCTCGCCTCCGATGCGGACGGCAAGGCCTACGGCGTCCCCACGAACGCCTACTCGTTCGGCCTCGTGTACAACCGCGCCCTGTTCACCGCGGCCGGGCTCGACCCCGACGCACCGCCGACCACGTGGGACGAGGTCCGCACGGCCGCGCAGCAGATCACCGCGAAGACCGGCGCCGCCGGCTTCTCGGTCCTCACGACCGCCAACACGGGCGGGTGGCAGTTCACCGGCATGACCTACTCCTTCGGCGGGACCGTCGAGAACGCGGACGGCACGAAGGCCACCTTCGACGACACGCCCTCCGCCGACGCGCTCGCCCTCCTGCAGGCCATGCAGTTCGAGGACGGCACCCTGCCCGCGAACACCCTCTACGACGCCGACTCGCAGGGCCAGGACTTCGCCGCGGGCAAGATCGGCATGATGATCGGAGCCAGCGACCGCTACTACGGCGTCGTGCAGAACCTCAAGCTCCCCGCCGAGGACTTCGGCATCGGTGGGATGCCGCAGGACGGCGGATCGAACGGCACCCTCTCCGGTGGCAGTGTCCAGATCGTAGGCCCGAACGCGACCGACGCCGAGCGCACCGCCGCGGTGAAGTGGATCAGCTTCCTCTACCTGCAGCGCTACTTCGACCAGGACACCGCCGTCGCCGACGCCAAGGCCTCGAACGAGGCCGGATCCGTCACAGGCCTCCCCGGCCTCGCGGTGGTGAACGAGGAGGCGTACGACACCTACTTCGACTGGATCGCCGACTACATCAACGTGCCGTCGGCGAACTTCACGCCCTACCTCGACGCCTCGGCGGAGATCCCGGTCGTCGCCGAGCCGGTCAACAACGCGCAGGAGGTCTACGGCGCGCTCGACACCGTCATCCAGACCGTGCTGACCGACCGGAACGCCGACATCGACAGCCTGCTCTCGCAGGCGAGCACCGACGTCCAGGGCCGACTGACGCGCTGACGACCCGCCGGGGCGGGCCACGCGCCCGCCCCGGTCCCAGGAGGACCCCATGTTCCAGACCATCAAGCGACCGCAGCCGGGTCCGTCATCGGCCGCGCGCACGCCCGCGGCCACACGCCGGTGGCGACGCGCCCGCCCGGGTCTCGTCGCCCTCGGCATCGCCCTGCCGGCGATCCTCGTCTACCTCTACTTCTCGTGGGGTCCGATCCTCTCCTCGCTCGTGATGAGCGTCCAGGACATCACCCCAGGACAGACGTCCACCTGGGTCGGGGTGGAGAACTTCAGCTACGTGCTGAGCGATCCGAACCTGCCGCAGGCGACCCTCAACACGCTCCTCTACACCGGTCTCGCGATCCTCTTCGGCTTCCCGGTCCCGCTGGCCCTGGCCGTGTTCATCTCCGAGCTCCGCGGCCACCGCTGGTACTTCAGCGCCCTCGCCTACCTCCCCGTCATGGTGCCACCGGTCGTCGCCATCCTGCTCTGGAAGTTCTTCTACGAGCCGAGTGAGGACGGGGTCTTCAACGCGGTCCTCGGCGTCTTCGGCATCGGACCGGTACCGTGGCTCACCTCGCCGACCCTCGCGATGCCGTCGATCGTCCTCGAGACCACCTGGGCCGGCGCCGGGACCGCGGTCATCATCTACATCGCCGCGCTCTCGAGCATCCCGGCCGAACTCTACGAGGCGGCCGAACTCGACGGCGCGGGCATCTGGCGCCGCGTCTGGCACGTCGCCCTGCCGCAGATGCGCGGCATCATCGGCACAATGCTGCTCCTCCAGGTGATCGGCACGATGCAGATCTTCACCGAACCCTTCCTCTTCACCGGCGGCGGACCACTCGGTGCCACCAGGACCCTGCTGATGACCATCTACGACTACGCCTTCGTGCGCGTGGACTACGGCGCCGCGACCGCCCTGAGCGTCCTGCTCGCAGCCGTCCTCGCGGTCTTCGCCCTCGTCTACGCCCGTCTCACCCGCCGTTGGAGTGCCTCATGAGTGCGCCCGCACCCGCCCGCAGCGCCAAGCGCGCCGCCCGAACCGAGCGCGACGCCGTCGGCCGGTCCAACATCTCCGACACCGACCGCCGTCGTCCCGTCGTCCGCGTCTCGCTGCTCATCGGGCAGGTCGTCGTCCTCCTCGGCCTCGTCGTCGCGGGTCTCGGTCCGCTCGTGTGGCTCGCCCTGGCGGCCGTGTCACCGACCCAGGACCTCATCCGAGAGCCGTTCGCGTTCTTCAGCAGCGGTGTCGTGCAGTGGGAGAACATCGGCATCGCCTGGGAACGCGGGCGGATCGGCCACTACCTGTGGAACACCGCGGTGCTCGCCCTCGGAGCGACCGTCGCGACCCTCGTGGTCTCCACCAGCGCCGCCTTCGTCATCACGGTGCTCCGGCCCCGGTGGGGCCGCTTCTTCTCGGCGGCCATCCTCGCCACGCTCTTCGTCCCGGGCATCGTCGCGCTCGTTCCGCTGTACCTCACGGTCCGCGAGCTGCCGGTCCTCGGCGTCTCCCTCCTGAACACGCCGTGGGCGGTCTGGCTGCCGGCCGCGGCGACGGCGTTCAACGTCCTCATCATCGCCCGCTTCCTCGAGTCGATCCCCGCCGACCTCTACGACGCGGCGCGGATCGACGGCGCCGGCGCCCTACGGATCCTCTGGAGCATCGTGCTGCCGCTGTCGCGCCCGATCCTGGGCGTCGTCGGACTGCTGGCCGTGGTCGCCTCGTGGAAGGACTACCTGTGGCCGCTCCTCGTGCTGCCGGACCCCGACCGCCAACCGGTGTCGGTGGCGCTGCCACGACTCGCGGCCCAGACGGAACTCAGCGTGCAGATGGCGGCCCTGTTCCTGTCGCTCATCATCCCGGTGGTGCTGTTCCTGGTGTTCCAGCGGCAGTTCCTCCGTGGTGCGAGCATGGCCGGCGGGGTGAAGGGATGACCCGCGTCCTGGTCACCGGTGCCGACGGCGAGATCGGCCGCGCCGTGAGCCACGCCCTGGTCCGCGCGGGTTACGAGGTCTCCGCCCTGTCGCTCGGCTTCGGATCCCAGCACCCCGCCGACCGGCTGTTCGTCGGCGACACGACCTCGGTGGCCGACGTCGCCGCCGCGCTGGACGACGTCGACGCGGTCGCGCACTTCGCCGCCATCCCGCACCCCTCGCTCGGAACGCCGTACGAGGTGTTCCGGGTGAACACCGACTCCACGTTCAACGTGCTCGAGCAGGCCGGACAGCGCGGCGTGCGGCGAGCGGTCATCGCGAGCAGCATCAACGCGCTCGGGTACCCCAACAACCCGCATGGGACGTGGCCGCCGTCCTTCCCGTTGGACGAGCACACCCCCGCGGACATCGCCGACGCGTACTCACTCTCCAAGTCGGTCGACGAGCAGACCGCCGCCTACGCCCACCGCCGCCACGGCATCGACGTGGTCGCCCTGCGCTTCCCGCTCGTGAAGTGGCCGTCCGTCTTGCGCGACGTCGCCCAGGAGATCGCCCGCGACCCCGCGGCCATGGCGCGCGAGGGCTGGGCCTACCTCACAATGGGCGACGCCGTCCGCGCGGTCCTGCGCGGGCTCGAGGCGCCGACCGACGGCGTACTCGTCGCCGGCCTGAGTGCCGCGGACACGCTGCTCGGCGGCACGACGCAGGAGCTGGCCGATCGCTACACACCCGGTGTCCCGATCACCCGGCCGGTGGCCGACACGGGAGCCCTGATCGACACGACGACCGCGGAGCGGGCCCTCGGCTTCCATCCGCTCGAATCCCTGCACGACGGGACCGCCGTCGCGCAGTCCGACCCCGAGACCCCGCTGAGGAACCTCCGATGACCGACGCCACCCCGACCACCTTCGCCCAGCCGTGGATCCCGCGGGACGATGTGCGCATCACCGACGTCCGCGCGGTGGTCACCGCTCCCGAGGGCATCCCGCTCGTCGTGGTGAAGGTGCTCACGAGCGACGACGGGCTCTACGGTCTCGGCTGTGCGACCTTCACCCAGCGCTGGCGTGCCGTCGTCGCCTACCTCGACCACCTCCGGCCACTCCTCGTCGGACGGTACCCCGGTGACATCGAGGACCTCGGCCGGTTGATCCGCTTCTCCGCGTACTGGCGCGAGGGGCCCGTCGGCAACAACGCGCTGTCAGGGATCGACATGGCCCTGTGGGACATCGCCGGCAAGCGGGCCGGGATGCCCGTGTACGAGCTCCTCGGTGGCCGGGTCCGGGCCGCGGCCGACGTGTACCTGCACGCCGAGGGTGCCGACCCCGAGGCCACGGCGGCCCATGCCGAGCAGCTGCAGGAGGAGGGCCTCCGGCACATCCGGGTGCAGACGGGACAGGCCGGGATCGGCCACTACGGAGCACCGCCGGCCGCCGACCCGTACACCTGGGCCAAGCACCCGCAGGGGTGGCGCGTGGAGGAGTACCTCCGGCGGACCCCGCGTCTCTTCGAACGCATGCGCGAGCTCTTGGGCGACGAGGTCGAACTCCTCCACGACGTGCACTCCCGGCTCACGCCGCGCCAGGCGATCGCCCTCACCCGGGCGCTCGAGCCGTACCGCCCGTTCTTCGTGGAGGACGTCCTGGCTCCGGAGCACTGGGATCGGCTGCCCGAGGTGGCCGCCGCGTCGCCCGTCCCCCTCGCGGTCGGCGAGCTGGCGACGTCGTTCACCGAGGCGGCCCGCCTCATCCGCACCCACGCCGTCGACTTCATCCGCTGCCACCTCTCCGACATCGGAGGCCTGAGCGCCGGTCGGCGACTCGCCACGTTCGCGGACATCGAGGGCGTCCGGACCGCCTGGCACTCCCCCGGCGATGCGTCGCCGTTCGCCGTCGCGGCCGCGGTCGCCCTCGACGTCTCGAGCCCCGCGTTCGGCGTCCAGGAGGGCCACCGGTACTCCGAGGCCTGCCACGAGGTGTTCCCGGGCATGCTCGACATCGTCGACGGTTGGCTGACGCCGAGCGACGCCCCGGGATGGGGCATGGACCTGGACGAGCGCGAGGCCGCCAGGTATCCCGCGGGTGTCTCCGGCCACGACGCCTGGGCGGCCGGTGTGCGCGCCCCCGACGGTGGCCTCATCGCCCCCTGAACACTCACACCCCGTTCTCCTCCGTCTGCCCGTCACCCTCCGAAAGCGCACCCACCCATGCCCCGTTGGTCCGTCTCCCCCTCCCGTCGCGCCCTGCTGCGCGACGGCCTGCCGTCGTTCCTCCTCGCCGACACCGTCTGGGCCGCGTTCAGTGGTCCGACGGACGAGGAGTGGTCCGACTACCTCGTCCGTCGGCGCCGTCAGGGCTTCACCGCCCTGCTCATCAGCGTGCTGCCGATCGAGCACGACCGGTCGGAGGGTGGCCGTTCGCCCTACGCCGTCGTCGACGGGCGTCTGGACCTGGCCGGGGGCGATCCCGACTACTGGCCGCGCGCGATCCGGCTCCTCGAGCAGGCGGTCGAGCACGGGTTCACGCCGATGCTGGTCCTGTTGTGGAACAACTTCGTCCCGGCGACCTGGGGAGCGGGCCTCACGCCTCAGCTGGTGCTCGATGAGCAGCAGACGCTCGACCACGTGCGCGACTCGGTCGAGCGGTTCGCACGGTTCGAACCGATCTGGATCGTGTCTGGCGACGACGACCTCGACGCCGATGAGGCCATCGCCCGCTACAGCCTCGCCGCGTCCGAGGTCCGCCGCCTGGTACCGGAGGCGCTCGTCACCTGGCACAGCACGCCGACCGCCCGCATGCCGGAAGACCTCGCGAACGGTCCGCTGCTCGACCTGCACGGCCTGCAGTCCGGACACAACGAGGACTGGGACACCCTGCCGCAGACCCTCACCCGATACGTGGACGGGCTCGCGGTCACGAGGCCGATCATCGATCTGGAACCCTGCTACGAAGGCCTCGGTCGGTTCGCCGGCCGCGCGAGGCACTCGCGGGCGGACGTCCGGCGGGCGAGCTGGACGGGTGTCGTGGCAGGCGCTGCGGCCGGACTCGGCTACGGCGCGCACGGCGTGTGGTCGTGGCACCGTCGCGGCAGCGCGTTCACGGCCGAGGCGGTCCACGGCGTCCCGTTCCCGGCCGCCGTCGCACTCGACTTCCCCGGAGCGGACGACGTCGGGTTCCTCCGACGGGTCGTCGAGGCCGAGGGGCTGTCCGAACTGCGTGAGGACGGCTCACTCCTCGACCCCGAACCCTCGGGCGCCGTGGCGGGCCGGGTGGACGAAGACCTCGTCGCCGTGTACGCGCCGTCGGCATTCGCGCTGACGTGTCGACTCGATCCTGCTTCGGTGGCGTCGGTCGCCGTCTACGACCTCGACGCGCGCCGGCAGGACGCCGCGACGTGGAGCGCGGTCGTGAGCGAGGACGGCACGGGCGGCATCCGCCTCGAGCAGCCCGAGTTCCCGGGCGACGCGTTGTTCGTGATCCGCCTCCAGGACGGGACGTCCGCAGCGTGACCTCGGCCACCGAGTCCGCGTCCGTGACGATCCGAGCCCACGGCCTCCGGATCCGGGTCGCCGCCCTCGGCGCACGGATCGACTCGATCCTCCTCGAGGCGACCGGTCTGGAGCTGCTGTACCGGACGCCGTGGGCCGACGCCGGCCGATCCGAGTGGAGCATGTCCTCCTCGAGCGCCCTCTGGCACCGTGACTACGCGGGTGGCTGGCACGTGCTGCTGCCGTCGGCGGGCGATCCCGATCCGCGGGCGCCCGTCGAGCAGCCCTTCCACGGCGAGGCCGCCTGGCGGACCTGGTCGCTGCGGCAGGACGGTGACACGGTGGTCGCCGACGTGCTGCTGCGCACCGTGCCCGTCCGGGTCGTCAGGACGGTGTCCGTGACCGCGGGCCGGGTCACGGTCGAGACCGTGCTGCGCAACGTCGGGATGAACGCGACCCGCCTGATGTGGGTCGAACACCCCGCCTTCGCGGGCGAGCTGTTCGACGACGCGGAGCTCCTCGTCGACGGCGGCGAGGTCGGTCTCGTGTCGGCACCGGGCTCCGCGTTCCTGGACCTGCCGGTTACGACCGGGGCGGTCGAACTCCGATCCCGCTCCGGCGGCGTCGGGCTGCGACTCGGCTTCGACGTCAGCGTCCATCCCCGGGTGTTCGTCTGGCAGGAGCGCCGGGGCGAGCGCGGGTTCCCCTGGTGGGGTGCCGGTGACGCCGTCGGCCTGGAGCCGGCATCCGACCCGTACGGCGATCCGGCCGACGGCGTCGGTTCGGTGCGCCTCGCGGTCGGCGAGGAGCGCTCGACCCGGTTCGACCTCGACGTCCACCACCTCGGATGAGCGTCGGGATCGCCGCCCGGTACAATCGATCCGCGATGTCTAGAAAAGCGATTTCCCTGCAGGATGTGGCCGCCATCGCCGGGGTCTCCGTCTCGACCGCATCGAAGGTCTTGCGTGGTCAGGGCAAGGCCTCGGACGCCACGCGCGAACGCATCCTCGAGGCCGCGGCGCGACTGGACTACCAGCCGAACGCCCTCGGCCAGTTCCTCGCGCAGGGACGTAGCGCGACGATCGGTGTGCTGACGCTCAACGCCCCCGGCGCGTTCACGATGCCGGTCCTCACCGCCGCGACGACGACCCTCGGTGCCCGCGACCTGTCGGTCCTCGTGTCCGACTCCCGTCTCGACCGTTCGCTCATGGCCGCGACCGTCCGGAAACTGCGCGCCCGCAACGTCGACGGCCTCCTCGTCATCGGCGACGGGAGCGGGACCGAGATGCGCTCGGTCACCGACGGGTTCGCGGTGCCCGTCGTCTACGCCTACGGTGCCTCGGACGATCCCGAAGACGCCTCCTTCCTGCACAACGGCCGGCTGGCCGGCGAGCTCGCTGGACGGCATCTGCTGGGCCTCGGTCGCCGTCGCATCGCGCACATCGGCGCATCGCTCGACGACCGCTCCGCCCACGACCGGGCGGAGGGTCTGCATCGCGCGCTCGACGAGGCTGGCGTCGAGCTGGTCGGCGGCACGGGGCTGCACGGCGACTGGTCCCGGGGCTGGGGGCGTCGGGCGGCACAGCGGCTGCTCGAGGCCGGACACGACGTCGATGCGGTGTTCTGCGCGAACGACACCATCGCGCTCGCGGCCATCGAGGTCTTCCGGGAGGCCGGTCGCCGGGTGCCCGAGGACATCGCCGTCGTCGGAATGGACAACCTCGCGGGCCTCATGGGCCAACGGGACCGGACCCTCACGACGATCGACCCGCTCCTCCACGACGTCGGTCGTGCCGCGGCCACGTACCTCGCCGACGCGATCGCCGGCGGCACCTACGTCCCGGGGGTGCACTTCGTGGACGGCGAGCTCATCGAGGGCGAGTCCACCGGGTTCCCCGCCTGAGGTGCACCCCGACCCGTCTCCTCGTTGAGGCCAGCGCGGTGCGCTGACGCGACATCGCCCCAACCGGCTCCACCGCACCCCACACCCGCGAGCGCGCCCCTCCAGAGACCCGCGCTCACGCGCGCGACCCGCGCTCACGCCCACAAACCCGCGCTCACGCCAGCGCACCGCGCTGACGCAACCCCTCAGGACAGCTTCTCGAGCTGCTCCTGGTACTCCGCACGGACCTTGTCGTTCGTCGACTTCTTCCACGAGGCGATGCCCGACTTCACGGCGTCGAAACCGGTCCGGCCGAGGATGTACTCGTTCATCGTCGACGACAGGGCGTTCGTCGCCGACGACGTCTTGCCCGGCGGTCTCCGAGTACAGCCCGGTGATCGGGCTCTTCTGGAGCATCGGTGAGGCCTTCTGCTGCCACTCGTGCGAGCGCCGCAGCCGCTCCTCCATCGGCACCGCGCTCGCGAGGATCTGCGGTGCAGCGGCGAGTCGGTTCAGCGAGGTGGGGCCGATCTGTGCCGAACCCGCCTCGGTCAGGACGACGCGACCGTCCGCTTCACGCGTGTGGTGCTCGCCGGCCCGGCCGTACTGGAGGAAGAACCCCTCGGTGCTGCCGTAGGGCGCCGCGAGGTGGTTGAGCAGCGTCAGCAGTTCCTTCACCCGAGCGTCGTCCGCCTGCTTGATGGCGGTGAAGGAGAACATCGACGAGCCCTGGTAGACGATGCCGTCGCCGCCGTCCGCCGCGAACGGGAGGATCGCGTCGTAGACCACGCCCTCGGGGGCACTGGGGTCGATGATCGCCGAGATGCCGTCCTGGTGCATGAGCACCGTGCCGTTGGCCATGTAGGTCTTCGCCTGGGAGCCGGAGATGCTCGGGGTGTCCGGGTGGTAGTACCCGGCGTCCTTCAACTCCTTGATGTACGACAGCGTCTCGAGCCAGCGGTCCGACTCCCACTTGTGGACGAGCTTCGAGCCCTGCAGCTCCCAACCGTTCGGCACCCCGAACATCGCGCCCATGAAGTCGTACCCCCAGTCGACGCTGTCGCCGTTGCTCTGCCCGCTGATCGCGTACCGGTTGCGCTTGGCGTCGGTGACCGCCTTGCAGAGCTCGGTGAACTCGTCCTTCGTCTTCGGAGCGGGTTCCGCTCCCGTGAGGTCCTTGATGACGTCCGGTCGGGAGATGAGCATGTTGCCGAACGGCGGGCGGTTCACCGGGACGCCGTAGATCCGGCCGTTGATCCGGCAGCCCTCCCAGGACGGGGTGGGCAGGTTCGCGAGGTTGGGGTACGCCTTCACCTTGTCGCCCGAGAGGTGGTCGGACAGGTCCGCGAACTGGGCCTTCAGCAGCTGCGGGTAGGACGGCGGCAGCTGGAACGCGAGGAACTCGACGAGGTCCGGCACACTGCCGCCGGCCATGACCGTCGCGAACTTGGGCGCGAACGAGTCGGCCGGGACCACCTGCAGGTCGAGCTTGCAGCCGAGTTCCTGCTCGGCCGCCTGGAGGTAGCTGTTCGACGCGGGTGCCGGCGGGCTGTACGAGATGACGAAGCCGGACACCGTGCCGCTCACGGCGGCCTTCCCGGACACCGAGGTGAAGAGCTCGGCCTCCTTCGGTGCCGAGAGGTAGACGGGCTGGACCGTGGCCGAGCCGGCGAGGTCCGGGGTCGGTCCCTTCGTGATCGGCACGTACGTGGGCAGCGGGACGAGGGCTCCGGAACCCGCGGCACCGGACGTCGCGCCGCCTGGCGTGCAGCCGGCGAGCGCGGAACCGAGGCCGAGGACGGCGAGGCCGACGCCGGCCGCGGTGAGGAAGGTGCGGCGTGACAGGCCGGAGGTGGTGTCGTTCATCGTGGTCTCCTTCGAGGTGGGGCTGGCGCCAGGGGCGCGGGTGAGGTCCCGGCGACGGTGCCGGGTGGAGGTGTGCGGACCGGTCAGCCCTTGACGGCGCCGGTCAGCACACCCTTCGTGAGGTGGCGTTGCACGAGTGGGTAGGCGATGAGGATCGGGACGATGGCGATGAGCACGACGGCCATCTGCAGGGACTCGGCCGGTGGCAGCACCGAGGCGTCCGAAGCTCCACCGACGAGCGAGGACCCTTGCAGCACGTAGGTGCGCAGGACGAGCTGGAGCGTCCACTTGGAGGTGTCGTTGATGTACAGCAGCGCGTTGAAGAACGCGTTCCAGTACCCGACCGCGTAGAAGAGGGCGACGACGGCGATCACCGCGCGGGACAGCGGCAGGACGATCGTGCCGAGGATGCGGAACTCCCCGGCGCCGTCGATCTTCGCGCTGTCGATGAGCTCCTGCGGGATGCCCATCATGAAGCCGCGGACGACCACCATGTTGAACACGCTGAACGCACCGGGCAGGATGAGCGCCCAGACGTTGTCGAGCAGGCCGAGCTGCTTCACCATCAGGTACAGCGGGATGAGTCCCGGGGTGAAGAGGAACGTGGCGAGCACGATCATCAGCACGGGGCGCTGGAAGAACGAGCGCCGGCTGAGGGCCCACGCGGCCGACACGGTGCAGACGAGGCTGATGAGCGTGCCGACGACGGTCACGAACAGCGTCACCAGGATCGCGCGGGTGACCACGCCCGCCGGCGAGGATCTGCTGGTACGCGTCGAGCGTGAAGGACTTGGGCCACACGACGTAGCCACCGGCGGCCGTGACGTCCTCGGCGGTCGACACACTCGTGGAGACCACGATGAGGAACGGGAACAGGATGACGGCGAGGATCATGACGATCGCGAGCGCCTTGAGCGCGAGGACGACGGGCTTCGGTTTCCCCGCCCAGACCGGTCGGACGATGGTGCTCATGATTTGGAATACACTCCCTGCTCGCCGAGCATGTGCGCCGCCTTGTTGGCGACGAGGATGAGGACGAGACCGACGAGACCCTTGATGAGGCCGGCGGCGATGCCGGTACTCCAGTTCCCGTCGATGACGCCGTGGTAGTAGACGTAGGTGTCGAGCACTTCGGCGGCTCCGGGGCCGACGGCGTTGCGTTGCAGGATGATCTGCTCGAAGCCGACGGACAGCGCCTCGCCGAGCCGCAGGATGAGCAGCAGCACGATGATGGGCCGGATCCCGGGCAGGGTGATGTGCCAGAACCGGCTCCAGGCGCCCGCTCCGTCGATGGCGGCGGCCTCGTAGAGCGAGTCGTCGATGGCCGCGAGCGCCGCGAGGAAGATGATGGTGCCCCAGCCCGCGTCCTTCCAGATCACCTGCGAGGACAGCAGGAGCTTGAAGGTGGCCGGGTCGGACATGACGGAGACGGTCCCGAGGTCGAGCTGCCGCAGCCAGGTGTTGAGCACCCCTCCCGATCCGAGGCTCTGCTGGAAGAAGCCGACGACGATGACCCAGGACAGGAAGTGCGGCAGGTAGAGCACCGACTGCACGATGGAGCGGAGCCAGGGCCAGGTCAGCGAGTGGATGAAGATGGCCAGCGCGATGGGGACCGGGAAGAAGAGGACCAGCTGGATGAACGTGATCTGGAGGGTGTTGGAGACCGCGTTCCAGAACGCCGGATCGCCGAAGAGCGCCGAGAAGTTGGCGAAGCCCACCCACGGGCTGTCCGGGATCGGGATGTACGGCTGGTAGTCCATGAACGCGATGACGTTCCCGAGCAGCGGGATGTAGACGAACAGCAGCAGCAGCACGACCGCCGGCGTCACCATGATGAGCAGTGGCGAGTCGCGACGGAACTGCATCCCGAACGGCACCTTGCGCTTCGTCGGCCGGCCGCCGGACCCTGCGGGTGCGATCGGTGGTCGGATGGTCTCCGGCCGATCGGTCGTCGTCGCGCTCACAGCAGCTCCTTTGCTCGCAGCGGAGGCCCCGTCGGGTGCTTCCGCGTCGTTCTCTCGAACGTTGGCAATCTTTCGCGGGGCCGTTGAGTAAAGTCAAGATCATCTAATCATCCGAACAGATATCGAACATCGGAGTCGATCATGGAGCTCTCGCAACGACACGACCGCATCCTCGCCGAACTGCGGATCCACGGCAGTCTCTCCGCGGCCGACTTCGCCGAGCGCATGGGCATCTCCGCGATGACCGTCCGGCGGGACCTGCGCGAGCTCGGGGAGCAGGGCCGCCTCCGTCGGGTGCACGGCGGTGCCGTCTCGATCGACACGCAGCCGACCACGGGCATCCCGCACCGGCCGGGTGCCCGCCCCACGCCGGCCCCCGGTGCGGCCGACACCCTGTTCACCTTCGGGTTCGTCGTGCCCGATCCGAGCTACTACTTCCCGACGATCGTGGCCGGCGCCGTGGAGCGGGCGCAGTCGCTCGGCGGTCGGATCGTCCTCGGTGTCTCGCGCTACGACCCCGCCCGCGAGCGCGACCAGATCGAGCGACTGCTGGCCGGCGGGGTGGACGGCCTCCTCGTGACCACCTCGGTCCTCGACGCCTTCGCGACGCTCGAGCTCCTCGAGCGCGCACCGGTCCCCGTCGTCCTCGTGGAGCGCTCGGTCGCGGAGTCCCCGGTGGGCGACGGACTCGAGTTCGTGCGCACCGACCATGCCGCCGGCGCCGCCATCGCGCTCCGGCACCTCGCCGCCCTCGGTCACGAGCGGGTCGGGATGGCGGCCTTCGACACCCCGACGACGCCGTCGTTGCGGCTCGGCTACGAGCGCGCCCGACGCCAGCTCGGCCTGCGCGAGGACGCCAGCACGGCGATCATCGACGACCGGCACGGCGTCGGCGAGCAGACGAGGCGGTACCTCGAGGCGTGCGTGGCGTCCGGCACGACCGCGGTGTTCATGCACTCGGACCACTACGCCGTCGAGTTCGCGGACGCGGCGCTCGACTTCGGGCTCTCGATCCCCGACGACCTGTCGATCGTGGCGTACGACGACGAGGTGGCCGGGCTCGCCCGGGTGCCGCTCACGGCGGTCGCGCCGCCCAAACGCGACATCGGCCGGTTCGCGGCGACGATGTGCTTCGAGCGCATCTCGGCCGCGGCCCAGCAGGGCTTCTCCGCCCGCCACATGAGCCTGCGGCCGAGTCTGAGCCTCCGCGAGTCGACCGCACCACCGCGATAGCCCCACGCTGTTCGATTCCTGTTCGTTTGAACGGGCGTGCTTGACACGATCGGGCGGCTCCGATTGGGATTGAGCCTGCTGCCGAGACGACCAGGAGGCGACGATGCCGCAGAGCGAGAGCGCCCGGACGGGCACGATCGGCTTCCTCATGCCGGACGGCACCTTCGACCGGGTGTTCTCCGAGCCGGACCTCGCCCGCCTGCGGTCGGAGCCGTACGCCAGACTGCCGTCGGACCGCCCGCTCCGGCTCGAGCGCGCGGAGGACCGCGCCCGGCTGGCCGCGGTCGAGGTGCTCGTGACGGGCTGGGGCTCCCCCGTGCTCGACGAGACGCTCCTGCGATCCCTGCCGTCACTCCGGGCCGTGGCGCACTCGGCCGGCAGCGTGCGCGGCATCGTCACCGACGCCCTCCTCGAACGCCGGGTCGCCCTCACCTCCAGTGCGACGGCCAACGCGGTCCCGGTCGCCGAGTTCACGATGGCGATGGTGATCCTCGCCGCGAAGCGCACGTTCTGGGCCGCCGAGACGCTGCGGGCCTCTCGAGCCCCCGTCGATGCGGAGCGGGCGTGGCCGACGGTCGGCAGCCACGGGATCACGGTGGGCGTCGTCGGCGCCTCCCGGATCGGCCGCCTCGTCGTCGAGCGCCTCGCCTCCCTGGACGTGCGGGTCGTCGTCGCCGATCCGACCCTCGACCACGAGGAGCAGGCGGCCCTCGGGGTACCCTGCGTCACGCTCGACGAGCTGGCCGCGCACAGCGACATCGTCACGCTCCACGCCCCGGCGCTCCCCTCCACCAGGCACCTCGTCGACCGGTCCCTCCTCCAGCTGATGCGGCCCGGGACCACGGTCATCAACACCGCCCGAGGCGACCTCATCGACCACGACGCGCTCGCCGACCGACTCGACCGCGGCGACCTGGTCGCGATCCTCGACGTCACCTCGCCGGAGATCCTGCCGCCCTCCTCCCGGCTGTGGTCGACCCCCAACACGGTCATCACGCCGCACATCGCCGGCTCGGCCGGGAACGAGCTCGCACGTCTCGCAGCCAACACGGTCGACGAGGCCCTGCACTTCGTCCGGTTCGGCACCTTCCATCGACCGATCACCCTCGCCGCCCTCGCGCTGCAGGCGTGAACCGACCACCGAACACCAGAGGCCAGACCATGACCCTCGAGACAGACCGCACCGCGCCGACGACCACGAGCTTCGCCGGACGGTTCGACGACCGGGCCCGCCGCTCACTGCGGGTCGGGGACTGGAGCGCCGCACCGTCGGTCGACGACCGCGAGGCCTGGGGCCGCGTCGCCGAGCGCGACCGGGTGGCCCTCGTCGACGCGGCCCACCGCTGGTGCGCGGAGGCGGACCGCAACCCGCCGACGCTGTCGCTCTGGGCCCGGTACAGCGCGGAGGGCGACCGGACCCCGTACGAGACGGCGCAGCAGGCCCTCCTCGGTTCGGTCGCCGCCTCGGCACTCGCGCTCGGCGCCACCGGGGACGACGCCTGGGTCGGCGAGCTCGGTGACCGCGTCTGGCGGCTCTGCGAACTGACCGCCTGGTGTCTGCCCTCCCACTACGCGCTGCCCGAGTCCGGCGAGCGCCCCTTCCTCCCGATCCCCGGTCGTGACGTGCTCGACCTCTCGGACGCCTACATCGGCGGGATGCTCGCCGCGATCGACACGATCGCCGGGGACCGCCTGGAGCGGACCTTCCCGGGACTGCGCGCACGGGTGCACGCCGAGATCCGTCGTCGGGTCCTGGACCCGTGGCGCGACGAGGTGGACTTCTGGCACGGGCTCGACGGACCGCCGAACAACTGGGCCCCGTGGATCGTCTCGAACGTGCTCGTGTGCTCCGCCGTGGTCGAGACCGATCGGTCCGAGCTGGCGGCGTCGGTGGACCGCGCGGTCGCCGTCCTCGACCGTTTCCGTGCCGGGTACGCCGAGGACGGGAGCTGCGACGAGGGTGCGACGTACTGGTGGTGGGCGGGCGCGACCCTGTTCGAGGCCCTCGACCTGCTCGGCGACCTGACGGGCGGCGCCTTCGACGGCTTCGCGGTCCCGCCGGTCGCGGCGATGGCCCGGTTCCCGATGGTCATGCAGCTGTCGGCCACGTCACAGGTCAACTTCTCGGACGGGTCCGCGAGCCTGCCGGCGAACGCGACGTGGAACCTGCTCGCCCGCTTCGGCGAGCGCGTGGGCGACGACGAGGTGGCTGCCCACGCCCGCTGGATGGGGCGCTCGCATCCGCTCGGCTTCTCGGGGCAGTTGGCTCCGTTGTTCCGCCGGACGCTCGCGGAGCTGCTCGACCCGGCGTGGACCACGGCCGGCGACGCCACGCCGGGGATGCCCTCCTCCTGGTACGCACCGGGAACGGAGGTGGCGGTGTTCCGCGAGCACGCCGGTCGCGTGGACGGCTGGGCGGTCGCCGCGAAGGGCGGTCACAACGACGTCAGCCACAACCACAACGACGTCGGCGGGGTCATCGTCTCGCTCGACGGTGAGCCCGTCCTCATCGACGTGGGTGTCGGCGTGTACCACCGCGACACCTTCATGCCGGACACCCGCTACGGCATCTGGACCATGCGGAGCGCCTTCCACAACGTCCCGCTCCCTGCCGGGGTCGAGCAACCGTATGGTCGGGCCTTCACGGCGAGCGGGACACGGTTCTCCGACGAGGGCGACCGCTCCGTCCTCGCCACGTCCCTCCTGGGTGCGTATCCGCCCGAGGCCCGGCTCACGGCGCTGGACCGCACGGTGACGCTCGACCGCTGCCGCCGGCACCGTCCTCGATCGAAGACCACTGGGCGTTCGCCGAACCGTTGCGGATGACGCTGACCTTCCTGACCGCCGCCGAGCCGATCGTCGACGGGCGACGGTGATCCTGGTCGGCGACGCCCGCCTGGACACCGACCCCGCGTTCGAGGTGGCGGTGGACCGGATCGACATCGACGACCCGAAGCTCCACGAGGTCTGGGGGTCGGCCGTCTTCCGCATCCGGCTCGTGCAGCGCGCCGCCGCGACGAGCGGGTCACACACGCTGCGGGTGCGCCGCGCGGAACAGTACCCGGAACCGGGAGCACCGATGGAGGCCCGACGATGACGCCCGACCCGCTCCCGCCGTTCCGTCTACCGGCCGCGGACCCCGTCGCCGCACCCTTCACCGGGTGGACGCGGGCGCACTGGGAGGCCACGGCCGACCGGTGGCTGGCGGAGGTCCGCCGGTTCGAGAGCCCGCTCGGCGGCATCCCTCGGCTGCCCGGTCGGGTCACCCGCGACGGTGTCGCACGCGAGGGCATGGAGGCGGTCGGTCGTTCCTTCCTCCTCGCCGCACCACGGATCGCCGGCGGTGGCGACGGCCCTGGTGCCGGCGATGGTGACGGGGTCGAGGACCTCGTCGCCTGGTACAGCCGGGCACTCCTCGCCGGTACGGCCCCGGACGGTCCGGAGTCCTGGCCGCTGGGCGTGACGTGTCGGGCCCCCGGCACGGGCGTCACCAACTCGATCGTGGAGGCGGCGAACATCGCGTTCGGCCTGTACGTCAGTCGCGACCGGCTGTGGGCGGGGCTCACCCGGAAGGAGCAGGTGCAGATCGCCGACTGGCTGCGCCACCATGCGCGCCTCGAGGTCTGGCACAACAACTGGCAGCTCTTCCCGGCGATGGCGGAGGCGTTCCTCCGCTCGGTCGACGAGGACGTCACCGGGCTGAACGGCACGAGGAACGTCGCCCGCGTGGAGTCGTGGCACCTGGAGCAGGGCTGGTACACCGACGGTCCGGAACACGCGATCGACTACTACAACGCGTGGGCGATCCACCCCTACCTCTGGGCCTGGTACCGCATGACCGACCGCACGGGCACGGCCGACGGCTCACGGCATCTGGAACGGCTGCACGACTTCACCGGCTCCTTCGCGCGCATGGTCGCACCCGACGGGTCGATGGTGCACGTCGGCCGCTCGCTGAGCTATCGGACGGCCGCCCTCGCCGCGCTCTGGTGCGCCGAGCTCTCGGGGGTGAACCCGTTGAGTCCCGGCGCGACGCGTCGCCTGGCCTCCGGGGTGGTCTCGGGGTTCGTCCGGCACGGCGTCGGCGTCGACGGCCCGCTGAGTCTCGGTTGGTACGGGCCGTGGGAGCCCACCGCGCAGAGCTACAGCGGCTTCGGCTCGCCCTATCTCGCGGGCATCGGGTTCCTCGGGCTCGCCATCGACCGCGACGACCCGGTGTGGACCGCTCCGGAACGCCCGCAGCCGACCGACGGACCGCCGGAGACCACCGTGCTGCCGGCGGTCGGATGGATCCTGCGCTCGCAGCGGGACGGTGTCGTGACGCTCGCCAACCACGGCAGCGACCACTGCGAGATCCCCGTCGAGCCCGCTCGCGCCGACGCGGACGATCCGCACTACGCCAAGTTCGGGTACTCCTCGCACACGGCCCCGGGGACGGGCGCGGCGTGGGACGAGAACGTCGACGGCCATCTCGCGCTGCTCGACGAGGACGGGCGGGCGAGTCGACGCGCCGCGATCCGCGGGATGCGGACCGTCGGCGAGGTCTCCGGCTCGGTGCACCTCCCACAGCTCGACGGCCGGGTGTGGCCGGGCTGCGCCGTCACCACGGTCAGCATCGTCCACGGTGATCAGGAGCTCCGCGCGCACCTCGTCGAGTCGACTCGCGCGTGGGCCGTCCGCGAGGGCGGTGCGGCCGTCGCCGACGACGCGGTCCTGCGCACCGTGGTCGATCCCGCCGGGGCCGCGCCGCGGGCCACGGTGGTCGGTCGTGACGGGCTCGCAGCGACCATCGTCGGGCTGCACGGTTGGGACCGCGCGGAGGCCGTCGCCTACCGCGACGCCAACGCGTTCGGTCCCCACTCGGCGGTCCCGGCGCTGTACGCCGCCAGCACTCCGGGGCACACCGTCCTGGCCGCACTCCACACCCTCCGCTTCGACGACGGCGAGACACCCGACCTGCCGGTCGCGGTGGACGTGACCGGGACCCGGCTGGTCGCACGGTGGACCGACGGAACCGTGCACGACGTCGACCTCGCCACCTTCGTCCCCTGGGACGGCCAGCTCGCACGCCCGTCCGCGGACTGACCACCGCACCCCATCCGAAAGGACCCCATGTCCACCGACACCCGACAGCCCGTCGTCCACCTGCGATCGCGCGCCGTGAGCGTCGTGATCGACCTGCGCGACGGACACCTGCCGTCGATCGCGCACTGGGGAGCCGACCTCGGTCCGCTCGACGATGCGGAGCTCGCCGATGTCGTGCGCGGCGCGGAGCGGTTCGTCACGGAGAACGCCCCCGACCGCCCGACCCGCCTCGCGGTGCTGCCGGAGCAGAGCGAGGCCTGGCTCGGTCGGCCGGGCATCACCGGCAGCCGGGACGGACGCGACTGGTCGCCGCTGTTCACGATGGAGCCGGCGCAGGTGACCCCGCGCACGGTGACCGTCGACGGCGAGGACGCCGAGGCGGGCCTGGCGATCCGGATCGAGTTCGAGCTGAGCGAGGCCGGTCTCCTGCGTGTCCGCGCGACGCTCCGCAACGTCGCCGACGGCGTCTACCGGCTCGACGACCTGCATCTCGCGCTCCCGATCCCGGCTCGCGCCCGGGAGGTCCTCGACCTCGCCGGCCGGTGGGGCAAGGAGCGGACGCCGCAGCGCTCGCCGCTCCGGGTCGGCGCCTGGGTGCGCGAGGACCGCCGCGGGCGGACCGGGCCGGACGCGCCGCTCGTCCTGAACGTGGGCGTCCCCGGGTTCGGCTTCGCCACGGGCGAGGTCTGGGGCGTCCACGTGGGGTGGAGCGGCAACCAGCGACACCTCGCGGAACGGCTCTCGACCGGCGACCAGGTGATCGGGGGCGGCGAACTGCTGCTGCCCGACGAGATCCGCCTCGCCAGGGGTGACGCCTACACGAGCCCCTGGGTGTACGGCGCCTACGGGGACGGGCTCGACGCCCAGGCCGCGCTGTTCCACGAGCACCTGCGCGCGCAACCCGGCCATCCGGCACGGGACCGACCGCTCACGCTCAACGTGTGGGAGGCGGTCTACTTCGATCACGACGCCGAGGCTCTGATGCAGTTGGCCGAGGTCGCGTCCTCGCTCGGGATCGAGCGGTTCGTCCTCGACGACGGCTGGTTCCGCGGGCGACGACACGACCGCGCGGGGCTCGGCGACTGGTTCGTCGACGAGGAGGTGTGGCCGGACGGGCTGCAGCCGCTCGCCGACCGGGTCCGGAGCCTGGGGATGGAGTTCGGTCTGTGGTTCGAGCCGGAGATGGTGAACCTCGACTCCGATCTGGCCCGGGAGCACCCGGACTGGATCATGCAGACGGGCGGACGATTGCCGATCCCCGCCAGGAACCAGCAGGTCCTCGATCTCGGCCGACCAGAGGCCTTCGCCGCCGTCCTGGAACGGATGACCGCGATCCTGACCGAGGTCGACATCGCGTACATCAAGTGGGATCAGAACCGCGACCTCGTCGACGCCGGGTCGGCACCCGACGGTCGGGCCGGCGTGCATCGTCAGACGGCGGCCGTGTACCGGTTGATGGACGAACTCACGCGTCGGTTCCCGGAGCTGGAGATCGAGTCCTGCTCCTCCGGCGGCTCACGCGTCGACCTCGGCGTCCTCGAGCGCACGCACCGCGTGTGGGCCTCGGACTGCAGCGACCCGCTCGAGCGGCAGCAGATCAACCGCTGGACCGCCCAGCTGGTCCCCCTGGAGCGGCTCGGCGCCCACATCGCCTCCGGGCGCTCGCACACCACGGGCCGCTCGCACGAGCTGTCCTTCCGTGCGGCGACCGCGCTCTTCGGTCATCTCGGGGTCGAGTGGGACCTGCGGCAGGCGTCCCCGGCGGAACTGGAGGAACTGCGCGGATGGTTCGGGCTCTACCGCCGGACGCGTGACCTGTTGCACACGGGGAGGCTCGTGCGCGAGGACGTCTTCGACGACGCGCTCCAGATCACGGGTGTGGTGGCCGAGGACCGGTCGCGTGCGCTGTTCTCGCTCGCGTTCCTCAGCCGCTCGGACGTCGCGAGGATCGGGCGGTTCACCCTGCGCGGACTCGACCCGGAGCGTCGCTACCGGGTTCGGCCGTTGCGCATCGGTGAGCCGTCCGGCGGTCGCGCCGTGCCCGCCTGGTTCGGCGAGGAGGACGAGGTGGACGGCCCGCTCGCCGGGTGGACCGGAGTGGTCGCCTCCGGGGCGGTGCTGTCGCACTCGGGCCTCCAGACCCCGTCGTCCGCACCGGAACGGGCCTGGATCGTGGAGGTCTCAGCAGTCGGCGAGGACGGCGACGCGGGTTAGCATCGTCGGATGTCGACCACGCGACCTCCCGAGATCCTCCGCCTGACCGCCTTCGCCGCCGAGCCGGGCGGTGGGAACCCTGCCGGGGTCGTCCTCGACGCCTCGGCGCTGACGGACGCCGAGATGCAGGCGATCGCCACCGAGGTCGCGTATCCGGAGACGGCGTTCGTCGTCGACCCGGGTGTCGACGGCGACGACCGCCACGTGCGCATGCGCTACTTCTCCCCCGGTGCCGAGGTCCCGTTCTGCGGTCACGCGACCATCGCCACCGCCGTCGCCCTGGCTGAGCGCCGTGGCGTCGGACGCTTCACGCTGGAGACGAACGTCGGACCCCTCGTCGTCGAGACCGCATCCGACGCCGACACGACGCCGACACGAACGGCGGCACCGGCTCGATCACCGCGTCGTTCACGAGCGTCGAACCCACCGTGCGCGATCTCGACGCCGAGGTCGCCGATCGTCTGCTGTCGCTGCTCGGGCTCGAGCGTTCCGACCTCGACGAGCGGTGGCCGCTCCGCGAGTCGTTCGCCGGCAACCGGCACCCGGTCGTCGCGGTCCGCGAGCAGCAGGTCTTCGACGCCTTCACCTTCGACCCGGCCGCGCTGCGCGCGCTGATGGACGAGCAGGGCTGGGCCGGGACGGTGACGGTCGTGCACGACCACGGGATCGACGACGCCGGCCACCTGCTCGTCGAGGCCCGCAACCTCTTCCCCGTCGGCGACATCACCGAGGATCCGGCGACCGGCTCCGCAGCCGCCTCCCTCGGCGGCTACCTGCGGGCGCTCGGTCTCCTCACCCCTCCGGCTCGGATCCTCGTCCGGCAGGGCCACCACGTCGGCGCCCCCAGTCTGCTGACGGTCGACGTCCCGGCCACCGGCGGCATCACCGTGACGGGGACGGCCCAGCCGATCTCGTGAACGTGACCACCGGATACCCGCGCTCGACGTCCAGCGTCACCTCGGCCGCCACGCCGTAGACGTCCGCGATCAGCGCCGCGGTCAGCACCTCGCCCGGTGCCCCGGCAGCGACCACCCGACCGGCGCGCAGTACGACGACCGTGTCGCAGTACATCGCGGCCAGGTTGAGGTCGTGGATGGCGATCACGGTCGTGACCGGGAGCGCGCAGACGAGGTCGAGCAGTTCCAGCTGGTGTCGGATGTCGAGGTGGTTGGTCGGTTCGTCGAGGAGGAGCTCGCGCGGCTCCTGGGCGAGCGCCCGCGCGATCTGTGCCCGCTGGCGTTCGCCTCCGGACAGGGTGTGCCAGAGGCGGCCGGCCTGGTCGAGCAGGCCGACGTGGGCGAGCGCGCGGTCGACGGCGGTCTCGTCGGCTGCGGTGTCACCGCCGAGTCCCGAGCGGTGCGGGATCCGGCCGAGCCGCACGATGTCGCGCACCGTGATGTCGACGTCGGTGTCGGCGTGCTGCGTCACCGAGGCGACCGAACGCGCGATGCGCCGTCGACCGACCGACGCCAGGTCGACACCGTCGAGCGTCACGAGTCCGGCGGTCGGCTTCACGAGTCCGTGGAGCACCCGCAGGAGCGACGACTTGCCCGACCCGTTCGGCCCGAGGAGGCCGACGGTCTGTCCCGGCTCGGGGTGCAGGGTCACGCCGTCGACGACGAGCGCGCCGCCGCGGTTCCAGGACACGTGCTCTGCGTGCAGGGTCATGCCGCGCCTCCGTCCTCCGCGCCAGCAGGGCGATGAAGACCGGCACCCCGACGAGCGCGGTCCCGACGCCGACCGGCAGCGGCGTCGGCGAGAACGCGACGCGCGAGCCGGCATCCACCCAGACCATGAAGATCGCACCGATGATCGCCGTGGCCGGGATGAGCCGACCGTGACGGGGCCCGACGAGCAGGCGGGCGGCGTGGGGCAGGACGAGTCCGACGAAGCCGATCGCCCCCGCGACGCTCACCAGCGTCGCCGTGATGAGCGCCGTCGCGATGAGCAGGATCGCCCGCGTCCTCGCGACGTGGATGCCGAGCGACGCCGCGACGTCCTCACCGAAGGCGAACGCGTCGAGTGCATGGGCGTACCGCAGGCACAGGAGCGACCCGGCGACGACGACGATCGCGCAGAGCGCCACGTCGTCCCAGCGCACGCCCTCGAGCGAGCCGAGCAGCCAGAACATCACGCCGCGCGTCTCGTCCGAGTCGGCGAACGCGAAGATGATCAGCGACGTCAGTGCGGAGAAGAGTTGCGTGCTGGCGACGCCCGCCAGCACGACCCGGTCGGTCCCGCCGCCCGACAGACGGGAGAGCAGGAGCACGAGTCCGAAGGCGACGAGCGCGCCGATGAACGCGCCGCCGGAGAGGCCGATCGACGCCCCGCCGAGTCCGAGGATCCCGATCGCGACCGCACCGGTCGACGCACCGGAGGAGATGCCGAGGATGAACGGGTCGGCCAGCGGGTTGCGGAGGAGCGACTGCATGATGACGCCGCAGAGCCCGAGCCCGGCTCCGCAGGCTGCAGCGACGAAGGCCCGCGGCAGCCGCTCCTCCCACACGATCGCGTCCTTCGACAGCTTCACCGGGATGTCGGTGACGCCGAGGTGGTTCGCGACGATGTCCCGCACGTTCACGAGCAGGATGTCCGCCGGTCCGAGCGTGATCGCCACGCCGACCGAGACGAGGAGGAGGACCACGCCGGCGAGGACGAGCAGGCCGGTGATCGTCGCGCGGCGTGCGCGTGAGGCGGGTCGCCGCGCCGTGTCGCTGTTCGTCACCGTGTCGCCGCTCGTCACCGGTTCGGTGCTCGTCACCGTCTCCGGGTTCAGAGCTCGTCCTCGTGCTCGACCCACCACGCCTTGATCTTCTCGAGGCCGTCGACGAAGCGGATGGACGGGTTCAGCTCGGCGCCGTGGAGGGCGATGTACCGCTGGTTGCGCACCGCGTCCATGGTCTTCGTGAGCGGGTCGGACTCCAGGAACGCGACCTTGTCGTCGAGGCGGTCGCCGGGGAACCGGTCGCGCTGCAGGTCGCCGAGGACGAGGACCTGCGGGTCGCGGTCGACGAGGTCTTCCCAGGTGGTGGCCGGCCAGTCGTCCTCGAGCTCACCGAAGACGTTGTCGAGCCCGGTGGTCGAGGCGAGCAGCGCGGCGGATCCGAGCCCACCGCCGACGTACGGGGTCTTCGTGTCGGCGAACCAGAACGCGACCGTCGTGCCGTCGAAGTCGACACCCTCGGTCGCCTTCGCGGCCCGGGCCTGCAGGTCGGCGACGAGCGCGGCAGCACGGTCGGAGACGTCGAAGACCTCGCCCATCTCGGTGATCTCCTGGTAGAGCGCGTCGATGGTGAGCGGCGTCGTGCGCGTCCCGCCGCCGTTGATGCTCGTCCCGTTGTCGCAGTCGGTGGGCGAGAGGTAGCTGGCGACACCGGTCTCGGCGAACCGCTCGCGTGGTGCGACGCCGCCCTCGTTGAAGTGGCGGCCGAAGGACGCGGTGACGAAGTCCGGGTCGGCTCCGAGGACGACCTCGTAGGTGGGGGCGTTGTCGGCCAGGCGCGGGACGTCGGCGTTCGCGTCGGCGAGGGAGTCGAGGACGGGGTCCGTCCAGGAGGCGGTGCCGACGATGCGGTCCTCGAGCCCGAGGGACAGCAGGATCTCGGTCGAGTTCTGGTCGAGGGAGACGACCCGCTGGGGTGCGGCGTCGATCGTGACCTCGGTGCCGCAGTTGTCGAGCGTGAGCGGGTAGTCGGTCGCGCCCTGCCCGGCGGCGGCGGTCGATTCGGGCTCGACCGCTTCGGACGCGCCGCAGGCGGACAGTCCGACGGCGAGCGCCGCGGCGAGGACGAGGCTGATGGCGGCGCGCTGGTGCACGTCGTCTCCTTCATTCGAGGGCGTGGGACCTAGGAAGGATAGCCTTACCTGACCGGGCGCGCGAATCGTCGACCGGTCACCGCCGATCGACTCATCGGACGGCCGCGCGCACCGAGCGACCGTCGACAACCTGAAATAGGGGTCTGCTGTCAGCTGGTCTGCGGCAGTCGGGATTCGAGCGCATCGAGCAGGTCAACGTCGTAGCGGTCGTCGGGCTGCAGCGCTGGCACGAGATCTGCCACCCCCGTTGGCGGTAGCTCCCAGACCACGCTCCCGGGACGGAGAGAGTCAAGCGTGCGATACCACTCCTCGAGGGGGCCGCGTAGCCGGACATGCAGCTCGAAGGCGCGCCGGGACCGTGTCGTGTCGCTGTCCTTCTGGCGCCGCAAAACGCCTTCCTCGGGCAGGGTCAGGAAGACAGCGTCAGCGATTCCGATCTGCCGCCGCCGCATCGCCTCACGGACAGCACCCAATTCAGCGAGGAAGCGCGTCGCAGAAGCTTCGCCGATGCGAGCCAGGCACCATGAGTAGTGCAGCTTGAGGGGATCGCTGTCACACAGAGCCACTCCGGCTCGGCGCTCGAGAGCGATCGCTTGCGACCAGCGATCTCCGTTCACTCCGGTCCAATACCTCGCTTGGGCCTCCGGGTCACGTCCATCAGGTTCGTTGCCCGTAGGCACGTACTCAGCGACGAACTCCGTCGCTGCCGCTCGACACCAGGTCGTCTTGCCGGCAGCACTCGGACCCTCGATCGCGACAATCACTCCACGATGTTAACCGCTCGCTCTCAACCCGTCCGGGCGAGGGCTCCTCCTCCAGATACGCTCGCCGCATGACCCAGGCACGTTGGCAGAAGCTCACTGAATGGCCCCTCGCGATCGCTGCGGTCGTCTTCCTCGCGGCGTACTCATACGAGGTGATCGCCGAACCCGGCGGAAGCGTCGCCGAGGTCATCATCGCGGCGACGTGGGTGGTCTTCGTGGCCGACTACGTCGTCAATCTGGTGCTCGCGAACCCGCGATGGCGTTGGTTCTACACGCACCTTCTCGACCTCGCGATCGTCGTTCTCCCGATGCTCCGCCCGTTGCGCCTGCTCCGGCTCGTCACGCTCCTGGCGATCCTGAACCGGACCGCCGGCGCCGCCTTCCGGGGACGGGTCATCATCTATGCCGCCGGCGCATCCACGCTCCTGGTGTACGTCGCGGGTCTTGCGGTCCTCGATGCTGAACGCGGCGGTGACGGCGCGATCCAGACACTTGGCCAAGCCCTCTGGTGGGCATTCGTCACCATCACCACCGTCGGCTACGGCGACTACTTCCCCGTGACGTACACCGGACAGCTCGTTGCCGTCGGAGTCATGATCGGCGGGATCGCCCTTATCGGTGTCGTCACTGCCACCCTTGCCTCATGGATCGTCGAACGCGTCGAGCAAAGGGAGGCCGTATCCGAAGCGATCACCAGTGCGCACATCGAAGCACTCACGACCGAGATCGCGTCGCTTCGGCAGCTCATGGAAGGGAAAGTGGGCGAGACACTTCCGGACGGCGCATCATCGAAGTAATTGCAGACCCAGTACGTTCCTTCTGAGAGCGCGAAGTATGACTAACCCAGAGCAACTTGAAGAGTGGCGCCGCCAAGCGCGCGACCCAGACCCCAGCGTCCGCTGGAACCTGACATCTCGCGAGCCCCCCCCCCCCCCAGAAGAGATCTTCGCCATGCTCGCCGCGGACGATGACTTCATGGTTGCGTCGGGTGCTCGACGAGTTGTCCGTACGTAAAGGTCTCCACGAGATCGCTGCTACGAACCCGAACGCTCGGCCCGAACTCAACGACCGAGCCCCCATCGGCTCGTTCAGTCGAAACTCGATCGACCGCTACCTCGAGCAACGCAACGCCTCGCTCGCTGGGCGACCTGAACAAAGCTGGAGGGACGCCGCGGAGATTCCACGACGCCCCTCTGAGAAGCTCAGTTACGGCAGAGACAACATTTCCAGTCCGGTGATATCTACCGCATCCCGCCACCATTGCCCAGAGAACCAGCTTCACAGCCGGCAAACGAGCCATTTGCGAATGTCACCTTGACAGTCGTCGTGAAATTGTTCGAGCAGGAAGCGAGCCCGTTCCCGACGAAGAAATCAGAGACAGACTTGACGCCGAAGAGTCCGGAGGCCGTCTTCGCAGGGATCCCCGGAATCCATGAAGTGATGAGCCCCACGACTCCCGTGTAGCCGCTGCTCGCCCCGTACTCATCGGAGAGGATTCGAGCCGAGCATGCGTTGAGCGTGACAGCATCGTACGCGGCATCAGGAGTCGCCCAGATGTCGTGTCGGGCGCCAGGATCACAGTCTTCTGCCGAGGCAGATGAAGCCACGGCGACGGGTGCAGCTACGCCAAGAGCAGCAACGAGCGCGAATCCCGCGAGCTTGCCTTTCAGAGTTGTGAACACAACATTCTCCTTTGAGTGTGAACTATTCTGACCGCTGGGACTTTTTCGTCGACCGGTACCTAAAGATCAGCTGTAGCACCAATCCCAGCAGCACCCCTATCGGAAGCCCCGGAAGCCAGCTAGAGACGAGAAGGAACGATATCCCCACGCAGACAATCACAGAAGCCGAAACAATCAAGATGTCTCGCAAAATTTGCTTCTTCTGCCAACCCATATCAGTCCATCCCGATTTTCGTCATTACTACAAAATTCATCTGCGGGGACACTTTAGGCTTAGTCCCCAAGTCGCATTCTCGCAACCGCTCAACCTCCTCGATCATTCAACACCGGCCCCAAAGATCGGCGACCTGGCGCGGAAGATAGCAATATCCTGAGAGTTTGCCAATAAAGGCAATATTATGCTTTTGGATGAACATGCAGTGCTGTCCTGCTCGTTCCACAGGACAGCAAGTGGTCAGCCATGGAGCCTGGCCAGTCGTTGGAGAGCACTCAACACGAACCAACATCGGCGCTCCCTAGGCTCAGACCGGTCCGCGACCCGTCACCGCACTCTATCGGCGACGTCGACGCGTGCGGCGTCACGATGTGTCGACCGGTGTCCGTGTGCGGCCAACGCACCTTGTGGAGCAAGACGATCGGTGTCGCCACCGATAGAGCGCGGCGCCCGAGCACGTCCCGACGACCACCCTTGCGACGAGATCAGCCGGGCATCAGCACGACGAGACAGTCCCCCGCGTGCCCGATGGCCCCCAGGGCTTCCGGCGCTTCGAGCCCGCAGGCAGCGCAGTCTGCCCAGGTCGGCCCACCCACGTCCGCTCTTCGCTCCACGAGCTCCAGCAAGGAACACGTGTAACGACACGTCCGCTGGGTAGCGACAGCCATCCGGTCCCTTCGCGTCCAACATCGCATGCCGTGTAGCGCTCAAAAACACACGTAGAAGAAGAGCCAATAATATATATTATTTCGTTTGCACTCCGATTAGCGCGGGTCGACGAGCCCCGCGCGGATGCCCCAGAGCACGGCCTGCAGGCGGTCGCGCGCTCCCGTCTTCTGCAGCAGACCGGCGAGGTGGTACTTCACCGTGGTGGGTTCGACGAAGAGGCGGTCGGCGATCTCCGCGTTGGAGAGTCCCTGCGCCAGGAGGTCGAGGACCTCGAACTCGCGATCGGTGAGCGGCGACTCCGACCGGTGCCGTCGCGGCCGCGGGCGCTCGCGCCGGCGCTCCGAGAACTCGCGGAGGATGCGACGGGTGAGGCGTTGGTCGAGCGTCCCCTCCCCCGCTGCGACGGACCGGATCGCGGCGAGCAGCGTCGCCTCGTCGGCGCCCTTCAGCAGGAAGCCGGCCGCACCGGCCTCGAGGGCGGCGAACACGTCCGCGTCGACGTCGAAGGTCGTCAGGATGAGGACGTCGGCGTCGAGATCCGGATCCGCCGTGATCGTGCGGGTCGCCGCGATCCCGTCCGTGCCCGGCATCCGGATGTCCATGCAGATCAGGTCCGGACGCAGTTCCTTCGCCAACCGCACCGCGTCGGCACCGTCGATCGCCTCACCGACGACCTCGATGTCGGGCTCGGCGCCGAGGATCACCGAGAGGCCGGCGCGGACGACCGCCTGGTCGTCGGCGATGAGGAGGCGGATCATGCGTCACTCCGATGCTGGTCGGGACCCTGCTGGTCGGGACGGTGTTCGTCGGGGATGGTCAGGCGGTTGCGCCACCCGCCCTCGTCCGTCGGCGCCGCGGTCAATCGCGCTCCGATGAGCTCCGCACGCTCGCGCATGCCCCAGAGGCCGTAGCCGTCGCGCGACGGCGAAGCAGGCCGCTGCGACGACGCCGCGTTCGTCACGATGAGCTCGATCGCGTCCACCTCGAACCGCACCGCCACGCGGCAGACGGCTCCGGGCGCGTGCCGGGCGGCGTTCGCCAGCGACTCCTGGACGGTCCGGTACGCGGCCGTCTCCGCGAGCGGCCCCAGCACACGAGGCTCACCGGTCACGGTGTAGGCGACGTGCTGCCCCCGCGACCGCGCCGCCTCGACGAGTTCCGGGATCGCCGCGATCGTCGGAGTGGTCGCCGGGCCGAGGGTCGATCCGTCTCCGCCGCCCTGGGCGTCCGCGTCGTCGCTGCGCAGCAGGCCGACCGTCCGCCGCAGGTCCACGAGCGTCGTGCGGGCATCGGACTGCACCGTCTGGAGCATCTCCCGAGCGCGTTCCGGGTCGCGCTCGACCAGAGCGCTGGCCGCCTGCGCACTGACGATGATCCCCGACAGGTGGTGTCCGGCGATGTCGTGCAGCTCCCGCGCGAGGGCGGTGCGCTCAGCGCGGAGGTCGTTCTGCACGCTGATCCGACGCTCGTTCTCGGCCATGCGCGCCTGGTCCTCGATCGCCGACAGCAGGCGCTCGCGACCCCTGGCGTACTCGGCGACACCGGCCGGGAGCACGTACTGCAACACGATGCGCGCGACGGCCGCGAACACGAGGATGAGCGGCTCCTCGGACGACCCGAAGGCCATCGCGATGCCGCCGACCACCGTCGTCGCGACCGCACCGGCCACCAGCGCGCGGATGACCGTCCGCCGCTCCGCGCGACGAGCGAGCGCGTAGGTGGCGAGGATCACGCCGAACGAGCCGATCCCGAGTTCGCCACCACTGGACCCGAGGACCACGAGGTCGAGGAGGACCGCCACGCCGAACACCGCGACAGGGTGCCGACGCCGGAAGAGCAGGGCGATGGCCTGGAGCACGACCAGCCCCGCGTGCGCCCACGGCGACACCTGACCCGGCACGGCGTGCAGCTCGTCGACCCACGGGACGACCCCGAGGTACCCCACCGCACCGGCGAGGACCAGGACCGGCGGGAGCGCCGAGCGCAGACGGGCCGCGAGCGGGGCGGGCCGTGCGGGAGAGGTCATGGGTCGAGTCAACCACGCCGAGCGCCGACCCCGGTGGGGGCCGGCGCTCGGCGTCCGGTGGGAAGCGATCATCGCTCGCAGAGGGTCGCGTCGAGGGCGTCGACGACGATCCGGTACTGCTTCATCAACCGCTCGTTGTCGTCGGGCGAGACGACCGCCCACGGCAGCGAGGTGACGGCGATGGTGACGGCCGTGCCGTCGGGACCGACCGCGTTGCGCGTCTGGGTTCCGGGGATGTCGCCGCCATGGCCCCAGGCCACGCCGCCGCAGCTCAGCGGGTAGCTCTGCAGGCCCAGCCCGTAGCCCGCTCCCGGCCACAGCTCGTCGCCGGCCGGAACCGTGGTCTGCATCTCGGCGAGGGTCTCCTCGTTCAGGAGTTCACCGTCGAGCAGGGCCTTCATGAAGACGTTGAGCTCGTGCGGCGTCGAGACGAGCGCACCGGCGGACCAGGCGAACGAGGTGTCGAGGGCCGTGATGTCCAGGAGGTCGCCGACGGTCTTCGCGTGGTACCCGTGCGGGTGCTCACCGCGCAGCTCGCGTTCGCCCGGCGCCGGGAAGTAGGTGTGCTCGAGGTCGAGCGGCTTGACGATGCGCTCGTCGATCTGCTGGGCGAGCGCCCGGTCGGTGACACTCTCGACCATGAGCCCCAGCACGAGGTAGTTCGTGTTGCTGTACGCCCACCGCTCCCCCGGCGCGAACACGGCCGGCTTGGCGAGGGCGATGTCGAGCATGTCGCGGGGCGAGGTGTACCGCTCCTGTGCCGCGAACGCGTCGGCGGCGATCTGGTCGGCGTACTCGGGGAGTCCCGCCGTGTGCTGGAGCAGCTGACGGACCGAGATGCGGGTGCCGTCGATGCCGTCGCCGGTGATGAGCCCAGGGAGGTAGGTGTCGATCGGGGCGTCGAGCGCGACCTTCCCCTCCTGGACGAGCTGCAGGACGACGGTCGAGACGAACATCTTCGTGTTGCTCGCGATCCGCACCTCGCCGTCGACCGGGGCCGGCTCGTCGGTCGCGAGGTCGCCGATGCCGGCCGCGACGTCGATCGCCTCACCGTCCGGCCCGATCACCGAGGCGAGCGCCGCGGGGTAGCCGGCGTCGACGAGCGACTGCATCCGGTCCTGCAGCGGGCCCGGATTCGGAGCCGGTGCCGGCGGTCTGCTCCGTGGCGCTGGAGCAGGCGCTGAGGGAGACGGTTCCGGCGAGCAGCGCGGCGGCGGCCGAGACGGCGATGATCGTGCGGTGACGGGTCTGGTGCTGCGTCTTGGTCTGAGTGTGGGTCTGGGTCTGGTCGTTCATGTGGGTGGTTCCTTTCAGATGTCGCGGCGCGAGAGCGCAGCGGATGCGGCCGCAGTGAGGGCGGCGGTGAGGGCCACGAGGGCGAGGATGACGACGATCGGTCCGAGCCCGTCCGTTCCGCCGTGGATGACGCCCTGTGCGAGGGCGACGGGCAGGAACTGGGTCCAGGCCGGCACGATGCCGCCGGTGATCAGCTGGATCGAGGAGACGACGACCGGTTCGAGGATGAGGATCGCGATCATCGTCAGAACGCCGGCGAGCTGGGTGCGGACGATGAGTCCGACCGCGAGGCCGATGACCGACAGGGCGGTGACGGCGAGGACACCGAGCCCGAACCGTGCTGCGAGGTCCGGGAGACCGAGGACGAACGGCGTCCCGGTCGCTGCCAGGGTGATCACGAGCGTGACCAGGCTGACGAGGGCGAGCACGACACCGAGGGCGGCGCCGACGAGTGCGACGGCGCCCGCCTTGGCTGCGACGATGCGGAACCGCTTCGGCGAGGCGAGGGCGGCACCGACGATGCCGCCGTAGCGGTCGTCACTCGTGCCGGCGAGCACGCCGAGCAGGGTGATCGCCAGGAGTGCGACACCGATGGAGCCGCTGCCCATCGACGCACCGAGGGGGTTGAGCGCGTCGAGTTGGACGGCGCGGGAGGCGAGGTCCAGGACGGGGAAGTCGCTCCCGAGGGCGTCGAGGCCAGGGCCGATGTCGCCGTCGGCGAGGGCGGGCATGAGGGTGACGAAGGCGAGTTGCGTGACGATGAGTCCCACGACGGCGACCGCCGCGGTGACCTTCGTCGCGGTCGTGGTGACGAGACCGATGAGTTCAGCGCGGAGCATCAGCGCACCTGCCCGTTGTCGGTGAGCTGGGCGGTTCCGGTGACCTGGAGGTAGTACGCCTCGAGGTCGCCGCCCGATGCGGCGAGGATGTCGCCCATCGACGACTGGGCCAGCGACGCGCCCGTCGGTGATGACGACCACGTCGTCCGCGATGTCCTGGACGTCGGACAGGAGGTGGGACGACAGCAGCACCGTCCCACCCGCGTCGGCGAACGCACGCAGCCGGAGTCGCAGCCACTGCATGCCCGCCGGGTCCAGGCCGTTCGACGGCTCGTCGAGGATGAGCACGGCCGGCTCGCCGAGGAGGGCTGCGGCGATCGCGATGCGCTGACGCATCCCGAGCGAGTACCCGCCGGCGGGGCGGTCGGCGTCGCGTGCCATCCCGACCTCGGTGAGGACCGCGTCGATGCGGGCTGCGTCGACCCCGATCCGCGCGGCGGCGATGCGGAGGTGCTGCCGCCCGGTGCGAGCCGGGTGGAGTCCGCCCGCGTCGAGGACGGCGCCGACGGTGCGCGCCGGCTGCTCGAGCTCGCGGTACGGGCGGCCGAGGATGAGGCCGTCCCCCGCGTCGGGACGGGCGAGTCCCAGCAGCAGGCGGATGGTGGTGGTCTTCCCGGCGCCGTTGGGGCCGAGGAGTCCGACGACCCGGCCAGGGGCGACGGTGAAGGACACGTCATCGACGCGCGGGCGACCGTGGAAGGTCTTGCGGAGCCCGCGAGCCTCGATGGGATGAGTGGAGAGGTTCATGGATCCAGCCTCGGCGCAAGCCGCTCCGGGCACCCCCGCCTGCCGCACAGTCCCGGGCTGGCCGAACGGACAGTGATCGACGACCTCTAGGCTGCTGGCATGGACACGACTGCTCGGATGCACGATCGACGTCACCGTCTCGCGCCGCGCGCGACCGTCGTGGCCACGGTGGTCGTCGTGGTCGCCGGTCTGCTCGCCGGCTGCGCGTCGTCACCGTCGCCGGACCGGACGACGGCGGCATCCGCATCGGCATCGGACTCCGCCACCCGCTCGGGCACCGGTGAGATCCGGCACGAGCTCGGCCCGCTCACCGACCGCTTCCCGCAGCTCGCCACCGCGCTCTCGGCGACCTGGATGTCGGGGACCATGGGCGACGAGCGGGTTCCGGGCCCGAGCACGTACTGGATCGATGCGGTCGTCGTCCTGGACGAGGCCGGGTACGCGGAACTGCGGGCGCTCGCACCCGGTGAGGCGGGCTCGGACGCGAAGGCGGAGCTCCCGGACCTCGACGCCGGACTCGACGACGCACTGCCGCCGGGACCGTTCGTGCGTTCGTCCGCTCTCGACGACGCCTTCTCGCAGGACGGCCGCTCGACGCAGGTGCTCCTCGACGATGCGACCAGCTCCGTGATCCTCACGAGTCGGTTCCAGTAGCGGGCGGCGCTGCCGCGTCCGCGGGCTCGCACGTTCTGCGGCGAATGACCACCGCTTCACAATCGCGGGCTCGCGGGTTTGACTGGACGCATGTCCGAACCAGCTGACACCACCGTCCCCGAGAACTCCGACGACCGCATCGCGGTGCTCTTCGACATCGACGGGACGCTCGTCGACTCGAACTACCTGCACGTCGACGCCTGGGATCGCGCGTTCGCCGATGCCGGCAGGCCGGTCGACGCGTGGCGGATCCATCGCTCGATCGGCAAGGACGGCGGTCGAGCTGCTCGAATCGCTGCTCGACGGGTCCGACGAGGTCGAGCAGTACGGCGAGCGGGCGAAGGAGTTGCACAGCGAGTACTACCTCCAGAACACCTCCCGGCTGCGGGTGATCGGCGGTGCGCGCGAGCTGCTCGGCGAGTTGGCAGGCCGCGGGATCGCAGTCGTGCTGGCGACCTCGGCTCCGGAGAACGAGCTCGAGATCCTGCGGGAGCTGCTCGACGTCGACGATGCGATCTTCGCGGCGACCTCGTCCGGTGACGTGGAGACCGCCAAGCCGGAGCCCGACATCGTCGAGGTCGCGCTCGATCGTGCGGGCGTGCCGGCGTCGCGAGCGGTCATGGTCGGCGATGCCGTCTGGGACATCGAGGCGGCCGCGCGGGCCGGTGTGGAGTGCATCGGGGTGCGCAGCGGTGGGTTCGGCGAGCAGGAGCTCCGTGACGCGGGTGCGGTCGCGGTCTACGGCGACGTCGCCGAGCTGCTCGCGAACCTCGACGACAGCCCGATCGGCAAGCTCGCGGGCTGACTGCGGGTGTGAGCGCGGGCTTGAGCGCGGCTCAGCTCCGCGTGGCGCGGCTGCGGAACCAGCGGGCGAGTTCCTGCAGGGCGCGCATGGTGGCGGTCGGGTCGTCGCGGTCGAGGTCGTCGAAGGTGTCGCGGTAGCCGTCGAGGTCTGCGGCGGAGCCGGTGTCGGCGCGTTCGAAGCCCATGGTCCAGGCGGCGAACTGGCGTTCGCGGATGGGCTCCTCGAACATCACGCGGATGCCGGTGTGACGGGGATCGGCGGCGAGGGTGACCATCAGTTCGCGGACGGCGGCCTCGGGGCCCTCGAGGACCTGGAGGAACCGGCCGTCACGGTGGACGAGCATGCCGGTGAGCTGTGCGCGGGCGTTGTTCTCGCGGCAGACGGCGAGCAGGGCGGTGAGGTCGTCGTCGCTGAACGGCTGTGTCGCCGTGCTCGCGTACACGAGTGACAGCATCTGGTCTTCGTCGGTGCCCACGTTTGGAGCCTACCCGGCGGGGTGCGGAGGTGGTCCCGGAAGCACGCCGGGGCTGCCTGCCCTTCGACAAGCTCAGGGACCGAAATGCATCCGAGCACAGTCCAGCTCGGTCACTGAGCCTGTCGAAGTGCCCACGAGGACCCCTCAACGTTCCGGGCACACCTCTCCCCGGTCACTGAGGCAGCGCAACCCGAGTGCCCTTCGACAAGCTCAGGGACCGAACCGGTTCCGGGCACACCCCTCCCGGTCACTGAGCCTGTCGAAGTGCCCACGAAGAACCCTTCGACAGGCTCAGGGACCGGCGGGGGTCAGAATGGGGCGGGGTCCGGTTCGGTCCGGTGGTGTTTGCCGTCGGGTGTCGTCCACTCGAGGACCCCGCCGGGCCCGTGGTCGAGGTTCCACCCGGGGAGGTGCTTCATCCGGTGGTGATGTCGGCAGAGACAGGCGAGGTTCCCGACATCCGTCGTCCCGCCGTCCTCCCACGCGACCGAATGGTCGAGGTCGCAGGCCCGGGCTCGCCTCCCGCAGCCCGGTGCCCGACAGGTGCCGTCCCGGAGGCGCACCGCGCGTTGCAGGTCGGCCGGGACCCGGTACTGATTCCGGCCGACGGAGAGGACCGCGCCGGTTTCCGGCTGGACGAGGATCCGGGTGAAGCTGGGCGCGTTCACCGCGATGCGGGCGGCGGTCTCCGGGTCGATCGGGCCGTAGCCGTCGAGCGTCGCCGGGGCATCGGAGACACCGGCCATGCTCAACGCCGGGACGGTGATCTGCACGGTGGGCTTGATGTGCTCCTGCACCTCGATGGGGTGCGGGAGCACCGGGCTCGACATGACGTCGTCCGGGGTCACGCCGGTGAGGGCGAGGGCTGCGAGGGCGTCGGCCTGCAGCTGTGCGCAGGTGCGGGTGTCGCCGGCCTGGCGCGATTCGGTGGCGGCTGCTTCGACGCGCTCGATGATGCCTTGCGCGATCGGTGCCGTGGTGAAGAGGTGCACCCACGCCATGCCGTCGGCGGCGGGTTCGAACTCGACCCGGCGGTCCGCCTCCGAGCGGACCGCTCGGGCGGTGATGGACTCGGGGTGGAGGCGCTCGCGCAGGACGCGGGCGCGCCTGCGGAGGTTCGCGTTGGTGGACTCTTCCGCGACCGGCAGGACCTCAGCGAGGAACACCGCCCGCCCTGCGGTCGGCACGTCGCTGAGTTGGTCGATGATCGTCTGCGCGTGCCGGGCCGAGATGCGGCCGGCCTCGAGCGACGCGAGCACGGCGGGCGCGTCGTTCACGAGGCGCTCGGCGTCGTTCGTCGCCCGCTGCACGGTCCGCTCGGGCGTGCGGGTCGCCATCGCGAGGGCTGCGCAGGTGGAGCGGCGCGAGAGCGCCTGCCGCTCGGCCGGCGGGAAGATCGCCGGGACCGTGACGTCGGCGAAGGCGTCCGCGTAGGCGGCGGAGCGGGCCAGGAGCCGAGCCTCCTCGGCGTCCAGCGTTGGCGCGCACGCCGCTGGATGTCCGCGTAGTGGTCCGAGAACTCCGCGAGCTGCGCGGCGTAGTCATCGCCAGCTCGAACTGCGGAGGTGGTGGTCTCGGTCATGACTTCAGTCCACCACGGACCACTGACATTCCAGATGCTGAGTCGAAGCGGTTGTGGAAGTTGCTCGTGGGCCCTTCGACAGGCTCAGGGACCGGAGGAGGCATACCGGATTCGCAGGGTTCACCCGCAGGCCCTTCGACAGGCTCAGGGACCGGCGAGGGTTCGCTCAGGGACCGGAGGGGGTTGCTCGGAGACCGGAGTGAATACGGGTGCACCTCTTCCGGTCACTGAGCTTGTCGAAGTGCCTGCGAGCACCCTTCGACAGGCTCAGGGACCGGCGAGGGTTGCTCAGGGACCGGCGAGGGTTGCTCAGGGACCGGCGAGGGTTGCTCAGGGACGGACGAGGGTTGCTCGGGGACCGGAGAGGGTTGCTCAGGGACCGGAGGGGGTCCGCAGCTCCCGGGCCGCTCACCGGCCCATGAGCGCCTTCACGACCTCGACCGCGGCCGGCCCGTCGAGCGACGGATGGCCCGCCCACTGCCCACCGGTGACGGATATCTCCGTCTCCGGCAGCACCACCGTCGTGACGATCACCGCGGCGACACCGGTCTCGACCGTCGCGCTGTAAGCGGTCCCTCCGGCAGCCTCGATGGTCGCATCCGGGATCGGCGTGAGCCCGGCGGCGGCGAGCTCATCGGCCGACAGCGCCTCGCTCGACTCGGGCGAGACGACGATCTCCACCGAGCGGATGTCCGCCGCATCGATCGTCCCCTCCGGCGCCTCCCAGCCACAGACGGTCCCGTACTCGTCCGCCCCGTTGTCCTCCCGCGCGACGAGCCCCGCGATGTACGGCGCGACGGCCGCCTCCACCGCCGCGCAGTCGACCTGCAGGGACGATCCGTCTCCCGAGCCCCCGCTCGACGACTCCGCCGGCACCGACGCAGCGGGCGACGCACTGCCGGCGGAGCCGCCACCGGGCCCACCGCCACCAGTGCACGCCGACAGCGCGAGCACGATCGTTCCGGACACGAGAAGCGGCAGTCCCGCCCGCTGCAACACACGCATGATGTCGACGATATGGGTTCCGGAGTAGTGTCCGGAAGAGACCGACGGGAGCAGCGCGATGAAACCGACGACCCCCACCGACAGCGATCACGGCGACCACGCCGCCGACCACACCACCGACCGCGACTGCGTCATCGCGGGTGGCGGCCCGGCCGGCATGGTGCTCGGCTACCTCCTCGCCCGGTCCGGCCTCCGCGTGACCGTGCTCGAGAAACACGCCGACTTCTTCCGCGACTTCCGCGGCGACACGATCCACCCGTCGACCATCACCTTGCTCGGCGAGCTCGGCCTGCGCGAGCGGTTCCTGCGGCTGCCGCTCAACCGGTTGCAGGCGATGGACGCCGTGATCGACGGCCTGCGGATGACGATGGTCGACTTCCGCACCCTGCCAGCACCCGACCGCTTCCTCGTCCTCGCGCCGCAGTGGGACTTCCTGAACTTCCTCGCCGAGGAGGCCGCCGCACTGCCGAACTTCGAGCTCCGCCTCCGCACCGAGGCGACCGGCCTGATCGTGGAGCAGGGCCGGGTGCGTGGCCTGCGCGCGACCACGACGACCGCCGACGCCCCAGCGACCGAAACCGACCCAGCGACCAGCACTTCCACCGACATCGAGATCCGAGCCACCCTCACGGTCGCGGCGGACGGACGCACCTCGGCACTCCGCGACGCGGCCGGACTCATCCCCGACGAGAGCGGCGTGCCGATCGACGTCCTGTGGTTCAGCCTGCCGAAGCCGGCCGACCCGCCGCCCCCGACCCTCGCCTACCTCTCGCCGCGCGGCATGGTGCTCACGATCGACCGGGGTGACCGGTACCAGTCCGGCATGGTCATCCGGAAGGGCGGCGCGGAGCTGCTCCGAGCCGAGGGCCTGCCGGCGCTCCGCCGCCGGATCGTCGATGCCGCGCCCGTCCTGCGTCAGGTGGTCGACACCCTGACCGACTGGGACCAGGTCAAACTCCTCTCAGTCCAGCTCAACCGCCTCGACCGCTGGCACCGCCCGGGCTTCATCGCCATCGGCGACGCCGCGCACGCGATGTCACCGATGTTCGGCGTCGGGGTCAACTACGCGATCCAGGATGCGGTCGCCCTGTCCAACGCGATCGCCGACCACCTCGCCGCAGGGGACGCACCGTCCGGGGTCCTCGCGGCCGTCCAACGTCGACGCGAGCGGCCGGTGAGGATCATGCAGCGCATCCAGCGAGCGGGGCATCGGGTGATCTCCCGCACGACCACGGGCGACCGCATCGCGCCGCGGTCGGTGATCCGGCTGATGCGGCTCGCCGGACCCGTCGTCCGACCGCTTGCGGCGAGGTTCATCGGGATCGGTCTCAGACCCGAGCACGTCACCACCCCGAAGCGCGAAGCGGAGAAGAAGCGGGCGCGGAGCCTCAACCTCCGACGACGGGACGGCCGCTTGTCGTAACGTGGACGCCGCAGACGCGACCTGAGCGTCTGCGCCGGCGCTGCTCCTCAACCTGGCGCCGGCGCGGCTGTGGGGCGTCGCTTCCGCCACGCCCCACAGCCGCCACCCGGCATTCCCGACCGCTGCACCTCACTCGTAGCGGAGCGACTCCACCGGATCGGCCTTGGCGGCACGGGCGGCGGGCAGGGTGCCGGCGAGGAACGCGATCACCATGACGACCAGGACGATGATCCCGAGCGACACCGGGTCGAACGCGATGAGGTCGAGGCCCGGCAGGTCGGCGAGGAGCGATCCGGACAGCGCGGCACTGATGCCGGTGCCGGCGAGCACCGCGATACCGACGCCGATCGCACTGCCGAGGAAGCCGATGAACGCGGCCTCGAGGCTGAACAACCCGAAGACCTTCCCGCTGCCCATCCCCATGGCCTTCATCAGCCCGATCTCGCGGGTGCGCTCCTGCACGGACATGAGCAGCGTGTTCACGATTCCGAAGCTGGCCGCGAGGAGGGCGATGATCGCGAAGGCGTTGAGGACGAGGACGATCCCGTCGATCACCGTCTTGATGGTGCCGAGCTGGTCCGCGACGGTCGTGCCGGTGTAGCCCGCGTCGGCCAGTCGGTCCTTCAACGCCGTGACCTGCTCGTCGGTGGCGTCCGCGCCGAACCGGATGGACGCCTGCGCGTACCGCTCGACCTGGTCGGACGGGACGCCGATGTTCTGCGTCTCGTAGAGGAGGTCGGTGAGCGCGGCGTTCGGCACGATCGAGGCGCCGGTGGGCGAAGCGAGACTCTCCTCGGCGACGCCGACGACGGTCGCGTCCACGGTGTGCTGCGTGCGCTGCGCATCCGTGATCGCGACCGTGACCGTCTGCCCGACCGCGTCCGCGTCGCTTCCGAAGCCGAGCGGTTCCACGTAGGACGTGGGGAGCACGAGCTGGAGCGTGTCGGTGTCGTCGTCGGGCTGTGCACCGTCCACCAGCGTGACGCTCTGCCCGGAGATGAGTCCCACCGACACCGACGACGTACTTCGTGCCGCCGCCCGCCTCGATGTAGTCGGTCGAGATCGACTTCACGGCCTGGACGTCGAGGACGCCGTCGATCCCGCCGAGCTCGTCGAGGTCGGTCGGTGTCAGGGCGACGACGGTCGATCCCGGCGCGCCGGCACCGGTGGCGGCGACCGCGTCCGGGTCGTACTCCTTCGGCCCGCTCGTCGCCGCACCCAACCCGCCTGCGGTCTCGGACGTCTTGGTGACGGTCATCGTGTCGGACGCGCCGACGCTCGACACCGTGTCGTCGATGTAGGCGTTGATGCCCGTGCCGAGCCCGTTGGTGAGCGTGAGCGTGAACGCCCCGACGAAGATCGCCAGGATGGTCAGGATGGTGCGGGTCTTGGACCGGAACGTGTTCGCGACGGCGGTCCCGATGAGGTCGACGGTTCTCATGCGGCCACCGCCTCGTCCTCGACGAGCAGTCCGTCGCGGATGAGGATCCGCCGATCGCAGCGTGCCGCCAGCTCCTCGTCGTGCGTGACGACGATGAGGGTGATGCCGCTCTCCCGATTGAGGGAGAAGAGGATGTCCTCCACGACGGCGCCGGTCGCCGTGTCGAGGTTGCCGGTCGGCTCGTCGGCGAAGATGATCCGCGGGTTGTTGACGAGCGCGCGGGCGATCACCGTCCGCTGTTTCTGCCCGCCGGAGAGGTTCACCGCACGGTTCCGCGCCTTGTCCTCGAGCTGGAGCTGCGCGAGTGCGGCGAGCGCCCGGCGACGTCGGTCACCGCGGCGGACGCCGGCGATCTTCATGGGGAGCAGGACGTTCTCGAGCACCGTCGCGTTGGCGGTGAGGAAGAACTGCTGGAACACGAACCCGAAGGTCTTGTTCCTGGTCGTGTTGAGGCGGCGACCGCGGAGGGTGCTCGTGTCGACCCCTTCGAGCTCGACGGTGCCGGAACTCGGTGCGTCGAGGAGCGCGAGCACGTGCATGAGCGTGGACTTGCCGGAGCCGCTCTTCCCGACGATCGCGACGCTCTCGCCGGCGTGGATGTCGAAGCTCACCCCCTTCAGCGCGTCGAACCGGTTCTGACCGCGACCGTAGGAACGCCGGACGTCCCGGACCGAGATGATCGGCGGCGCTGTGGTGCTCTGCATGGTGTCTCCTCGTCTGGGGCCGGGTGCTCCGGCTCCACTCCAGACTCGCGGCGTCGCCCGTCCGGCGCGTCCCCCACCGGCGGACACCCGTGTACCGCGTCCGTGGTACCGCGGAATGCCACGTGCGGAGGAGTCGCCGGGCGCCGGTTCCCGGCAGACTGGGCCCATGACCTCCGCGACGCAGGATCACCGGGTGCGCGATCCGCGTCGGAGACCTCCGGCGTGGGTGCACGACGTGGTCGCCGCGGTCCTCATCATCGCCTCGGCGTTCATCCCGTTCCCCAATGCGGAGTTCCGGCCGGGCAGCCCGCTCGTCGTCGCCCTGGTCGTCGCGCCGGCACTCCTGCTCCCGCTCCGCCGACGTTGGCCCATCCCGGTGCTCGCTGCCGTCATCGCCTGTTACGGTGCGGCGGCGATCACGGGGACCCTCGCTCCCGGTGTCGTGATCGCGGCCGCGATCGCGATGTTCGGGGTGGCCGTGCGCTCCGCGCGTCGGACGACCCTGATCACGGCCGTCGCGACGATGGTCGCCGTCGCCCTCCTCAGCCTGCTGGCGTCGATCGGCAGCTTCGATCCGCGGACGGTCCAGTTCGCGGTGATGATCGCGTTCGCCGCCGCAGCCGGCGACGGGACGCGATCACGCCGCGCGTACATCCTGGCGATCACCGAACGCGCGGAGCGGGCCGAACAGACCCGCGAGGCCGAGGCGAGGCGTCGGGTGACCGAGGAGCGGCTCCGGATCGCACGCGACCTCCACGACACCGTCGCCCATCAGATCTCGGTGATCAGCCTGAACGCCGGGGTGGCGTCGAGCTCCCTGGAGTCGCGGCCGGAGAAGGCGAAGGAGGCGCTCGTCTCGATCCGCCGGGCGTCACGGACGGTGCTCGGCGAGATCGGTGACCTGCTCGAGGTCCTGCGGAGCGACGGCGGGGACGCCGGCGCAGGCTCCCGTGGAACGCTGCCGCAGCCGGGACTCGACCGACTCGATGCGTTGATCGCCGAGTTCACCACCGCAGGCCTCGACATCACGACACGGATCGACCCCGACGCACCAGAGCTGTCGACCGCCACGGACACGGTCGCGTACCGCGTCGTCCAGGAGGGGCTGACGAACGCACTGAAGCACGGTCCTGAGCGTCGTGCGCACGTGCTCGTCGAGGGCGGCGACGGGAGGATCGTCGTCAGCGTGAGCAATCCGACGGCCCCCGGCGTCCCGCGTGAGCAGGCCGACGCGGCGCCGACCACCGGGCACGGACTCCTCGGCATCCGCGAGCGCGTCGCCGCCGTCCGCGGGGCCGTCGACGTCGGCGCGACCCCGGGCGGCTGGCGGCTGTCCGCGAGCCTCCCGACCGGCGAGCCGACGCACCCCGGTCCGACACACCCGGCCCCGACGCACCCCGAGGAGTCCCCCGCATGACCACCGTGCTCGTCGTCGACGACCAGTCGCTCATCCGCCAGGCCGTCGCCGACATCCTCTCCTCCGAGGCCGACCTCGAGGTCGTGGGCGAAGCCGTGGACGGCGCGCAGGCGGTGTCTCTCGCCCGCGAGTTGCGACCGGACGTCGTGCTCATGGACATCCGCATGCCCGTGCTGGACGGCATCGGTGCGACCTCGGCGATCTGCGCGGACCCCGACCTCGCGGACACCCGGGTCCTCATCCTCACCACGTTCGAGGAGGACGAGAACCTCATCGCGACTCTGCGCGCCGGCGCGAGCGGGTTCATCGGCAAGGGCTCGGAGCCCGAGGAGATCGTCCGCGCCGTGCGCGCGGTGCACGCCGGCGACGCACTCCTGTCCCCCGCCGCGACCCGGAGTCTCATCACCAGGTACGTCGTCGCTGCGGACGAACCGACGAGCCCGCGCCAGGTCCCCACCGAGCTGGCGCTCCTCACCGAGCGGGAGCTGGAAGTGTTGCTCCTCGTGGCCCGCGGACGGTCCAACCAGCAGATCGCCGACGACCTCGTCATCTCACCGCACACCTCGAAGACCCACGTGAACCGCATCATGACGAAGGTCGCCGCCCACGACCGCGCCCAGCTCGTCATCCTCGCGTACGAGAGCGGCCTGCTGCGGCCGGGCGCCGACGACTGAACCGGTCGCTCAGGGAGCAGAGGAACGCCGAGCGCAGAGGATACGACAGCCGCCGGACATCCTCAAGCGCGAACGGCGGATCGCTCTCGACCGTAGCCTCGTCCGGATAGACGAGACCCGAACCGTCTGTACCGATGCAGCTCCCTCAGCCTGGCGTCGGTGTGGTTGCGGGGCGAGGCCACGGCCCGCCCCGCAACCGCGCGGAGCCGGTACTGTCGTCGTGTCCACGTCGCCGCTCGGCACCGGGACCCAGCAGACGAGGAAGCACGATGGCCGGATCCCCCACAGCCCGACAGTCGGCGAGCACGCTGCCGGCCCTCACGCCCGGGCCGCACCGCCGCCACCTCGGCCTGATCTCGATCGTCGCCTGTTTCGGCGGCCTGCTCTTCGGGTACGACACCGGCGTCATCAACGGCGCACTGCGACCGATGACCGCGGAGCTCGGCCTCACCCCGCTCACCGAGGGTGTCGTGACGAGTTCACTCGTCTTCGCGGCCGCCGTCGGTGCGCTGCTCGGCGGGCGGGTGTCGGACGCCTGGGGCCGACGTCGGAGCATCATCGTGCTGGCCGTCCTCTTCTTCGTCGGCACGCTGGTCGTCGTCTGCTCACCGAACGTCGAGCTCCTCGTCGCCGGTCGCGTCCTCCTCGGACTGGCCGTCGGCGGTGCCTCCGCCGTCGTCCCGGTCTACCTGGCGGAGCTCGCTCCGTATGAGATCCGCGGGTCGATCACCGGCCGGAACGAGGTCGCGATCGTCCTCGGACAGTTGTCGGCGTTCGTGATCAACGCGGTCATCGGCACCGTGTTCAGCGAGCACACGAGCGTGTGGCGCATCATGTTCGCCGTCTGCGCCCTCCCGGCGGTCGCGCTGTTCGTCGGCATGCTGCGGATGCCCGAGTCACCGCGGTGGCTCGTCGACCACGGTCGCCGCGAGGACGCCCTGGACGTCCTGCGGACCGTCCGCTCCGACGACCGCGCCGTCGCCGAACTCGCGGAGGTGGAGGCGTCCATCACCGCGCAGCGCGACCAACACCGGATCGGGCTCGGGGCCGTCCTCCGCAACCCGTGGCTCGTGCGCATCCTGCTCGTCGGTGTCGGCGTCGGGATCGCCCAGCAGCTCACGGGGATCAACTCGATCATGTATTACGGGCAGACCGTGCTCGTGGAGTCGGGCTTCGACGAGAGCGCCGCGCTCATCGCCAACATCGCGCCCGGGATCATCGCCGTCGTCGGCGGCTTCATCGCCCTCACCTACATGGACCGACTCGACCGACGGAAGACGTTCGTCATCGGCTTCTCGCTCACGACCGCGTGCCATCTGCTCATCGGCTTCTCCTCGATGGTGCTCGAGCCGGGCGACCCGATGCGTCCCTGGGTCATCCTGTTCCTCGTGGTCGTGTTCGTCGGCTCCATGCAGACGTTCCTCAACGTGGCGGTCTGGGTGTACCTCGCCGAGGTCTTCCCGCTCCAGATGCGCGGCCTCGGCATGGGTGTCTCGATCTTCATGCTCTGGGTCGCAAACGGGTTCCTGGCGCTGTACTTCCCGTCCCTGGTCGACGGCCTCGGCATCACCGGGACCTTCTTCCTGTTCGCGGGTGTCGGCGCACTCGCGCTCCTGTTCGTCGCCACCCAGGTACCCGAGACGCGTGGGCGGAGCCTCGAGGCGCTCGGTGAGGACGTGTCGACCGGCGCGATCTTCACCCGGAAGCGGTGACCTCCGACTAGCCGGTGAGGTGGTCGATGAGGATCTTGACACCGATGAGGATCAGGATGACTCCACCGGCGATCTCCGCCGGCTTGCCGAAGCGCTGACCGACGCGACGGCCGATGAAGACGCCCAGGAAGGCGAGCACGAACGTCGTCAGTCCGATGAGGACGACGGCTTCGAGGATCGAACCGGGCAGGAACGCGAGCGTGATGCCGATGGCGAGCGCGTCGATGCTCGTGGCGAGCGCGAGGATGAGGAGTCGCCGGACGTCGATGCGGTCGGAGTCGACCTCGGTGTCCTCGTGGCTCGAGAACGCCTCCCAGAGCATCTTGCCGCCCACGAGGGCGAGCAGGCCGAAGGCGACCCAGTGGTCGACCTCGGTGATGTACCGCGCGAACTGCGTGCCGAGGAACCAGCCGACGAGCGGCATGACCGCTTGGAACAGGCCGAAGGTCCCGGCGATCACGAGCGCGTGACGCACGTTGAACCGCCGCATGTGCAGGCCCTTGGTGAGGGCGACGGCGAAGGCGTCGGCGGAGACGCCGAGCGCGATGAGGAGCAGCGGCCAGAACGTCATGTCGCGGGGTCTTCCTGTGATGCGTCCTGGACGCGGAGATGCGTTCGGGCGCCATGCCGCGAGGACCCGTCAACGTTGCCAGCGCGGTGCGGCGGCGGCAAGCCGAGACGTCCGATTGCCAGCGTTTCGCCTCGCCTAACGCGGCTGTTCGGGCGACCGCGAGGCTCGATTGATACAGCATTTCGTGTACTGTCGTTCGCGTGACCGACACCATGACGCCGACCGCGACCCTGACGCACACCGCCGCGCTCGCGAGGCTGGGGCACGCCCTGTCCGACGAGACCCGGGCCCGCATCCTCCTGACCCTGCGCGAGGCACCGGCCTTCCCCTCCGACCTCGCGGACGCACTCGGCGTCTCCCGACAGGTCATGTCGAACCAGCTCGCCTGTCTCCGCGGCTGCGGCCTCGTCGAAGGCGTCAAGGAAGGACGCAACACCTGGTACCGCCTGGCGGACAGCCACCTGGCGCCGGCGCTCGACGACCTCCTCCGGCTCGTCCTGGTCGTCGATCCCGCCTGCTGCTCGGGTGAGAGCTGCACCTGCGCGTGAGCACCGTCGGCCTGCCGAGCCCCCGTCTCCGCGCCCAGCTGAGCCCCGCCAGACGCGCGACGCTGCAGCGCCGGATCCGCTGGATCGTCGCGGCGACCATCGCCTACAACGTCGTCGAGGCCATCGTCGCCCTGTCGGCCGGGACCGTCGCCTCATCGGCAGCCCTCGTCGGCTTCGGTCTCGACTCGATCGTCGAGGTCCTGTCCGCCGCCGCGGTCGCCTGGCAGTTCTCGAGCCCCGATCCCCATCGTCGGGAACGGGTCGCCCTCCGGGTGATCGCCCTGTCGTTCTTCGGCCTCGCCGCGTTCGTGAGCGTCGACGCCGCCCGCTCGCTGCTCGGGTTCGCCGAGGTCCAGCACTCGACCGTCGGCATCGTCCTCGCGGCGGTCAGCGTCGTGATCATGCCGGCGTTCTCGCTGTTCGAGCGCCGGACCGGCAAGGAACTCGGCTCCGCCTCCGCCGTCGCCGACTCGAAGCAGACGCTCATCTGCTCCTACCTGTCGGCCGCGGTCCTCATCGGGCTGGTCCTCAACAGCACCCTCGGCTGGGCCTGGGCGGACGGCGTCGCCGCCCTCGTCATCGCCGGCTTCGCGGTCCGTGAGGGCGTCGAAGCCTGGCGTGGAGACGCGTGCAAGCGGCCGGTCTCATCGCTCACCTCGGAGAACACGGACACCTGCGACTGCTGCTGAGCACGCGCACCTTCCCACACGGCCGGGATACGCTGCTGGCATGCCTGCCGCCGACGACGCACCCGACGCTCCCGACATCGAAGCCCTCCTCGCCGCAGCCGCGAACGACCGCTCGAACGCCCCCGCGTTCCTGACGGCGCTCCTCGAGAGCACCGTGATCGTGGCAGGGACCGTGACCGACGACGGCATGGCGACCCTGGCTGACCTCCTCGACTCGGACGGCAGCTCGGTGCAGCCGTTCTACACCTCGAAGGCGCGCTTCCAGGAGACACTCCAGGTCGTCCCGTCGTTCGAACAGCACCTCCTCGCCCTCCCTTGCCGCGTCCTGTGGCAGATGACCCGAGGCGCGAGGCTGGTCCTGAACCCGCACTCCACGCACGGCAAGGAGTTCCTCCCCGGCGAGATCGCCCAGCTGCTCGACGGCGAGGCGGTGCTCACACCACGCGTGGTCGAGCGCGAGACCGAGGTCATGGTGGGACAGCCGGCTCGCATCCCACCAGGGATGACCGAGACCCTGACCGCGGTCCTCGCCGAGTACGGCGAGGTCGACGAAGCGGTGCTGGGCTGGAAGGTCACCCCGCAGGAGGGCGGCACGTTCGACGAGTGCTACCTCCTCGTCATCGTCGGCGCCCCGACCGCCCGTGAGACGATCAGCGGTCCGCTCGCACGCGCCCTCGCGACGTACTCGGCGAGCGTGCCGATCGACGTCATGTACGTGGCGCCTGGCGCGAAGCATCTCCTGACCAGTGTCCCGCCGTTCCATCGCCGCAAGCGAGGGTTGTTCCGGCGACGATGAGCAGTGGGCTGAGTCGAACGGTGCCCGCGGTCGCACGTGGCGCACGCGTCCTCACGATCGCCGCGCTGCTGGGCGTCCTCGCGGCGTGTAGCGCGCCGCCGTCGGGGGTGCCCACCGGGACTCCGACCGGATCCCCACCGAATGCATCGGCGGCGCTCCCACCCGCGCCGACGTCCACCTTCCCGGGGCTCGCCTGCGACGCGCTCGTCCCCGACGCGGAGGTCGCATCCTTCCTGGGCGCCGCAGCCGCGCCGCAACCGCTCACCGTCGACGACGCCCCGGTCCTGCAGGACGGCGGGACCGTCTGCGCCTGGGCCGATGAGGCGGCCGGCACCTCACTGACCGTCCGACTCGTCGGAGAGGGTGTCGACCACTGGGCAACCTTCAACCACTGGTACGAGCACACCGACTGGAGCGCGAGCGTCGGCGAGATCAACGGGACGATGTGCTCGGACGGCGCCTGCTCCGTCCACGCCCTCGACGGCGAGCGGTTCATCGAGGTCGATGCGGCAGGGGTCGACGACCCGAACGGGACGCGCACGGAGGAACTGGCTCGGACAGCGCTTGCGGCGGCCCCGGTTCCGGCACCCACCGCGCCCCCGTCGTCGTCGGCACCCACCTCGCGCTCCTGCGCCACGGCGTTGCCGGTGGACACCGCGGCGGCACACCTCGGCGCAGCCGCCACCGGCGCGAGCTACGTGAGCACCGCGACACCGAGCTACCACCTCGTGCAGGACTCGCTCCAGCGGGTCGGCGGGCTCGACTGCCGACTGCTGTCCGCGGACTCCCGCGAGCTCGTCCGGTTCACGGTGCTCCCCGGAGGTGCGTGGGTGCTTCGCGAGGACAGTCCGGTCGGCGCCGTGGATGCGGCCGGGAGCGAGCACTCGGCGCACGCTCGACGTGGCGACGACTGGGTGCGCCTGCAGGCCCCCGGGGCGAGCGAGGAGACGACTCGGGCCTTGTTGGCCGAGCTGCTCGGCTGAGCTCGACGTGCGCTAGAACACCGGCCGGTCCGCGATGGACACGAGGACCGCGGCGATCACGGTCACGACGGTCAGCGCGATGGCGACGACCCACTGCATCCGAGGCACCGCGCGTCGGATCACGAGGACCAGGTGCGCCAGGAGCGCCAGCACCGCCACCGCGGCGACCACAGTGCCGACCACCGCCGGCTCGAACACCGCGACCTGTTCCGTCGCGATGCCGTCGGCACCCGGCGCCTGGTACCAGATCATCGTGGTCTGCGTCGCCGCGACCAACAGGCCGAGTGCGGCGATCACGAGCAGGGCTGACGCTACGAGGATCCGTTGGACGCGGGACATGCCCCCAGTATGCCGACCGCCGGTCGCACACGGGCGAACGCCCCACCCACGGATCGTGGGCGGGGCGTTCGGTTCGTTCGATCCGGACGGGTGTCGATCCCGGCTCAGTGTCGATCCCGGTCAGGTCGATCCCGGTCAGTGTCGATCCCGGCTCAGGCGTTGATCGACTGCGGGTGGTCGGTCGTGGAGTCGACGGTGATCTTCCGCGGCTTCGCACGCTCGCTCACCGGGATGATCACGGAGAGCACACCGCTGTCGTAGGACGCGGTGATGCCGTCGAGGTCGACTCCCTCGCCGAGGGTGAACTGCCGCAGGAAGTGGCCGCCACCGCGCTCGCGTGCGAGCCAGCGGACACCCTCGCGACTGTCGGCCGTGCGCTGAGCGCGGATGGTCAGCTGACCTCCGTCGACGTCGACGTCGATGGATCCGGGGTCGATGCCGGGGAGGTCGGCGACCATCATGTACCGGTCGCCGTCACGGAAGAGGTCCACCGGCATGGGCCGGGGTGCGCGCACGGAGTCCAGTACGGAGGCCGCGAAGCGGTCGAGCTGGCTGATGGGATCGAGGGTCATTGCCATGGGTGTTCTCCTTCCCTGTCGCCCGATGACGGATCGGGCTCATCGATTGTCAGTGCCCGGAAGCCACAGATCCGGTGGTTCAGATCTGCACTTCGTGGTGTAGATTTTTTATACATCCGAAACCTGATCCATTGCAACCCGTTCAAAGGAAACCTCAAGCATGGCCGATCGTGACGGCGCGACACCCGTGTACGGCATCGCCGTCGCAGCCCAGCTCGCCGGCGTCCCGGAGGCGTCCCTGCGGCTCTTCGAGAGCAAAGGCCTCCTCACCCCGTCCCGGACCGAGGGCGGCACCCGTCGCTACAGTGAGGACGACATCGAGCGACTCAAGCGCGTCACCGACCTCCGCGACGACGGCGTCAACCTCGCCGGCATCGCTCGCGTGCTCGATCTCGAGGACATCAACCAGGGACTCCGAGACCAGCTCGACGCCGACCAGGACTGAGCGTCGGGTCGATCCCACCGCCGGCAGGTGGCAGCATGGAGGGATGAGCCTGCAGCGAAGCACTCCGTCCGCCCAGCACGTCGACGCCGCCGGGATCGAGGCGTTCATCACGGCCCTCGAGCACACGCCGAACGTCGAACCGCACAGCCTGATGCTCCTGCGCGGCGGGAACGTCGTCGCCGAGGGCTGGTGGGCGCCGTACTCGGCTGATCGGGTGCACCTGCTGTACTCGCTGAGCAAGAGCTTCACCTCGACCGCCGTCGGCCTCGCCGTCGAGGAGGGCCTGCTCGGACTCGACGACACGATCATCAGCCACTTCCCGGAGCTCGACGCCGAGATCACCGACCCCCGCAGCCGCGCCATGCGCGTGCGACACGTGCTCGCGATGGCGAGCGGGCACCGCGAGGAGACGATCATGCGGGCCGCTGCGATCGACCCGACGAACCTCGTCCGCGGCTTCCTGCTCCTCCCGCCCGACGAGGACCCGGGAACCGTCTTCGCGTACAACCAGCCCTGCACGTACACGGCCGCGGCGATCGTCCAGCGCGTCACGGGCGGGACGCTCACCGACTACCTGCGACCGCGGTTGCTCGAGCCGTTGGGTATCGGCGAGTTCGACTGGCAGCAGGACGACGAGGGCTTCGAGCTCGGGTACAGCGGCCTGCACGCGACGACGGAGGCGATCGCCGCACTCGGTCAGCTCTATCTGCAGGGCGGCGAGTGGGATGGTCGGCAGCTGCTGCCGGCCGCCTGGGTCGCCGAGGCGACACGATCCCACATCGCGAACGGCGACGACCCTGAGTCGGACTGGGCGCAGGGGTACGGGTTCCAGTTCTGGATGGCCCGTCACGGGTTCCGCGGCGACGGCGCCTACGGTCAGTACTGCGTCGTCCTGCCGGAGCACGACGTCGTCCTGGCGATCACCGGGCAGAGTCTCGACATGCAGGCCGTGCTGAACGCCGCGTGGGAGCACCTGCTGCCGGCCTTCGGGACCGGCGAGCGCCGCCGACGCGGAGCGCGGTCGCGAGCGTCGGACCGCCGATCAGTCGCTGCTCGCACGCCTGGCGGGGCTCGCCCTGCCGCCGCTCGACGCGTCGGACGAGACCGGCGCGGCTTCGTCACTGCGCGAGCTCGTCGGACGGACGTTCGCGGCCGCCGCCGATACCGGCCTGGCGCAGCTGACGGCGCTCGAGGTGACGGCGGGCGAGGGTGACGACATCGTGCTGGTCGTGCACGAGGGCGACGACCGGGTGGAGCTCGTCCCCGGTGTCGGCGCGTGGCGGACGCATGGACCGATCACGGCGAGTGCCGCCTGGGGCACCGGCGGCGAGGACGGAGCGCGGGTCCTCCGCGTCGACGCGATCTTCATCGAGACACCCCACCGCATGCACCTCGAGATCGACCCGGCGTCCGGCACCTTCGACGCCTGGTGGGAGACGACGCCGCTCCGGACCTCCCGTCTCGCCGAGGTGCAGCGGCCCAGCGCGGTCGTCGCAGGCGGAGGCAAGTCGTCCTGGTGAGCTGACGCGCGCTCACGCCCGTCGACAAGCTCAGGGACCGGAACGTCTCCGGTGAACCTCTCCCGGCCACCGAGGCGCCCCAACCGAGCTGCCCTTCGACAAGCTCAGGGACCGGAACGTCTCCGGTGAACCTCTCCCGGTCACTGAGCCTGTCGAAGTGCCCACGAGGACACCTCGTCCTTCCGCATGCGGGTCGACGGGGACTGTTGCACTGCAACCCGGACGCGCATCCCACTACGCTCTGACCAGCGCCGTCACGACGAGGAGACCGCATGCGAGCCGTACGCATCACCGCACCGAACGAGGCCACCGTCCTCGAGCGACCGGATCCACCGGCTGGACCGGGTGAGGTCCTCATCCGGATCGAGCGCGCCGGACTCTGCGGCACCGACGTGGCACTCTTCCGCGGCACCATGCCGTACCTCGCCGACGGACGGACGACCCTGCCGCTCCAGCCCGGCCACGAGTGGGCCGGCCGAGTGGTCGCCGTGGGCGACGGCGTCAGCCGTGTGGGGCCGGGCGACCTCGTCACCGGCGACACGTTCATCGGGTGCGGCGCATGCGCTCGCTGCGCCGCCGGACACCACCACCGCTGCCCCGACCACCTCGAACTCGGCGTCCTCGGCCAGCTGGACGGCGCACTCGCGGAACTCCTCGTGCTCCCCGAGCGGGCCGTACACCGCCTCCCACCCGGTGTCGATGCGGACCTGGGCGCGATGGTCGAGCCGGCGTCGTGCTCGCTTCGCGGCATCCGACTCACCGAGACCGGCCCGGGCGACCGCGTGCTCGTCTGGGGCGCCGGGACCCTCGGCATGTTCGCCGCCCTGTTCGCCGCGGACGCCGGCGCCGAGGTGGCCGTCGCCGCGCGCCGCGAATCCGACCGGGACTTCGCCACGGGGTTCGGCCTCGAGACCCGCGACCCCGCGACGCTCGGCGACGAGCGCTTCGACGTGATCATCGAAGCGACCGGCTCAGCCGAGGTCACGCGTCGGCTGCTCGACAACGCCACCGTCGGCGTCCGCATCGCACTGCTCGGGGTCCCCGACGGTGACGTCGGACTCCCGTCGGGCAGACTCATCGCCCTCGATGCCGCCGTCCACGCGGTGCTCGGCGGCTCGGCCGAGATCGACGAGGCGGCACGACGGTTTGCGCTCATGGGTGACCGGATCCGCCGACTCATCGGCACCGTCATCACCCTGGACGAGGTGCCGCGGGTCCTCGCCGAGGGACTCCCCCGCGCGAGCTCCGGCGGACCGAAGACGCAGATCCATCTCTGAGCACCTCGCCGAAGCGATGCCCTCAGGCGATGGAGGCCCGGGCGGCACGTGCCATCACGACGACGATCACGAGCTGAACGGCGAAGAGGACGGCGGTCAGCACCGCTGCGGTCATCGCCGTCGGTCCGCCTTCGAGCGGCGAGACGCCGGGGATGAAGCCGATGCCGAACACGATCAGCGCGTCGAGCAGGAACGTGGCGGACACGAGAGCTGCGAGCATGCGCGAATCTTCGGTGCGGCGCGTGGTGTCGTAGATCGTGGTCATGAAAAGTAATATATCAAACAACCAACTGAAACAAAAGTGTGAAATTCTAGTAACTGCAGTCAGGTGCGGCGACTCCCGCCTACGAGCCCTGGCGGGGATCAGACCGAGGCGCGCTCCACGAGGTCGATCGGGATCGTGGTCATCTCCGGCACTTCCTCTCCTGCGATGAGGCGGTGCAGGGTCTCGACGAGCAGCGCACCCTTGTCCGCCGTGTGCAGGTCCACGGTCGTCAACGCCGGGTAGGCGTCCACGGCGAACACGTTGTTGTCGACCGCGGTCATGGCGATCTGCGCCGGCACCGGGATCCCCCGGTCTCGAAGCACCCCGAGCGCTCCGGTCGCCATCTGCGCCGACGCCGCGAACACCGCATCGACCTGCCGGCCGTCCGCGAGGAGCCGTTCCATCGCGCGCGCGCCGCTCGTCGGCGTGAAGTCACCCTCCTCCTCGGGTCCCGGCTCGAGTCCCGCCTCGAGGAGGGCGCGCCGCCACCCGGCACGGCGGTCGATACCGGCCGCGGTGTCGAGCGGGCCGGTGATCGTGGCGATGCGGGACCGACCGGCCTCCACCAGACGCCGGGTCGCCAGGGCGCCCGCCTCCACGTTGTCGACGTCGACGACGTGTCCAGGTGGCGTCGTCTCCTCGAGCGCCCGCACCCCGAACACGACCGGGAGGGACGTCGACAGCTTCGCGTACGCCTGCATGCTCGTGTGATGCGAGAGGACGAGCGCGCCGTCCACGTTGCCGCCGGTGAGGAACCGACGGGTCTTGTCCGGGTCGACGTCGGATTCGATCAGCAGCGTCAGCGTGTAGTCGGTCGACGACGCGTACATCGCGGCACCCTGGATGACCTCGGCGAAGTAGGGGTCGGCGAAGAACTCGGCGGTGCGTTGCGGGATGACCATCGCGATCGTCTGCGCACGCCGACGCACGAGGCTGCGTGCCGCGCGGTTCGGGACGTAGTGCAGCTGCTCGACGGCCGCGGTCACGGACGCGACCGCCTCCGGCGTCACCTGGGAGGACCCGTTGATGACGCGGGAGGCGGTGGACTTGGAGACGCCCGCGAGCGCTGCCACCGCGATGAGCGTGGGGACGGTGGAGTCCGTCTCGGTGTCGATGGTGTGTCTCCTCAGTCGTGCCGGTGTGAAGACACTGTATGCGGCGCGGGCGTCATCCCTTGACCGCGCCCTGCATGATGCCCGCCACGAGCTGCTTCCCGGCGAGGACGAAGAGGATCAGCAGTGGGATCACCGAGAGCACCGCGCCAGCGAGCACGAGTGAGTGGTCCGGGGTCTGTCCGCCGCTCGCGCTCAGGGCCGCGAGCGCCGTCTGCACACTCGGGTTCCGCGGACCGAGGACGAGGAGTGGCCAGAGGAAGTCGGTCCACGCGGCCATGAAGGTGAAGAGCGCGAGGACGGCCATCGCCGGTCGGGCGGCCGGCAGCGCGACATGCCAGAAGGTGCCCCACATCGACGCGCCGTCGACGCGCGCGGCCTCGATGAGCTCGTCGGGGATGACGTCGACGAGGTACTGGCGCATGAAGAACACACCGAACGCGGTCACGAGCCCCGGCAGGATCACCGCCTGGAGCGTCCCCACCCACTCCCACTCGGCCATGAGCATGAACAACGGGATGATGCCGAGTTGGGTGGGGATCGCCATCGTGGCGATCACCGCGAGGAGCAGCCCGTTGCTGGCCCGGAACTTCAGCTTCGCGAAGGAGTAGCCGGCGAGGGTCGAGAAGAACACCACCGAGACCGTGATCGCGCCCGAGATGATGACGCTGTTCGCGAGCGCCTGCAGGAACGGGGCGGTCTCGAACACCTTCGCCGCGTTGCCGAGGAAGTTCGGGCCGGGGAGGACGGCGGGCGGCACGAGGTTCGTGTCGGAGGACTGCCGACTCGAGATGACGAACGACCACCACAACGGGAACGCCGAGATGGCGAAGAACGCGATGAGGATGGCGTAGGTGAGGATGCCCGGCCGCTCGTGGTCCTTGCCCTTGCGGTACCGCGGGGCCTCCGTGGTCGCGGTCGGTTCGGTCCGCGTGCGTTCCATCAGGGTGCTCATGCTCGTCCGCCTCGCTGGTCGGTGGTGCTCGTGGTCGTCGAACGCGAGCGGGCCGGGCTGGTGCTGACGGACCGCGTCGTGATGAGGGTGTCGCGCACCTTCGGGATCCGCACCGGACGTGCGTCGTTCGTCCGGATGGCCCTGGTGATGGCGAAGTTGATCAGGCCCGCGAGGATGATCACGAGGAACAGGATCCAGGCGGTGGCGGATGCTCGACCGAAGTCCCGCCTCGGGAAGGCGAGCTCGTACAGGTACAGGACGATCGTCTGGAACTGCCGGTCGGATCCGCCGTTGCTCCGGGGGTCGAACAGCTTCGGTTCCGTGAAGATCTGCAGCCCGCCGATCGTCGAGGTGATGACGACGAAGATGAGCGTCGGGCGGATCATCGGGATCGTGATCGACCAGAACCGTCGGAGCTTGTTCGCGCCGTCCAGCGCGGCGGACTCGTAGACGTCCCGTGGGATCGCCTGCATCGCAGCGAGGAGGATGAGGGCGTTGTAGCCGGTCCACCGCCAGTTCACCATGCTCGCGATGGCGACGTGCGAGGGGAAGACGTCGAACGCCCACCGGATCGGGTCGAGCCCGAAGAGCTCGAGGAGGCCGGCGACCGGTCCGTGGTACTGGTTGAAGATCTGCAGGAAGATGACCGCGACGGCGACCGGCGCCACGATGTACGGCAGCAGGATGCTCATCCGCCAGAACGTGCGTCCGCGGAGCGTCTGGTCGAGGAGGGCGGCGATCAGCGTCGCGATGACGAGCTGCGGCACCGCCGAGAGCAGGAAGATGCTGATGGTGTTGCCGAACGCGTTCCAGAAGAACGGGTCCGAGAGGACGGAGACGTAGTTGTCGAGTCCGACGAAGTCGCCCTGGCCCTTCAACAGATGCCACTCGTACAGCGACACGTTGAAGGTGTAGACGATCGGGAAGATGCCGATGAGGGCGAAGAGGATGAAGAACGGCGCGATGTACAGGTACGGCGAGGCGCGGTAGTCGAAGCGGTTCAGCTTCTGTCTGAACGTCAACGCGGCAGGTGGCCGGCGGACGGTTGCGGTGCTGGTCATGGCTCTGCCAATCCGGGAGAGGGAGCGGGAGGGGTGCCGGGGCGTCCGCGTGCGAACGGACGCCCCGGCGAGCTGCGTCGGAGAGGAGGTCAGCCGACGAGCTGGTCGAGCAGCTTGAGCGCCTCGTTCCAGGCGGTGTCACCATCGGTGATCTCGCCCTGGCTCACCCGGTCGAGGATCGGACCGAACACGTTGTCCTGGATGTTGGAGTCCTCAGGACCCTTCACCTGCGCCACGACCCCCTCCGACCGCGCGGCGAAGATCTCGCCCACCGGTGCGTCGTTGAAGAACGGGTTGGTGGAGTCCTTCACGAGCTCCTGGCCGTCGAGCGTGCTCGGGAACGGACCGGCGAGTTCGAACGATGCGGCCTGCGCCTCAGGGGATGCGAGCCAGAGGGCGAGCTCGGCCGCCTCCTCCTTGTGCTCGGAGTTCTCGGCGACGCCGAGGAACGCACCGCCCCAGTTGGCAGCGCCGCCGGGCATCACGTCGGCGAAGTCCCAACCACTGTCGGTCGTGCCCTCGTCGTAGTAGCCCTGCACGATGCCGAGCATCCAGCTCGGGCACATGTAGGTCGCGAACTTGCCCTCCTTGGCCTCCGGGCCGACGTCCCAGCCGGGAAGACCGGCACCGAGCCCGGCCTGTTCGGCCTCGACGATCTTCGCGAACTGCTCCTTCAGCACGTCGTTGCCCTCGATGTTCAGGGTCTCGCCGTCGGCCTTGTAGTAGCCCTCCTCCTGCTGGTTCACGAAGGAGTTCCAGAAGAACCGGGGGCTGTGATAGAACGCCTTCCCGGTGGCACCGACGTACTCCTCACCGACCTCGAAGAAACGGTCCCAGGTCGCGTCCTCGCCGCCGAAGTACGCAGCGACCTCGCTGCGCTCGCTCGGCAGACCGGCTGCCGCGAACAGGTCACCGCGGTAGCAGATGCCCTGCGGTCCGATGTCGAGACCGGCGCCGATCACGCGCCCGTCGGCGTCCGTGCCCTGCTCGTACTTCCAGTCCAGCCAGGTGTCCTTGACGTCCTCGATGCCGTAGTCGCGAAGGTCGACGAAGGAGTCGCTGACCTCGGAGATGGTTCCGAGCCAGCCCTCCTCGATGGCCACGACGTCGCTGAGGCCGGTTCCGGCGGCGATCTTGGCGTAGGCGTCGTCGCGCGCTGCTCCACCACCCTCCAGGTTGGTGGCCTCGATGGTGATGTTGGGGTGCTCCTCCATGTACTGCTCGTAGTTGGCGTCGACGCCCATGGTGCCGAACGTGGTGACCGAGAGGGTGATCTTCTCGTCTCCGCCACTGCCGGCGGGGGAACTGCACCCCGAGGCCAGGACGGCGAGGATCGATGCCCCCGCGATGGATGCGGCGGTGATGCCGCGGCGTTTGCTGTTCACAGTCACTCCTTTGTGTGTGCGCTTCGGTGTCGGCCGGCCACCCATCCGGGATCCGCGGCGCGACGCCGTGGGAACGTTCCCACGGGCATGCAGGACACACTAAGCGCTGGGTTGGACGAGGTCAAGAGAGCGCTCTCATTTGTTGCGGAACGGGTGCATGATCGTGAACGGTCGGTGACGTCGTGGCCATCGGGCGGGTCCCCCGTTCCGATTCGATCGGATTCATGATCGACTCATTGCCATGACCGGCTTCGATTCAGGCTTCCTCGACCTCGCCGACCAGCTGCAGCTCCCGGCACCCACCGATCCCGCCGAGCTGGCGCGCCTCCGCCGTCTCGACTACACGCACTTCACCGTGCTCCTCGACCCCGACCGCCGCCTGGCAGCCGCGACCGGGGTCGACATCGACGGCGCCGCCCTCCTCGACCTCGGGCGCGGCGACGACTGGCACCTCGACGACCGCGTCCCGGTCGAGGAGCAGGCCGGCCCGGAGCTCTACGCCCGCAACGACCTCGACCGCGGCCACCTCGTGCGGCGGAGGGACCCGGTCTGGGGGCCCGTCGAGATCGCCCGGCAGGCCAACGTCGACACCTTCTGCTACACGAACGCCGCCCCGCAGGCTGCGGACTTCAACCAGTCACTCGAGCTCTGGAACGGCCTGGAGGACCTCGTCCTCGAGTACGCCTCGGCCGGGCGCCGGCGGCTGTCGGTCTTCACCGGGCCGGTGTTCGCCGACACGGACCCGCTCTACCGCGGCGTGCAGATCCCACGCCGGTTCTGGAAGGTGGCGGCGTGGTCGAACGACGGAGCGCTCGCGGCGAGCGGCTACCTCCTCGACCAGTCGGCGCAGCTCGACGACCTCGACCTCGGCCGGTCCAGTGCGATCGACGACACGCACGAGGCCACCGCCGTGCCCCCACTCGGCCCGTTCCGGACCTTCCAGCTGCCGATCCTCGACCTCGCGAGCCTCACCGGTCTCGACTTCGGCGCCCTCGCCTCCGCCGACGTCCTCGAGCCGGCTCCCGCGACAGTGCGCCCGGACACCGACACCTGGATCGAGCTGAGCGGGCCGTCCGACCTGCGGTTCTGAGGCAGGTCCGGAACCTCGACCCAGACCCCTACCGACGCTCGAGCGCCGCGCCGATGACCCGGAGGCTCTCGATGAGCACGGCCACCTGCTCATGGCTGAGCCCGGCGAGCATCGCGTTCTCGTCGTCCACCAGCCGCCGCATCGCCTCGTCGACCCGCTGCTGACCGAGGGTCGTCAGGACGACGATCTTGCTCCGGCCGTCGGCCTCGTTCTTCTGCCGGGCGACGAGCGAGCGAGCGGCCAGACGATCGAGCTGGCTCGCGAGGTTGCCGCTCGTGATGCCCAGTCGGGTGGCGAGTATGGACGGCGTCAGCCCGTCCGCTCCGTGCTGGCGGAGGATGGAGAGGAACTCGAACTCCCACGGCCGCAGGTTGCTCGCGGCGAACGACAGGCGTCGGACCTCCTGCAGGTGCGGCACGAGCCGGCGGAGGCGGGACACCACGTCGAGCGGTGCGAAGTCCACGTCGGGCAGCGCGTTCGCCCAGGCGTCGATGACGATGTCGACGTCGTCGTCATCACCCTTCGCCATCGCCTGCCTCCCTCGCGTCCTGCCTGCACCAACGCTACCGTGGGCCGCCGCCGATCCAGACGGTGGGCGGTTCCATCCACCCTGTGCTATCGCGCACGACGAGCCGTCAGCGGACGGAGAGCGCCGCCAGGCCGTCGACGAGGAGACCGACCCCGAAGGCGAACGCCTGTGCCTGGTCCTCCTGGCCGAGCGGATCCGTCGCAGCGTCAGCCAGCACGCCGACGCTGTCGTACTGCATCCGTTGCTGCTCGTGCGACACGTGCCCGAGGATGAAGTGGAGCAGCACCGTGCCCGCACGTCGACTCGTCGCCTCGTCGAACCCGGCCACCGACACCGCGTCCGTCAGCCGGGTGAGCGCCCGCCCGGAACCGAGCCCGAGCGCGTAGGTGCTCGACACCACCTCGGCGCCGTCGCGATAGGCGAGGAGGGCGTCGCGCAGCGCCTCCGCCTCCACGCGCGTCCGCTCGCGCCAGTCGGAACCGGCCTCGGACACCGCGTCACCCGGTGCCGGGTGCGCATCGACGATCCGGTCGGCGAGCTCGGCGATGAGGGTCTGCTTGTTCTCGAAGTGCCAGTACAGCGCGCTCGGCTGGACGTCGAGCGACGCGGCGAGGCGGCGCATCGTGAGGTCGGCCAGGCCGTGATCGTCGAGGATGCGGAGGGCCACCTGAGCCACATCGTCGCGCCGATGGCGACGCACTGTTTCGGGACCGGACATGAGCACCACTATAGTGAACGCTGTTCAGGTGAACACCGTTCAGGTGCGATCCACCCGCCCCAGGCGAACCGACCATCCCGACGAAGGACCCAGCATGAGCAGACTCCGGATCGACGCGACCGACATCGCACGCATCGCCGTGTTCGCCGCCATCGTGGCCGCCCTGGGCCTGCCCGGCGCGTTCTCGGTGCTCGGCGCGGTGCCCATCACGGCGCAGACCCTCGGCGTCATGCTCGCCGGCGCGATCCTCGGCCCGTGGCGCGGCATGCTCTCCATGCTGGTGCTGCTGGCGCTCGTCGCCATCGGCCTCCCTCTCCTGTCCGGCGGTCGCGGCGGGATCGGCGTCTTCGTCGGACCGAGTGCCGGATATCTCCTCGGCTGGATCGTCGGCGTCTTCGTGATCGGGCTCATCGTGCACGCCGGCGGGAGTCGGCTGCGCTGGTGGCGCACCGCGCTCGGCGTCTTCGTCGGCGGCATCGGCGTCATCTACGCGTTCGGCATCCCGGTGCAGTCGCTCGTCACCCGCCTGCCACTCGGCGAGACCGCCCTGCAGAGCCTCGTCTTCGTGCCCGGCGACCTCGTGAAGGTCGTGCTCGCGACGGTCATCACGATGACGCTCGCCCGCGCCTACCCGCGCGCGTTCCGCAACGCGGCCGGCGCCGGCTCCACGCGTCCCGGCGAGCCCGCCCGGATCGGATGACCGTGCGTCCAGGGCACCTCGTCCCGCTGCGCGGCGGGGCGCCGACCGACCTCGTCCGTCGGGCGCTCGAGGTGCGGGCGGCCGGCGGCGTGCCGTTGATCGGCGACGACCGGTGGAGCGAGTCGTACTGGCGTTCCGTCCGCGACCGCAGCACCGCGTCCGGTCCACAGCCTGGCCAGGGGTGGGCGACGCTGACCTCCGGCACCACGGGCGAGCCGCGCATCGTGCTCAGGACCGCCGCGTCGTGGGCGGACTCCTTCCCGGCCGTCGGCGCGCTGCTCGACCTCGGGCCGGACGACGTCCTGGCGCTGTCGTCGCCGCCCGCGTCGTCGCTGTCGCTGTTCTCGGTCGCCCATGCGGCCGCCGTCGGTTGCTCGCTCGCCCTCCCGACCACCCACGCGCTCACCCCCGACGACGCCCGTGACGCGACCCGGTTCCACGGGACCCCGAACGGCCTCCGGGCACTGCTCGACGGCGAGGTGCCGCCCCGCCTGCGGGTGGCGTTGATCGGAGGCGCCTCACTCGACCCCGGACTCCGCGCCAGGGCGGAGGACCTCGGCATCCGTGTCGTGTCCTACTACGGAGCCGCCGAGCTCTCCTTCGTGGCGGTCGACGACGGTGTCGATCCGGATCGACCGGGCCTCCGCGCGTTCCCCGGCGTCGAGCTCGAGGTCCGCGACGACGACGTCCTCTGGGTCCGATCGCCGTTCGTCGCGACCGGGTACCTCGGGGGCTCGGGCCCGCTCCGACGCGACGGCGACTGGTCCACCGTCGGCGACCGCGCACGGATCGACGACGGGATCGTCACGCTCCTCGGCCGATCCGACGATGCGATCCTCACGGCCGCGGCGACCGTCATCCCCGCCGATGTCGAGGAGGCTCTGCGCCGACTCGACGAGGTGGACGACGCCGTCGTGCTCGGTCTGCCGAACGCCGGGGTCGGATCGCTCGTGACGGCCGTGTTGGAACTGCACCCGGGCGCGCGTCCGACCCGCGCGATGCTCCGCGACGCCCTCGCACCGCTGTTGCCGCCGACCCATCGGCCCCGACGCTGGTTCGTCGTCGACGAGCTGCCCCGCACCGTCACCGGCAAGGCCGCCCGCGCGGAGCTCGCCGACCGACTCGCGGCAGGGACGGTGGCGTCCCTTGACTGAGTCGCACGCCCTCCCGCGCATCGTCGCGGCCCGACGGACGCCGATCGCGACGCGCGGGCGCGCCCTCGCCGCACTCACGGTCGAGCAGCTGGCGGTCCCCGTCGTCCGCGCCGTGCACGACGACGCGACGCACGTCCTGGGCCTGCCGCCGGTGGTGGCGGACGTCGTCCTCGGGAACTGCATGGGCCCCGGCGGCAACCCGGCCCGCGTCGCCGCGCTCGGGGCCGGCCTCGGCTTCGACGTTCCAGGGCTCACCGTCGACCGGCAGTGCGGCAGCGGCCTCGCGGCGATCATCGAGGCGTCCACGGCGATCAGCGCCGGCGACCATCGGCCACGGATCGCCGGCGGTGTCGAGAGCGCGTCGACCGCGCCGACCCGCTCCGTCGACGGCGTCGCCTACGCACGCGCACCGTTCGCACCGGCGGGTTGGCACGACCCCGACATGACCAGGGCCGCGGAGGACCTCGCCGAGCACGACGGGATCTCCCGCGAACGCCAGGACGCCTACGCGGCGCGGAGCACGCACCGTGCGGCGAGCGCCGTCGCCGCCGGGCGGTTCACCGACGAGCTCGTCGCGCTGGTCGGGGCGGCGGAGCACGATGAGGCGCCGCGCAGCGGGATCGAGCGGCTCCTCCCCCGGTTCACCCCGCTCTTCTCCGAAGGCTCCCTCACCGCAGGCAACACCTGCCGGGTGAGCGACGGTGCGGCCGCCGTGCTCGTCATGCCCGGCGGGCCCGCCCACGGGAGCACGACGCCCGGTCTCGCCGTCCGGGCGCACGCCGTCGTCGGCTGCGACCCGGCACTGCCGGGGATCGGGGCCGCGCCGGCGATCCTCGACGCCCTCGATCGGGCCGGCGTGGACCTCGCGCAGGTCGCCGCGTTCGAGATCGTGGAGGCGTTCGCGGCCCAGACGCTCGCCGTGCTCGACCGACTCGGTGTCGCCGAGGACGACGAGCGTCTCTGCGCCGACGGTGGCGCCCTCGCGCTCGGTCATCCGTGGGGCGCGAGCGGTGCGGTCGCCGTGGTCCGCCTGTTCTCGCGGCTCGTCCGCGGCGGGGCTCCGGCGGGCACGATCGGGGTGGCGGCGGCCTCGGTCGGCGGCGGTCTCGGCGTCGCCGCGGTGTTCGAGGTCGTGCGATGATCGGGGACATCGACCAGTCATCCGCCATCCGTCTCGACGGCGTCACCGCACGTCTCGGCGACACCGTCGCACTCGACGACGTGACGCTCCACCTCGACGACGCGCGCATCGCGGTCATCGGCGCGAACGGCTCGGGCAAGTCCACCTTCGCCCGGCTCGTCGGCGGCCTCACGCGAGCGACCGCCGGCAGTGTCCAGGTCCACGGGGTCGACGCAGCCAAGGACACGGCGACCCTTCGACGACTCGTCAGCATCGTGTTCAGCAACCCGGACGCGCAGATCGTCATGCCGACGGTGGCGGAGGACGTCGCGTTCTCCCTCCGCGGCACGAAGGCGTCGAAGGCCGACATCGCCGCGCAGGTCGCCGATGCGCTCGACGAGTTCGGCCTGACTGCCCTCGCCGACCGGTCCGCCTACGAACTCTCCGGCGGCCAGAAGCAGCTGCTGGCGCTCTGCGGGGCCGTGATCCGCCGGCCGGCGCTGCTCATCGCCGATGAACCCACCGCCTACCTCGACGCCCGCAACAGCGCCGCCGTCGCCGACCACCTCCTCCACCCCGAGGCGGGCCATCAGCTCCTCCTCGTCACCCACGACCTGGAGCTCGCCGCCCGCTGCGACACCGCGCTGCTCTTCGACGGTGGGCGGGTCGTCGCGCAGGGAGCACCGGACGACGTGATCGCGGCCTACCGCGCGAGTCTGCGGGCGTGACCGCGTGATCACCCTCTACCGTCCCGGCTCCGGCTGGCTCCACCGCGCGCCGGCCGGCCCGAAGGCGCTCGGCATCCTCGTCGTGGTGCTCGCGATCTCGCTCCTGCCGACGAGTTGGTGGACCGCGGGCATCGCCACCACGGTGACCGTCCTCGCCTACCTCGTCTCGGGCCTCGGCCTCGGCGAGCTCGGACGGCAGCTCCTGCTCATCCGCTGGATCATCACGATCACGGTGGCCGGCCAACTGCTGTTCCTCGACGTCGAGTCCGCCGTGTCGAACACCTCCCGGATCGTCGCCGCCATCCTGCTCGCGGCGCTCCTGGTGCTGAGCACGCGGGTCGCCGACCTGCTCGACGCCTTCGAGCGCGTCCTCCAGCCCCTGGGTCGCTTCGGTGTCGACCCCTCGCGCATCGCCCTGATGCTCGCCGTCGCCATCAACACGGTGCCCGTCCTCGCCCGCTTGGCCACGAGCGTCCGGGAAGCGCAGCGGGCGCGCGGGGCCGGGTCGAACCTCGTGACCTTCGTCGTGCCGTTCCTCGTGGTGTCGCTGAAGCACGCCGACGAGCTCGGTGAGGCCCTCACCGCCCGGGGCGTCCGATGAGCGGCGACGACACCGTGCGCGTCCTCGGCAAGACGGTCGACGACGAGACGCGCTGCGTCCACTACGCGACCGCGCTCGACGTCATCGCGATCCGCTTCGCCTGCTGCGGCGAGTACTACCCGTGCCACCTGTGCCACGCGGAGTGCGCCGACCACCCGGCCGAGCAGTGGCCGCGCGAGCAGCGCGACCGCGAGGCGATCCTGTGCGGCGTGTGCTCGACGGAACTGACGATCGACCGCTACCTGGAAGTCGACGGCTGCCCGAACTGCGACGCCCGGTTCAATCCGGGCTGCCGCCTGCACTCGGCGTACTACTTCCAACCGTGACCGCCCGCCGGTAGACGCGGTTGCGGGCGGCGAGGATCGCGGCACCGATGGTGGCGGCGATGAGCGAGCCGGCGAGCACACCGACCTTGACGTGGTCGTCGGACTCGCTGCCGACCCCGAAGGACAGTTCACCGACGAGCAGCGACACCGTGAATCCGATGCCCGCGACGAACGCCATGCCGACGAGGTCGACCCAACGGATCGACGGGTCGAGGCCGAGACCGGGCAGGCGCGTGACGAGGAACGTCGTCACCAGGATGCCGATCGGCTTGCCGAGGACGAGCCCGGCGATGATCCCGAGCGCGATGGTGTCCTGGAAGGACTCGACGAGCCCGGAGAGCCCGCCGATGACCACGCCCGCGGAGAAGAACGCGAAGATCGGGACGGCGACCGCCGTGGAGACGACGCTCCAGCGATCGGCGAAGTGCGCCGCGAGGCCTTCGTAGATCGGACGCCCCTCCGCGGTGGTCCCCACCTGGACGCGGGCACGCTTGGTCGAGAAGACGGGCACCATGAAGCCGAGCAGCACGCCGGCGACGGTCGCGTGGATACCGGACGCGTGGATGAGCGCCCAGGTGCACAGGCCGAGCGGGATGAGGACCCACCAGGCCCGGACGCCGCGCTGGACGAGCACGGCGAAGATGGCGAGCGGCACCGCGGCGAGCGCCAGCGGCAGGAACTCGATGTGGTCGGTGTAGAAGATCGCGATGATGCTGATGGCGATGAGGTCGTCCACCACGGCGAGCGTGAGCAGGAAGGTGCGCAGTGCCGGCGGCAGGAACTTGCCGACCACCGCGATCACCGCGACCGCGAACGCGATGTCCGTGGCGGCCGGGATCGCCCAGCCCTGCAGTGCGTCGGGCCCGGCGCTCAGGTTCACGAGGACGTAGATGACGGCGGGCACGGCCACACCACCGACCGCAGCGGCGATGGGGAGCGCGGCGGTCTTGGGGTTCCGGAGCTTGCCGGCGACGAACTCCTCCTTGAGCTCCAGCCCGACGACGAAGAAGAAGATCGCGAGGAGTCCGTCGGCCGCCCAGGCACCGATGGAGAGGTTCAGATGGAGCGCCTCCGGACCGAAGGTGAAGTCCCGGACGCTCAGGTAGAACTCGGAAGCGCCGGTGTTGGCGAGCACGAGCGCGAGTGCGGTGGCGACGACGAGGAGGGCGCCACCGACGGTGTCCTGTTGGAGCGTCTGGTGGATGCCACGCCAGATCGAGTGCGGGGCCTGGTCGGCCGGCAGGTCGTGGGAGCGGTGAGCGTCGGGCATACGGATCCTTCGGGGGAGGGTTCGGTCGAGCAGCAGAGCGATCCCGATCGATCGCCCGCCGACCAGACTTCCCGGCGCACCAGCCTCCAGTCTAGGCGATCGGGCAAGCGGATCGGCCGGGAACCCTGCGCGGGCGGCCCGCGCGGTGCTTGGATGCATCCATGAGCTCATCACCACCACCCGGCGCCCACCCGGACGAACCGCATCGCGGTGACCTCGCGGGCCGCTTGAACTGGCTCCGTGCTGGTGTACTCGGCGCGAACGACGGCATCGTCTCCGTCGCGTCCCTCGTCGTCGGTGTCGCCGGTGCCACGACCGACAGCGCCCCGCTCCTCGCAGCGGGTGTCGCGGGGCTCGTCGGTGGTGCGATCTCCATGGCCCTCGGCGAGTACGTGTCGGTGAGCAGCCAGCGGGACAGTCAGCGGGCCCTCATCGCGAAGGAGCGGCGGGAGCTCTCCGACGACCCCGAGGCGGAGCTCGCGGAACTCGCCGGGATCTACGAGGCGAAGGGGCTCCAGCCGACGACCGCGAGGCGGGTCGCCGAGGAGCTGACCGCACACGACCCGCTCACGGCGCACCTCGAGGCCGAACTCGGCATCACCGAGGACGCGGTCGTCAGCCCGTGGGCGGCCGCCGGCGCCTCGGCGCTCGCCTTCACGGTCGGGGCGCTGCTCCCCCTGCTCGCGATCCTGCTGCCGCCGCCCGAGGTGCGCGTCCCGATCACCTTCGTCGTCGTGCTCATCGCGCTGGCGCTCACCGGCTTCACGAGCGCGAGGATCGGCGGCAACCCGGCGCTCCGCCCGACCGTCCGGGTCGTGGTCGGCGGAGCGCTCGCCCTCGCAGCCACCTTCGCGATCGGCACCCTGCTCGGCACGAGCGGCGTGGTCTGATGGCCGGGGTCCTGGCAGTCGAGGACGAACCGACGACGGGTGCACTGGTGCTGTGTGGTCCGGGGAGTTCTCTGGGAGTCTGCTGGAGCCCCGCCCGGACGTGGAGCTCCCGGGTGTAGAAGTGAAGGGCGTCCACCAGGTCGCCCTGTCGGATTCGATCAGTGCGGATCGACAGCCCGAAGAACATGTGAGGAGCACCATATGAGCGCAGGAGACAAGATCAAGAACGCCGCCGAAGACCTCGCGGGCAAGGCCAAAGAGGCCGTCGGCAAGGCGACAGACAACGACAAGCTCGTCGCGGAGGGCAAGGCCGACCAGGCCAAGTCCGACGTGAAGCAGGCCGGTGAGAACGTGAAGGACGCGTTCAAGAACTGACCTCCCGATCACACGAACGCCGGTGCCCCGCTCGGGTCACCGGCGTTCGTCTGTCTGCGGGACGCCGACTCGGCTCACCCCCGGTCCCTGACCCCCCTCCTCCGGTCCCTGACTCCCCTCCCCCGGTCCCTGGCTCCCCTCCCCGGTCCCTGAGCTTGTCGAAGGGCCCACGGAAAACCCCGCCAATCCGGCCGATCTCCCCCGGCCCCTGAGCCTGTCGAAGGGCACACGAGGAGCTTCCCGTTCCGGTGATCTTCCTCCGGTCCCCGAGCTTGTCGAAGGGCCCACGAGGGACCTCCTGCTCCGGTGATCTTCTTCCGGTCCCTGAGCTTGTCGAAGGGCACACGAGCAACTTCCACAGTCCCCCAACTCAGCAGCTGGTGGAGTTCTCGGACGAGTACGCGGAGATCCACCGGCTGCGGGCGGCTCTCGATGCGCGAGAAGCGCGCTTGCTGGCTCGCTCTGCCGCATATGCGGACGCGCTCGCCGACTCGGTCGTTCCGGCCGTGTTCCCGCCGGCCGAGCGACTGGCCCTGTCGCGCCGCTCCACCTGCGCAGCCCTCGCGATGGCAACCCGAACGCCTGAGCAGACGGTGCAGCGGGCGACGAACGATGCCGAGCGTCTCGTGAACGACGCACCCGCCGTGCTGGCCTCGCTCGAGGCGGGTCGTATCAGGGCATCATCGAGCGCGTCGAAGCAGCCGCCGCGGAGTCACGCAAGGCGGGCGACACTCGCACGTGCGCCCAGCTGCAGGCAGATGCCCTCGCGGCGCTCGCCCTGACCGGTGTCACGCCCGAGGACGTCATGTCGAGCCCGGTGCTCCCGCACCCGATCGAGGTCCAGGAGCACATCAAGCCGACCGTGCAGATCACCGTCCCGGCGCTCAGCTATGGCCGGCGTCAGCGACGCCCCGGCGACGCTCGACGGGTACGGGCCAATCGACCCCGAGACCGCGGCCCGTATCGCGGTGAACGCGCCCAGCTTCACCCGGATCCTCGTCCAACCGGAAACCGGCGCGGTCCTCTCGGTCGGGCGGAATCAGTACCGCGTTCCCGGCCGACCTGCAGCGCGCGGTGCGCCTGCGGGACGGCACCTGTCGGGCACCGGGCTGCGGCAGGCGAGCCCGGGCCTGCGACCTCGATCATTCGGTCGCCTGGGAGGACGGCGGCGACGACGGATGTCGGGAACCTCGCCTGCCTGTGTCGACATCACCACCGGATGAAGCATCTGCCCGGGTGGAACCTCGACCACCGGCCCGGCGGCGTCCTCGACTGGACAACGCCCGACGGGAAGCACCATCGAACGGAACCGGATCCCGCACCGTTCTGACCGTTTCCGGTCCCTGAGCCTGTCGAAGGGTTCCTCGTGCGCACTTCGACAGGCTCAGTGACCGGGAGAGGTGTGCCCGGAACGATGCGGGTTCCTCGCGGGCACTTCGACAAGCTCAGTGACCGGGAGAGGTGTCCCGGAACGATGGGGTTCCTCGCGGGCACTTCGACAAGCTCAGTGACCGGGAGAGGTGTGCCCGGAACGATGCGGGTTCCTCGCGGGCACTTCGACAGGCTCAGTGAGCCGGGAGAGGTTCACCCGCGACGCTCCGGTCCCTGAGCCTGTCGAAGGGCACTCAGGCCTGCAGTGCAGCTAGTCCTTGATGAGCAGGATCGGGTCGCCGTCGAAGGAGTCGTACGGGTTCGGGTCGGTGAAGCCGCCGTCGTACATGAGGCCGGCCGGAGCCTTGCCACCGGCGGGAGCCGCCGCGACGTAGCACTGCGTGATCGGCGCGCCAGCGTCGAACTCCTCGGTGAACGACTCGGATCCGCACTCGTCCCACCCGATGAGCGTGGCCTCCTGGACCTTCTCGCCATCGGCGTCGACGGGCGAGAAGGAGGTCGCGTCGCTGTTGAACGCCACCGGGTCGCCCGACACCTTGGTCATCTCGAGCCGGATGAGCGTGATGTCGTAGCCGTCGAGTTCCCCGCCGTCGAACTGCGTCTTGAGGAACGCGACCTGGTCGGCCGTCGCGGGGGTGACCTCGGTCAGCTTCGCGCTGATGAGCGCGGTGACGCCGTCGGTGCCCTGCGACTCGTAGACGATCGGCTCATCGATCCCGACCTGCGCTCCAGGCTCGGTGACCTCACCGTCCGCCGATCCGGTCGAGGTCGGCTTCGACGTCGCAGACGACGAAGCCTTCTCCGTCGGCTTCGCGTCGGGGGCCGACGGCGTGGAGCATCCGGCCAGCACGAGCATGGCTGCGACGGGGAGGGTGATCAGGGCGGTGACGCGGGAGAGCTGCATCGGGATTCCTTTCGGCGGCGGACTCCAGCAGTCTGTCCCGCGCGCCGTTGCCGCGCGATGGGGACAACTCCCCACCGGGGCGGCCGGGCTCCTGCCGTCGGGTCCCGGCAGGATCCCCCGCGGCCTCTCAGGAATCTCTCTGCTGGCGTTCATCCGAGCGGCGGACGATGAGACGACGCGCCAGGTTGTCGCGTCCGAGGGGAACCCATGACTGCGACGATCACCGTCCCGACCGCGCCCTCGCGCCGTCGGTGGGACGCCCTCCACACCCTCCTCGGCGGCCGCGCCGCACCCTGGGTCGTCGGCCTGTTCGCCACCCTCGTCTCGCTCATCGGCATCGGCACGCCGTCGTACTGGGGTGACGAGGCGGCGAGCGTCCTCGCCGCCGAACGCCCCCTCCCCGTCATGTTCGGGATGATCGGCCACATCGACGCCGTCCACGGCCTGTACTACGCGTTCCTGCACGTCTGGACCGGTGCCTTCGGCACCGCCGAGGCCGTCACGCGGTTCCCGAGCGCGATCGGCGTCGGTCTGGCCGCGGCCGGCACGGTCGTGCTCGCGCGGTCCATCTTCACCCCGGCGATCGGCATCACGGCGGGCCTCGTGTTCGCCGTCATCCCCCAGGTCACACGGATGGGCGCCGAGACGCGCTCCTATGCGCTGGGCATGGCCGCGGTCGTGTGGCTGACGGTCTGGTTCGTGTCGCTCGTGCGCCGCCGGTCCACGTCACGCCGCAGCTGGGCGCTCTTCGCCATCGCGAGCGCCGCCTCGATGTACCTGTTCCTGTACCTCGCGATGCTCCTCCTCGTGCACGCCACGTGGATGGTGCTCCAACGCCCCGGGCGGCGGGTGATGCGAGCGTGGGGCTGGTCCCTGGTCGGTGCACTGGTCCTCGGCGCTCCGATCGTGATCGCGGGCATCGCGCAGCGCGAGCAGATCGCGTTCCTCGGCAGGCGGGACTACGCGACGCCGGAATCGGTGCTCGTCGGCCAGTGGTTCCAGACGCCGGCGTTCGCCGTGCTCGCGTGGCTGCTCATCGTGCTCGCTCCCATCGGGGTCCTCGTGGTGCGCCGATCGTCCCGGCAGCGTCGCGCCCTGGCGATGATCGCCGTCTGGGCGCTCGCACCGACCGCGCTGCTCATCATCGGCAACACCCTCGTGACGCCGATGTACAACCTGCGCTACGTCACCTTCTGCGTCCCGGCCGTCGCGATCATGATGGCGCTCGGACTCCGGACGATCGTCGACCTCCTGCCGAAGCGGGTGGACCGCGCGGTGGCGACCGCGGTCGGTGTCGCGCTCGTGCTGGCGCTCGCGATCCCGGTCCTCGCGGAACAGCGCGGCCCGTTCGCGAAGGACGACGGCAGCGACCTCCGGCAGACCGCGGAGGTCGTCCAGGCCCATGCCTCGCCGGGCGACGCGGTCGTCTTCGACCAGTCGGTGAAGCCCTCGCGCAAGTCGCGGCTCGCGATCGACCTCTACCCGCAGGCCTTCGCCGGCCTCGACGACGTGGCGCTCGAGACGAGCTACCGCGACCGCCCCGAGCTCTGGGATCTCGCCGCGCCGCTGTCCGAGATCCACGACCGGCTCATCGGCCACGACACCGTCTGGGTCGTCGAGGGCTCGAGCACCTCTCCGAACGTGGCGGATCTGGAGGCGCTCGGCTACCACGTCGAGCAGCGGATCCCCGTCCACCGCAGCATCGTCTTCGAGCTGGTCAGGTCGTGACGCGATGGTGATCCGAGCCCTTCCCGATCCGCGCGCGCTGCTCCGGCGACCGATCGTCCGCGAGGTCGCCGCCTTCGGCCTCGTCGGCGGCGCCGGCTTCCTCGTCGACGTCGGGGTCTTCAACCTCCTCGCGTACACCGTGTTCCTCCACACCGGCACCTCCGGGCTGCTCGTGGCGAAGGGCATCTCCACGACGCTCGCCATCGTGGCCAACTGGGTGGGCAACCGGCTCCTCACCTTCCGCGCGCATCGGCGCTCGGACGTCGCCCGCGAAGCGCTCGAATTCGGTCTGGTGAGTCTCGCGGGCGGCGCGATCGCCCTGGCCTGCCTCTGGGTCTCCCACGACGCGATGCACCTGACGACGCCGCTGGCGGACAACGTGTCGGCGAACATCGTCGGGCTGGCCCTCGGTTCCGCGTTCCGCTTCGTGCTCTACCGCTTCTGGGTGTACGGGCCGCGGGCGGAGCGGACGGGACCGATCCCGGTGCGCGTCGACCCGTGAGGCCGTCCGAGTCAGCGACTCGCGTTGTGCTGCGAGACGGCGTCGCTGACCCAGGAGAACTCGTCGACGAACCGCGAGAGCAACCGGGCGAGTTCCGCTCGATCGCGCTCGCTCCACTTGCCGACGAGGGTGTTGTAGACCTGCTGCGCCGCCTGCCGGTGTCGTTCGAGGGCGGTCCGTCCCTCCTCCGTCGCGCTCACGAGCACCGCGCGGCGATCACTCGGATCCGTCGCCCGGACGACGAGACCACCCTCCTCGAGGCGACGCACCTCGGCCGTCGCGGTCGACTTGTCGACGTCCATCCAGCCCGCGACCGTGGACATGCGGATCGGCCCGGCGGTGATGACGTATTCGAGGAGCCACGCGTCCGTGGCGGTGAGGGCGGCACCCTCGGCGTCGTGCAGTGAACGCCGGTTGTCGGCCCTGGTGGACCACCGGAGCACCGTCGCGAGGGACGCCTGGATGACGGCTCCCGCCTCGGCGGGGTCGACGTCATCGCTCATAGCTGAATTCTTTCTGAATACGTGCGTTCGGGTGTTGGTTCGACCATACCAACTATATAGTGGGACGGCACCAACTAAACATCACCCGTCCCCCACCTCGAGCGCTGCGGAGAACACAGCCCATGGAAATCCCCGGATACGTCTGGCTGCTGACGATCGTCGGCATTCTGGCCCTCCTCGCCTTCGACTTCATCTTCCACGTGCGCAAGGCCCACGAGCCGACGCTGCCGGAAGCCGCGAAGTGGTCGGCCCTCTACGTCGGTATCGCCATCGTCTTCGGCCTCGGCGTCCTCTTCTTCGGCGGTGGCACACTCGGATCCGAGTACTTCGCCGGCTACATCACGGAGAAGGCCCTGTCGGTCGACAACCTCTTCGTCTTCCTCATCATCATGTCGAGCTTCCGCGTGCCGCGGGCCGACCAGCAGAAGGTGCTCCTCTTCGGCATCGTCTTCGCCCTCATCGCCCGCACCGGCTTCATCTTCCTCGGTGCCGCCGCGGTGAACGCCTGGTCCTGGCTGTTCTACATCTTCGGCGCGTTCCTCATCTTCACGGCGATCAAGCTCCTCCGCCCGGAGGAGGAGAGCGACGACGCGAACAACTTCGTCATCCGTCTCGCCAAGCGTCTCTTCAAGACGACCGACCGCTACGACGGCGACAAGCTCGTCACCATCGAGAACGGCAAGAAGGTCCTCACGCCGATGCTGCTCGTCATGGTCGCCATCGGCGGCACCGACCTGCTCTTCGCGCTCGACTCGATCCCCGCGATCTTCGGCCTCACGCAGAACCCGTACATCGTCTTCACCGCGACGGCGTTCTCGCTGCTCGGCCTCCGTCAGCTCTACTTCCTCATCGACGGCCTGCTCGACCGCCTCATCTTCCTGAGCTACGGCCTGGCGGCGATCCTCGGCTTCATCGGTGTGAAGCTCGTCCTGCACGCGCTCCACGAGAACACCCTGCCGTTCCTCAACGGTGGCGAGCACATCCCGGTGTTCGAGATCAGCACTGGCCTGTCGCTCATCGTCATCATCGGCATCCTGACCGTCACGGTCCTCGCCTCGCTCCTCAGCCCGGCCGGTCGTGCACACACGATCATCAGCGACGCCCGCACCCAGGCGAAGAAGATCGTCGACCACGCCGACTCCCCGGAGGACATCCCGGACGGTCACCACGTGGACGAGGTCGAACTCGAGACGAGCTACACCCGCATGGTCGAGCGCCAGAAGTCGTTCGCGAACCTGAAGCCCAAGCACCAGGCGAAGGCGGCCGACGACGAGGAGCTCCAGCGGCTGCTCGCCCGGGCCCACGAGCTGCAGGCGAAGAGCTCCGACTCCCGCGGCCTGCTCTGAACGGACCGGGAATCCGGGCGCTCGCCCGGCTGAACCGATAACGTGGACGTGCGCTCCCAGCTTCGGCCGGGGGCGCACGTCCCACACCTCACCACCAGCAACACGATGAAGCATCTAGGAGACGGAACCATGGGTCTGAGTCTGGAAAAGGGCCAGTCGCTCTCACTGACGAAGCAGGACGGCGGTTCGCTCACGCGGATCCGCCTCGGTCTCGGCTGGGACGGCGTCGCACCGGTGAAGCGCGGCTTCTTCGGCCGCTCGTCCGCACCCGACATCGACCTGGACGCCTCAGCGATCTTCTTCGACGCCACCGGCAAGGTGCTCGACACCATCTGGTTCCAGCAGCTCGCGAGCAAGGACGGCTCGGCCAGCCACACCGGCGACAACCTCACGGGTGCCGGCGACGGCGACGACGAGACGATCCTCGTCGACCTCTCGAGGGTCGCCCCGTCCGTCCAGCAGATCGTCTTCGTGATCAGCAGCTACAGCCGCCAGACCTTCGACACCGTGCAGAACGCCTTCAGCCGGATCATCGACGACTCGACCCCCGGCTCGCCCGAGGTCGCCCGCTACCAGCTCACCGACTCCGGTCCGCACACCGCGATGATCATGTCGAAGGTCTCGCGCGAGGGCAACGGCTGGACCTTCAAGGCGATCGGCGAGCGCGCCAACGGGCGTTCCGTCATGGACCTCCTCGGCCCGGCCGCCCAGGCCCTCTGAGCACCACCCGCAGCAGTCCCCCGCGCGCCAGCGCAGTTCCGAAGGAGAAGCGATCACCATGGCAGGACTCACCCTCGAAAAGGGCAACAACCTCTCGCTCACCAAGACCAGCCCCGGCCTGACGGTCGCGACGGTCGGTCTCGGGTGGGACCCGCGCACCACGAGCGGTGAGGCCTTCGACCTCGACGCCTCCGCGCTGCTCGTCGGCGCGAACGGCAAGGTGCGCTCCTCCGCCGACTTCATCTTCTACAACCAGCCCGCCTCGGCGGACGGCTCCGTCAAGCACCTCGGCGACAACCGCACCGGCGACGGCGAGGGCGACGACGAGCAGATCTCGGTCGACCTGAACGCGGTCGGGGCAGACGTCGAGCGCGTGATCATCGCCGTGTCGATCGACAAGGCCGACGAGCGTCGCCAGAACTTCGGCCAGGTCCGCGGAGCGTACTGCCGCATCGTCGACCAGGACGGCACCGAGATCGTCCGCTTCGACCTCAGCGAGGACGCCGCCCCCGAGACCGCCATGCTGTTCTCGGAGCTCTACCGCAACGGATCCGAGTGGAAGTTCAAGGCCGTCGGCCAGGGCTACACCACCGGTCTCGCCGGCATCGCCGGCGACTTCGGCGTCCCGCTCGGCTGAGCACCGACGCCTCCACCACGAGCAAGCCACACACGAGAGCAAGGTCGACCGCATGAGCACGCCACTCACTCCGCCAGACGCCAACGAACAGGCAGCAGCCTCCCTCGTGCTGCACGCTCCGGATGCACCGGACGTCGTGCAGGCCGAAGAGGCACCGGGCATGGTCCCCGTCCCGGCGGAGCGCCAGACGGAGATCCAGCAGCAGGCGCGCTCCTTCGTGACGGAGGTCGCGACGCTCGACCCGCGCTCGCCCGAGTTCACGCAGAAGATCGAGGGCATCTCCCAGATCGGCGGCAAGGAGATGGTGCAGTCGAGCGGGTACTCCTCCCGCATGCTCGACCGCTCGTCGACCTCGGTCGCCGGTGCGAAGCGTTCGGGTGACAGCGCGCAGATCAAGGTCGCGACCACGCTCGGCGACCTCCGCAGCACCGTCGAGGACCTCACGCCGAACCAGGCGGACCTCGGCGTCGGCCGCAAGATCCTCGGGTTCATCCCGGGCGGCAACAAGCTCGCCAAGTACTTCCAGAAGTACGAGTCCGCGCAGACCCAGCTCGACAAGATCATCAAGTCGCTCATGGCCGGCCAGGACGAGCTCCTGAAGGACAACGCCGCCCTCGCCGGCGAGAAGGTCCAGCTCTGGGAGACGATGCAGGCGCTCAGTGAGTACGCCGTCTTCGCGAAGGCGCTCGACGCCGCCTGCGTCGCCAAGATCGACGAAGCCCGCTCCTCCGGACGCATCGAGGAAGCCCAGAAGCTCGAGGCCGACGTCCTCTTCCCCGTCCGCCAGCGCCACCAGGACATCCTCACGCAGCTCGCCGTCTCGGTGCAGGGCTACCTCGCGATGGACCTCATCCGCAAGAACAACCTCGAGCTCATCAAGGGTGTCGACCGCGCTCGCACCACGACGATCGCCGCCCTGCGGACCGCCGTCGTCGTCGCGCAGGCCCTCGCGAACCAGAAGATGGTCCTCGACCAGATCGACGCGATCAACACCACGACGAACAACATGATCCTGCAGACGAGCGAGATGCTGAAGGACCAGACCACGCGCATCCACCAGCAGGCCTCCACCGCGGGTGTCAGCGTCGAGACCCTGCAGCGCGCGTTCGACAACGTCTTCCAGACCATGGACGCGATCGACACCTTCCGTGCCGAAGCCGCCAAGAACATGGAGGGCACCGTCAACGCGCTCGAGTCTGGTCTCGAGAAGGCGAAGCCGTACCTCGAGCGCAGCCGTCAGGCCGAGCAGCGCGAACTGCGGTAGCCTCACGCTCGGGTGATCGGGCGCACGGGTCGCTGAGGACGAAGGGGGACGAGGGATGGCATTCGGACGACTGCTGAACGCACTGCGGACCGGCGGGGCCGAGCCGCTCGGCGTCGTCGACGCCACGCCGGCGCCCGTCGGTGAGACCGAGGACGAGCAGACGGCCCGGCACCTCGACGAACTCCGCGACTCGGTGCGCTCCGTGGGGCGCGACCTCCCCACGCTGCTCACCTCGCAGCTCCGACAGATCGACGACCAGTTGCGCCTCGTCGTCGCGACCATCGCCGACCAGGGTGCGTCGACCGAGCAGCGCGTGCTCCTCGCCGCGATGGTGACGGACTACCTCCCGAGCCCGCTGCGCTCCTTCCTCGCGCTGCCGGCCGCGGACCGCACCGACGACTCCCGCAGCACGATCGTCTTCGCCCGTCAGCTGGAGCTCATCGAGGAGACCATCCGCGACCTCCTCAACCAGATCCGCATCGGCGCGATCGCCGAACTCTCGACGCACGGTCGGTTCCTCTCCGACAAGTTCCAGGAGCCCGACGCCGGTCTCGTGCTGGGTGCGCACTGATGGCGTCGCTGATCGCGGGCGCGAACGCCGCGCTCACCGCCGAGAACCCCGGTCTCGACGCCGTGCTCATCGGGTTCGGCTGGGACGTCATCGCGAGCCGCGGACCGCAGAGCGAACCCGTGCCGCTGGCGATCATGTGCGGCGACGACGGCAAGGCGCTGTCCGACGACCACCTCGTGTTCTTCAACCAGGTCGAGAGCCAGGACGGCGCGGTCACCTTCTCGTCCGAGGCCGACGACGAGGAGATCGACGTCGAGCTGTCGCGCGTGCCGGACGCCGTGTCGAAGATCGCCTTCCTGCTCTACATCGACCCCGACGTCCGCGGTCCCGGCGACTTCTCGCCTGTGCGCTCGGCGTTCGTCCGCGTCGCCACGCCCGACGGTCGGGAGCTCGTGCGCTTCGACGTGCCGATCGCCGAGGTCCGCAGCAGCCAGGCGCTGCTCCTCGCCGAGCTGTACCGGCACCGCTCGGACTGGAAGTTCCGCGCCCTCGGGCAGGGGTACGCCGGTGGGCTCGCCGGCGTGGCACGCGACTTCAGAATCGACCTCTGAGCCGTGCCGCTCAACACCTCCCCGGTGCGACGGGACATCGACTACCTCCGTCGTCGGGTGAAGCCGAGACCTGAGCCGGTGGCGCAGGCGGAACCCGTGGCGAGCGCCCCGGCGGCACCTCCCCCCGCAACGCCCGCCGCGTCGGCAGCACCGTCGACGGGACTCACGCTCGGCGGGCCGTCGACGCCCGCCGCCGCACCCCCTGCCCCGGCGGCATCGGCAGCGCCGTCCTGCACCGTCGGCACCGTCGACGGGACTCTCGCTCGGCGGATCCTCGTCGCCCGCTCCCGCTACGCCGTCGGGACGCCCCGCCACCACGCCCGCCGCAGCTCCGACGACCCCGCAGCCCTTCCCGGCCCCGACGGCCGAGGAGGTCCGCGTCCTCGACGACGAGACCCCGCTGGTCCGGCTCGACCCGCGTCAGTCCGCGATCGGCAGCCTCATCGTCGGCGGAGCGACGGCGATCGTGTGGGAGACCGTCGAACTCGTGACGGGGGTCGCGACGGCCGACGGCATCGACGGCACACCGGTGACGACGCCCGGCAACCGGCCGCTGCTCGGCTTCGACGGCGGCGACGCGATCCTCGCGCTCCGGCACGTGCACCTCATCCGGCGGGCGTTGTTCGTCGGCACAGCCGGTCACCCACTGACGGTGCAGCTCTTCGACGGCGAGAGCTTCGCCGCGGCTGACGACACCGGCGCACCGCCGGTCGTCTCGCTGTTGCGCATCGGGTCGAGACTCGAACTCCGCCTCGAACCCCTTCCCGCCGAGATCCCCCTCGAGACGCTCCTGCAGCAGTTCGGCTTCGAGCCGACGCCGTACGTCGTCGCCCGCGAACCCCGGAGACGATGACCATGCGCCACTTCAGTTACGTCGACGACAAGCGCGCGTCGCGGCTGTTCCACAAGCTCCCGAGCCCCATCAGCATCGACTCCCCGCCGGAACACGTGGCGGCGGCACTCGGCGCCACGCTCTACAGTCCCGGCACGCGCCCGACGCTCGCGAAGGACGTCGTGAAGCAGGCGAAGCACGGCTGCCTGAGCATGGTGCTGTGCCTCGAGGACTCGGTCCCCGACGACGCGGTCGAGTTCGCCGAGACGAACGTCGCGGAGGCGATGCAGCAGCTCGCCGCCAAGAGCTCGGGGTCCAAGCGCCCCGTGCTGCCGCTGCTGTTCATCCGCGTCCGCACGCCCGAGCAGCTCGAGCGGGTCGCCGGGCTCCTCGGTCCGGGACTCGACCTCCTGAGCGGCTTCGTCATCCCCAAGTACGAGAACAGCGACGGGGTGGCGGACCGCTTCTTCGAGGCGCTCGGTCGCGTGCAGCGCGACTACGGGCAGGACGGGTCGAACGGCGCGCGTCGCCTCCGGGTCATGCCGATCCTCGAGTCGCCGCGGATGATCCACCGCGAGACCCGCGACGACACCCTCTCCGGGATCGTCGACGTCACCAAGGCCCACCGCGAGGACGTCCTGGCGGTCCGCATCGGCGCCACCGACCTCTCGAGCGCCTTCTCGCTCCGGCGCTCGCGCGACCTCACCGTGTACGACGTGAAACTCGTCTCCTCGGTCATCGCCGACGTCGTCAACGTCTTCGGTCGACCGGGCGACGACTTCGTCATCACCGGCACGGTCTGGGAGCACTTCCACAACGCGGAGCGGCTCATGCGCCCGCAGCTGCGCATGACGCCGTTCCAGGACGCGAACGAGGCGCAGCTGCGTCAGAAGCTCCTCCTCAAGGGACTCGACGGCCTCATCCGCGAGATCGCGCTCGACCAGGCGAACGGGTTGCTCGGCAAGACGGTCATCCACCCGAGCCACGTGCCGGTCGTCCACGCGATGTCGGTCGTGAGCCACGAGGAGTACGTCGACGCCCTCTCGGTCGTCGGCGATGTGGGCGGCGGTGCCAACGCCTCCCCGTACCGGAACAAGATGAACGAGATGAAGCCGCACCAGGCGTGGGCGCGCAAGACCCTGCTCCGCGCGGAGGCCTTCGGGGTGGCAGCGGAGGAGACGACGTTCGTCGACCTCCTCGAGACGAGCATGCGGTGACCGTATGGACGGGCCGCTTCGTCAGTGACGCCGTCGGCATCGGCCTGCGCTCGGACGCGTCCCGAAGCCTGATCCCGGTGGAGGACCTCGTCGGTCTCGCGCTCCGCGACAACCCCAAACGCGCGCAGCTGCTCGTGTCGACGGTCCTCGCCAAACACGTGCCGACCGTGCCCGGCCTGGCACTCGCCGCCGGAGAACTGCTCGGACTGCTGGTGCGGAGCGCGCTCGACGGCAGCGATCCGGAGACGGCTCCGTTCGACACCGTGGCGCAGCTCCTGGCCCGTCGGGAACGGCCGGATGCTGACGGTCTCGCCGCCCTCACCGCCGTCCGCGAGCACCTCGCCCAGCTCCGCGATGCGGCCCCAGTGGCCGGGCCGGAGCTCGTCACCGTCGGCTACGCGGAGACGGCGACCGGGCTCGGCCACATCGTCGCCGACGCGCTCGGCTCGCCGTACCTCCACTCCACGAGGCACGAGGCGGACGTGCCCTTCACGCCGTTCGAGGAGGAGCACTCGCACGCGAGCGACCACCGCCTGTACCCGAGCGACCCCGCGTGGGCCACGGTCGGCGGCACCACGGTGCTCGTCGACGACGAGTTGAGCACCGGACGCACCGTCCGCAACACGATCACCGCGCTGCACGCCACCACGCCGCAGGCGCACTGGGTGGTCGCGGGCCTCATCGACCTCCGTTCGGATGCGGACCGGCAGCGCTTCGACGACCTCGCCGACCGCCTCGGCACCCGGATCACCGTCGTGGCGCTCGGCGTGGGTGCCGTCGACCTTCCGGAGGACGTCCTCGCCCGCGCGCGAGCGGTCATCGACGCTGCACCCGCCGCATCGGTCGCGGGTTCGACCGCAGCCGGCGACGTCGTCGTCGTGGACGCCTCCGACCTGCCGCCCGTGCGGAGCGCGCGCTTCGGTGCGCCAGGACGCCTGGACGACGCGGTGACCGCCGCGATCGCCGACCGGGTCCTTCCGGAGCTGCCGGACGGCGAGGTCGTGGTGCTCGGCTCCGAGGAGTTCATCGCGGTACCGCTGGCCGTCGCCGCCCACCTCGACCGCACCCGCGGAGCGACGCGCTTCTCGACCACCACGCGGTCCCCCATCGCCGTCATCGACCGTGACGACTACGCCATCGCGAGCGCGGTGTCCTTCACCAGCCACGACCGCACGATCGACGGCTTCGGACCCCGCTTCGCCTACAACCTCTCCCGCGGTGGCTCGCGGTTCGCGGCGGTGGTCCTGTTCCCGGAGCCGGGCGCCGACCGCGAGCTCCTGCTCCGGCCCGACGGCGTCGTCGAGGCGCTGCGGACCGTCACCGACCACGTCATCGTCGTCCTCCTCACCGAATCCGTCCCGACCCCAGCCGAATGGAACCCCGCACCGTGACCATCGACGCCGCCGCCCTCCCCGAGCCGCTCACCGGACCGGACTTCGGGTCCTACGACGCCTCGGAGGTGCGCTGGCTGCTCACCGACCTCGGCGACACCCGCCTCGAGGCCGACGCCTCCGAACGCGAGGCCGCGATCCAGAGCGGTCGCGCGCACTACGCCGAGTCGCTGCCCATCGAGTACCTGCCCTCCCCCGAGTACGAGGAGCTCTACCGGGACGCCCTCGCGCGGTCGAGCCGACGTCTCGCGGTGGCCGTCGGTGTCGTCACCGACCTCGTCCTGGCGTCCCGCGCGAACCGCCCCGTGCTGGTCTCCCTCGCCCGCGCCGGAACGCCCATCGGGATCCTCATGCGTCGCTGGGCGAAGGAGGTCCGCGGGATCGACGTGCCGCACTACACGATGAGCATCGTGCGCGGTGTCGGCGTCGACGGGACCGCGCTGCGCTACCTCGCGGCGCACCACGACCCGGAGCAGATCGCGTTCGTCGACGGCTGGACCGGCAAGGGCGCCATCGCGCGCGAACTGACGGCGGCGCTGGAACTCTTCGCCGAGACCGACGGCATCCGCTTCTCCGACGAACTGGCGGTCCTCGCGGACCCCGGCCACTGCGTGCCCGTGTACGGCACCCGCGACGACTACCTCATCCCCTCGGCGTGCCTGAACTCCACCGTCTCCGGCCTCGTGTCCCGCACGGTGTACAACCGCGAGCTGCTCTCCGACGACCAGTTCCACGGTGCCAAGTTCTACCGCGAGCTGAGCAGTCACGACGTCTCCGGCGCCTTCCTCGACGCGGTCTCCAGCCGCTTCGCCGAGGTGGTCGACGACGTCGCCGCGGGTGTGGAGGAGGCCTCGGCGGCCGATCGCGAACCGAGCTGGATCGGCTGGGAGGCCGTCGAGCGGATCCGGGAACAGTACGACATCCCGACCGTGAACCTCGTGAAGCCGGGTGTCGGCGAGACCACCCGCGTCCTGCTCCGCCGGGTGCCGTGGAAGGTGCTCGTGTCGCCGGACGCCCTCGACGACGTCGCGCACGTGCTCCTGCTCGCCGAGCAGCGCGGTGTGCCGGTCGAGGTCGTGCCCGGGTTGCCCTACAGCTGTGTCGGGCTCATCAACCCGTTGAGCGACGCCGCGGCGGGAGACGCCCAGTGAGCGCCCTCGTCGCCTGCGACCTCGACCGCACCCTCATCTACTCGCCGAAGGCGTTCTGGCTCGAGACGCCGGACCCCGAAGCGCCGTCGATCATCGTCTCGGAGCTCTGGAACGGCGTGCCGATCTCGTTCATGACGCGCGAGTCGGAGCGCCTGCTGATCGAGCTGCGCTCGCAGGCCGTCTTCATGCCCGTCACGACGCGGACCGTGGCGCAGTATCAGCGGGTGCAGCTGCCGGGTGGTGCGCCCGATTACGCGATCACGAGCAACGGCGGCGAGATCCTCGTCGACGGCGTCCCGGACGCCGACTGGCGCGGTCGCGTGCGAGCGCACCTCACCGACCACACCGCTCCGCTCGACGAGGCGCTCGCGCGCTTCGAGGAACTGGCGTCGCCGACCTGGATCCTCAAGACGAACGTCGCGGACGCGCTGTTCTTCTACTCGATCGTCGAGCGCGACGCGATCCCGGCGGGCTGGCTCGAACAGGTCGAGCAGGAGTGCGAACGGCTCGGATGGACGGTGTCCCTGCAGGGACGCAAGCTCTACTGCGTGCCGCGGACGCTCACGAAGCACGACGCCGTCAGCGAGGTCGCCCGCCGCCTCGACGGACCACTCGTCCTCGCGGCCGGTGACTCGCTCCTCGACCAGTCGATGCTGGAGACCGCCGACCTCGCGTTCCGGCCGGCGCACGGCGAGCTCGACGACGAGGGCTTCACGATCGACACGCTGACGGTCACCGAGCGGCGCGGCATCCTCGCCGGCGAGGAACTGCTGCGGCTGATGACGGCGGCAGCCGTCCGGGGCCGCTGACCCGAGGCCCGATCACCAGGGCAGGTCGAGACTCGGTACCAGGCCGCCCGCGGCCGTGCCGGAGCCCGGGCACACGAGCACGCCATCGGCGTCGGCGAGCCCGCGGAGCATGGCTGCCCCGTGCCAGGGCGTCGGCTCCGCATGCGGCGTCGGCGAGTCCGCATCGTGCACCGAGCGGTAGGGGCGCAGCACCGTCCCTGAGCGAGCCCCGTCGACGGGCGAGGCGAGCACCGCCGGTCGCAGGGCCGGGAGCTCGAGTCCCTGGAAGCCCGCGAGCACCGGGTGCACGAGCGTGAGGACACTGAGCAGTGCGGCGAGCGGGTTGCCGGGCAGCCCGACGAACAGACGACCGTCCGGCAGCCGCGCGAGCAGCGCAGGGCCACCCGGGCGGACGTCGACGCCGTCCACGAGGAAGTCCGCGCCGGCGTCGCGGAGCAGCGCTCGGACATGATCGGCGCGGGAGTCGCCGGTACCACCCGTGGTCACGACGAGGTCCCGCTGCTGGCGGGCCAGGAGCGCCGACCGCACTCGTCAGCCCGAGGGCGTCGGCCGTGGTGGACGCGTCATCGCCGACACGGACGCTGGACGTGACGACGCCACCGAGCGAGGCGATCACTCCCGGGAGGGATGGGCCGAAGCTGTCGCGCACGAACCCGGGCGCGGGCACGCCGCTCGTGACGACCTCGTCACCCGTGAGGACCAGGCGGACCCGCGGCAGTCGGCACGACGGGCACGCGGTCGAAGCCGGCGCCGGCGGCGACCGCGAGGTGCACGGGACCCAGGCGCGTGCCGGCGTCGAGGACGGTCGACCCCGCGGGTGACTCGGTTCCGGCGGGCCGGATGTGCCGCCCCGGGCGCGGCTCCTCGCTCGGTGCGGACGGCGCGAGGTGGAGGCTGAGCAGCATCCCGAGCTCTGCTCGACCACGCCGTGCTCGAGCTGGAGGACCGCCTCGGCGCCCGCCGGGATCAGTCCACCGGTCAGGACGTCGACCGCGACACCGTCGCCGAGTCCGACCGATCGTGCGCGCTCGGCGTCTCCACCGGTCAGCAAGCGTCCACGGGCCGACCCCGGCCACCGCCCAGCCGTCCATCGCCGAGGAGGCGTAGTGCGGGATCGCGATGGGCGAGACGAGCGGCGCCGCGAGGACGTGTCCGAGGGCCTCGGAGAGCGCCAGGGTGTCGACGACGTCGGACCGCTGCGCGGCACCCGCCGCATGCGCGATGCTGCGGGCGTCCGACCAGGAGGACCTCGTCATGCGGTCGAGTCCGAGGCGACCAGCCGTTCGACGGCCGCGGTCGCGGCCTCGGCGGCGGCGACCGGATCCGCCCCGCTCGCGAGCGCCTTCCCGACGGCGATGCCGACGAGGTAGGTGGTGAGCGGGGCGGCCGGACGCCGCACGGCGTGCGCGGCCGTGCCCGCGAGTCCGAGGACGGCGTCGATGTCGACCGCGACGTCGCCGAGCTCCAGCTCGGCGGACACCCGGTCGGTCCAGTCGGCGAGGACGGCATGCAGGTCATCGGTCATGGGAGACGCTCCTCAGGGTCGGCGGTCGGTGTGGTGGACGCGGTCGGCGTCGGCGACTCGACGGCGGTGACGACCCCGAGTTCGGTGGCGTCGGCCCAGGTGTCGACGTCGGCCGAGCCGCCGTCGGGAATGGGCACCTGGCGGAGGACGAGTCCGGCGAGCAGCTGGCGGACGGAGACACCCGCGAGGTCACCGCTCGGCTGCGACGCCCGGAGTGCGGCGACCCGGCGTTCCAGGGCCTCCCGGTGGTAGACGGCGAGCAGCGGCTGCTCACGACCGGAGTCGTCCACCGCGACCCAGCCGTCGGTGTCGGTCCCGGTCGCGGCTGTGGCGGCGTCGAGCACCGCGGCGAGCGCCGGTGCGGCATCCGGCATGTCGCAGGCGAGGACGGCGACCTGCGTGGGGCCCTCGGCCGCGACGTCATCACGCAGGGCGTCCAGGCCTGCGGCGATGGCCGCGGCAGGGCCACCGAAGACGGGGCGCTCGCGGACGAAGCGGACTGGATCAGTCGTCTCGACCTCGGGGCCGACCACGACGACACGGCCGCCGGCCGCCCGCGCAGCATCGACCGCGAGCTGGAGGAGCGTCCGGCCGTCGCGGAACAACGACGCCTTCGCGACGCCGCCGAGACGGGAGGACCGCCCTCCCGCGAGGATGATCGCGTCGACGGACATGGCACCAGCCTAGGCCGCGATCCAGCCCCCGAGGCGGCTGCGGATCCGGTGAGGCACCTTGCCCTCGTCCGATGGTGGTGATAGCCATGAGCCATGACTCGCATCACGGCGCGCAGACGCGTCACCCGCATCACGGTGGGACAGCCCGCACGCACCCGCGAGGACGTCCTCGCCGTCGAGGAGCCGCTCGAGATCCGCGTCGGTGGTCGTTCGCTCGCCATCACGATGCGGACGCCCGGCCACGACGTCGACCTCGCGATCGGCTTCCTCGTCTCGGAGGGCGTCATCGGTCGGGGTGACGACGTCCGGACCGCGCGCTACTGCGCCGGCGCGACGGACGAGGGCGTCAACACCTACAACGTGCTCGACGTCGCCCTGTCGCCCGGCGTCCCCGCCCCGGATCCGAGCCTGGAACGGAACTTCTTCACCACCAGCTCGTGCGGCCTCTGCGGCAAGGCGAGCATCGACGCCGTCCGGACGAGCTCGCGGTACTCCGTCGCGGACGACGACTTCCGCCTCGACCCGGCGCTCCTCGTGACCTTCCCCGACCGCCTCCGGGCACAGCAGGCGGTCTTCGAACGCACCGGCGGTCTGCACGCGGCCGGCCTGTTCGACGCCCGCACCGGCGAGATGCTCGTGCTCCGCGAGGACGTCGGCCGACACAACGCCGTCGACAAGGTCGTCGGATGGGCGGCGAAGGAGGGGTTGCTCCCGCTCCGCTCCATGGTCCTGATGGTGTCGGGGCGCGCGAGTTTCGAGCTCACGCAGAAGGCCTCGATGGCCGGCATCCCGATGCTCGCCGCCGTCTCCGCTCCGTCCTCGCTCGCCGCCGAACTGGCCACCGAACTCGGGATGACGCTCGTCGGCTTCCTCCGTGGCGACTCGATGGTCGTCTACAGCGGAGCGCACCGGCTCGCCGACCCGGCCGAAGGCTCGGCACCAGCAGCACTCCAGACCGGAGCGAACGCATGAGCGCCGAACCGCCCGTCGAGGACGTCACAGACGCCGACATCGAGGTCACCCACCCGAAGCACGTCGCCGTCGGCTTGCCCGGCATCCTGCACTCGATGGAGCCCGCCCTCCGGCAGCTCGGACCGAAGCGGACCGCGGAGCTCTTCACGTCGATCAACCAGCGCGGCGGCTTCGACTGCATGAGCTGCGCCTGGCCCGACCCGGACGACCGCAAGAAGCTCGAGTTCTGCGAGAACGGCGCGAAGGCCGTCATCTGGGAGGCGACACCGGTCGTCATCCCGAGCGCCTTCTGGGCCGAACACTCGCTCACCGATCTCGCCGACAAGTCGGAGTACTGGCTCGGCATGCAGGGTCGGCTGTCGGAGCCCGTCTACAAGCCGGCCGGTTCGGACCACTATCGGCCGGTGAGCTGGGACGAGGCGTTCGCCATCGTCGGCGAGCAGCTGCGCGGTCAGGAGTCCCCCGACGAAGCCGTCTTCTACACGAGCGGCCGCGCGTCGAACGAGGCGGCCTTCGTCTACCAGCTCTTCGTCCGCGCCTTCGGGACCAACAACCTCCCCGACTGTTCGAACATGTGCCACGAGTCCACCGGCACGGCGCTCGGCGAGGTCATCGGCGTCGGGAAGTCGACCATCCGGTACGAGGACTTCGAGCAGGCCGACCTCATCATCGTCATGGGCCAGAACCCGGGCACGAACCATCCGCGCATGCTCACGGCGCTCGAGGACGCGAAGCAGGCGGGCGCGACGATCGTCTCGGTGAACCCGCTCCCCGAGGCGGCGCTCGAGCGGTACAAGAACCCGCAGACGGTCCGCGGCATGGTCGGGCGCGGCACGGTCATCTCCGACCAGTTCCTGCAGATCCGGCTCGGCGGCGACATGGCGCTGCTGCAGGCGGTCTCGAAGCGGGTCCTGGAGGCCGAGGCGGCAGCTCCGGGGACGATCCTCGACCACGCGTTCCTCGCCGAGCACTGCCTCGGACTCGAGGAGCTCACGGCCCACCTGGCCGACCTCGACGAGGCGGCGGTGCTCGAGGCGACCGGCCTCACGAGCGAGCAGATCGACGAACTCGCCGAGCGCTACATCGCGTCGAACGCGACGATCGTCACCTGGGCGATGGGTCTGACCCAGCACAAGGCGGCGGTCAACGGGATCAAGGAGATCATCAACCTGCTCCTCCTCCGCGGGAACATCGGCAAGCCTGGCGCCGGGGCATCGCCGATCCGCGGGCACAGCAACGTGCAGGGCGACCGGACGATGGGTATCTGGGAGCAGATGCCCGAGTCCTTCCTCGCCGCCATGGAGCGCGAGTTCGCGGTCCCGATGCCGCGGGAGCACGGGGTCGACGCGGTGAACGCGATCCGAGCGATGCAGCGGGGCGAGGTCCGCACCTGGATCTCGCTCGGCGGCAACTTCGTCGCGGCGATCTCCGACACCGCCGCCGCCGAGGCCGCGATCCGCGGAACGCAGCTGTCCGTGCAGATCTCCACGAAGCTCAACCGCTCGCACGCGGTCACGGGCGAGGCGGCGATCATCCTGCCGACCCTCGGGCGCACCGAGATCGACCTGCAGGCGAGCGGACCGCAGATGGTCAGCGTCGAGGACTCGGTGTGCGCGGTCCACGCCTCGCACGGCCGCATCCCGCCGGCAGCGCCCGGTCTGCTCTCCGAGGTCGCGATCATCACGCGCCTCGCGCGAGCGACGCTCGGTGAGGACTCGGGCATCGCCTGGCAGGCGTTCGAGGACGACTACGACACGATCCGCGAACACATCGGACGGGTCGTGCCGGGCTGCGAGGGGTACAACGAGCAGATCCGCCGCGAGGACGGCTTCGTCCTGCCGAACGGACCGCGGGACTCCCGCACGTTCACGAACCCCGAGGGTCGCGCCCTGCTGACGGTCAACGAGCTCGAACCGATCCACTGCCCGCCCGGTCGGCTGCTCCTGCAGACCCTGCGCTCGCACGACCAGTTCAACACGACGATCTACAGCCTGAACGACCGGTACCGCGGCATCAAGAAGGGCCGGAACGTCGTCTTCGTCAACCCGGACGACCTCCGCGACCTCGGCCTGGAGGACGGCCAGACGGTGGACGTCTTCAGCGAGTGGGCCGGGCAGCCGGATCGGGAGCTCCGCGGTTTCCGCGTCGTCTCCTACCCGACCGCTCGTGGATGCGCCGCGGCGTACTTCCCCGAGGCGAACGTCCTCGTCCCGCTCGACTCGACGGCCGACCGCAGCAACACCCCGGTCTCGAAGGCGATCGTCGTGCGGTTGCAGCCGGCCGCCTGACAGCCGGAGCGACGTCGACCCGGGCGACGGTCCGGGCGGTTCATTCGTACGCTCGGAGGAGCTGCCAGCGTCCGCGCGCGGTGTCGAGTCGGATGTCGAAGACGAAGGACCGGCCGTCTGCAGCGGTCGCCTGGAACCGCCAGGCGGGGGTCGCCGCGGGCGGATGGGTGACGAACGAGACGTTCGGCTCGAGCGGGGTCGGGGTGTCGGTGACGAGGTACCGGGCTCCATCCCAGAACAGTCGCTCCGGCACGCCTGCCGGCGTCGTCCAGACCGCGATCTCGGTGCTCGTGATCAACATGCGTGGCCTCCCGTCGTTCGAACATACGTTCGATAGAGAGTGAGCCTAACCCGACATCCGACGACACGCCAGCCCGGATCGGCCGGGGATTCAGTCTCCCGGCGTGTCGGCGAGGAACCGCTTGATGTCCTCGCCCATCACCGTCGCCTCGGTGTGGTGCAGGTAGTGGCCGCCGTCGAGTCGGACGAGCTCACTCCGCTCGACTCCGGCGAGCTGCTCCTCGTGGAGGGGCACCCAGTCGGAGAGTTCCGGGTCGTCGCCGACGACGAACATGAGGATCGGCAGGTCGGCCGGGAACGACTGTGACCGGGCCGCCTGGAAGTTGCCGGGCGTGTGGGCGATCTCGTCGAGCAGCGTCGGCGACATCGCATTGCGGTTCGTCAGGATCGCGAGTTGGCGCTTCGTGGCGGCGTCGTACGGGAGGCCCTCGTACGGGTCGGGCGCGATGGCGGTGAGGAGGCGGAGGATGCCGAGCGCCTTCAGTGTGTCGACGCCGTCGGTCGGCGTCGGCTCGTCGCTTCCGGGCTGGGTCGGGACGCTCGTGTCGATCCCGATGAACGCCGTCACCTCGGCGCGGAACCGCTCCAGATACTCGAGGGCGTAGATGCCGGCGATCGAGTGTCCGGCGAGGACGTACCGGTCGATGCCGAGGTGCTGCAGGGCGGCGTGCACCTCACCGGCGATGTTGGCCGAGGTCCGGGGCACGTCCGTCTGATCGCTGAGGCCGTAGCCGAACGGCTCGACGACCACCACCCGGTACTGGTCACGGAGCTCGTCGACGAGCGGCTCGAAGTCGAGGCCGGGTGCCGCGGTGCCCTGCCCGGGCAGCAGGACGATCGTCTCGGCGCCGGAACCACTGATGACGACGTTCATGTCCTTGCCGTCGACGTCGACCAACTGCCCGTAGGGCTGCAGTTCGCCCGCTTCCGACGAACTCGCGACGGCGTTCACGATGCTCGTCGTCGCGAGGCCCGCTGCGACGAGGCCGGCGATCGTGGCGATCGAGATCAGTGGAACCTTCAGGAGCTTGCGCATCGTCACCCATCGTGAGGAGTCGGCGGCGGGCGGTCGCACCGCGCCGATTCCATACTCACGGAGCGAGCGCATCGCCACATCCGCCGCTGGGCGAAGACGTGCCCGACGTGGCTACGCAGTTGTGCGCAAGCGAAGCGAGGCTTCGAGTGCGACCGACGACGGAGCCGGCTGGAAGCGGTGGGCTTCCAGCCGGCTCGTGGTCGGTTCGCCTACTCGGCGGGCGGCGGGCTCTGCGGCTGCCGCCGGCTGCTGTCGGTTCCTGCGGAGGGCGGGACTCCTGCGGACGCTGCTGGTCCTGCTGCGGAGGCGCGGGCGGAACCGGCGACGACGGAACCTGCGGCTGCGGAGGCCCCCACTGCTGCGGCGCGGGCTGTGCCGGAGCAGGCTGCCCGGGCGCGGAGCCCTGCCAGGACGGCGTGGGCCACTGCTGGCCCGGCTGCTGCGGGGTGAACTGCTGCGGGGCAGGCTGCTGCGGGGCAGGCTGCCCCTGGTAGCCCTGCCCGGGGTGCCCCTGCCCGTACTGGCCGGGGTTCGGCTGGCCAGGGTTCGGCTGGCCGCCATACGGCTGCTGCCCCTGGTACGGCTGCTGCGGGTACGGCTGCCCCTGGTACGGCTGCTGCGGTTGCTGTCCCGGGTAGCCCTGCTGGCCCTGGTATCCCTGCTGACCCGGGTAACCCTGCACCGGGTAGCCGGGTGCGGCCTGCTGGTACACCTCCGGACGGTACGGCTGCTGCCCGTAGGTCACCCGCTCGCCCTCCGGCTTCGGGGAGAACGCCCGGACGATCACGGGGATCACGGCGGAGATCGCCGCAGCGAGCGTCGTGGCCGCGGCGATGCGCCACCACCAGTCCGCCCAGGTGCCCTCGGGGAAGGCCATGGGCAGCACGAGCACGAGGACCGTGGCGATGATGAGCGCGATCGTCACGATGCCGGTGGCCCTGACCACGGTGGACGTGGCGCGGGTGACGAAGTGGAGGAAGTACACCTGGATGATGATGAGCGCGAGACGCACGATGATGAGGATGCCGAGGAACAGCATGATCTGCGTGGACCAGACGAACCCGTCGGAGGTGTTCGGCGGCTGGAGCCACCCGTTCCACAGCTTCAGGAGGCCGACGGTGACGAGGAAGATGTTCACCAACGTCGACACCGCGAGGTACCACTTGTTGGGTCCGTGGCCGGCTGCGGCGTCGAGCGACACGGCACCGACGAAGGCCGCGAGCAGCAGCAGCGTGAGCCAGACCCGCCCGGCGATGTCGGCCTGATCGCCGACGATGATGAAGTATCCGCCGATGATCGCCGCCGCGACGAGCGTTCCGATCGTCAAGGTCAGCGCGAGCACTGCCGACCGTGAGCGGCGCGGTGTGGTCTCGACCATTCGAAATCCCCAATCTGTCGTGAGTGCCAACAGTACCGGGGTGGCATCCGCATGGAAGGGAGGCCTCCCTACCTCTGGGGAGGACTCCCGCTTCTCCACAGCGGAGAAGCGGGGTCGCGGTCGGGCAGTCGGTCAGGGGCGGTGGTAGTCGGCTTCGGCGACGTGCTCGAGCCAGGTCGTGCTCGTGGCCGGGTCGTCCGCCTGTTCGAACATCGCGAGGTGCTCCATGTAGTCGTCGGGCGTGGCTCCGTGCCAGTGCTCCTCGCCGGGTGGGGTGTAGACCGTCTGACCCGGCTGGACGACGAGAACGGCACCGTCGCGCGTGCCCATGAGGGCGACGCCCTCGGTGACGTGGAGGGTCTGCCCGTTGGCATGGGAGTGCCATGCGGTGCGGGCGCCGGGGAGGAACCGCACCTTCGCGACCACCATGTGCTGGCCGTCCTGCTGCGGCGCGGCCAGCAGGTCGAGGTAGACGTCGCCGGTGAACTGCTCGGCGGGGTTCTTGATCGTCGCGGGTTTCGGTTGGATCTGCATACGGACGACGCTACGGCCGTGCACGTCGGCGAGGGAGTGTCCAGCAGTACACCCTTCGGCGATCACGACAGTACTGTGGACTCCGTCCCTGCCGAGCCCGCGGCGGCGTGATCCCCGAGCCAAGGAGAAGCACATGTCGGTCGGCCTGCTCGCCGTTGTCGATGACATCCTCAGCGCAGCCCTCAAGGCGAGTGCGAAGACCGCCGGCGTCGTCATCGACGATGCGGCCGTCACCCCGCAGTACGTGCAGGGGCTCACCCCCGCGCGGGAACTGCCGGTCGTGTGGCGGATCGCCCGCGGCAGCCTCATCAACAAGTTCGTCATCATCATCCCGATCGCCCTGCTGCTCACGGCGTTCGCGCCCTGGGTGCTGCCGTTCCTCCTCATCATCGGAGGCACCTACCTCTGCTTCGAGGGTGCGGAGAAGGTCATGGAGTGGTTCGGCATGCACCACGCGGAGGCGGAGGAGGACGTCCGCGACGAGAAGAAGCTCGTCTCCGGGGCCGTCCGCACCGACCTCATCCTCAGCACGGAGATCATGCTCATCTCCCTCGCCAGCCTCGACTCGGGGCTCGGCATCTGGATGACACTGGGCGCCCTCCTGGTCATCGGCCTCGTCATGACGGCGGTCGTCTACGGCGCGGTCGCCCTGCTCGTGAAGATCGACGACATCGGACTCCGGCTCATGAAGAACCCGTCACGCGGCGTCCGCCGCACCGGCGCACGGATCGTCGCGTCGATGCCCGCGGTCTTCCGCGTCATCAGCATCGTCGGCACGGTCGCGATGCTCTGGGTCGGCGGCCACCTCGTGATCGCGAACCTCGCCGAGACGTTCTGGCACGGCCCGTACGACCTCCTGCACGTCGTCACCCACGCGATCGAGGCCGCCGGACCGGTCGTCGTCTGGATCGCCGACACCGCGATGTCCGCCGTGTTCGGACTCGTCCTCGGTCTGATCGTCGTCGCGATCGTGACCGGGATCTCGCGCCTGCGGTCACGGAACCAGCCCGCGAAAGCTACTCACTAGCGGAGGCAGCCGCGCTGCCGAGCGTCAGCGGAGCGGGCGGGCGTAGCAGAGCGACATCGGGATGACCTCGTACGGCGAGTAGATCGGGATGGGCTCGTAGCCGAGCCACTCGTAGAGCCGCACGGCCTCGGGCTGGCGGTCGCCGGTCTGCAGGATGAGGCGGGACGCCCCCTCGGCACGGGCGGTGTCCTCGACGGCGGTGATCAGACGCTTCGAGACGCCCCGCCCGCGGTGAGCCGGGAGGGTGACGACGCGCTTGAGCTCCCATTCGCCGTGCAGTCGGCGCAGGGCGGCGTGGCCGACCGGCTCGCCGTCGATGAGGGCCAGGAAGGTCGCACTGATGTCGGCAGGATCGACGGTGAACGCGGTCAGCGCCCGCTCGGCGGCCTCGGGGTCCCAGTCCTCCCAGGCCGACGCGTACCGGGCGTCCATCTCCTCGTCCATCGCGGCGCGGAGCCGCACGGCCCGCTCGTCGTCCCAGGCGACTCGCTCGATGACGACGGGGTTCAGCTCGGGCATGCGGTTCCTTCGGGACGGGCTGCTGCGGCGCGATCGGCACGTCGACGCCGTCTGCCAGTGTCCCACGACGAAGACCCGTCGGAGCGCTTCACCTCCAGCCTGACGGGGACTCCTGCCCAGCCTGCGCTGCTACCGTGGCGAGACCCAGGAACCCGTCAACCGCGGAGGCACCGTGCTCACCATCCCAGGCGTCGTCGTCGGCCCAGCGCTCCGACTGATCCGCGCGAACCGCGCCTTCGTGAGTGAGGCCGGCGCGCGCCGCCGGATCCGGGAGCGCACCCTCCGGCCGGCGTCCTACGGTCCGCCCGGCACCCTCCGCAGCGACGTCCGGGTCGACGTCGAACGTTTCGGAGACTGGCCGGTGTACACCGTGTCCCCCACGCGACGACCGGCGATCGGCGGGGTCGTGTACGCGCACGGCGGCGGCTGGGTCGGCGAGATCGCACCGCAGCACTGGACGCTGGCCGCCACCATCGCCGCGGAGACCGGCGCCGTGGTCACACTCCCGATCTACCCGCTCGTGCCCTACGGCACCGCGGCCGTGGCGCAGAACGGCGTCGTCGAGCTGGTCCGGCGCAGCATCGAGCGGCACGGGCCGACCGTCCTCGCGGGCGACTCGGCCGGCGGTCAGATCGCCCTGTCGGCTGCGCTCCGACTCCGGGACGAGGGCGTCGTCCTGCCGATGACCACCCTGCTGTCACCGGCGCTCGACCTCACCTGGAGCAACCCGCGGATCCCCCTCGTGCAGCCGAGCGACCCCTGGCTGGCGACGCCCGGCGGACGCGTGTTCGCGGAGCACTGGCGCGGCGATCTGGACATCACCGATCCGACCGTGAGCCCCCTCTTCGGCGACTTCGCCGGGCTCGGACCACTCACGCTCTTGAGCGGGACCCGCGACGTCCTCAACCCCGACGCAGAGCTGCTCGTCGACCGAGCCGAAGCGGCCGGCGTCACCGTCGACTACCACGAGGGCACCGGACAGTTCCACGTCTGGGCACTGCTGCCGACCCGCGCCGGACAGGCCGCCACGCAGACGATCGTCCGCAGCGTCACGCGCGGGCTGCGCTGAGTCGCCCGAAACGGCTCGAGATCGCGGCGGAATCGGACATCTTCGGGCGACTCAGCGCCGGATCGAGACCGAGCTACGCGGTCCGGCGCTTGCGGACCTCACGCAGGACCATCTGCTCCGGGCACACGGTGGACAGGAAGTCGCCCACCGACAGCGCGAGGCGCTCACCGACGAGTGAGTAGAGGATGCGGTTCGCATCGCGGCGCTCGGAGACGAGGCCGGCCTGGCGCAGGACGCTCAGGTGCCGCGAGATGGTCGGACCGGTGGCGTCGAAGCGTGCGGCGATCTCCCCCGCGGCGAGCTCGCCGTCCTTGAGGTCCTGCAGGATCTGCCGCCGCGTCGGATGAGCGAGCGCGGCGAAGATGTCCGACGCTGTATCTGCCATGTTTGCAATCTAGCACAATTGCGATATACAGTTTCGCTATATTGCTAACAAGCGAAGGAGACAGCATGCGAGTGGCCATCACCGGTGGGACCGGGTTCGTCGGACGACACCTGGCCGAGCGACTGCAGCACGACGGGCACGAGATCGTCGTCGTCTCCCGACGCACCGGCGTGGAGATCGACGACGTCGAGGCGTTGACCGCCGCGTTCGCCGACTGCGACGCGGTCGCGCACTGCGCCGGGATCAACCGGGAGCTCGGCGACCAGACCTTCCAGCGCGTGCACGTCGACGGCACCCGGGCGGTCGTGGACGCGGCCCGTCGCGCCGGCGTCGGTCGCATCGTGCTGGTGAGCTTCCTCCGCGCGCGCCCCGACTGCGGCTCCGGGTACCACGAGACGAAGTGGGCGGCCGAGGAGATCGTGCGGGGCTCGGGCATCGCGCACACCGTCCTCAAGTTCGGCATGATCTACGGCGCAGGCGACCACATGGTCGATCACGTCACCAAGGCCGTCCGCACCTTCCCGGTGTTCGCGACCGTCGGCTACCGCGAGCGCCGCGTGCGTCCGGTGCCGGTCGCGGACGCCGTCGACGTCCTCGTCGCAGCACTCGAGGGCCGGGTGTCGGAGCCGACCGTCGCGGTCATGGGCGCCGAGGAGCTCGAGCTGGGTGCGGCCGTGCGCCGGATCGCGCACGTGGCCGGACGCCGCCCGCTGTACGTCCCGGTCCCCGTGTGGACGATCCGCCTGCTCGCGCGCGCGACGGAACGCCTCATGAAGACGCCGTTGGTGGCGAAGGCGCAGGCGCAGATGCTGGCGGAAGGAGTGAGCGAGGCGGCCCCACCGGCACCGGAACTCCCCGCGGACCTCCGTCCCTCACGCCGCTTCGACGAGTCCCGGATCCGTGCCGCGCTCCCCGTCGGCCGGTTCACGCTCGCACGACCTCCGCCTGCCGCGCTCGTCCCGCTGAGTCGCCCGAAACTGCTCGAAATTCGGGCTGAAACGCACAGATTCGGGCAACTCAGGGCGTCGAGGGCGGGACCGGCCCCGTCGACTCCCGCTCGATGAGCGTGGTCGCGAGCTCGAGGTGATGGGAGAACGGCTGCTCGCCGGCATGCAGGCGGAGGACGGTGTCGACCGCCGCCCGGCCGATGTCGTGCATCGAGGTGTGGACGGTCGTCAGGAGCGGAACGGTCAGCATCGCCGAGTACGTGTCGTCGTAGCCGACCACGCTCACGTCCTCCGGCACGCGGAGACCGGCCTGCACGACCGTGCGGATGACGGCGAAGGCGTCGGCGTCGTTGGTCGCGAACACGGCGGTCGGCGGGTCGTCGAGTGCGCCAGCATGCGCTCGACCGCGCCGCGCCGACGGTGCCCATCCCCTCCTCGGAGACGAGGCCCTGGGTCGAGCGTGACACCGGCCCCGACGAGAGCGCCTCTCGATAGCCGATCGGCCCGCGCATGCAGGCCGGGATTCGCCGGATGTCCGCCCACGAAGGCGATCCGCCGATGCCCGAGGCCGACGAGGTGCTCGACCGCCTGCTGCCCGCCGGCGGCGTGGCTCGAGCCGATACTCGCGACCGAGCGGTCGAGCGGATCCGGCGAGTCGACCGCGACGAGCGCGATGCCCGCGTCGAGGCAGGCGTCGACGACGTCGGCTGCGATGGGCGTCGTGACGACGATCATGCCGATCGCACCTCGCGCCGCGACGCCGTCGACGAAGCTGCGGTCGAGCGCCACCTCGTCTCCGGTCGCATCCGTGGACCCGAAGCCGGAACCGGGCGACAGCACCCGCGTCACGAGATCGACGTCCGACCGCTGTGCCGCGGCGACCATGCCGTCGAGGACACGGAGGGAGTAGACGCTGTGCAGGGTGTCGAACACGACGTGGATGGTTCGCGGAGCACCGGGGATCGACCGGGGTGTCGGGCGGTACCCGAGCTCGCGCACGGCCGTCTCGACCCGGGCACGGGTCGCCTCGGACATGCCCGAACGACCGTTGATCACCTTCGAGACGGTCGCGATCGAGACACCGGCGCGCTCTGCGATCGACGCCAGCGTCGGACCCGTCATGGGTGTGCGTGCCATGGAGCCTCTCCCTCGTCCCGCAGCGGGCAGCCGTCCGTCGCGCCCAGCCTAGCGAAACAGTTTCGAATCGACGCGTTGACGACGCCTGGCCGCTCAGCCTACCTTCGGGGTCAGGGCGCACGACGCCGAAAGACTTTCGTCATCCCGATCTGCACTGGAGCACGTCATGACCACCATCCCGTTCACCGGCGACTGGATCGTCCGCGCACCCCGAGGCCCGTTCGCCGCCGTCCAGGGCGGTGCCGACGACTCGCTGGCCGTGACCCTCCCGCACGACGCCCTGCGCGATACCGAGCGCTCGCCGGACGCAGTCGCGAAGGGCGGGGCCGCCTACTTCCCCGCCGGCGCGTTCAGCCAGGTGAAGACCTTCGAGGTCCCCGCCGAGTGGTCCGGTCGCATCGTCCGGCTCGAGATCCAGGGCGCGTTCCGTCACGCGATGGTGTACCTCAACGACGAGTTCGCCGGCAATCGTGCCGACGGCTTCGCGCGCTTCTTCGTCGAGCTCACCCCGTTCCTCCGTTTCGGCGAGACGAACACGCTGCGCATCGAGACCCGCGCAGGGCAGGACTCCCGCTGGTACGCCGGAGCCGGCCTGCACCGCCCGGTCCTCCTGCACGTCGACGAACCCACGCACGTCGAACCCGACGGTGTCCGCATCACGACGATCCGGATCGAGGACGACCAGGCGGTGCTCGAAGTGGCGACGACCATCGTCAACCGGGGTCTCACCAGGAGTGCGCGCGTCCTCGCGACGGAACTCGCCGGCCCAGACGGGAGGGTGGTCGAGGGCGAGCGCACGCCGGTCACCGTCGCGCCAGGCGGTAGCGCGCTCATCCGCCAGCGCCTGTACGTGCCGGACGCAGCCCTGTGGAGCGTCGACTCGCCGGCACTGTACTCGGCGAGGACCTCGCTCGAGGTCGACGACCGACCCGCCGACGAGGCGGCCGTCGTCCACACGGTCCACGGCATCCGCACGGTCACCGTCGACCCTCGGAAGGGTCTCCGCATCAACGGCGAGCCGGTGCTCCTGCGCGGCGCCTGTGTCCACAGCGACAACGGTCCGCTCGGTGCAGCGTCGATCGCGCGCGCCGAGGAACGGCGTATCCAGCTCCTCAAGGACGCCGGCTTCAACGCGATCCGCGCGGCCCACAATCCGGCGTCGCCCGCCATGCTCGACGCCTGCGACCGCATCGGCATGCTCGTCATGGACGAGGCCTTCGACATGTGGGGCCGGGGCAAGACGGACCACGACTACTCCCTCGACTTCGCGCAGTGGTGGCGGGCCGATCTGGAGTCGATGGTGGCGAAGGACATGAACCATCCGAGCGTGATCATGTACTCGATCGGCAACGAGATCGTCGAGGTCGGCACCCCGCACGGTGCGATCCAGGCGCGGGAACTCGCCGAGCACGTGCGCGCGTTGGATCCGACACGACTCGTGACGAACGGCGTGAACGCGACCCTGGCCGTGCTCGACGATCTGGACGACATCATGGCGTCGGACCAGGGGTTGAACGAGCTGATGGGCGAAGCGGGCGCGAACATGATGAGCCTCATCGGTTCCTCCGACGCCGTCACGACGCGCACCGAGGAGTCCAGTGCAGCCCTCGACGTCCTCGGTCTCAATTACGCGGACGGCCGCTACGCGAGCGATGCCGAGCGGTTCCCGCACCGCGTGATCGTCGGCTCGGAGACCTTCCCGACCCAGATCGGCGACCTCTGGCCGCTCGTCGAGGCGAACCCGAACGTGATCGGCGACTTCACCTGGACCGGCTGGGACTACCTCGGCGAGGTCGGCATCGGTGCGACCTCCTACGCTGAGGACCCGGAGGCGAACGGCGCACTCGAGCGCGAGTTCCCGTACCTCACCGCGTGGTGCGGCGACTTCGACATCACCGGCTGGCGGCGGCCGGTGTCGTACTACCGGGAGATCGTCTTCGGTCTGCGGTCCGAGCCGGCCATCGCGGTGCTCCGACCGGAACGGCACGGGCAGACGATCACGATGCAGTCGCCGTGGGCGTGGAGCGACTCGGTCGACTCGTGGACGTGGCCCGGTTTCGAGGGCGCGCCGGTGACGGTCGAGGTCGCCGCCGATGCCGACGAGGTGGCCCTGCTGCTCGACGGTGTGGAGGTGGCGCGTGGGCCGGTGGGTGGACGCCGGCCGAAGCTCGCCGAGTTCGAGACCGTCTACCGGCCGGGCACGCTCGAGGCGGTCGCGTTCCGCTCGGGCGCGGAGGTCGGACGCACCGCGCTCGTCTCCGCCACCGGCCCGACCAGGCTCGTGGCGACCGCCGACCGGACGACGCTCCGCGCCGACGACACCGATCTCGCCTTCATCGCGATCGAGCTGCGGGACGCGGCCGGCGTCCTGGTCACCGGCGCCGACCGCGAGGTCTCGGTCAGCGTCGCGGGCGCGGGTCGGCTCGCGGGCTTCGGAACCGGCACCCCGAAGACGACCGAGCGCTTCGACGCGACCACGCGCACCACCTTCGACGGACGGGCGCTGGCGATCGTCCGGCCGAGCGGGCCCGGTGCCATCACGGTGACGGTGAGCGGCGCCGGCCTCGACGACGTCGTCGTGGATCTGGAGGCAGCGGCTCGCTGAGTCGCCCGATTCTGCACGGATATCGCCGGATTCCGTGCAGAACGGGGCGACTCAACGCCCCATGGATCTGAGCAGCAGCGAGGCGAGTTCGTAGCGCGCCCGTCCGACCGGCTCGCGAGGGTCGTATCCCAGGATCCGGGTGAAGTGCTCGTGCTTGCCCTGCAACGTCGAGTGGTGCATGCCGAGCTCCTGCGCTGCTGACCGCACACTGTCGCCTCGCACCAGCGCGTCGAGCACCCGCACGGCACGATCGTCGAGTGCGGCGAGCGCCGAGACGTCCGGCACCCCAGCGGCGGTGGCGGCCAACTCCCGGACCGCGTCAGCGAGGATACCGAGGTCCGCGATGTCGACGACCCGGTGGGAGGCGTCCGTCATGCTGATGGCCAACTGCGCGTCCGCCCACGATCGCACCAGCTGGGTCGCGACGCCCGGGCGTCCGATTCCGGCGACGCCGTCGACAGCAGACGGTCCCGGCACCGAGTCGGGACCGCTGATGATCGTGGCCCGCAGCATCGCCACCGGTGCCGACCGTGAGGGCCGACGGACCACCCGGCGGGTGCACCGACGGCGACGTCGCGATCACCCGCAGGGCGGAGCCGGAGAGGGACAGTCGTTCGGCGGCCTGCGATCGTTCCGACTCGGAACGATCGGCATCGAGCAGGATCTGCACCGACGAGTCCGCCTGCGGGTGACGCCGCGACCGCAGCAGGGCCACGGCGAGCGCGAACCGTTCGAGCACGATCGCGTCGTTGGCGTGGGCGACTCCGACGCGTTCCAACCAGACGGACCCGTCACCGGCGACCGTGCGCGTCGGCCAGTCCGCGGATTCGACGGGCAGCCGGTGGCCGGCAGGATCGACGCGGACGGCAGCCTCCGGGGTACGCGCTCCTGCTGGCACCCCGGCCAGAACGGCTGCTCCGCGGGTGAGCGCTTCGGTGTTCACCCCGCCCGCGACGAGCGCGTCGAAGTAGGCGATGACCTTCAGACCTTCACTCGCCTCGGGATCCAAAGCGGTGAGGCGGCCGACGAGTTCCTGCATGGCGTCACTCCGATGTGCCTGTGACGACCCAGCATAGGGAACCGGGCCGTCACAGGCGATGACCTCAGGGCGCGAGCAGGCGAGCGACCCAGGCGTTCCGGGCGGCGGTCATGGCCCGGGCGAGTTCGGCGTGCGGCGCGAGCATGTCGAATCCGTGGAACCCACCCGGCCACACGTGGAGCTCGGCTTGGACGCCGGCCTGCCAGAGCGACGTCGCGTAGGCGACGTCCTCGTCACGGAAGACCTCTGCACTGCCGCAGTCGATGAAGGCGGGTGGCAGGCCGGTCAGATCGGTTGCGCGTGCCGGGGCGGCATAGATGGAGACGTCGTCGCCTCCGACACGGTCGCCGAGCAGTGCGGTCCAGCCGGTGATGTTGCTGCCCCGGTCCCAGACGCCGACCCCGTCGATCTGCGTGGTCGAGACGGTGGCGTCGCGATCGTCGAGCATCGGGTAGATGAGGACCTGGCCGGCGAGCTCCGGACCGCTCCGATCGCGGGCCAGGAGCGCGACACCAGCGGCGAGCCCTCCACCGGCGCTCGCTCCCGCGATGATGAACCGAGCCGGATCGATGCCGAGTTCCTGCGCGTGCTCCGCCGTCCAGACGAGTGCGGCGTAGCAGTCCTCCACCGGGTACGGGTCGGGGAACTCCGGTGCGAGTCGGTACTCGACGGTGACGACCGTGGCGTCGAGTTCGACGATCCACGGCAGGAACTGGCCGAGCCCCACGAAGCGGTCGCCCATGACCATCCCGCCGCCGTGGGTGTGGAACACTCCGGGGCCGGTGCCGACCTTGCCGGCTCGCGCGAGCACGGAGACGGAGATCTCGGCACCCTCGTACCCGGCGATGGTCAGATCGCGGCGCTCGACCCCGGCTTCGGCGAGCATCTCGTCCACGGGGAGCGAGACCGGCGACGCCTGGCGCAGCATCGGGATCATGTCGGCGGTGAGGGTCGAGGGCATCAGATCACCGACGGCGGCGAGGACCGCGGCGAGCTCGGGATCGAAGGGCGGGTGGTTCGCGGTCGCGGTCATGATGAACTCCAATGTCCACAGCGGATGACGGTGTCCCCAGTCTGCTGCTCGCGACGGCCCGACTCACCCGCCGAACGTGCCCGTCTTCCCGGCATCGCACCGCCATCTGGCGGGCTCCGGACGCGCTGAGTCGCCCGAATCTGCACGATCTCAGCCTGATTTCGTGCAGATCCGGGCGAACGAACGCGCCTAGTGCGGGTCGAGGCGGTTGAGCATCGCGACGGTCTGGTCGTACTCGCCGCGGACCTCGGCGTAGCGCAGGAACTTGACGTTCTCGACCTGGATCTCCGTGGCGTCGGGCTGCGACTCGATGAGGCCCATGACCTCGTCGGCGAACGCGTCGAGTGGCATCGCGAAGTCGCTCTCCTCCTGGCCGGGCATGAGCGAGGTGCGGACGGCCGGCGGGACGAGCTCGACGACACGGACGCCCGTGTCCGCCAGCTGGAGGCGGATCGACTCGCTCAGCATGTGGATGGCCGCCTTGCTCGCGTTGTAGGTCGGCGTCACCCGCAGCGGGGTGAAAGCGAGGCCCGAGGAGACGGTCATGATCGTCGCGTCCGGTCGGCTGCGGAGCTGCTCGATGAACGCGCCGATGAGCCGGATGGGCCCGAGGACGTTCGTCGTGATGATCTCCTCGGCGGTCGCGACGAAGTCGGAACCAGTCCAGTCCTCGCCGCGCATGACGCCGGCCATCGTGATGAGCACGTTCATCTCCGGGTGCTCCGCGATGACCTGCTTCGCCGCGGCTTCGATGCTCGCAGGATCGGCTGTGTCGATCCGCACGGTGTGGAGGCCGGGCTCGTCGGCGGCGATCGACTCGAGGAGTTCGGTGCGTCGCCCGCCGATGATGACGGTGTTGCCGGCTGCGTGGAGGCGTCGTGCGAGAGCGAGGCCGATGCCGCTCGTCGCGCCGGGGATGAAGACGGTGTTTCCGGTGATCTGCATGCATCGAGTCTCCGTCGGTGACGACGGCCGCACCAGGGTGCGGCGATCCATGGATCCGCGATCCCTGGATCGCCTGGCCGCGGAGGCGGATACTGGCGGGATGGATCGCCCAGCGCTCGCCGACTTCCTCCTCCGACACCGATCGACGTTGCAGCCCGCGGACGTCGGTCTGAGCAGCGGACCTCGGCGACGGACGGCCGGGCTCCGACGCGAGGAGGTCGCGCAGCTCGCAGCGATGTCGACCGACTACTACGCGCGGCTCGAGCAGCAGCGGGGTCCGCAGCCGAGCACGCAGATGCTGGGTTCGCTCGCGCGGGCGCTCCGATTGAGTGCCGAGGAACGCGACTACCTGTATCGGATCGCCGGACACAACGCGCCGACCCGCCTCGCAGCGACCGACTACGTCGCGCCGGCGCTTCTGCGCGTCCTCGACCGGCTCACCGACGCACCCGCGCTCATCCTGTCGGCGCTCGGCGAGACGCTCGTCCAGAACGACCCGGCCCGGGCGCTGTTCGGCGATGCGAACCGGTACCGGGGCCTGGAACGCAGCGCGATCTACCGCTGGTTCCTGCACCCGGAGGAACGCGAGCGATACCCCGCCGAGGACCGGGACCGGCAGAGTCGAGCGCAGGTCGCGTCGCTGCGTGCGGCCTACGGCTCGTTGGGGGCGCAGTCGCCGGCCGGCGAGATCGTCGAGGCGCTCACCGGGCACAGTGAGGAGTTCCGGCGACTGTGGGCGACGCACGAGGTCGGGCGGCGCTTCGAGGACCACAAGGTGCTCATCCACCCCGAGATCGGCCCCATCGAGCTGGACTGCCAGGCCCTGTTCACCGAGGACCAGTCGCAGGCACTCCTCGTCCTCACGGCCGCGCCGCACACCGAGGCCGCAAGCAAGCTCAAGCTCCTCGCCGTGCTCGGGACGCAGACCTTCGAGGGTGCGCGGTAGCGGAAGCGCCGGCCGAACGGTTCAGGCCGTCGGTGCTGTCCGCAGCTTCCGACGCCGGACAGCCCCGCCGATCGCGATGCCGACGACCCCGACGATCACCGGGACGACCAGGCCGAGGACGACGACCGCGAGGAGCGCCAGGACGAAGCTCGGCATCAGCCCGCCGCCGATCAGGTCGACCACGAGTAGCGGGATGAACGCGAGCAGCACGAGCCAGGCGAGCCCCGGCTGACGCGACACCGCGAGGATGCCGACCGCGAGCCAGACACCCGCACCCCACAGCAGGAGGCCGAGGGTGAAGCGCCAGGAGTCGTACGCCTGGTACGGCAGGAGTTGCGGACCGGGTGCGGCCAGATCCGGGTTGCCGATCACGACCAGCGAGGCGACCACGAGGCCGAGGGCGGCGAGTACGAGGGCAAAGACACCGAAGACACGCACGGCTACCTCCAAGGGTGACGAATGCGATCAGGTGTGGCCCAGCCAACCACACCGAGGGGAGATGTCCCCATTCCCTGCCCGTCGCGCACCGCGTACGTTCGAGGGATGAGCGACGACGGACGCACCGAGACCGGCGAGCAGTCACACGCACCAGAGCAGGACAAGCTGCTGATCGAGTGGCTGGAGATCATGCAACCACGCCTCGCGCGATTCGAGGACTTCCTCACACCGCGCGAGGTCGTCACCGACTACACGCGGGACTCGCTCGTCTCCCTCGAGCAGCTCATCCTCGACCGTTGGCCGGACCGCCACGTCTTCGCGCAGGAGCAGGACACCGATTTCACCGATGGCGCCACGCGATACATCGGCGAGACCTACCTGCGGATCGGCGGCGGCGGGTGGTTCGTGAACCACGATCCGAGTTTCCTGTACTCGGGTCGGCTCTGCATCCTGCTCGACGTCGAGATGCCCGTCCCGATCTCGCCACTCAACCTGATCACCACGATGCTGAGCCGACGCACCGGCAACGTCCTCACGAGGATCTGGGACGGGCAGACGAGGAAGATCGCCGAGCTGCGGGCGGCCAACCCGGGCTGGGAGCCGAAACGCGAGCCGTTCCCCGGCGCGATTCCGATGTCACGCTCGAGCTCAGCCTTCACCCCTTCGGTCCGCTGACCCCCTGGGTCTCAGCCATCCACGCGGTCGAACGGCCAGGCGAGATGTGCTGGACTTGCCTGATGACCACACCGCTCGAACGCGCGCTCGCCCTGCAGGCGATGCACGTCCCCGGAGACCCGCTGATCCTGCCGAACGCCTGGGACGTCGCCTCCGCCCGCGCCGTCCTGGCGTCCGGCGCCCGCGCGATCGCGACGACGAGTGCCGGGGTCGCCTGGTCGCTCGGGCACCGCGACGGGAACGAGCTGAACCGCGACGTCGCCCTCGACACCGTGCGACGGATCGCATCGTCGGTGTCCGTCCCGGTCACCGCGGACATCGAGGGCGGCTACGGAGAGACACCGGACGAGGTCGCCCGCACGATCGCCTCCTGTATCGACGCGGGCGCCTCCGGCGTGAACCTCGAGGACTCGCTCCGCCCGATCGCGGAACAGGAACGACGGATCGAGGCAGCACGGTCTGCCGCTGACCAGGCCGGGATTCCCCTCTTCATCAACGCCCGGATCGACACGCATCGACTCGGCGACATCGGAGACGACCGTTGGTTCGACGAGACGGTGACGCGTGCCGCTGCGTATGCACGGGCCGGCGCGAGCGGGATCTTCGTGCTCGGTGCCCTCCGAGCCGACACGATCGAGCGGCTCGCCGATGCGACGACCCTGCCACTCAACGTCGCCTTCGGTCCGGGAACGCTGACGATCAGCGAGCTCGCGAGAGCCGGCGCGAGTCGCATCAGCGCTGGTTCGTCGATCGCGGAAGCCGCTTACAGCCTCGCGCAGCAGTGGGCGACGGCGATGCTCGAGACGCCCGATGCAGCTCCCGCATCACCGCCCACGCTCGGCTGGGCCGCACTGAACCAGCTCATCCGGGACTGAACCCCCGGCGGGTCAGCGGACAACGCCCGCAGCGTCGGACGGATCGCCATCGACGCTGTCGGAATCGGTCGTGAAGCCGGAGACGTCCAGGACGACGTCGACCTCCGGCGGCTGACGCAAGCACCTCGTGCAGCAGATCGAACTCGGACGTCAGGCAGATGCGCGGGGCGCGACGCGGCACGCACTCGACGCCTCATCCGCCGGGAGTGCTGACCATGGACCACGAGGCAGTCGGCGAGTTCGGCACGGTAGGCCGCGAGCGCGATCAGCCGGCACGGCATCATGCGCGATGACCACGTCGAAGCCGGCGTCACCGAGATTGCGAGCGAGCGCCGCGGCGTTCCGGACCGCGAGCAGGTGCTGTGCTCGCCCTCGGACCGCTCCAGAGCGTCGCGTCACCGGCACGATCAGCTGTCGAACGTCGTCGGCATCGATGAACTCCGCTCGTTCACGCTCTCCGGCGAGGCGCCTGCCGCAGGTCGACTTCCCGACCGCAGGACCACCGAGAGCACCATGGACGCGTACTCATCTGCTCGATGCGATCACAGGCCTGCGAGAAGGTCAACTCGCAAGGGTGACGCTGCGATCCCCGGAGTCGGCGACAACCCGGACCTGACCACCCAACGCGGCGACGTACATCCTGATGGTGTCGAGTTCGAACGACTCGAGCTGCCCGTGTTCGATGGCCGACACACGCGCTGCGATACGCCCATCGTCTTACTGAGCTCCGTCTGCGTCAGATCAGCTTCCTTCCGCAGCGTGACCAGTTGGTAAGCGAGCACTTCTGCCTCGGCGGCATGGCGAGCGGCGGCGACGCGCTCCGGATCTCGGCCCAACTTCGCGCGCGCGCTCCCCCAACTCACTGGCTTCTCACTCATCGTCATCACCCTTCTGCCATTCACGAAATCGCTGTTCACCTTAGAACCCTTGGGTTCTGTGATGCAATCGCGATCGAGCACGCCGATCCGACGCCCTCCGATACCCTGAGGGCAGTGAACCGTTCTTTCGCTCTGTGACCCAGAGGCCTTTCAGCGACACCCGTTCGCTCCTCCCACGAGGGGCGGTGATTTCGTGCGCCCGGAACGGGAGCTCCCTGCGGAGTTCCCCTGCACCCCGGCCCCCACTCGAAACCACTCCGGAAAGAACACCCACGCATGACGTCCATCGACGCTTCCTCCACCCCCTCCGACGACCGCTCGGCGCTCCGCGCGAACTGCGCTGACTGCTTCGCGCTCTGCTGCACCGCCTTCGGGTTCCAACGATCGGCCGACTTCCCGATCGACAAACCAGCGGGAACGCCCTGCCTCAATCTGGCGGACGACTTCTCCTGCACCATCCACGAATCCCTGCGTCCGAGAGGGTTCCGCGGATGCACCGTCTTCGACTGCTTCGGCGCTGGCCAGCTCGTCTCGCAGGAGCTCTTCAGCGGCACGAGCTGGCGGGAACGCCCCGACACGAGCGCCGAGATGTTCGCCACGTTCTCCGTCGTGCGCCAGCTGCAGGAGATGAGTTGGTACCTCGTCGAAGCCGCCGAGCGGACGGCCGCGTCAGACCTGATGGCGCACATCAGCCGCCTCCGTACCGGGATCCAGCGGATCCTCGACGGCGGCACCTCCGAGATCCTCGCCTGCGACGTCGAGTCCCTCCGCGCCGACGTCCGGCACCTGCTGATCGACGTCAGCGAGGAGGCGCGGGGCGGGTACCTGGCCGGCGCCGACACCGAGCCAGGCGACGACCTCCACCCCTCGGCGGACCTCGCCGGCCGCGACCTGCGCGCTCGTCGGCTGTGCGGAGCCGATCTGCGCGGGGCGATCCTGATCGGCGCGGACCTGCGTGGGGCGGACCTGGCGGGCGTCGACCTGCTCGGAGCCGATCTCCGCGATGCACGACTCGACGGGGCCGACCTCTCGGCCGCCCTGTTCCTCACCCAGATGCAGCTCAACGCGGCACGAGGTGACGAGGCGGCGCTCCTGCCGACCACCCTCGACCGACCGGGGCACTGGACGACGGCGAGTCGCGCTTCCTCCCCGACAGATGGGGAGTTGTCCCCGTAGGCCTCGGGCGGCCGTCCCCGATACCGTCGATGACATGATCCGCATGCACCGCACCCTCGCCCTGACCGCCCTCGTCGCAGCGACCGCCGGGATCGCCCTGACCGGGTGCTCGAGCCCGCAGCAGGCACCCGACGACGCCCTGGCACTCGGCACGGGTGTGGCCGTCGAGGTCGGGACGGGCGTCGAGATGTCGTTCGCCATCGACGACGTCCGGGAGGGGAAGCTCAGCGACCTCGCCGAGATGGGCGTGCAGTCGACGCCGTCGGACGAGGGGAAGACCCCGTACTTCGTCACCTACTCGGTCACGCTGACGGACGGCGACATCAAGGACGCCGACCGCTCCGCCCTCCCCGTGCCGACGACGGACGAATGGAAGCTCAGCGGCACGGGCACGCTACCAGCCCATCAAGGTCCTGGGCCAGTTCGACTGCACCCCGGACGGCAACGCGACGGCCGGGGTGTCCCCCGACGCCCCGCTCGTCGCCTGCCAGGCCTTCCTCGGCGACAAGGACGCCCTGCCCACGGTCATCGAGGTCAAGGACCTCGGCACCTGGGCGACGAAGGACTGAGCTCCCGCGACTCGAGCTGCACCTGCACCGGCGAACGGTCTTCCACCGTGCGCCGGTGCAGGGTAGTGTCTGCCGTGCGATAAGCGAACAGCGTGTTCCATTATCGAATTCTTGACGATGAAGTGAGGAATCGATGCAGTTCCACCACCACGGCTATGTCTCCGGTGATCCGCGGGTCCTGCCCGCAGCGGGCGTCGGGGTCGACCGGCCCGATGACCTCCCGGAGGAGATGGACGTCCTCATCGTCGGCAGCGGCCCGGCCGGCATGATCGCCGCCGCCCAGCTGTCCCGGTTCCCGACGATCACCACGCGGATCGTGGAGCGCCGACCGGGACGCCTCGCGATCGGCCAGGCGGACGGCATCCAGGCGCGCAGCGTCGAGACCTTCGACGCCTTCGGCTTCGCCGAGCGCATCACCGCCGAGGCGTACCGCATCACCGAGATGGCGTTCTGGCAGCCCGACGCTCGACGACCCGGGTCGGATCGTCCGCGGCGCCCGACCGCTCGACGACACCACCGGCGTCAGCGAGTACCCGCACCTCATCGTGAACCAGGCCCGCGTGCTCGACTACTTCGCCGAGTACATGGCGAACGCCCCGACCCGGATGCGCCCCGACTACGGGTGGGCGTTCCAGGGACTCGAGATCGACGACGACGCGGAGTACCCGGTCGCGGTCACGCTGCTGGACACGAGCGATGAGTCCTCCGGCGAGACCAGGACCGTCCGCGCGAAGTACGTCATCGGGGCCGACGGCGCCCGGAGTGCCGTCCGCCAGGCGATCGGCTGCACCTTGGCCGGCGACCAGGCGAACCACGCGTGGGGCGTCATGGACGCCCTCGCCGTCACCGACTTCCCCGACATCCGCACGAAGTGCGCCATCCAGTCGGGTTCCGGCGGCAGCATCCTGCTCATCCCCCGCGAGGGCGGGCACCTCTTCCGCATGTACGTCGATCTCGGCGAGGTGCCGTCGGGCGGCAGCGAGGCCGTGCGGTCGACCTCGATCGAGCAGATCATCGACCACGCGAACACCATCCTGAGTCCCTATCGGCTCGACGTGAAGCACGTCGCCTGGCACAGCGTCTACGAGGTCGGCCATCGCCTGACGGACCGCTTCGACGACGTCCCGCTCGACGAACTCGGCACGCGCACGCCGCGCGTCTTCATCACCGGCGACGCCTGCCACACCCACAGCGCGAAGGCCGGGCAGGGGATGAACGTGTCGATGCAGGACGGCTTCAACCTGGCGTGGAAGCTCGGCCACGTGCTCGAGGGTCGGAGCCCCGAGAGCCTGCTGGCGACGTACTCGGCCGAGCGTCAGGTCGTCGCCCGGGAGCTCATCGACTTCGACCGCGAGTGGTCGAGCCTCATGGCCAAGCGGCCGGAGGAGTTCGCCGACCCGTCCGAGCTCGCCGACTTCTACGTGCGGACGGCGGAGTTCCCGGCCGGCTTCATGACCGAGTACACCCCGTCGGCCATCGTCGGCGAGGCGACCCACCAGCACCTCGCGAGCGGCTTCCCGATCGGCAAGCGGTTCAAGTCCGCCCTCACCTCGCGCGTCGCGGACGCCAACCACATCCATCTCGGACACCACGCCACGGCCGACGGGCGCTGGCGGATCTACGTCTTCGCGGATGCCGCTTCGCCAGCGTCTGGCCGATCGGCGGAGCTCGCCGCCTGGCTGCAGGACGCACCCGGAGTCACCGCTCCGCGCGGTGCCTGACGGCGTGCGGGCCGACGACTGGTTCGACGTGAAGATCGTCTACCAGCAGCGCCACACCGACATCGACCTCGGCACCGTTCCGCCGGTGTTCCTGCCGCGCGTCGGCCCGTTCGACCTCATCGACTACGAGAAGGTCTACGCCCGCCATCCCGACGTCGACATCTTCGCCGAGCGCGGCGTCGACCGAGCGGGTGCCGTCGTCGTCGTGCGGCCGGACCAGTACGTCGCCCACGTGCTCCCGCTCACGGCCACCGCGGAGCTCGCGGCGTTCTTCGACGGCGTGATGGGACGGCAGACGACCGCACTCCTGATCGTCAGGCGAGCTCGGCGTCGATGTCGGCGAGGTCCAGCACGAAGCGGTACCGGACGTCGTTGCGGGCCAGCCGATCGAGCGCCACGTCCACGTCCGCGGCCGGGACCACCTCGACGTCCGCCGTCACGCCGTGGGTGCCGCAGAAGTCGAGGAGGTCCTGCGTCCACCGGTGACCGCCACTGCCCGACGATGTCAGTCGCTTCCGGCCGAGGAGCAGGTCCATCGTCTGGATGGAGATCGGTCCGAGGTAGCCGAGCGAGCACAGGGTCCCGTCGAGGTCGAGGACGCGGAGGTACGGTGTGAGGTCGTGCTCCACGGAGACCGTGTCGATGACGAGGTCGAGACTGCCGGCCGCTGCGGCCATCGCCTCGGGGTCGGTCGAGACCACGACCCGGGACGCGCCGAGCCGCAGCGCGTCGGTCGCCTTGCCCTCGGAGGTGGTGAAGACCGTGACGTCGGCGCCGAGCGCGTGGCCGAGTCGGACGGCGAGGTGCCCCAGACCGCCGAGGCCGACAACGCCGAGCCGCGTCCCCTCCCCCACGCCGTTGGTGCGGAGCGGCTCCCAGACGGTGATGCCGGCGCACATCAGGGGTGCCACACCCGCCGGATCCAGGGAGGCCGGGCGGTGGTAGACGAAGCTGTCGCGGACGACATAGCGCCCGGAGTAGCCGCCGAGCGTCGTGCTCCCGTCGATGCGGTCCCGGCCACCGTAGGTGAGGGTCGGGAACTCCAAGCAGGAGTTCTCCTGGCTGCGCAGACACATGGTGCAGGTACCGCACGAGTCGACGATGTTGCCGACGGCGACGGCATCGCCGGGGGCGAAGGACGTCACCTCGGAGCCGACGGCGACGACCTCCCCGACGAACTCGTGTCCGGGCACGAGTCCGGCCGCGGGTCCCGCGGAGGCGAGGGCGTGCAGGTCGCTGTGGCAGACGCCGCAGTGCGTGACCCGCACGTCGACATCGTCCGGGCGGAGGTCGCGGCGGTCGATGACGGTCGGTCGGAGGGAGCGGGGAGCAGCGGTGGACATGAGGGCGGTTGTGCGCATGGGCCGATACTACCTACTAGTTGGTAGTATCGCTACACTGGATCGATGACCACCGCGGAACAGACTCGCCAGCGCATCCTCGACGCCGCGACCGAGGAGTTCGCCACCCACGGCATCGCAGGCGCACGGGTGGACCGCATCGCCAAGCGCTCCGGCATGAGCAAGCCGATGATCTACGCCTACTACGGCGCGAAGGACCAGCTGTTCGACGCCGTCTTCCACGCCCACGTCATCGCGAACGGCGATCGCGTGCCGTTCACGGCGGCCGAGCTCCCCGAGTACGCGGCCCGGCTCTACGACGACTACCTCGCCGATCCGGCGCTCGCCCGCCTGGTGCTGTGGAAGCGGCTCGAGCGCGAGAGCACCGGCTACCTGTACCCCAGCCTCGAAGACCACGACGTCCGCCACATCCAGGACATCGAGGCGGAGCAACGAGCGGGGTCGATCCGCCCCGACCTCGACCCGGCGGACATCTGGTCGCTGCTCATCTCGACCGCCGCGACGTGGGCACAGGCGTCGATGACGGTCGTCGCGACCTCAGCGGACGCACCCGAGGTCCACCAGCGTCGGCGCACGGCACTGGCCGCGACGATCCGCGCCGGCCTCTGCACTCAGGAGTAACGCGGCGAGGATCAGCACCACGGCGAGCGCCGCGCTGAGCACCGTCGTACCGATCACGAGGAGCGCCACGATCGCGCCCAGCCCCAGGAGGACGGCGATCGCGAGTCGCCGTCGTGCACCGGTCGCGACCGGGCTCGGAACCGCCTCGACGCGGGCGAACACCGTCGCGACCAGTGCGGTCAGCGTCAGCGCGAGCGCCAGCCAGAGTGGCCGCCCGAGCCACCATCCGAGGCTGTCCGGCGCCGGAAGCGCGATGCCGGTCGTCAGTGCGAACAGGGCCGACGCGCCGGCCATCGCCAGCAGCACCGGCATGTGCCAGAGGTAGATCGTCATGGCCCGCGTGGTGACGAAGGCCGTCACCGCCGCGACCCTGGGCCGCCGGCTGAGCCTCGTGAGCCGGTCTCGCAGGAGCGACAGCAGTGCCGTGTGCGCGACGCCGACGAGCAGGAGCGCCGCGGTGGGCGGGTTGATGTTCGCGATGAGGTCACTCGAGTACACGCCGGTCCACCAGGTGACGACGAGGACGACGACCGCCCCGACACCGGCGAGCGCCCGGACACGCCGGCTGAGCGCGCCGATCGAGCCGTCCGCCAGGAAGAACCCGAGTTGCTGGAGCGCGGTCCAGACGAGGACGAGGTTGAGGAATCCGAGGGCGTCGACACCAGTGGCAGCGCGCAGGACGTCGACCAGCACGGCGGCAGTGGCGAGCGACGCGATCGACCGGAGCGGTGCGCGCTCGTGGGCGGCGGCGAGTGCGGGCAGCAGTGCCTGGCAGAGCAGGAAGACGCCGAGGAACCAGAGGGGCTGGCCGAACCGGAAGCCGGCCGTGGCGACGAGGTCGGCGGGGACACCGGCCAGGGTCAGCATCGCGAGTGCGGCTCCCACACAGCCGATGGTCACGACCGCGGGGAGCAACAGGCGGTGCAGCCGTGCCGCGACGAACGCCGAGGCCGGCACCCCTCGCGATCGCTGCCGACGGAAGGCGAGCAACCCGGCGAACCCGCCGATGACGAAGAACAGCGGCATGACCTGCAGGACCCAGCTGAGCGGCGCGATCCACGCCGTGCCGTCGCTCGCGTTCTCGAACACCGGGCCGGCGGAGGTCACCGTCACGCCGACCATCATCGCGTGGAGGACGACGACCCCGACGATGCAGCAGGCACGCACGAGGTCGATGCCCGTGTCGCGCGACACCGGACGGCGACGGGCGATGCGATCCGGTCTCGGGTGCGGGTTCTGGAGCGGCGGTGCTGGGTGTGGGTGATGGCCATGACGGTCCTCCTCGGTGATGGTCCGAGGAGGTTATGAACGCGGTACCGAAGCGGCACATCACCCGGCGGTGTCGTCGCGCCCCGTACCCAGGGGTGAGGCGGACCGACGCGCGGGCGTCCGGGTCAGGACGGGCGCGACGAGTCCGGTGTCGTAGGCGAAGATCACGGCCTGCACGCGGTCGCGCGCGCCGACCTTGGCGAGGACCTTGCCGACATGGGTCTTCACGGTCTGCTCCGCGATGAACAGGGTCGCGGCGATCTCGCTGTTCGACCGCCCATGGCCGATGAGGACGAGCACCTCTCGCTCGCGCTCGGTGAGCTCCGCCAGCCGCGCGGCGCCATGCGAGGCGCGGGGCTTCTGCGCGGCGAACTGCGCGATCATCCGTCGGGTCACGCTCGGGGCGAGCAGGGCGTCGCCCGCCGCCACGACCCGCACGGCGTGGACCAGGTCCTCGGGAAGGGCGTCTTTGAGCAGGAAGCCGCTCGCCCCGGCCTGCAGCGCGTCGTAGACGTAGTCGTCGATGTCGAAGGTGGTGAGCATGATGATCCGTGGGACCTTCGCCGCGGGGTAGGACGGCCCGAGGATGCGCTTGGTCGCCTCGATCCCGTCGAGCTCGGGCATACGGACGTCCATGAGGATCACGTCGGGGTCGAGTCGCGCGGACAGTTTCACGGCCTCGGCGCCGTTCGCGGCCTGACCGGTCACCCGGATGCCCTCGTGGGCGTCGAGGAGGGCACCGAACCCGGCGCGGACCATGGCCTGGTCGTCGGCGATGAGGACGTCGATGGTCACGGGCGATCCTTCGTGGAGACGGGTCGGGAGGGGGACGAGGGTGTCGACGTCCGTGGCTCGGACGACACGGCGACCGGCAACGTGGCGACGACGAGCCAGCCGCCCTCACCGTCCGGCCCGGCGCTCAAGCCGCCGCCGAGGAGTTCCGCGCGCTCCAGCATGCCACGCAGGCCGTGTCCGGCCCCGTGTTCACCAGCCGACCGGGACGCTCCGTTGTGGATGCGCAGGTGCACCGCGGCGTCGTCGACCCGGACGTCCACGGCGACCGGTGCGCCGGGCGCGTGCCGTACCGCGTTGCTCATGCCCTCCTGGACGATGCGGAAGGCGGCGATCTGCACGGACGGCGGGACCTCGGCGCCGTCGGTGTCGGTCACCTGGAGGGTGATGTCGGCGCCCACCCGGCGCAGGCTCTCCGCGAGCGCCGGGAGATCGGCGATGCCCTGCTGCGGCGTCAACTCGGCCACCTGGTCCTCGGTCCGCAGGACGCCGAGCAGGCGACGCATCTCCACGAGCGACGCCCGGGCGGTCGCTGCGATGTCGTCGAACTCCGCCGTGGCTTCGTCCGCGAGGCCGGGCACCCGGTACTTGGCGGTCGAGGCCTGCACCTGGATCACGGACATGCTGTGTGCGACGACGTCGTGCAGCTCGCGGGCGATCCGCGTGCGCTCCTCGACGAGCAGCCGCCGCGACTGCTCGGTGGCCGAGACCTGGCGCTCCCGGGTGAGCTCCTCGCCGATGCGCACGCGCCCGGAGACGAGGAGCGCGACGAGGAACGCCACGGCGGCGATGGAGGACGCGACGATGAGGTCGGCGGCCATGGCGGTCGGGTCGGCGGCGGACGGCACGAGCAGCGCTGCGACGAGCGAGCCGGCGATGTTCACGAGCAGGGTGATGAGCCCCGGCAACCAGCCGTGCAGGAAGGTGACGGCCCCGACGAGGACGGCGAACGCGATGAGCGCGGGTACGGACCACGGCCACGGCCAGACCGGGTCGTGATCGGCCGAGGCGATGAGCGGGAGCACGAACGCGGCGGCGGCGAACAGCGCGATCGCGACGCGCGGAAGGACCACGGAGAGGACAGGTGCCCCGCAGATCGCGGCTCCGAGGAGGAACGACGCCGGGAGCACGGTGCCGTAGAGGAGGCTCTGGATCGGCACGAGGACACTGAGCAGGACAACTCCGACGCCCGCGAGGACGATGAGGATGACGGTCCGGCGGGTGATGCCGGGCGACGTGCGATCCATGATCGTCATTCTCCCACCAGCACCAGGACGGGGTGGTCGTCCGCCTCCGCCTCCTCGGTCCCACTCGCCCCGGCAGCGGCCTCCGAGCGCTCGCGACGACGACGACGCGCCGCTGCGACCCGGTCGACGACGAGACCGAGGACGAGCGCCACGGCGACCCCGATGACGGAGCTGAGGAACGGCTGGTCCTCGAAGAGCTTCCCGGCCACGACGCCGATGAGCGCGCTGTAGGCGGCCCAGGTCACGCCACCGATGACGCTCAGGGGCAGGAAACGACGCCACGGGTACCGGAGGGCACCCGCCGACATGTTGACGGCGACCCGTCCGACGGGGATGTAGCGCGCACCCAGGATGAGCGGCGCGCCCCGCCGGCCGAGGGTCCGCCCGGCCCGGTCGAAGGCCGCGGCGATGCGCGGACGCCGCATCCAGGCGAAGCGGGTCGTGCCGACGCCACGGCCGATGAGGTAGGCGAGGTTGTCGCCGATCGCCGCCCCCACCGCCGCGACGGCGCAGAGCAGCAGGAGGTTCGACCCACCGGTCGAGACGGCGACCGCCGCGGCGGCGACGAGCACCGTCTCGCTGGGGATCGGCGGGAAGAAGCCGTCGATCACGGCCGCTGCGAACATCACCAGGTAGAGCCATGGTGAGGTCACGGCGCCGAGGATGAGTTCGTTGATGACGTCCATGCTCCGACGCTACGAAGCGGACGGACGCCGGGCATCACCCTGGGGTATCGACCACCCCCTACCGCGGTGGTGTCCTCGGCAGGGGATGGTCGACCGCGGGGGCCGTCCGGGACTACTCGACGACGGCCGGGACCTTCGGCTCGGCGTGCCCGCGCGGGGCGAGCGCCTCGTGCGTGCTGATCTCGTACGCGTTCTCCGCGTGGAGGGCGACGTCGAGCCCCTGCGCCTCGGTCTCGGCCGACACCCGGATGCCCATCGTCTTGTCGAGGACCTTGGCGAGCACCCAGGTGATGGTGAAGGTGTAGGCGAACACGGCGACGATCGCGAGCGCCTGCTTGCCGAGGAGGAGGAAGCCGCCGCCCGCGAGGAGTCCCTCGCCGCCGCTGGGCGCGAGCGGCACCGCGAGGACACCGATGAGGAGACCCCCGACGACACCGCCGACGAAGTGGAGGGCGGTGACGTCGAGGGCGTCGTCGAAGCCGAAGCGGACCTTGAGGCTGACGGCGAAGTAGCAGACGACCGCGGCGGCGGCGCCGATCGCGAGCGAGCCGAGCGGGGTGACCGCGCCGCAGGAGGGCGTGATGGCGACGAGTGCGGCGATCGCACCCGAGCAGGCGCCCAGCGTGGTCGGGTGACCGTCGCGCAGCTTCTCGACGACGAGCCAGACGATGACGCCGGCGCAGGTGGCGGCGACGGTGTTGAAGACCGCGACGGCGGCGTTGTTGTCGGCCGCACCGAGGGCGCTGCCGTCGAAGCCGATCCAACCGACGAAGAGGAGTCCGGCGCCGAGCAGGGTGAGCGGGAGGCTGTGCGCCTTGGGCTGCGACGGGAAGCCGTTGCGCTTGCCGAGGACGATGGCGAGTGCGAGGGCGGCGACCCCGGAGTTGACGTGGATCGCGGTGCTGCCGGCGTAGTCGATCGAGCCGATCGTGTTGGCGAGCCACCCGCCCTGCACGCTGCCGTCAGCGGAGTCGAAGGCGAAGACCCAGTGCGCGACCGGGAAGTAGACGAGCGTCGACCAGACGCCGGCGAAGACCATCCACGCGCCGAACTTCATCCGACCGGCGGCCGCTCCCGCGACGATCCCGATCGTGAGACCGGCGAACATCAGGTGGAGTGCGGCGAGCGCGAGCGGCGGCAGTGCGCTCCCCTCCGGCGCGACGAGCAGTTGGCCGAGACCCGGGTACTCGGTCGGGTCGCCGACGAGTCCGAGGCCGCCGATGCTGTCCCCGAACACCATCGAGTAGCCGAAGGCCACCCAGAGGATCCCGACGAGACAGAACGACGCGAAGATCATCATCATCATGTTCATGGTGACGCGACGGCTGACCATCCCGCCGTAGAACATGGCCAGGCCGGGCAGCATGAGCGCCACGGCCACCACCGCCGTCAGGAGCCATGCCGTGTTGCCCGCGATTGCAGCCGTGTCCATTCGGACCTCCAGGGTTCGCGCGGGATCCGAAACGGACGACCGCATTTTCAATAGGTCATCCAATTGTCGCGACGACCGGTTTCAATGCAGTATCGAATCCGTTTCGTGTTCGTTACGGGATCAGCGGAGCGGGCACCCTCCAGCGGGTCGCGACGCGCCATCGGCGGATCAGCCGGCCGCGAGGTCGAGCTGCGAGGGCAGCCCGCTCGACGTCGGCGAGCGCAGCGCGGTCGACGAGGAGACTGTGGAGGGTGGCGGAGGCGGTGCGCCGCGCGAAGGCCCTGATGCGGTCCGTCTCGCTCGCACCCTCGGCGGCCTCGACCGGCGGGTACTGCGCGGCGATGTCGCCGGAACCGTAGCGGTAGGCCTTCTGCATGCCCTCGTTGGCGTGGAGCGCCGCCGCTGCCGCCCACTCCGGCGTCTCGCTGCCGCCGAGGACGAGGGATCCCCTGCTCGACGCCGTCGCGGATGAGCCCGGCGATGAACGTGAACAGCGCGCGGTAGTCGTCCCAGAACGACGCGAGGTCGTCGGGATGCTCCGCCGCGAGCCGCTCGATCTCGTTGTAGTCGAAGGGCGCCTCGCAGATCGCGACGCCGTCCTCGTAGAGGACGCGGTAGAGCTTCGCGGGAACATCAGCCTCGATCGGACCGAGGGCCTCCGCGGCGCCGACCGACTGGCGGTTCGAGGCGGCGGTCGCCCGCAGCACCTCGCGCTTGTTCGCGAACCAGTAGTAGAGCGAGGACTGCTTCATCCCGCACGCCTCGGCCAGCATCGTCATGCTCGTGCGCTCGTACCCGCGCTCCGCGAACAGCCTGGTCGCGACCTGGATGATCTCCTCACGAGGATCCTCGGCGGCGATGCCGCTCGCGCGAGGACGACCGGGCGATGCTCCTGTGCGGCCGGCCATCGATCACCACTCCCTGCTCGCGGACACCTCCGCCAATCCTACGGGCGGGCACGGCAGCTCAGCCCTCGCCCAGCAGCTCGCGCATGCGCGGCCTCGATCACGGCCGTCTCGGCGGCACGCACGCCAGGCCGCCCCGCCACATGGCCGAGGTCGGACTCGATGACCCGCACCTCGCTCCGACGCATCATCGCCGACTCCAGGACGTTGTCCTCGACGGTGAAGTAGAGGTCGGTCGACGACGGCATGACGATGCTCCGCGCGCGCACGCCCCCGAGCGCCGCGGCCAACCCGCCCTCGACCCCTCGCCCGGGATCCGCCCGCTGCCAGGTGCGCAGCATCGCGAGCAGGTCGTTCGCGTCCCACCGCTCGTGGTCGGCCGCCCAGTCCTCGAGGAGGTCGGCGACGTCGGCGTACCCGAGCTCGCGGTAGGTGCCGTCCCGGAAGAACGCCTGCGAGTAGGCCCACCCGGCGTACACCGTCCCGAATGCGCGGAGTCCGGCCCGCGGCGGTGTCGTGTAGCGGCCGCCGTCGAACGCCGGATCCGCCCGGAGCGCCGCCTCGACGCCGGCCAGGAAGACCGCGTTGTGCGGCGAACACCGCGCGGCACCGGCGACGGGGAGGAACGCGTCGACGGACTCCGGGTACCGCACCGCCCACTCGTAGGCCTGCAACGCGCCCATCGACCAGCCGGCGACCAACCGCCAGCGGCGGACCCCGAGGTGTTCGGCGAGCTGCCGCTGCGCGCGCACGTTGTCTCCGATCGAGACCTCGGGGAACGCGGCACCCGCGCACCTCCTCAGCCGCGTTCGACGGCGAGGTCGAGACGCCGTTGCCGAACAGGTTCACCGAGACGATGAACCAACGTTCCGGGTCGAGCGCCCGGCCCGGCCCGATCCACGGCTCGTAGCTCGCGTGCGTCCCGGTGTAGTAGCTCGGGAGCAGGACGGCGTTGTCGCCGTCGGCGTTCAGCGCGCCCTGCGTCGTGTACGCGAGCCGCGCCTCCGGGAGGTCCGCGCCGGACTCCAGCGCGAACCTCCCGAGGTCGAGGACCTGGTGCATCGGGATCAGAAGAACTTCAGGTAGCGGGCGGTCTCCCAGTCCGACACGTGCGCCTGGTACTCGTTCCACTCCTGGCGCTTGTAGTCGATGAACGCGTCGTACATCGCCTCACCGAACACCGACGCGCGACAGCGAGTCGGTGGCGAACTCGTCGACCGCCTCGCCGAGGCTGCGGGGCAGCATGCCGATGCCGAGCTGCGCGACCTCCGCCTCGGTGTAGTCGTACATGTTCTCGGTGTGCGGCGCACCCGGGTCGAGGTCCTCACGGATGCCCTCGAGGCCCGCGGCGAGGATGAGCGCCGCCCCGAGGTACGGGTTGCAGCTGATGTCGGCCGCCCGGCACTCCACGCGCCCACCCTGCAGCGGCACGCGGAGCATGTTGGTGCGGTTGTTGTTGCCGTAGCTCACGAACACCGGCGCCCAGGTCGAGCCCGACATGCTGCCCTGACGCACGAGGCGCTTGTAGCTGTTGACCGTCGGCGCGATGACCGCAGAGAGCGCCGGCGCGTGCTTGAGGACACCGGCGATGAACTTGTAGCCGAGCTCCGAGATGCCGCAACCACGCGGGTCGTCGTCCGTCTCGAAGAGGTTCTCACCGGTCTCGATGTCGGCGAGCGACATGTTGAAGTGCGCACCGGAACCGCTGCGGTCGGCGAAGGGCTTCGGCATGAAGGTGGCGAAGTAGCCGTGCTTGCGGACGATCTCGTTGGCCATGAGGCGGAAGAAGACGGCGCGGTCGGCCATGGTGAGCGCGTCGGAGTAGTTGAAGTCGATCTCGAACTGCCCCGGGGCGTCCTCGTGGTCGAACGAGTACACGCCCCAGCCCATCTCGGTCATCGCCTCGACCAGCTCGGTGAGCCAGTCGAGGTTGTCGAGCGCCGCGGTCGCCGTGTAGCAGGGCTTCGCGAGGTCGTCGCGGTCGCTGACCTCGGTCACACCCTCCGGGGTGTCCTTCAGGACGAAGAACTCGGTCTCGATCCCGAGGTTGAAGGTGAAGCCCATCTCGGCCGCCGCATCGAGCTGGCGCTTGAGGATGTTGCGCGACGCCGCCTCGAACGGCTCGCCCTTCGTGTAGAGGTCGCTCGCGAAGAAGGCGACGTCCTTCCGCCACGGCAACTGCACGGCGCTGTCGAGGTCGGGGCGGGCGGAGAGCTCCTCGTCGCTGATCGCCTGCGGGAGGCCGTCGAGCGCGGCCCCCGTGAAGAGCTCCGATCCCCCGGCCATGCGCTCGAGGTGCGACAGCGGGACGAACTTGGTCTTGATGCTGCCGTGCATGTCCACGAAGCTCGCCATCGCGTACTTGACGCCGGCCTCCTGCAGGCGGGCGCGGACGGACTCCACGGTGGTAACGGTCTCGACGACGGTCATGGGATGCTCCTCCGGTTGCGTCGCTGCCCTCGCCGCGACTCATTTCGATACTGTATTGAAAGTATGCGTGGGTGGAGTTTCGATGCAGTGTCGAAAGTGTTTCCGGGGTGTGAACCCTGCGCCGAGGTGCACTGAAAACGCAGAACCGGCGCCCGCCGCGAGTGCGACGGACGCCGGTTCCGGGAGTCGTGGTTACGGGACGATGACCGCACGCCCGCGGATCGTGCCCGCGTGCAGGTCCTCGTAGGCCTTCGGGGCGTCGTCGAGCGAGTACGGCTGCACCTCGACGTCGACCTTGCCCGCCTTCGCGAGCTCGAAGACCTCGATGAGCTCGCTCCGCGAACCCCAGTACGGCACGCGGACGGCGGCGTCGTAGGCGATCGATCCGAAGCCGATGGTCGCCGATCCGCCGCCGATGCCCACGATCGTCACGTCGGCCTCCATGGCGGCGACCGCGGTGGCCGTGGCGATCGTCGGGTTCGCGCCGACGAAGTCGAACACCGCGTCGACACCGACCCCGCCGGTCAGCTCGCGGATCTTGCCGGCCGCCGACTCGTCGCTGATGAGCGTGACGTCGGCACCGACGTGCTTCGCCAGCTCGAGCTTCTCGTCGCTCACGTCGAGCACGATGACCGTCGCACCGGAGAGCGCCTTGAGCATCTGGATGCCGACGTGGCCGAGGCCACCGGAACCGATGACGACGGCGAAGGTGCCGGCACCGAGCTTCGGCAGGCTGCGCTTGATCGCGTGGTACGGCGTGAGGCCGGCATCGGTGAGGGACACGTTCTTCACGGGGTCGAGGTCGCCGATCGGCACGAGGTGGCGGACGTCGTCGACGATCATGTACTCGGCCATGGAACCCTGCGCGCCGAGCCCGGGAGGACGGATGCCCTCGGCGGCGGCGTTCGTGCAGTAGTTCTCCTTGCCCTGGGAGCAGTTGAGGCAGTGACCACAGCCCCACGGTCCGTAGACGGCGACCGCGTCACCGATCTGCAGGCCGGTCTCGACACCCTCACCGAACGACTCGATGACACCGGCACCCTCGTGACCGAGCGTGAGCGGCAGCGGGTACTGCTGCGCGAGGTAGTCCTCCTCGGGGAGGCTCATGACGTAGTCGTCGGAGTGGCAGACACCGGCGGCGGTGACCTTCAGCAGGATCTCACCCGGCCCCGGTGTCGGCTTCTCGATCTCGACGACCTCGGGGGCCGAGCCGATCTTCGTGTACCGCAGTGCCTTCATGGTGAGACATCCTCCTCGAGCGTCGGAACCGCACGCCGCAGTCGCTCACTAAGCGACGTGTGTCAGATAAGTCTGACCGTTCCAGTATGCGCCTCGATCCGGCGGCCGGCACCCCGTTGACAGCGCTCTGGCACCGACACCCGTCAGCGCGGTTCCCAGGCCAGGACGACCTCGAGGAGCTCAGCTCGCGACAGCCCGCTGTCGACCTGGAGGACCGGCTGCGGCAGGGTCGCGAGCCAGGCCTCGTGCGACGCCCGACTCCGGCCGTCGAACGCGGGGTCGTCGTAGCCGCTCGCCCACTCACGGAACTCCCGCCACGCGCGGTCGTCGTGCGGTTCGCCGGCCCGCCGCTCGATCTCTCGGGCCTCCAGACGCCGCAGCCGCTCCGCCGGGTCGAGGGTCACGAAGACGATCGCGTCGCACTCGGCGACGATCTCGTCGCCCCAGCCGGGCATCGAGCCCGACAGGACCCACGCCTCGCGCGGCACGAACAGCTCGCGCATGAGCCGCACCCGCTCCGCGTCAGAACGCTTGGTGACGTAGGGCGGGTCCGTCGGCACCCAGAAGTAGTCGTCGGCGTCGGCGTGCGGGACGGACCAGTGGTCGGCGAGCGCCCGCCCGAGCGTCGTCACGCCACTACCACTGGCGCCCATCACGTGCACTCTCGATCGTCGCATCCGTCCATTCTGACGCGTCGGGCACTGAACGAGCTCAGGCGCGGTCGTGGAGGGTCAGCTGGTAGCCGTCGGGGTCGGCGAAGGTGAAGGTGCGACCGAACGGGCCGTCGATCGGCGCCGAGACGATCGTGTGGCCGTCGGCGACGAGGGCGTCGTGGATCTCCTGGACGTCGGTGGCGTGCAGCCAGATCGCCGCTCCGATCCCGGGCTGGTTCACCGAGGCGAGGTCGGTCCCGGGGACGATGTCGCGCAGCGCGAAGGCGGTCGGCGTCGTCTCGAAGACGACCGCGTGCGGCGGGCCGGCCTGCGAGCGGACGAGGCCGAGGTACTGCTCGTAGAAGGCCTGCGAGGCGTCGAGGTCGGTGACCTGGAGGGAGATGAAGTCGGGTCCGGTGACGGGCATGATGTGCGTCCATTTCTCTTGTGTCAGTTATCTGACACACTCAGCCTATGTCAGAATACTGACATGAGTCAACGACGGGATCGAACTGGACACCTCGCTCGGGTACCTCCTGAAGGAGGCGTCGAGCGCACTCCGCTCAGCCATGGAGGCGGTGCTGCGGCCACTCGGCATGACGATCACGCACTACTCCTGCCTCGAACTCCTCGCCCAGCGACCCGGGCTGTCGAACTCGGAACTGGCTCGCGGCGCCTTCGTCACCCGACAGTCCATGAACGTGCTCCTGCAGGCCCTCGAGCGCGACGGCTTCGTCAGCCGTCCTGACCAGGCACCCGTTGGGAAGGCCCTGCCCACGCAGCTGACGCCGCTCGGTCGCGAGCACCTCGCGCAGGCGACCGCCGCGGTGCGAACGGTCGAGGTGCGGATGCTGAGCGACCTGACCGCGGACGAGCAGCAGGCGGCGCTCGGCATCCTGCGCAGCATGATCCGCTCACTTCGCGACGCCGACGCCTGACGGCCCGCCTCCTCGGCCGGTCAGTCCTCGAGCAGGGTCACGGCGAACGCCTCGATCCGGTCCGCCACCACGTCCGGCACCTGCCAGGCCGTGAAGTGCGCACCGCGGTCCAGCTCCTCCCAGCTCCGGATGTCGGTGTACGTCCGCGCCGCGTAGGAGCGCGGGAGTCCGCGTTCGCCCGTCTGCACGGCGACGGCCACGGGCACCTCGATCAGTGGGAGTTCAGGCTGCTTCGGGTGGTCGCGATACGGCCGGAACGATGACCCGACGCTCTGCGTGAACCAGTACAGCGAGACCGTGGTCAGCAGCTCGTCGTCGGTCCACCAGTCCCCCTCGCCCGCCCACGCGAGGAGCTTCTCCACGATCCACGCGGCGAGGCCCACCGGCGAGTCGTTGAGGGCCGTCGCGAGGATCTCGGGCCTGGTGGCCTGCACCCGGGCGTAGGCGAGACCGCGAGCCCACTCCTGGTCGTGTCGGTCGAGCCAGTCCTGCTCCTCGGCGGTGAGGTCGCGCGCTCGGGACGCAGATGGGAAGGCGGCGTGCGTCGCGAACTGGCCGATGACCGATTCGGGATACAGGGCCGCGAGCCAGTCGCTCGTCGTCGACCCGACGTCCTCGCCGTAGGTGAGGTAGCTCGCGCGCCCCAGCACCTCGGTCATGAGTGCGTGCATGAGTTCGGCGACCACCGGGCCGGTGAACGGCCGGTCCACGAGAGGCGCCGAGAACCCGTACCCGGGCAGCGAGGGGACGACGACCTCGAAGCCGAGTGTCCGGCCGTCGCCGAGGTCGACCGTGCGTCCTGCGAGTTCCCTCGCCAGCGGCAGCATCTCGACGAAGGAGTACGGCCAGCCGTGGAACGCGATCACCGGGACCGTCACCGTGACGCCGTCCGGCGCCGGTAGCCGCGCGACATGCAGCCGCTGGCCGTCGACCTCCGCCTCGAACTGCGGCACCTCCTGCAGCTCCCGTTCGATGCGCCGCCAGTCGAAGCCGTCCCGCCAGTGGTCGACGAGCGCCCGCAACCGGTCGAGCGAGAGGGCGCTCTCCTCGCCGGCGTCACCGATCGCGGCGGGGAGGCGAACCGTGTCGAGTCGCCGCCGCAGGTCCTCGAGGTCGGCATCGGGCACCTGGATCCGGAACGAACGCATGCGCTCGACGCTAGGGCAGACGACCGACAGGGGAGGCGAACCGGATCCGCTAGCGCATCACAGTGTGCGCATCCAGGCCCGGAGGTCGGCGAGGGCCGTGAGGGCGACGGTGGCGTGATCGGCGTCGGGGTAGACGTGTGAGCTGACCGTCGCGCCGGCCTGCTCCTGCGCGGCGACGTAAGCGGCGGTCACGGTAGGCCGGATGAGCGTGTCCTTCGACCCCTGTGCGACGAACAGCGGCACGGTGATCCGCTCGGTCGGAGTGTTCTCCTGCAGGAGGTCGCTCCACACGGGAGCCGTCGCCGGGTCCGCCGTCAAGAACGAGCCGATCATCGGGTCGGCGATGTCGTGCAACTGTTTGTTCTCGCCGAGGAGACACAGCTTCGCCATCGCGGGCACGGCCGTCACTGCGGCCGGGGAGAGGATGGTGCTCAGCGGGTCCGTCGGCAGCCGATCGGCGTAGGCCTCCGCGTAGGCGTTGAAGGCGTAGGCCCCGATCGTGACGCCGGAGACGTCGCGGATGTCGTCCTGGAGGAGGGCTGCCAGATCGCTCGCCGGAGCCGCGACCGCGACGCCCCGAACGTCGAGCTCGGGCGCGTAGGTTGAGGCACGCTGTGCCGCGAACAAGGCCGCGTGTCCGCCCTGCGAGTGCCCCCACAGCACGACGCGGTCGCTCGCGCCGATGCCCTCGACGTGCTGCGCGGCGCGGGCGATGTCGAGGACGTTCGCCGCCTCGGTCGCTCCGATGAGGAACGACGCCGGGCCGGGGATCCCCATCCCCGCGTAGTCGGTGGCGACGACGACGTTGCCGTCCGCGAGGAGGTCGGTGAGTCCCTCGATGAGCGCGAACGGTGCGATACCGCTCGATGGAGCACAGTGCGGTGCGGTGCCGGTCGTCGGGTGCGCCCAGGACACGACCGTTCGAGTCCCGGCCGACGCCGGTTCACTCGGTGCGACGATCAGGCCGGAGACGAGGATGTCGGCGCCGTCGACATCGGTCGAGTGGTAGACGACCCGCAGCGCCGTGGCACCGTCCGGCGCGCCGACGACGGACTCGCTCCGCACGATCGTCCCTGGAAGCGCTGCGGTCGACGACGGTGTGGGCGTGGCGGAACCGTAGAAGCCCTCCACCGAGGACTCGACCGCCGCCCCCTCCCCCACACGCACGCCGAAGTCGAGCAGCCGCGCGACGGCTGGTGCCGCCACGATGAACGCGACCAACGCCGCGACGCCCACGATCCGGCCGATCACCCGGTGACGGGGCCTCGACGGGTGATCGCCCGGTGCGCCGTCGCCCGCGCCTCCGGTCTCGGAGTCGCGTCGCGGGGTCATGACTCACACGGTAGACCGTGGAGTGGACGAGCGCGATGCCGGTCGGTGAGCCGATGACGGCGCAGGCTCACCCGGGCCAGGCGTCAGGCGCGGTAGTGCTCCGCCAGGCGTTCGAGTCCCTCGTCGATCGAGACCGCCGGCGTCCAGTGCAAGGCCGCGCGGGTCTGACGCTGGTCGAACCAGTGGGCGGTCGACAGCTGTTCCGCGAGGAAGCGCGTCATCGGCGGCTCATCGGCGCCGGGGCGGATGCTCCACAGGCGCTCGACGAGCCCACCTGCGGCCCGGGCGACGCCGGCGGGGACACTGAAGGCGGGCGGCTTCACACCGGCAGCACGGCAGATGCCCGCGAGCAGCTCGCCGACCGGACGCGGCTCCCCGTTCGTCACCACGAACGCACGACCGTGTGCCGTCTCCGCATGCTCGAGTGCCGCCGCGATCGCCGACGCCGCGTTCGCGACGTACGTGCTGTCGATGAGGGCGGTTCCGTCGTCGAGCAACGGCAACCGGCCGCGGCGTGCGCGGTCGACGATGCGCTCGACGAGCTGCGGGTCGCCCGGACCCCAGACGAGGTGCGGCCGCACGACGACGACCGCGAACCCGCGACGGTCACGTTCGAGGGCGAGCAGCTCACCCTTCGCCTTCGTCCGCGCGTACTCCCCGCGTGCTGCGTCCGGGTCGGCCGGTTCCGCACCGACACCCACGAGCGCCGAGCCACCGTGCGCGACGGACGGCGAGGAGATGTGGACGAATCGTGAGACGCCCGCGGTCTCGGCGGCGTCGAGGACGACCTCGGCCCCGGCGACGTTGACGCGCTCGAACTCCGCCGGGTCACCCGCCAACGAGACCTTCGCGGCCAGGTGGACGACGGCGTCGACACCGTCCATCGCCGTCTCGACGACCGCCGCGTCGGTGATCGACCCGCGCACTTCCTCGACATCGGCGAGCGCCGACGGGCCGCGCTGCAGGACGCGGACGTGGTGGCCGGCGCGGAGCAGCTCCAACGCGACCTCGCGGCCGAGCATGCCGCTCGCGCCGGTCACGAGGACCGTCACGGGGTGCTCAGCCGTTCACCGGCCAGGATGCCTTCCGCCCACACCGACAGGCGGGTGCGGTCGATCTTGGAGTTGTGGCGGATGTCCGTCGGCAGCTCGGGTACGACGAACACCGCGACGAGCGGCTGCGTCGAAGCGTCCCGCACCTGCGCGGCGAGCTCCGCCTCAGCGAGCTGGACCCGCTTCGTACCCGTGGTCGTCTCGACGATCGCGACGCACTGGCGGAGACCCGCGGGGCCGACGCCGACGACGGCGGCGCGGCGAACGAGCGACACGGTCTCGATCGCCTGCTCCGGTCCGACCGGAGCGATCGGTCCGTCCTGGGTCGCGATCACGTGCGGCAGACGGCCCTCGATCCAGAGGCGGCCGTCGGCGTCGAGATGCCCGACATCGCCGGTGCGGTGCCAGCGTCCGTCATCGGCGACGTCGCGGACAGCGGCCCGGTCGGTCAGCCAGAGCCGGTCGTACTGCGACTTGAGGTGCTCCGCCGAGATGATGACCTCGCCGAGGCGATCCGCGTCCTGCGTCGGCGCACCCGTGGCGCGTCCGGCCTCGTCGAGTGGGCTGATGCGCACGTCGACGCCGCCGATGGGCGTCCCGACGCACACACCCGTGTGCTCGGTGTCCTCGTCGGGCAGCGTGTCGAGGGTGATGTCCGCGACGAGCAGGCACTCGGTCATGCCGTACACCGCGTGCGCGGACGCGTTGGGCAGGACACCCACGAGTGCCGTGAGGAGCTGGCGACTGACGGGCGCGCCCGTCGAGAGCACGGTCCTGACGCCCTGGAGCGCCTGACGGTCCGCGCTGTCGAGCGCGTCGGCCGTCGCGACCACGTTCAGGATGGCGGCCGGCGAGAGGAACACGATGTCGGCATCCGTCTCCGCCACGGCCGCCGCCACAGCGCGGGCCGTCAGCGTGCGTGGCGAGGAGATGTCCATCTCCGGCGTGGAGGAGCGGGCACCGAGCGCCGGACCGAGGAGGGCGAACGGAGCGAAGCCGGTGACGAGTCCCGAATCGGCGGTGATCGCGAAGTGCTCCGAGAGGACGTCGCGGAGCGACGACAGCTGGGCGTGGGTGTACTTCACGCCCTTCGCCGGGCCGGTCGATCCCGAGGTGTACAGGATCGCCGCGAGGTCGGTCGGGCCGGGTTCGCTGGGCAGCTCAGGCGTCGTGCGGGTGTCGAGCAGGTCCTTGAGGCTGTACGAGACGCCGAGCGCTGCTGCTGTCGCGCCGGGGAGGCGGGCGGCTGAGACCTTCACGCCGGGCCAGCCGAGCGCCCGGGCTGCGGCGAGCCCCTTGGTCTCACCGATGACGTAGGCGGGCCAGGCACCGCGCACGGCTCGGTGGAGTCCCTTGACGCCGAGACCGGCGTCGGCGACGACCACGACCGCGCCGATGCGCAGGCAGGCGTAGATGACGGCGGTGAGCGTGGCGCCAGGCGTGACGAGCAGCGAGACGCGGTCGCCCCGTCGCACACCGATGCGGTGCAGGCCGGCGGCCAGGCGGGTCACGCGGTCGTCGAGCTGCCGCCAGCTGACGCGACGTGCGGTTCCGGACCCGCGCTGCTCGACGATGGCGTCGCCGTCGTCGGTGCGACGCTGGTCGAGCCGACGCCACAGCGGCTCGAAGCCGGCTGCTCGGACGCGGACGCCTCGGCGGGACGCCAGTCGGCACGGTCTCCGACGGCCGCACCCTGCGGCAGGCGGTCGCCGAGCCAGGTGAGCAGCGATTCGGCGACGGGGGCGTCGTCGATGACGAGGTGGCCGGCACCCTCGAAGCGGTGGACCTCGGCGTGCGGAAGGCGGTCGGCGAGGTCGTCGAGGTAGCGGTCGCTGAAGATCGGATCGCGCGGGCCCCAGAGCATGACGGCCGGGACGCGGAGCTGGGCGACGTCGTCGGCGAGGCGCTCGAGGCGCGGGAAGCTGACGTGGTCGGGCGTCGCGGGGATGTCGGCGACGAACGCACCGATCCCCCGACGGCGGGCCGGCGACCCGTACGGGCTCCGGTAGGCGTCGCGGACGTCGCGGTCGAGCGGCGGTGACGCGAGGGAGAGCGTCGTGTCGAGGAACGCCGTGGTCTGGACCGATCCGGCACCGAGCATGCCTCGAGCGCCTGCGAGACGCAGCGGCGCGGGGATCGCCGTGCCCTCCGGGTGGTGCACGGCGGTGTTGAGGAGCATCGAGCCGACGAGCTCCTCCGGGTGCTCCGTCGCCCAGCCGAGGGAGATGACGCCGCCCCAGTCGTGGCCGAGCGTGACGACGGGACCGGTGATGCCGAGCGCCTCGGTGAAGGCGGCGAGGTCGGCGATCCGCTGTTCGAGGGTCCGGGTGGTCTCGGTGCGCTCCGACCAGCCCATCTCCAGCTGGTCCACCGCGACGACGCGCCAGGCGTCGCCACCGGAGGACGCCTGCTCGACCGACTGCGTGACGAGCGAGCGCCACAGGTACGACCACGTCGGGTTCCCGTGGACGGCGAGCACGGTGCCGACCGGTGTCGCGCCGGCTTCGGCGAGCGCCGAGGCGGTGTCGAGGTAGTGCCAGTTGCGCGTGGTGCCGGCGTCGGCCAAGCGGCCGGGGACGTCGATGCGGTGGGAGAAGGCGGCGGGCAGGCCGGGCAGACCTGCGGCGCGCACCCCCATGGTCCGCAGACCGACGTTCGCGGCGACGGTGCCCGCTACCACGCGAGTTCCATGAGGCCGGTGTTCAACCCCGAGCCGACGCCCATGAGGAGGACGCGGTCGCCCTTGTTCAGGGTCGACTGCTGGTCGGCGAGGGTGATCGGGATGGAGGCCGGCCCGACGTTGCCGAGGTAGGGATAGGTGACCGGGACGCGACTGCGGTCGAGCGAGGCGGCCTTCACCATGGAGTCCGTGTGGATGGACGACACCTGGTGGGTGATGTAGCGGTCCATCTTCGACCACCGCCACGAGTCGCCGGCGGCCTCCTTCCACGCGGAGACGACGAGGTCGAGCCCACCCTTGAGGAGTGCTCGGGCGTCCGTGAACATGCCGTCGACGCTGCCGACGCAGAGGTGGTTGAACTCCGTCGCCGCGCGGGTGACCCCGCCGAGGATGCGGTGTCCCTCGGGGTGACGATCGGCCGGCCCGATGACGGCGGCGGCCGCTCCGGAGCCGAGCGTGAGGGAGGCGAACTCGCTCATGAAGTCGTCGCGGTCGATGGTGCTGCCGCTCAGGCGCTCGATCGTGTTGGCGTGGACCTCGCTCGCGTCCTCACCGTTGACGATGAGCGCGTACTCGATCTGTCCGGACTCGATCATCGCGGCCGCCATCGTCATACCGGTCACGAAACCGAGGCAGGCGTTGGCGATGTCGAAGTTGATGGCCGAGCTCGGCAAGCCGAGGCCGTCGTGGATGCGCACGGCGACGGAGGGCTCGAGGTGCTGTCTCGTGACCGAGGTGTTGATCATGAGCCCGATCTGCGACGGCGAGATGCCGGCCTCGGCCAGCGCACGGCGTCCGGCCGACACGGTGGCGTCATCCGAGTTCTCACCGGGGCCCCAGTGTCGTCGCTCGACCACACCGGCGACGCGTCGCAGGATGCCCTTCGGGAGGCGGGCGCGTTTCATCGCGGCCGCGAGGCCCTCTTCGATCTCGACCGAGGTCACCACTGCGGACGGCAGCGTGCTCGCCACCGACAACATGGCCACATTGTCGAATCGGGTAGTTGCGTTTCCGGTCACGATTCCTCCGTGCCTCTGACCAGGCAGTCTTGACCGCCAGCGTCTGACGGTACTCCTCTACCCTGAACGTGGACGAATCGTGTCCCCGACGTTGACAGCGGGCGTCCAGCCGGACAGCGCGCGGGGCGTCCGCCTAGGCTGGTGGGCGCGGCCCATTCCGCCGGTGCCGCCCGATCGGAGGATGTCACGATGGTGGTCCGGCCCTACTGGTTGAAGCGTGCGAGCATCGAGGACTTCGAGGCGGCCTACGACCCCGAGACCTGGCCCTCGTACACCGATTCGACCGGGCTGCCGCTGTTGGCCGAGGCGATGTCCAACCAGGATCCGGCGACGCGCGCGTTCATCGCCGGGCGGCTCCTTGACGACGGGGCGGATGCGACGGTCGTCCTCGACGAGGGGTACACGCTGCTGCACGTCCTGCTGGCGCAGCGCGCCCGGGACCCCGAGGTCGACCCTCCGCTCGTCCGTCGCCTCATCGCCGCCGGTGCCGACGTGAACCGGCCCGCCGGACGACACCAGCGCCGCCCGGTGGAGGAGGTCGACCACCCGAAGCTGTCCGAAGCGGAGCTCGAACCCTACTACCGTGCGTTCTTCGACCAGCCGGGCCTCGAGCTCCTCGCGCCCGACCCGCACGGGCACTCGGTGCTCGACCGGGCCCGCTCGAGTCGCTTCCGGCGGCCGCAGCTGTTCGACCTGGTGACGGCGTATCTGGATGCGGCCGGACTCGCCCCCGCCACCGAGGCGGTGACCCGCACGGCGACCTGGCAGAACCTCGACGAGCTCCGAGCCGTCTACACCCCAGGCCTCGCGTCCGCGGTCGACGAGAACGGCGACAGCCTGCTCCACGCCGTCCTGCGCAATCCCGACCTCACCGTCCGCTCCACGTTCGTCCCGCAGCTGCTGGCCGACGGTGCCGACGTCGCCCTGCGCACCGCCGAGGGCGACAGCGTCCTCCACCTCGCGCTCGACCGCTCCGGCGCGCGGGACGCCGAACAGGACGCCCGGGTGCTCGGCGCACTCATCACCGCGGGTGCCGACGTCAACGCGTCGTCACCGGCGAACGGTGTCCCGCTGACCGCACTCGCCGGGCAGGGCAACTTCCCCGAGAACCGACTCGAACCGCTGTACGACGTGCTCCTCGCCGCGCCTGGCCTCGACCCGGCCGTCGTCCTCACCGACGGCCGGACCGCGCTCGACGTCGTCCGCACGGCGCGGCCTCCTCGTCCGGTGCTCCTCGCCCGCCTCGAGGCCCTTGCCGTCTGACACCGGAGCCGACCGACCGCGGGAGCCGCGATCCCTGAATCGGCATTGTCGTGCGCTCACATCCCCGCAGTAGCCTGTGGGGATGACCACCCGCCGCACCCTCGACCAGTCCTCCAAGCTGAAAAGCGTCCTCTATGAGATCCGGGGGAAGGCCCTCGTCGAGGCCGTGCGTCTCGAGGCCGACGGGCACCGCATCCTGAAGCTCAACACCGGCAACCCCGCGATCTTCGACTTCGAGGCACCGCACCAGATCGTGCGCGACATGATCGCCGCGCTCCCCCACTCCCACGGGTACAGCGACAGCCGCGGCATCCTCTCCGCGCGTCAGGCCGTCTCCTACCGCTACGAGGAGATGGAGGGGTTCCCCCGGGTCGATCCGGAGTGGGTGTTCCTCGGCAACGGCGTCTCCGAGCTCATCACGATGACGATGCAGGCCCTGCTCGACGACGGCGACGAGGTCCTCATCCCCGCGCCCGACTACCCGCTGTGGACCGCGATGACGAGCCTCGCGGGTGGCACGCCGGTGCACTACCGCTGCGATGAGGAGGCGGACTGGGCGCCCGACATCGAGGACATCCGCTCCAAGATCACGCCGAACACCAAGGCGATCGTCGTCATCAACCCGAACAACCCCACGGGCGCGGTGTACTCCCGCGAGGTGCTGGAGCAGATCGCCGGCGTCGCGCGCGAGCACGGGCTGCTGCTGCTCGCCGACGAGATCTACGACCGCATCCTGTACGACGACGCGGTCCACATCCCGATGGCGACCGTCGCCCCCGACCTCCTCTGCCTCACGTTCAACGGCCTGTCGAAGACCTACCGCGTCGCCGGCTACCGGTCCGGCTGGCTCGTCATCACGGGGCCCCGCGACCACGCGCGGGGCTTCCTCGAGGGCATCACCCTCCTGGCGTCCACGCGCCTGTGCCCGAACGTGCCCGCGCAGCACGCGGTGCAGGCGGCGCTCTCCGGCGTGCAGTCGATCGACGCCCTCATCGCACCGAGTGGTCGCCTGCTCGAGCAGCGCGACGCCACCTGGGCCGGCCTCAACTCCATCCCGGGCGTCTCCTGCACCAAGCCCATGGGTGCGCTCTACGCCTTCCCGCGCCTCGACCCCGAGGTCCACGAGATCCACGACGACGAGCAGCTCGTCCACGATCTGCTCGTGGCGGAGCACATCCTGCTCGTCCAGGGCACGGGCTTCAACTGGCCGGACCCCGACCACCTGCGGGTCGTGACCCTGCCCGAGGAGCGCGTGCTGACGGACGCGATCGAGCGGCTCGGGAACTTCCTGTCGTCCTACAAGCAGTAGGCGCGCGAGCAGCAGCACCGCAACAGGAGATCAGCACCACAGCAGGACGTTGCCGAGCTCGAGCATGTCCTGCTGCCGGGCGGATCTCCTGCCCTAGACGCCGAGGTAGCGGCCCGGCCGGTGGTTGAGCGCGAGGATGAGGTTCAGGAGGACCGCACCGAGCGCCGAGACGAGCACGTTGAGCGGCGGCACGGCGACGAGCGACACGAGCACCACCACGGTGTCGACGGCCATGAGGACGTAGCCGGCACGGATGCCGAAGCGGTCCTGCAGGATGAGCGCGACGATGTTGAACCCGCCGAGGCTCGCCCGGTGTCGGAACAGGATCAGGATGCCGACGCCGCAGAGCACGTTGCCGACGACGGCCGCGTAGAACGGGTCGATGTGTCCGACCGGCAGGAACAGCGGGTGCACCCCGGACAGGACGGACACGAGCACGATCGCGCCGCCGCTCCGCAGCGTGAACACCCAGCCCTTGCCGCGGATCGCGAGCAGGAAGAACGGCAGGTTGATCGCGATGAACAGCACCGGGAACGGCACGGGCGCGAGGTAGCTGACGAGGAGCGACAGGCCGGCCGTCCCGCCGGTCACCGCCGAACCGGCCTTCAGGATGAAGAGGCCGAACGACACGACCGTGACGCCGACGAGCAGCCCGAGGATGTCCTCGACCGCCCCGTGTCGGACTGGAGACGGCGCCGGGGCAGGTGTGGAGGGAGCCTGCTGCGCGCTCGACGTCGCGGCGCTCGGCTGCTGGGTGCTCATTCCGCCAACGATGCGTCAGCTCGTCGTCTTGCGCAACACGAGTAGAGTGCAGTGGTCATCGTGCTCGATTCCCAGCCCGAGAGTGAGCAACATGCCTCATCCTGCGACCATCGACCACCTCGACGCGCGCATCCTGACCGCGCTCGACGACGACCCGTCCATGACGGCGCTCGCCCTTGCACGCACCCTCGGCGTCGCGAGGAACACCGTCCACGCCCGTCTGCGCCGACTCGAGACGAGCGGCGCACTCGGCCGCCCCCAGCCGACGGGTCCGACTGTCGGCGCTGGGCTACCCGCTCACCGCCTTCATCGAGATCTCCATCCGTCAGGACCTCGCGACCGAGGCCTATGCGGCCCTCGAGTCGATCCCGGAGATCGTCGAGGTGCACGCGACCACCGGCGACGCCGACCTCTTCGCGAAGGTCGTGGCACACGACACGGAGGACCTGCACCGCATCGCGGGCGTCCTCCTCGCTGCCCCTGGCGTGGTCCGGACGAACACCAAGGTCTCCCTGATCGAGGTCATCCCGTACCGATCGTCGAGCCTCCTCGACCGCCTCGCCGAGGAGCCGTCAGCGCGCTGAGGTCGTCAGCGGGCTCGAACCGTCAGCGCGCCGACCGGGCGCGCACCACAGCGGCCGTGCCCGCGGCGATCGCGACGACCGTGCCGTAACCGAGCACCGTGGCGTGGAGCCCGATGGCCGAGGCGAGCAGGCCGGCGATGACGGCCGGCACGCCGAAGGACAGGTACGCGACGATGTACAGCGCGGCGAACAGCTCAGCGCGTTCGTCGGCCGGCGCGAGCGGGACGAGCGAGGCGATCGTGCCCATGAACGCCGTGCCGAACCCGGTTCCGGCGATCACGACGGCGACCACCGCGACCGGGAGCGACCCGAGGATCAGGGCGACGAGCAGGAGCACGGTCCCGGCGGACAGCGCGGACGCCCCGTAGACGGCCGCGACGACGGGTCGGCGACGGTGGAGCACCGCGGCCGCGACGGCCCCGGCGGCCGGCAGCAGCCCGATGAGGAGTGCCCCTCCGAGCTGGCCGTCCACGCCGAGCTCCGTGTGCATGATGCTCGGCCCGAGGGAGAGGAACAGCCCGCCGGTCGCCCAACCGCCGAGGACGATCGGGATGCTCACGACGAACAACCGTCGGGCGTCGACGGGGACGGCTGCGCGGGGTCGGATGGCGCGCGCCCACCCGGGGGTGCGGGCTGCGGTCTCCGGCACGTTCCAGATGGACACCGCGATGAGCAGGTACGCGACCGCCAGCGGTAGGAACGTCCAGCTCGACGGATCGGCGACCGTCTGCAGCAGGACGCCCGCGAGGATCGTGCCGGAGGCGAGACCGATCATCGGGGCGATGGCGTTCAGCAGGGTCGCCGCTCGTGGCCGCTCGGGCGGGGCCAGATCGATGATCGTCGCCGACAGCGTGGAGAGCAGTGCCCCGCTGGCGAGGCCTTGGAGCACGCGGGCGAGGTACAGCAGCGCTCCGGAGTCGACGTGCCAGAGGAGCAGCATGCTCGCGGCGAGCACGACGAACCCGGCGGTGATCACCGGGCGGCGTCCGAGGTGGTCCGAGACCGAGCCGATCGTGAGGAGCGCGACCAGCAGGGCGAGCGCGTAGGCCGAGAAGGCGATGGTGACGCCGATCGGGCCGATGCCGAGCCGCTCCTGGAGCTCCGGGTAGAACGGTGACGGAGCGCTGGCACCGGCGAGCATGAGCGTGCTGCCGAGCCCCGCGAGGACGAAACCGAAGCGACGGCGCGGCAGCACGGGCGCGCCGTCAGCCGCGGTGGGCACGGGTCGGGTCGGGGGTGACGGGGTCGTCGTCTGCACGGGGCGGGCATCCTTCGGTTCCAAAAATGTCGAACGATTGGACGATACGCGCTTTCCGCTCATTGTTCAACTATTATCGAACCATGCCCGCACCAGCCGATCTCACGCACCCCGACCGCGAGGCGATCGAGCTGCCGGCCGTCCTCTTCGCGCTCAGCGATCCGGACCGACTCGAGATGGTGCGGCAGCTCCGGGACGGACCGATGGACGCCGCGAACTGCACCGCCCTCGACCCCACGATCCCGAAGTCGACGAAGTCCCACCTCATGAAGGTGCTTCGCGAGGCCGGCGTCATCCGGAACGAGCCGAACGGTCGCCACCGCACGCTCACCCTGCGGCGTGACGACCTCGACACCCGGTTCCCGGGCCTGCTCGACGCCGTCCTCGACGCCGACTGACCAGCAATCCCGCCCCTGGCATTCGCGCCGCATCGACGGGAGCTGCCAGAATTGTCGGCGCGGTGATCGACCGCGCAGACGACGACAGGGGGCTGGGGAACATGGGAACGCTGCGGTACGGGAACGAAGCACTCGAACTCGAGGATCGGACCCTCGCCCATGTGCAGATGGTCGTCGTCTCCAAGCTCCGCAAGGGCGAGGCGTTCCTCCTCTCCTGGACGATCGACCCCGCACACGGCTCGGGCCGCTACGCGATCTGGATCGAGACCGGCGTCCCCATCGTCTTCCGGTTCACCGGCTCCCGCCCGGTCGCACTCAACCGCACCTGGTTGCAGGCCATGCTCGACCGCACCTACACGCCGGCGGGGCTCGAGCTCATGCCGGAGACCGACTACCCGGAGCTGTCCGCCGACAACTGAGGCACCGCCACCAGCACGATCCCGAGTAGCACAAGCGATCCGACCGTTCAAGCATCGGCCGTCCGACACGTGCTCGATTACCATCGGATCATCGAAGGTCGGGGACTTCTGAGAGTCGGCTCGAGCGGCGCCTGGAGGGCCCGCAGCGCGCAGTCGAAATCGTCGAAGACATTCGGAGGCGGGCCACACGGATCAGACCGTGCGGCCCGCCTCGCTGTTTCCCCTCAGACCAGGTGGGGAAGACCGAGTGGCCTCCCGGCCCATCGACGCCTCAGAGCCGCGGCTCAGTGCTGCGGCTGCCCCTCGGGCTCGGTGCGGTCGATCGAGTCGACGGCCTCGCGCATGCGGTCGAGGAAGTCGACGATGCCGGCCGCGATCTCCGGTTCGATCCCGGTGGTCGCCTCCATCATGCGGTGGTGCATGTGGCTCAGGGTCTTGCGGACCTCCGAGTCGGCGAAGTCGGTGGTCGAGACGGTGACGCGGCGACGGTCGGTCTCGCTCGGCCGACGGACGACGTGACCCGCCGCCTCCAGGCGGTCGAGCATGACCGTGACCGATGAGGTCTTGATGCCGAGGTAGGCACCCAGATCCGTGGGGCTGACCAGACGGTGCTCCTGCTTGGCGCGCAGCATGAACCGCAGCGCGAGGAGGTCGTTCTCGCCCATGTGCATCTCGTCGCGGGTCCGACGACGCATCGCGGCCTCGGCGGCACGGTACAGACGCATGGCCTCGAGCATGCGGCGGCCGCGCTCGTGCTCATCCTGTTCGTACCAGTAGTGCTGCGCGTCAACGGCTTGGGCGGTCATGAAGTCCAACAGTAGTGGTTCTCGTAACGAGATTGTCTAGCGGAGTCCGGATCGCGATGTCAAGTGGGGTACATGCAGACGCATGAATAGCTAGATTCTCTAACAACACGAACGTTGAGCAAGGAGCAGTCATGAGCACGGTGTTGGAGCGAGGCACGGGGACCACGGTCGCCTGGGCCGAGCCGGACGCGACCCTCTGGGTCGCCTCGGTCGACGGCGAGTACGCCGGCATGGTCGAGTTCCGGGACGGCCGCTTCGTCGCCGCCTCGAGCACCGGCAAGGACCTCGGGGTCTTCGTCTCCCTGCTCCGCGCCAAGGAGGCGGTGGAGAACGGCCCGGCGAAGACGCTCCAGTTTCCGTACGTCGCCGCTGTCGCCGCGTCCGCGATCGTGTCCGCGACCGCCGTCGCCTTCACCGCGTTCGCCGTCCTCTAACCACTCCGTGAAGCGCTCGCTCGAGGTGCTCCCGGACGGCATCCTCGCCGAGCGCGCCGCCGACGGAGACGCCACCGCCTTCGAGGTCCTCGTCTTCCGGCACGGTTCGCTCATGCGCGCCTACGCCGTCCGCGTGCTGGGCAACCAGTCGGAGGCGGAGGACGTCGTGCAGGACGTCCTCATCCAGGCGTGGGGCCAGCTGGACCGGCTGAACGACCCGAACGCGGTGAAGTCCTGGCTGATGCGCATGGTCTCGAACCGGGCGATCGACCGCATCAGACGCCGCCGCGAACACAGCGAGATCGAGGATTGGAATGCCCCCGCCCCGTCCCATCAGTCCCCCGAACGGGTCGTCGAGGTGCGCATGCAGATGAGCGCACTCGCCTCGGTCCTCGACCGACTGCCCGCCATGCAGCGCGAGTGCTGGATGCTCAAGGAGACGGGCGGGCTGTCGTACGTCGAGATCGCCGAGTCGCTCGGGGTCCCGACGTCGACGGTGCGCGGTCAGCTCGCGCGAGCCAGACAGACCGTCCTGCGGGAGATGGAGGTGTGGCGATGAACGACGACGACCACGAGTCCATGCTCGACGGCCTGGCCGGCGCCGACCTCGACGGGCACACCATCGACGAGCTCTCCGACTACCTCGACAGCGGCCGTGAGCCCCTCGACCCCGACATCGAAGCCTCCCCCGGTTGCCAACTCGCCCTCGACGCCCTGCTCCGGCTGCGCACCCAGACCTGGGCGCTGCTCAAGTCGGAGGCGGCGACGCACTCCGAGCAGGACCGCTCCTGGATGCACGCGGTCCTCCAGAACATCTCACTCGAGGCGCACGCCGGTCGGGACATCCCACTCAGGCACCCGGACCCCGAGGTGCACCTCCGTATCACGGAGGGCTCCGTCCGCACCCTGATCCGCGGGGTGGGCGACAGCGTCGGCGGGGTCATCGTCGGTCGGGTCCGGCTCGACGGCGATGTGACGACCCTGGACGCGCCCATCACGGTGGCGATCACCGCCTCGGCCGCGTTCGGCAACAACCTCGAACGGCTGTCGCAGCTCATCCGGGATCGCGTCGTCGCGGAACTGGCCACGCACACCGAGCTCAACGTGGTCGCCGTCGACGTCACGATCATCGACATCCACACGCAGCGCGTCGCCCGGCCGGAGGACTCGTGATGGACACCGATGCCGCACTCTCGCAGCAGCTCACCGCCGTCGTCGCTGCGACACCGGGGGTCACGACGGTCTACGCGTCCGGGTCGCCGATCCGTGCGGTCCTGCGGACCGTCGCCGACGCGGTCGGGCGTGACGACGACAAGCCGACGAAGGTGGCCGTCGGTCGCGGAGCCGACGGCGCGCTGACGATCGGCGTGACCATCGGCGTGACCGACGGGGCTCCGGTCCCGGCGACCCTCCGTCTCGTCGGCGATGCGATCGGCAAGGTGCTCGCGACGTCGACGGAGGGGACGCCGATCCATGAGATCGACGTCCGCGTGTGCCGGATCGAGGACGCAGCACCGCTGGGAACGCCGCTCACGGGCGCGGCGACCACACCGTAGACCCCGTCAGACAGGCGCCGGCTCCTGCTGCACCGTGGGTGCCGTGCCGGTCGTCCGCGCGCGGTGGCGGCGTTCGATCGCCTGGCCGACATAGCTCGCCACGATGATCAGCGCCGCACCGAGCGCACCCAGCGGGCCGATCACCTCCCCCGCGATGAGCACGCCGACGAGGAGCGCCCAGACGGGTTCCGTCCCCATGAGGATGCTCGCGCGCGAGGCCGAGGTCCGCCGCACCGCCCACAGCTGGACGACGAACGCGAACACGGAACACAGCAGACCGAGGAACAGCACGTCCAGCCAGCCGCGCAGATCGAGCCGCGTGACAGCTGCCGCGAGCCCGTCACCGGCGATGAGGCTGAACGCCCCGGCGCACACGAGCATCTGGACGAAGACGACGCCGAGCGTGCTGTCGGTTCGACCTCGCGTCAGGTGCGCACTCGACGTCACGTGCACCGCACGGACGACGGCGGCGGCGATCACGAGCGCGTCGCCCGCGGTGGGTGCGCGGAGACCGCCGTCCGACACGAGCAGCGCGACACCGACCACGGCTGCGACCGCGGCGACGAAGTAGGACCTCGGGAGCCAGGACCGCGACGCGACACCGTCGAGCACCGGCGTCATGACGAGCGCGAGGCTGATGAGCAGCCCGGCGTTCGTCGCCGAGGTCAGGTGCACGCCCCACGTCTCGAGGCCGATGATCGCGGCCTGCGAGCAGCCGAGTGCCGCCGCGATCAGCAGGCCCCGTCCGCGAGGGAGTCGCTCCCGTCGCACGAGACAGATGAGCCCGATGGCGATCACCGCCACCAGGAAGCGCAGGGCGACCGCGGCCGGCACACCGGTGACGGCGGCGAGGCCCTTCGCCGCGAGGAAGCTGGCGCCCCACACCGCCGCGACCCCGACGAGCAGCACATCGACGATGAGTTCGGAGGGTGCGCGGCGGGCCATGCCGCTACTCTCCTGGAGACGGACACGACAGAACAACAGGCAGTGTCTGGATCGACGATGAAGGAAAAGCTTATGGATCCCGCGCGCCTCCGCCTCCTCCGCGAACTCGGCGACCGTGGCAGCGTCGCCGCGGTCGCCGCAGCCATGCACGTCAGCGCCTCGGCCGTGTCGCAGCAGCTCGCCGCGCTGCAGGCCACCATGCCGGTGCCGCTCACCGAGAAGCACGGGCGCCGCCTCGTCCTCACCGAGGCCGGCGAAGCCCTGGCCGTCGCCGCCGCGCGCGTCGAGGAGGCACTCGCCGAGGCCAGGGACGCCGTGGACTCCTTCCTCCAACACGAGCAGCGCCCCGTGAGCGTCTCCGCGTTCCACAGCGCGGGGCTGGCGTTCTTCGGACCGCTGCTCGCGAGCGGCCCCATTCCCGGAGTCGATGCGACCGGTCCGGTTCCGCGGCTCATCCTCGCCGACGCCGACGTCGCGCAGGACCGGTTCGCCGGGCTCACTGCGGACTACGACCTCGTCATCGCCCACCGGCTCCCGCACGAGCCGGCGTGGCCGCTCGACCGCCTCGTCGTGACGCCGCTGCTCGTCGAACCCCTCGACATCGCGATGCACGAGGCGCATCCGCTCGCGGCGCGGTCGGAGCTGCGACCGGAGGATCTGCGCGACGAACGCTGGATCTCCACGCACGAGGGGTTCCCGCTCGCCGGCGTCCTCCATCACCTGGGCGCGCTGAGCGGCCGGGCGCCGCGGATCGACCACCGTATCAACGAGTTCTCGGTCGCCGCCCAGGTCGTCCGCACGGGGGCGGCGATCGCCGTCATGCCGCGCACCACGGCGGCACCCTTGGCCGTCGACGGCATGGTCCTCCGACCGGTCGCCGGCGCGGTCCTCGTCCGGCACGTCGACGTCCTGGCGAGACCGGAGGCGATGGCGCGATCCGCGGTCCGGTCGGTGCTCGCCAGCCTCCAGCGCGTGGCCGCCGACGCGAGCACGCTGAGCTCGTATCAGCCCTCCGACGAGACGTCCACCCCCAGTCGCCCGACGTCCAGGAGGCGCAGGGTGGAAGGACAACGACGAAGGAGCATCCATGCGCGCACTCACGTACCAGGGTCGCCGTTCGGTGTCGGTCGAGACCGTCCCGGACCCCGCGATCACCGCCCCCACCGATGCGATCATCCGTGTCACCTCGGCAGCCATCTGCGGCTCCGACCTCCACCTCTACGAACTGTTCGGCCCGTTCCTCGACCGCGGCGACGTCCTCGGCCACGAGACGATGGGTGTCGTCGAAGCCGTCGGCTCGGAGGTCACCCGCGTCGCGGTCGGCGACCGGGTCGTCATCCCGTTCACCATCGCGTGCGGCGAGTGCTTCATGTGTCGCAACGGGCTGCAGTCGCAGTGCGAGACGACCCAGGTCACCGAGCACGGCAGCGGCGCCTCCCTCTACGGCTACACGAAGCTCTACGGGCAGGTGCCGGGCGGACAGGCCGAGTTCCTGCAGGTCCGACTCGCCGACGCGAACTGCATCGTCGTCGGTCGCGACCTGCCCGACGAGTCCTACCTCTACCTGAGCGACATCCTCCCGACCGCCTGGCAGGGCGTCGAGTACGCCGAGGTGCCGGACGGCGGCTCGATCACCGTGCTCGGCCTCGGCCCGGTCGGTCAGCTCGCGGCTCGCATCGCCAAGCACCGCGGTCTCGAGGTCTTCGCCGTGGACCCGGTGCCGGAGCGCCGTGCCCTCGCCGAGCGCTACGGCATCCGTGCGCTCGACCTCTCGGACGACGTGGTCGCGGAGCTCCGCGACGCCACCGGCGGACGCGGCCCGGACGGGGTCGTCGACGCCGTCGGCATGGAGGCCCACGGGTCACCGATCGCGGCTGCGGCACAGACGGCCGTCGGCGTGCTGCCCGACGCGATCGCGCGACCGGCCATGGAGCACGCCGGCATCGACCGGCTCGCCGCCCTGCACACCGCGCTCGAGCTCGTCCGCCGTGGCGGCGTCGTGTCCCTGAGCGGCGTCTACGCCGGTGAGGCGGACATCATGCCGATGAAGTCGATGTTCGACAAGCAGGTGTCGCTCCGGATGGGTCAGTGCAACGTCGCCCGCTGGATCCCGACGCTGCTCCCCCTCGTCGAGGACAGCACCGACCCGCTCGGCGTGCTCGACCTCGCGACCCACCGCGTGCCGCTCGCCGAAGCTCCGGCGATGTACGAGACCTTCCAGAAGAAGGAGGACGGCTGCATCAAGGTCGTCCTGAAGCCGTCGGCGTAACCGCCCACAGCACGAAACGACCCGCGCCGATCATTCGGCGCGGGTCGTTTCGTGTCAGGCGCTCAGCAGTGCGTCAGGGCCCGGTCACCAGTCCGTCGGACCGGCACTCCCCGCCTCGTACTCCTCGAGCGGCGTCTCGCCGGCGGCCCAGGCGGTGACGACCGGGGTGACGATGCGCCAGCACTGCTCGGCGATGTCGCCGCGCACCGACAGCAGCGTGTTCTCCTGCAGGAGGCCGGCGAGCACCTGCGCGTAGGCGCTGAGGGTCGCAGCTCCGGGATCGGCCTCGAGCTCGACCCGGCGCAGGCCGTCGACGTCATCGGCTCCGGTCACGATGAGGTCGAGGTGCACCGCACCGCCCTTGAGCGACATGCGGAGGACGGTGTCGGAGTGTCCGTCCGGAGCGTCCAGTCCGGTCGGCGCAGCCGAGCGGCGGAAGTGCACGGCGACCTCGCGGCGCGGGTCACCGATGCCCTTGCCGGAGCGCAGGACGAACGGCACGCCCTGCCAACGCGGGGTGTCGACCTGGAGCAGGAGCTGTGCGAGCGTCTCCGTCTCGCGGGAGGCGTCGACGTCGGGCTCGTCCACATAGGAGGGGAAGAGCCGGTCGCCGACCCGGCCCTCGGTGTAGCGGGCGCGACGGGCGGTCGACGGGTCGTCCTTCCACAGTCGCACGGCGCCGAGGACCTCGGCGATGCGGTCGTGGACGTCGGTCGGCGTCACCGCGTCCGGACGCTCCATCGCCGTGAGGGCGAGGACCATGAGCAGGTGGCTCTGCAACATGTCGCGCAGAGCGCCGGTCTGGTCGTAGAACGCTGCACGCCCCTCGAGCCCCAGCTCCTCGTCGTAGAGGATCTCCACCTTCTCGATCTGCTCCGCGTTCCAGCCCGCCTCGAGGAGTCGGTTGCCGAAGCGGAGGCCGAGCATCCCGAGGACGGTCGCGTTGCCGAGGAAGTGGTCGATGCGCCACAGACGCTCCTCCGGCACGACCTCGGCGAGCGCCGCGTTGAGCGCCTGGGCGTCGGCGAGGTCGTCGCCGAAGGGCTTCTCGATGGCGATGAGGAGGTCGTCGGGCAGGTCGATCTGCGCGAGCGCCTCGGCGACCTTGCGCCCGGCGGACGGTGGGAGCGCGATGTAGAGGATCGGCGAGCCGGTGCAGGCGTCGAGCAGTGCACGCAGTTCGTCGGGGTCGGAGGCGTCGGTCGGGATGAACTCCGTCGTCGACACCAGCGCGTCGACGGTCCGGGCGCCGATGCCGGCGTCCTCGAGGCTGGCGCGGACGGTCGCACGCCACTCCTCGTTCGGCTGCGGCGTGCGGGCGGCACCGATGATCTGCAGCGAGATGTCGCGGGCGGCGTCGACGACCTCGCCGAGGCCGGGGATCAGGAGCCGCTTGGCCAGGTCGCCGTTGGCGCCGAGGATGGCGATGGTGCGCTTCGTCGGTTCCAGCGACTCCGCGTCCGGGATGCCGGGTACGGTGTCGGGATCGGGCTGGGTGGTGGTGTCGGACTGGTCGCTCATGATTCCATCCTGACCGAGCCGCCGGCCGATCGTCCTGGGGTTGCGCACGCCCGCGCCCCGGTCACTGAGCCAACTTCGGTCACTGAGCTAACTTCGGTCACTGAGCTTGTCGAAGTGCCCCCGAGCACACGTCCACGGCCACAGAACGACTCCCCGTAGGCCCTTCGACAGGCTCAGGGAACGGGCGCCCCGCTCACCGAGCCGACCTCGGTCACTGAGCCGACCTCGGTGACTGAGCCAACTTCGGTCACTGAGCCAACTTCGGTCACTGAGCTTGTCGAAGTGCCCCCGAGCACACGTCCACGGCCACAGAACGACTCCCCGTGGGCCCTTCGACACCTCGACAGGCTCAGTGCGGCGCAGCTCAGGGAACGGGCGCCCCGCTCACCGAGCCTGTCGAGGTGCGCGCCTACTTGTCGTTCTCGGCGAGCCAGGCGTAGGACTCGGCGACGCCGCCGAAGATCTCCTTGCTGTAGCCGTCGAACTCCACGACGCGGGTCGCGTGCGGTGCGGCAGCGAGGATCGCCGGGATGTCGACCTGGCCCTGACCCGCGGGCTGCTGGTTCGCGAACGCCTGAGCGAGCGCGTCGGGCACGACGAGCGCACTCTCGCTGCTCGGCAGTGCGGTGGCGATGTCACCGGAGATGATGCCGTCCTTGATGTGCAGGAACTGCACGCGGTCACCGAGCGAACGGAGGAACGCCGGGGTGTCGGCACCGCCGACCGTCGACCAGAAGGTGTCGATCTCGAGGACGACCTCGGGCGACAGCTGCTCGACGAACAGCTCGAAGATCGGGCGCCCGTCGACGTGGGTCGAGAACTCCCAGTTGTGGTTGTGGTAACCGAACTTCAGGCCGGACGCCGCTGCTTGGACGGCGAGCTCGTTGACGCGCTCGGCGAGACGTGCCGCGTCGTCGGCGGTCTGCCAGCGATCGGTGGGGATGAAGGGGTCGATGACCGTCCCGATCCCGAGCCGCGATGCCGCGTCGAACGCGACCGCCGGGTCGGCGGCGTCGATGACGGGCGCGTGGCCGGACGGGGCCGTGACACCAGCGGCGGCGAAAGCGGTCTCGAACTCGGCAGCGCGCTCGACGAACGCGTATGGCTCGACCTTCGTGAAGCCGATCTCGGCGATGCGGGCGACGGCGCCCTGCAGGTCCTCGGCGATGGCGTCGCGGACGGTGTACAGCTGCACGGACGGTGCGCTCATGGGTACTCCTTCGTAGCTTCGGGCGGGCACCGACGGGCGCATCGGATCGCGTGACGGACACCGAGCACGGAACCGCTTCTGTCGACTCATCGACAAAAGTACCCGAGCCGAGTCTATCGACAGAGACTGGGCGCGCGGGTGGCCGGGCACTCATAGTCTGGAGATTCGACCGACCATCAGCGAGGGGGCACCATGGCAGACCTGAACCGGACGAGGCGGAGATCACCACGCCGCGCGATCGTCATCATCGGCGTCCTCGTGCTGATCGCCGTCGTCCTCTACGCGCTGACCCTGAACCCGAACGTGTTCATCCTGCTCGTCGTCTGCATCGTCATCGTGGTCTCGATCGAGGCGCTGACGAGCAGACCTGACCGGTAGCGATCCGGCCGGTGGCGGGACCGTTACTTCTCGGCGCGCTTCAGCGACTTCTTGACCGCACGCTCGGCGAGGACGGTCACGTAATCCTGGACCGGGCGTTCGGCGAGCGCGCTGACCTCTTCGCGCACGAGCTCGCCGATCCGAGCGGAATCGACCCCCGAGTACTTCTCGCTCAGCTTCGCAGTGAGCTGACGGATGATCTCTTCGTGGTCGATCTCAGTTGCCATGGACTCAGTATCAACCCACAGTTGTTGCCTGGGCTGTGAATCGCGACTTCCGTCCGCCGCTGTTCTCCCGCCGGACACCTGGCCGCCGCGATCCGTTCACCCTCCCCATCGGGCACCCGCCGAGGATATTCTGACCGCGATGTCGATTTCCGTGTTCGCCGTTCGACGTCAGAGTGAGGCGGGCGATCAGCGCCCCTGACGACAGGAGAAGACGATGTCGAAGTACATGCTCATCATGCGCAACAGCGGGTCCGTCGAGAAGCTCGAGGACATGGACTTCGAAGCGGTCATCAACGCGATGGGCGCCTACAACGAGTCGATGATCAACGCCGGCGTGATGGTCGGCGGTGACGGTCTCACCGACGCCGCACAGGGCGCCGTCGTCGAGTTCACGACCGAGGCGCCGATCGTCACCGACGGCCCCTACGGCGAACTCCACGAGCTCTTCAACGGGTTCTGGACCATCGAGGTCGCCACCCGCGAGGAGGCCATCGAATGGGCCGGCCGTGCGCCGCTCGGCCCCGGCAACAAGATCGAGGTGCGCCGCGTGACCGACGAGACGGACTTCGCCGACCACGCCGACAACGAGTACCTCCAGAAGGAGCAGGAGTGGCGGGCGCAGGAAGGTGTGGCGAAGCCGGCGGCCGACCCGGCCTGAGCACGACCGACGCGAGACGGACATGACCGACGCCGACATGACCGACACCGGCGCGGCGGACGGCGATGAGGCCGCCCGCCGCGTGGTCGACAGCGTCTGGCGGATCGAGAGCGCGCAGATCGTCGCCACCCTCACGAAGCTGACGGGCGACCTCGGTCTGGCGGAGGATCTCGCCCAGGAGGCGCTGCTGGAGGCCCTCGAACACTGGCCGCGCGACGGCGTGCCGCGCACCCCGGGTGCGTGGCTGACGATGGTGGCCAAACGTCGCGCGATCGACGGGTGGCGACGTCGGGCAGCCCTCGATGAGCGGTACCGCTCGCTCGCCCGTGACCTGGAGCAGGCGAGCGACCTCGACTGGGAGCCGATCGGGGACGACGTGCTGCGGCTCGTCTTCACCGCCTGCCACCCGGCGCTCTCGCGGGAGTCGCAGGTGGCGCTGACGCTGCGGGTCGTCAGCGGGCTCACCACCCAGGAGATCGCCCGGATGCTCCTCGTCCCGGTGCCGACGGTGCAGGCGAGGATCACCCGTGCGAAGAAGACGCTCGCCGCGGCGAACGTCCACTTCGAGGCGCCGGACCCGGCCGAGTGGCCCCGGCGCCTGTCGGCCGTCCTCGGCGTCGTCTACCTGCTCTTCACCGAGGGGTACGCGGCGACGAGCGGACCGACCTGGATCCGCGCCGACCTCGCGAACGAGGCCCTGCGGCTGGGCCGACGCCTCGTCGCGCTCGTCCCCCGCGAGCCGGAGGCGCACGCGCTCGTCGCCCTCATGGAGTTCCAGGCCTCACGCTTCGCCGCCCGCGTCGCACCCGACGGCTCCGCCATCCTGCTCGCCGACCAACACCGCGAGCGCTGGGATCGGGCGCAGATCGTTCGCGGGACGGCAGCGCTCAGCCGCGCCGACGCCCTCGGCCGGGGACGCGGCGCTTACGCACTCCAGGCGGCCATCGCGCAGTGCCACTCGGTCGCTCCGAGCGTGGACGCGACGGACTGGGAGCAGATCGTGATCCTCTACGAGACGCTCGGACGGATCGCCCCGAACCCGGTCGTCGAACTCAACCGCGCGATCGCGGTGTCGATGGCGACCGGCCCGGCGACGGCGCTCCGCATCGTCGACAGCCTCGCCGACGATGCGTCGCTGCGGGGGTCGCATCTCATCCCGAGCGTCCGCGGCGAACTGCTCGCACGGCTGGGGCGCATCGAGGAGGCGCGCTCGGAACTCCTGACCGCCGCGCACCTCGCAGCGAACGACCGTGAGCGCGACGTCCTGCTGCGGAAGGCCGCCGAACTGCCGCAGTGAACCGCGTCTCCTGCGACCTCAGCGTCCGGACGACACCTGCGCCGGGCGATCGAAGCGCTGCCCTTCGGGCTTCGACGGAAGCAGCACGAGGACCAGGATGATGACGCTTCCGATCGAGGGGACGAGTGTGAAGAAGTAGTACGGGCCGGGGAAGTTCGCGTCGTGCAGGCGCCGCCAGGTGATCGCCAGGCTCGGCACGATGAGGGCGAACCACACCACCAACAGCAGGATCACGCCGAGGATGAGGAGCACACGCATGCCGAACTCCATGGGCCCAGGCTCCGCGAAGTCATAGCCACCCCCGGACAGGTCTTCTTCCTGCGCAGCCGTCGCTGCTGCGACGCCGGTCATGATGGCACCGACCATGACGAGCAGCGTCGGGATGAGGATCAGGATCGTCGTGAGCAGCGAACTCCACCAGTACTCGCTGAGCGACGCGCGCCCCGAGAAGTTCGCGTACTGCTTGAAGAACCGCTTGGTGGCCTGGCGGAACGTGGCCCCGTAGAGCGGCAGGGTCAGGTCGTCCGGCGAGCTGGCACCCCGGGGCGGGGGCGCGATGTACTGCGGCTGACCGTACGGTGCCTGGCCGTACTGCGGCTGCCCGTACGGCAGCTGGGACTGCGGACCTGGAGGGTTTGGAGGATACGTCATGACTGCTTCCGGATCGCTGGTCGAGGTGCCTCCAGTATGCCCGGCATGGCGACCGGGGCATCGGGGCGGATCACTCCGACGCGGCCTCCCAGCGCAAGAGGTCGCCCGGCTGGCAGTCGAGTGCGACGCACAGCGCTTCGAGCGTCGTGAATCGGACCGCCTTCGCACGGCCGTTCTTCAGTACCGCGAGGTTGGCCGGTGTCACCCCCACGAGCTCCGACAGGGTACCGACCGACATCTTGCGGCGAGCCAACATGACGTCGATGTCCACGATGATCGGCATCAGATCACGTCGTCCAACTCGGAACGGAGCCCCTGCGCCTCGATCTCGCGGTCGACGGCCTGACGCAGCAGGGACCGCATGACCACGACCACGAGGGCGACACCGGCGGTCACGAGCGCGGCGCCGCAGAGGAGACCGATGACCCCCGGCGCGATCCCGCCCGGAGCGAGGAGGACGGCGAGCCCGAACGTGAGCAGCGCGGACACGGCGATCGCACCGATGATGACGTCGACGAACCGGAACGAGCGAGCCGAGAAGACCCGCCCCCGACGGACCAGGTCGAGGAGCGCCCAGACACACACGGCGCAGAGCTGGAAGGTGATGATCTCGGCGATCACGATGATCGCGAACAGGGTCCGCGGCACCTCGTCCACGCCGTCGAGGTCCGCCCAGAGCAACGGGACCATCACCACCTGCACCACCAGCGAACCCACCAGAGCGACCGCGAGGATCACCCGCAGCACCAGGACCGTCACTCCGCGCATCGCGCACCTCCATCGAAGAACAATGGAAAGCTATCGTTATTCGATAGATTGCGCAAGCCGACGCCATCCCGCTCCCTGAGCCATTCCGGTCCCTGAGCCCATCCGGTCCCAGAGCCCTTCCAGTCCCCGAGTCCGTCGGGTCCCAGGGCCATCCCGGTCCCAGAGCAATTCCGGTCCCGAGCCCATCCGGTCCCTGAGCCTGTCGAAGGGCGCACTCAACCTCGGAACGCCTCCTGACGACGCCTCGCGACGAGCAGCACACCGGAGAGGAGGGCGAGTGCGGCGATGAGCAGCGCCGCGGACGGCGCGGCGCCGGTCCTGGCGAGGTCGTCGCCACCACCGCCCCCGCCGGCTCCGGGCGCCGAGGCACCGGGGCTTCCGACAGACGTGCCCGGGAGGGCTCCACCGCCCGTCACCTGCAGCGAGGCCGTCGCCGCGCGATCGGTGGTGACACCTCGGAGCTCGACCGTGTGCACCCCGTTCGGCGTCGAGACCGGCACGGCGACGACACCCGAGACGGCACCCGAGCCGTCGGCGGTGAAGGTGGCGAGCCGCACCGGGTCGGAGAAGAGCGTGACCGTCACCTGCTCACCGGCGCCGAAACCCGAACCGGCGACCGCGAGGGAACCGCCCGCCGTCACCGATGAGGCACCGAGGACCACCCGGGCGCCGTCCCCCGGCTCCGGGTCGACGGGCGTCTCGACGACCGTGACGGTCACCGAACGCTCGGCGCCGACATTGCCGGCGACGTCGGTGGCGCGGTACCGCACGAGGTGCTCGCCCGGTTCGTCGAGCACGAGCCCGGCATCGGAGACCGGCGACCAGCCGGCATCGTCCTGGCCGGCACCACCCGAACCCGCGTCGCCCGACCTCACTGCCGCTTCGACCAGGGCGACCCCGGAACCCTTGTCCGTCGCGTCGAACCGCACGGTGACCGGTCCGGTCGCGGGGGCCTCCGGTGTGGTGACCGCCTCGACCTCCGGCGCGGTCGTGTCGATGTCCACGGACAGGGCCACCGGTTCGGAGACGTTCCCAGCAGCGTCGGTCGCGCGGGCCGCGACCACGTACACGCCATCGGCGCCGAGCATCAGCACCCGCGTCTCCGGGTCGAACGCCTCGACCTCCTCCGCCGGCGTCCACGCGCCGTCGCCGAGCCGGAGTTCGACCATCGGGGCGTCGTCGACGTCGTCGTCAGCGTCGACCGCGACCGACACGCCCTCGCGATACCAACCGGCCTCGCCCGTCGGCTCGGCCGGACTCGACGCGAGCGTCACGGTGGGCGCCGTCGTGTCCGGCTCCCCCGCCGGAGCGACCGCGTTCGCCGTGATCTCCAGGATCCCGACGGATCCGCCCTGTTCCGCCGCACCCCAAGCCTGCATGCGCACCCGGAGGGCCGACGTCGCGACCGGTGTGAAGCCCACGGCGTTGGCGACGTCGCGGTCCCGGGTGTACGGGTCCGTGGTGTCGACCGGCACCCAGGAGCCGTCCGCGGCGAGCGTCTCGACCACCCAGCTGCGCGGCGGGATCACCCCCACGTTCGCCTCGTCTGCGGCGTCGGCGAAGAAGTGCACCGACGCGGCGTCGAGCGTGACCTCGCGGTCCCAGCTCAGCTGCACCCACTGCTCACCGACCATCGGCCAGGTGCCCCAGGACGCACCCGAGGCACTGCCGTCGTTGACGGCGTCGACCGTGGTCCACGGCGAGGAGTAGGAGGCGGTCGCCGTGGCGAACGACGCGATGTCGCCCTCGAGCGGGGCGTCCGCCGAGCGCTGCACGGTGATGGCGGTGACCGCCGACACGTTGCCGGCGGTGTCGCTCGCACGCAGGTAGACGTCGTGCGCCTCGAGGTCGAGCATGACCGGCGCGGTGTACGGCTCCCAGGCGTCCTGTCCGTCGACGGCGACCTCGAGGCCCGCGAGACCGGACGCGGTCTCCGGCGCGCCAGGATCGGCGGCCGACGCCGTGACCGCGCGGCTCTCCGCATCGAACGCCGCGTCGACGGTCGGTACACCGGAGTCGATCCGGAACGACGCGTTCCAGACCTCGGAGGTGTTCCCGGCGGCGTCCGTCGCCCGGATGGCCACGCTGTGCGGTCCGTCACCGGTGATCGTCTGCACGGCCGTCCGCTGCCCGGCGACGGCGGTCCAGTCGCCGCCGTCCCGCTGGAACTCGATGAGCGGCGTGGGGTCCGCCGCGTCGAGCGCCGTCGCCCGCAGCGTGACGTCACCGAGGAACCAGTCCCCCGCGCCGTCGACGCCGATCGTCTCGACGTCGAGCGTCGGCGCTTGGGTGTCCTCGGTGACCGTGCCGTCGATGACCGTCACGGTCGCCTCGACGCGGCCGGCCGCATAGCCTTCGGCGGTGCCGAGCACGGTGAAGGATCCGGGCGCGGCGAGCTGGTCCGCGGGGACGGGGTCCCAGTGCACGGTCGCGCGGACGGAGCCGCCCGTCGCGTCGTCGAGGAGCACGGTCTCCGGGAGGAGGGGCTGCGTCCCGGTGATCGTCGACACGACGACCGGCTGATACCCCGTCGTCTCGGCGGCCAGCACGCGCCACTCCTCGACGGCGAGCGCCGAATACGCCGGCGGGTTCGCCCCGTTGGACGAGGCGTTGAGCACCGCCCGGAGCCGGGTGGTGGTGACCGGTTCGAAGGTCACGGTGTGCTCCGCGGTCGTGGAGGTCGGGTAGCCGCTCGGGTTCACGACGTCGACCCAGGCTCCGGACTTCCAGGACTGCAGCCTCCAGCTCGACGGGTCGGACACCCCGTTGCCGGTGCCCGGTGCGACGTCGCGGAAGAACTTGATCGATGCGCTGTCGATGCGCACGGGGCGGTCCCAGTCGTACTGGATCCACTGCTGGGCGGGACGCTCCGCCGACCAGCTGCCCCACATGTCGGGCGGCAGCGGGTTCGGTCGGATCGTCTCGTCGTTGAGGGCGTCGATCCAGTACTGCGTCGGGACGGGCTCGTTCGAGGCCGAGGCGGTCGCCCAGGGTGCGACGTTGCGCCGTGGGCTGAGGTCGGGGCCGCGCTCCGGGGTCGTGACGACCTCGCGCATGGTCGGCGGCACGGTCGTGTCGTCCCACTCCACGCTGTCGATGGCGACCGAGCGACGGAAGTGGTTCCCGCCGACGGCGTCGGCCGTGTGGTACGCGATGTACCACTCGCCCTGGAACTCGGTGATGGCCGGGTGCGAGGTCGTGGACGACACGGGGGCGAGGACGCGGCCGCGCTGGGTCCACGGCCCGAAGGGCGAATCGGCCGAGGAGTACGCGATGCACGCGTGGTAGGTCGCCGGGGTGCAGGTGGAGTCGGGTCCGGCGTTGTTCGCCGCGTAGGCGAGGTAGTAGGTGGCGCCGCGCTTGAACAGCCACGCCGCTTCGAAGAAGCCGTCGACACCGGAGGAGATCGTGCGCACGTCACCCGTGAGCGTCACCATGTCGGCTTCGAGCTCGACCGCGCGGAGCTGACTGAAGCTGCCCCAGTAGAGGTAGACACGACCGTCGTCGTCGACGAAGACCGTGGGGTCGATGTTGTGGATCGTGTTGCCGAGGATGGCCTGGGAGATGATCGGGCCGCCGACCGCGTCCGTCCACGGGCCGAGCGGGTCGTCGGCGACCGCGACGCCGATGCCGAACTGGTCCTCCGACGTGCTCGCCGCCTCGTGGACCGGGACGTACCAGTAGAAGCGGCCGTCGGCACCCTCCACGACCTGCCCCGCGTAGGCGCGGCCGGAGGTCGCCCAGTCGAAGACGGTCTCAGGACGCATGAGCGACGGGTGGTGCTCCCAGGTGCCGGAGTCGGGATCGCCGGTGGAGAACGACTGCCACTCGTTCATGATGAAGTCGTTCGTGGTTGGGCCGGCCTCGTCCCGCCCCGCGTAGATGTAGAGCTCGTCGTCGACGACCAGGGTGGCGGGGTCCGCCGAGTACACGGAGCCGTCGCCGATGATGGGGTTCTGCGTGGCCGCCTCAGCCGGTGGTGAACCGACGACGACCGTGAGCAGTGAGGCGAGGACGGCGGTCGCGGCTCCGAGAGCGGCGAGGCGGAGGGGACGGGACACGAGGATCTCCAGTGATCGGTGTGGTGGTGCGGGTGGCCCTTCGACAAGCTCAGGGACCGGGGTAGGGGACCGGGGTAGGGGCTCACGGACCGGGGTGAACGGGCTCAGGGACCGGCGCAGGGGGCAGGGGCGGCAGCCGGGGCAGGCCCGGGGAGCGGGATGCGCTCCCCGGGCCTGCCGAGGCGATCAGACGAGCGGTCCGGTCGGTCCGCGCTCGAGCTGCGTGCGTCCGGCCCGCTGGCGGGCGATCAGCACGGCGGCGGCTCCGAGGAGCACCGCGAGGGCGGCGAGGCGACCGAACGTGGCGGCCTCCTCGGGCACACCGGTCGACGCGATGGCGTCCGGCGTGCTGGCACCCGGCGTGATGACGGTCACCTGGGCCGTCACCTCGCCGCCAGGCAGGACCAGGGCGAGCGTGTGGACGCCGGCCGTGGTCGTGTACGGGACGGTGAACACCGCGTTCGCCGTGCCGTCGGCACCCACCGTGAGCGTCCCGAGCGTCACCGGCGTCGACCGCAGCTCGACGCGGAACACCGCGCCCGGCTGGGCTCCCGTCAGCGACACCGGCAGCGCTCCGCCGGGGGCCACGCTCGTGACGCCGAGTCGCAGCACCTCGTCACCCGTCAGCGAACCGCTCGGTTCGCTCGGGCCGGGCGTCGGCGTCGGGTCGACCGGGGTCGGCGTCGGCTCCGGCGTGACCGGCTTCGCGGGGACGTCGACGGAGACGGACTCCGAGACGTTGCCCGCGACGTCGGTGGCGCGGACGGCCACCGTGGTCGCCGCGTCACCTGTGGCGACGGGTGCGGTGTACGTGGTCCACACCCCGTCCCCGACCCGGACCTCCGTGAAGGCGACACCGGAGTGCTCGTCCTCGGCGGTCACGGTGACGGTGCGCGCGGTGCCGTCGAACGTCCCCGCGGCTGTCGGGACGGTCGCATCGCGCCGCACCTCCACGACCGACGGCTCCGACACGTTGCCGGCGGCGTCCGTTCCACGGAAGGACACCGTGGTGACCCCGTCATCGGTCACGACGACCGGGCCGGTGTACACCGCCCACTCGCCGGTCCCGACCCGCGCCTCGAGGGTCGCGACGAGGTCGCGGTCGTCGACGGCGGTCGCCGAGACGCTCACGTCCTCGCGGAACCATCCGGAGGCGGGCCGCTCGGGGGTGACCGTGGTGGTCACGACGGGAGCGGTGACGTCCGGGACCGGCTGGTCGGCCGCCTCGAACACCTGCCACTCCTTGATCCCGAGGCTGCCCTTGCCGCTCTCGGTGCCCGAGGCCTCGAGGAGCAGACGCAGCTTCGTCGTCGTCACCGGGGTGAAGGCGACCGGGTTGAACGCGTCGACCTCGGTCCCGTACGCACCGAGCGCCTCGACGTCGACCCATGCGCCGGCGCCGTCTCCGGCCTCGGCGTCCCAGTACTGCGCCTTCCAGGACGCCGGGACCTCGATGCCGAGGCCCGCGTCGTCGAGGTTCGAGACGAAGTACGCCCCGGTCTCGCCGACGGTGACCGCCTCCGCCCAGTCGTACTGGACCCACTGCTCACCGATCTCCGGCCACGCGCCCCAGACGGTCGCGTTGTCGTTCGGCGTGACATCACCCGATGAGGTCGGAGCGACGTCGTCGTTGAGGCCGTTCACCGTGTTCCAGGCGGCCGTGAACGAGGCCGTGGGGACGGCGCCGATCGCGACGTTCCGGCGGAGCTGACCGTCGCTCTTCGGCACGACGACCGTGGTGTCCGCAGACACGTTGCCCGCGGTGTCGGTGGCACGGAAGTGGACCGTGGTCTCCTCCAGGCCCACGAGGACCGCCTTGGTGTAGGGCGTCCACTCCGCCGCGTCACCGATGCGGACCTCGATGGAGGCGAGGCCGGAACCGGCGTCCGTCGCGGTCGCCTTGACCGTGCGGGCCGCGGCGTCGGCGACCGGGGTCACCGACGGCGCTGTCGCGTCGATCCGGACGGTGACGTCGGAGGAGGCGGAGCGGTTGCCGGCGGCGTCCGTCGCGCGGGCGGCGACGGTGTGGACACCGTCCCCGCTCACGGCGACCGGACCGGTGTACGGAGCCCAGGCGGCGTCGTCGACCGACACCTCGACGACGGGCGCCGAGTCGCGGTCGTCGGTCGCGGTGACCGAGACGGTCGCCGCTCCCGTGTGCCAGCCCGATGCCGGGGCCGCCGGATCGACGGTGAGGGCGACCACCGGAGCGGTGTCGTCCTCCTCGCCGCCACCGGCGCCGACCGTCACGGTGGCGGTCGCCGTCTTCGCTCCCGGGAGGGCCGATTCGACCGTCCCCGTGACCTCGAAGACACCTTCGGCCGCATAGGACGCGGGATCGACGGTGGCCCACGTCACCGGCAGGTCCTCGCGGGACCCGTCGTTGTAGAGGACGCCGAGCGAGGCCGGCAGTGCGGGTGCGACCCCGGCTGCGGTGGTGACCGCGACCGGGTCGACGGCGTTGATCTGCCCGGGGGCGGTCGCCCGCACCCAGACGGTCGCCTTCGCCGGCACCGCGGAGCCGGTCACGAGACCGACGACGGAGAAGCTGCCCTCACCCGCGACCTGCTCGGGTGTGATCGACGCCCACGAGACCGGGAGGTCGGCGTGGCTGCCGTCCGCGAACGTCGCGTCGACCGTCGACGGCAGTGTCGGCACGACACCCGTGGTGGTGCGGACGTCGATGGGTTCGATCGCCGTCGGCGCGACCGCGAACACCTCCCACTCGCTGACCGCGACACCGGCGTACGGGTCGGCTCCGGTGCCGGGACCGGCCGCGCTCAGCACGAGGCGGAGCTTGGTGGTGGTCACGGCGTCGAAGTCGACGGCGTTCGGTGCGTCGCGCTCGACGCCGTAGGCGGAAGCGCCCGTGACGTCGGCCCACGCGTCGCCGGTCCAGTACTGCGCCTTCCAGGACTTCGGCACGTTCACACCGGCGCCGGAGGAGGGGTTCGTCTGGTCGGCCCAGAACGACACCGTCGCGGCGTCGACCCGGACCGGGTTCGCCCAGTCGTACTGCAGCCAGCGGGTGGCCGGGCGGCTCCCCGACCAGGTGCCCCAGATGTCGGCCTGCGACCCGCCGCTGTGGAGGACCGTGCCGTCGTTCACCGCGTCGACGTTGTTCCACCCCGCGGTGAACTCGCCGGTCGGCGTCGCCTCGCGGGCGACGTTCTGACCGCCCGCCGACACCGCACCCTGGACCACGAGGTCCTTCGTGCTCGTGAGCTCGCCGTCGCTCGCCGTGAGGCGCAGCGTGTACGAACCCTCGGCGGTGAAGCTCGCCGTCGTGGACGCCGCGGTGGCGTCACCGAAGATGACGAGACCGTCGTCCGGGGCGTCGACCACGGACCACGAGGAGGTCACGTCGCCGAGCGGCAGCCCGTCGTCCTTGACCTCGCCGACGAGCGCGAGCGTGCCGCCGGCCGAGTTCGCCTGGTCGACCCAGGCGTTCACCGACGGAGCCTGGTTGGTGGAGGCGGGTGCCGCAACGCCGGTCGCGAAGAGTTGGAGCTCCTTGACCCCCGTCTTGAACCCGGCGGCGTGGTTGACCGTCAGCCGCACGGCGTCGCCGGTGACCTCGGGGAACTGCACATGGTTGTAGTTGGCTCGGGGGTAGACCGGGCCACGCGCCTGGGCCGGGATCGCCGTCCAGGTGTCGCCGTTCCGGACCTCGAGCGAGTACGTCGCCGGCTCCGAGTACCCCTGCACGGTGGCGGTGGACGAGGAGTTGTAGAAGTACACCCTGGCGTCGTCGAAGGTCTTGGTGCCTCCGAGTTCGACCACGAGCGAGTCCTTCGCGTTGGGTGACCCCGCGGTTCCCCAGAAGGGCTCGTTGGCGGTCGTGCCGTCCACCGCCGCGGTGGCGGGACGGCTCGGCGCGGAGAAGCTCGCGCTGACCTCGGCACCCTCGGCGGCGTTCGCGGATCCGGCGCTGGCCGGGTCCACGTCGGCGCCCGCCTTGGCGAAGAGGTCCACGACCCGGTCGCCGGCGGCGAAGGAGACGTCCTGCGGCGCCTGCAGCGAGGCGGTCGTCGAGGACAGGACGGTGACGTCGTCCGCCACCTCGACCGTGCCCGTCGCGGGGTCGTAGACGACCTTGCTCAGGGAGTCGATGGTGAAGGCCAGCTTGCCGTCGAGGAACACCGAGTAGCCCTCCGGGATGCTGTCGCCGTAGTGGCGCTCACCGCCCGGAGCATCCCAGGTGATGGTGAGGTCCTGGTCGCGGAAGGCGATGTTGTTCGCCGTGAAGTGGTCCCAGTCGATGTCGATCGGGTCCAACTCGATCTTCGCGTCGCTCCGCGGACGGAGCCCCATGGTGTCCTCGATCATCGTGAAGTTCGTCGCGCCGAGGATCGTGTGGTGGATCCAGGAGCGGTAGCCGATGTCCTGCGGGTCGGCGTCGCCGTCGGACCAGAACTCGTTCTGGTCGGGCAGGCGGTTGTCGCCGCCGTTCTGGTAGTGCGACCAGGCGTTCCAATACAGGAGCTTCTTGTACCACTCGGCGTCGATCGCCTTCGTCGGGTAGTCGCGGAGCACCTTCGCCAGCATGCGGAACGTCACGGTGGAGTTGATCACCGAGAAGTTGTTGCTGCCCGGTCCGCCGTAGTCCGCCTGGTCGGCCTGGTTCGCCGTGTAGAAGGGGAAGATCGGGTACTGGGCGTCGTCCGCGAAGAGGTCGAGCGCCTTGACGTAGTCGTCGGCGTAGTCCGCGTCGCCCGGCTTCGGCATGAGGCCGACGGTGAAGGGGTAGAAGTTGTTGATCTCCTTCCACTTCGCCAGCTTGCCGTCGGACGTGAACCGGTGCTTCAGGACCTTCGCGTCGGCGTCCCAGAGGAGCTCGACGACCTTGTCCTTGATGCCCTGGGCGAACTCGTCCATCTCGACGGCCTTCGCCTCATTGCCGGCGGTCCGGTAGGCGGCGGCCGAGGCGAGCGCGTTGGAGTACAGGTACGCGTTCTCGGTGCGGTCCATGTACGCGTTCGGGCGCTCGTGGAACGACACCGCGTCGGCGTCGTTGCCCGTCATGGCACCCCAGTTGTAGTCGATGAGGCCGCTGTCGTCGGTGTCGTACGCGTCGAGCAGGCCCTTCACGTCGTCCTCGGCGTACTCCGCCAGGTTCTCGGCGATCGCCGTCGGTCCGCCGTGCAGCTGGTAGGAGCGCCACGCCGCCTCGGAGATGTACTGCGTGTAGCTGTTCGACCAGTTCGCCGGGTCACCGGGGTTGTCGACGAACTTGTAGCTCTTCGAGGTCTCCCCCGCCGACACCCAGGGGCCGTAGGAGTAGATCGGGTTGCGGAAGTACTTGAGGTCGTCGATGAACATGCCCGTGGTGAGCACGATGGCGTTGTTGTAGCCGAGCACGCCCTCCATCGAGGTGGGGAACTGGTAGTCGTTGCCGGGGATGTCGGCGTCGAGGAAGTTGAAGCGCATGAGCCACCAGCGGTAGTACAGCGTCTTGTCGATGTTGTCCTCGGGCGTGTCCAGGTAGGGCACGTTGTCGGCCCACCACTGGTTGTACGCGGTGACCTGCGCCGTGTACGAGGCGTCGGGCGCGAGTCCGCGGACGGCGTCGTACTGGGTGCGCGACTCCGCGATCTCGTCGGTGACGAACCCGAGCTGCACCTTGGTGGACACGGTGCCGCCGGCCGGGACGGCGAGGCTGGCCGTGATGCCGCCGCCGTCCGGCGTGAAGCCGTCGCCGGAGAGCCGCGGGAAGATCGTCGTGAGCTTGTTGGCCGCGGACACGACGCCGGTGAGCTCATCGCCCTCGACGGTCGTCGTGTAGGCCGAGCTGGCCGTGAGCTGCACGGTGTGCGCGCCGTTGGTACTGCGGACCTGCAGCCCGGTGACCGCGACGTTCCCGTCGGTGATGTACTTCGTCTGGACGACCTCGATCCCCGAGGCCGCGTGGCGGTGCACGCTGCGCCAGTAGCTCGGCGTCTGCACCCGGCTCGCCGTGTCCTCCGTGAGCGTCACGTCGGAGCCGTCGATCTTCGCCGCGACCGTGTACGCGGCCTTGCCGTCGATGGCCTCCCAGTAGGCGACCTGGCCGCCGAAGCCGAGTTTCGACGGGTCGTGCTCCTTCATGAACACGGCACGGCCGCGGCTGAAGAGCCACTGGTTGTCGTCGCCGAAGCTGCCGGTGGTGCCGGTGCGCTGGAGCATCCGGTCCATCCAGAAGTCGGGCCCGCCGAGGGCTCCGGCTCCAGCGGCCACGTCCGCGTCGAAGATCGCCTGCAGCTGGTTGCCGGCCGTGTAGCCGGTGCCGGTGGCGGGGACCGGGGTGTCGCTGCCCGAGAACGTCGGGTAGCCGATGTCGGCGTTCGCGGCCTGCGCCGGCGCCGTGAGGAAGGTCGTGCCGATGACGGCGAGAGCGGCTGTCGCCGCGATCCCGCCACGCCATCCACGCGACCCCCGCTTGGGGGTGGATTGCTGTGTTCTGACCACGCTGTCTGATTCCCTCTCGTCAGTGAGTAGGACACTCCCGGGGAGGTTATCGGGAGATTCGCAGGATTCGCAAGGCTTTTCGGAAGTTTCGGCACACCGGGCGGAAATCGGATGACAGCACGACGAAAGCGCCCGACACCATACCGAAAGTCCAGCTGTTCCGGTGTGGTGTCGGGCGTTCAACGGCGCTCCGCGGGCGTCGGTCAGCTCCGCGTCGTGGGGATCCAGACGCGCATCGTCGACGGACCGCGCTCCGCCCAGGAGTGGTACGGGGCGATGCTCGCGGTGAACGGATCGGCGTCACCCGGGGCGTCGAACCCGTCCGCGTACGGCCAGGCGGCGTCCACGACCGGGCGGGTCCGGAGCACGATCGTCAGGCGCCCGTCGGACGCCTCCTCGATGTCCGCGTGCTCGTCGATCTCGACGCGGGCGAGCGACTCGTCGCCACCCGGCAGGTCGACCGACTCGACGCAGTAGACCTCGGGTCCGCGCTCGATCGCGACGGTGCCACGGATCGCGTCCACGCGCGGGTCGGGGTGCGTCACCCGAGGCCGGATGCTGAAGGACAGCTCGACGACGTCGCCGGCGGAGAACGCGCGGGTGACGTCCGCGTACCCGGTCGGGACCTCATGCTCGTCGCGGGAGCCCGAGGCCGTCTGCACCACGAGCCGGGCGTCGTCCGCCCAGGACGGGACGCGCAGCGACACCGTGAGTGCCTGGGTGGGAGCCTCGACGATCCGAAGCGAGACCACCCCGGTGCGCGGGTACTCCGTCACCAGCTCGGCCCGGAACCGGCCGCCGTGCTCACCGCCGACGACGGTGTCGATCGTGGCGGAGGCGAACTGGTGGATCTGCACGCCGTGGTCGTCGGTCGTCGCGATGAAGGCCGCGAGGCTCGCGAGCGTGCGGGCGACGTTCGGCGGGCAGCAGGAGACGTCGAACCAGGGCGCGCGCTCCGACGACGACGCCCGGGGCGACACCTCGTCGTCCGGGCTCGACTCCCCGGGCGTCCGCTGGTGCAGCGTGTTGGCGTAGAAGAACGCGGTGCCGGCGGCTGACGGCGACGTCGCCACGACGTTGTACAGCACTCGCTCGATGTGGTCCGCGTACCGGACGTCGCGGTCCTCGAGGAGGAGCCGCCAGCTGAACATGATGGAGGCGATGCCGGCGCAGGTCTCGGAGTACGCGCGATCGGACGGCAACTCGAAGTCCTCACCGAAGGCCTCGTCCTGGTGGTGCGACCCCTGGCCACCGGTCAGGTAGGTGCGCCGGGCGATCGTGCGGTCCCACTGGCCGCGGAGCGCGTCGAGCAGCCCGGTGTCCCCGTGTTCGACCGCGATGTCGGTCGCACCGGCGGCGAGGTAGTTCGCCCGGACAGCGTGTCCCCGCAGCGCCTCGGCGTCGCGGATCGGGAGGTCGTCCTGGAAATAGGCGCGCCCCCACTCGATGTCCTGGAGGACCCCGTGGCCACGACGTTCCACGAACAGCGACGCGAGGTCGAGGTACCGCGACTCCCCCGTCACGCGGGAGAGCTCGGCCAGACCGACCTCGACCTCGGCGTGCCCGCACACGGACTGGATGCCGTCTGCGCCGAACACCTCGCAGATGAGGTCGGCGGCACGCGTCGCGATGCCGAGCAGGCCGTCGTCGGCACCGGGACTCGTGCGCGCTCGCGCCACCGCCGCCTGGAACAGGTGACCGAGGCAGTAGAGCTCGTGGCCCCACTCGAGGTCCGACCAGCGCGCGCCCTGGCCGGGCCGGCCGAAGCGGGTGTTGAGGTACCCGTCGGACTCCTGTGCGGCGGCGACGCGGTCCACGACGCTGCGGAACCGGGATTCGAGCGCGTCGTCACCGCCCCGTCGCCCGATCTCCCAGGCGACGGCCTCGAGGTACTTGTAGACCTCGGAGTCTGCGAACTCGCGACCCCGGCGACCTTCCGGCAGCGTGCCGGCGGCGGCCAGGTCGAAGTTGCGGATCCAGCCCTCCCGCTCCAGCCAGTGCTCGACGTGCGCGAGGGTCGCGGTGCCGTTCACGCGCTGGCGGTCCGCCCAGAACCCCTCGGTGATGCCGACCTCGTCGAGCCCGAGCGGGGTGAGCGCACCGGTGGTGGGGACGACCGGGGCCATGCTGGTCCCGCGTGCCCGTTGCTGTGGTCCTGATGGTGGTGCTCATGGTTACCCCTTGAATGCGCCGGACATGAAGCCGCGCACGTAGTGACGTTGGAGGATGAGGAAGAGGAGGATGCACGGCAACGCGAGGACGACGACGCCGGCCTCGGTCGCGCCGTAGTCCACGACGCCCTGGACCTGGCCGCGCAGGTTGGAGACGGCGAGCGGCAGGGTCATCTTCGCGGAGTCGTTGATGAGGATCAGCGGCGCCATGAAGTCGTTCCAGGCGGCGAGGAACGCGAACAGTCCCACGGTGATGAGGCCGGGCTTGACCGCCGGGACGAGCACCTTCCAGAGCACGGTCCAGGAGTTGCAGCCGTCGACCATCGCCGCCTCGTCGAGCTCCTTCGGGATCGACTCGAAGGCGATCCGCATCATGAAGGTCGAGAACGGCAGCTGGAACATGGTGAGCACGAGCGCCACCCCGACGAGCGAGTTGGAGAGACCGACCAGGTTGAGGAGCACGTAGAGCGGGATGAGCAGCGTGGCGTACGGGACCATGAGGATCGCGATGGTCGCGAGGAACAGGGCGTTCTTGCCGCGGAACTGGAACCTGGCGAAGGCGTAGCCGCCGAACAGCGAGATGACGAGCGTCAGGACCACGGTGAGCAGCGAGACGAACGCCGAGTTGCCGATGTACTGCAGGATGCCGTCCTGGTAGCCGGCGAGGGTGATGTAGTTGCCGAGCCCCCAGCCCTCGGTCTGGTTCGTGCCGGCCAGCGGGGAGACCGATCGTACGGCCGTCCACACGAGCGGGTAGAGGAAGATCACGGCGAGTGCGCCGGAGAAGAGCCAGAACGGCATCTTGATCGCGATGCCGAAGAAGTTGGTGGACTTCTCGGGTCCGCCGGAGCCGCGTCGGGGCCCGCCGCGGCGAGCACGGACGTCGGGCATCGTCGAGGTGACGGTGGCCGGTTCCTTTCGGGTGATGGTCATGCTCAGTCCTCGACCTTCTTGCTGAACGCGCGGATCTGCACGATGTTGATGACGATGAGCGCGGCGAGCACGATGACCGACAGCGCACCGGCGACGCCGAGGTTGTTGGGGCCCTGGAACGCCACGTTGTAGATGAGCTGGACGACGGTGATGGTGCTGTTGTCGGGACCGCCCTTGGTGAGGATGTAGAACTGCTCGAACGCGAGGAGTGAGCCGGTGACGCACATCACCGTCGTGAGGGCGAGGGTCGGCTTCAGCAGCGGGACGGTGATGTCGCGGAAGGTCTGCCAGCGCGATGCACCGTCGATGCGCGCGGCCTCGTAGACCTCCTCCGGGATGCCCTGCAGGCCCACGAGCATGAGCAGCATGTAGAAGCCGGCGAAGCGCCAGACGATGAGGAAGACCGTCGACCAGAGCGCCGCGTCCGGGGTCCCGAGGAAGGTGAAGCCCATGGCCTTGGTGAGGTCGGCGAACGGGCCGGCGATCGGCGAGTACAGCACGTAGAACAGGAGCGACGCCGAGGCGAGGCCGAGGGCGCTCGGGATGAGGAAGGCGGTGCGGAGGAAGCCCTTCCATCGGCTGGACTCCTGGACGAGGAGCGCGAGGCCGAGCCCCAGGCCGATGAGGAGGACCGTCGCGATGACGGTGTACTTCAGCGTGAAGACGACCGAGTCGAGGAAGAAGCGGTTGTCGATCGCCTTCGGGAAGTTCTCGGGGAAGTTCACACCCTGGTTGCCGCCGAGGAGCGGCCAGTCGGACCCCGCCATCTGGAAGACGAGCCCGAGCGGGACGAGGAAGAGGAGGATGACGAAGACGGCGGTCGGGAGCGCGAACAGCCAGCCGGTACGGGCCTGCGCGGCGCGGCGCTTCCGGGCACCGACCGAGTCCGTCGGGCCTCGTCTGGCGAGGGTGGTACTCATGGGTGGGACCTTTCGAACGGGTGGGTGCCGATGCGCCGTCGCGATGGGGGGATCACGGCGGCGCACCGGCGGTCGGGCTACTGCGAGAGCACGTCCGTGATGGCGTCGTTGTCGGCGTCGACGGAGTCGGTGCCCTCGAGTACCGCGTTGCGCACGAGCGTCAGCCAGGGGCTGGTCGGCGAGTTGAAGGCCTCCTGGAAGTTCAACGAGTACGGGGTGTCACCCTTCGAGGCGACCTCGTTGATCGTGACCAGGCGCGGGTCCTTGCTCGAGTACTCGTTGTTCGCGAGGTCGGAGCGGGAGACCACGTCGTTGTCCTTCGCGAGGACACCGACCTGGGCGTCCTCGGACATCAGCCAGCTGAGGAAGTTCCACGACTGCGCGGCCTTCTTGCTGTCCTTGGAGACACCGATGCCGTCGCCACCGACGAAGGTCGAGTCGCCGCCCTTCGGGCCGGGGATGCCGGACACGCCGACGTCGAACGGGGTCGAGGAGAGGAGCGTCGCCGGGTACGGCATGACGCCGACCTTGCCCTCGGTGAAGCCGGCGGTCCAGGTGGGCCCGGCCTCGTCCTTCGAGGAGGGGAGCACGGCGCCCGACTTCCACAGGTCGGCCCACGTGCTGTAGACCTCCTTCGCGCCGTCCTCGGCGAGGAGCGACTCGGTGCCGTCCTCGTTCATGACCTGCTCGCCGTCGGCCCACACACTGGGGAACCAGGTGAAGACGAGGCAGCCGCCGCAGTTGAGGCCCGTGGCGGTGCCGTAGGTGTCCGGCTTGTTGAGCGCCTGCACGGCCTTGGCGTCCTCGGCGAACTCGGCGAGGGTCGTCGGACCCTGCTCGGGGTCGAGGCCGGCCTCCTTGTAGAGCTCCTTGTTCCAGAAGAGCATCGACAGGTCGAGCACGAACGGGAGGACGTGCTCCTTGTCGTCGGACGTGCCGGCGGCCAGGTGGCCCTTGTTGATCTCGTCCTTGAAGTCGAGTCCGTCGATGTTGGCGGTGAGGTCCTGGAAGAGGCCCTGCTCGACCCAGTTCGGGACGTAGACGATGTCGGCGGCGAACAGGTCGGGGAGGCTGTCGGAACCGGCGGCCGCACCCACCTTCGCGACGTAGTCGTCGTTCGGGACGACGGTGAGCTTGACCTGGTTCTCGTGCGAGGCGTTGTAGGCCTCGACGAGCAGCTTGGCCTGCTTCTCCAGGGGCGCGCGGGTCCAGAGCGTGAGCTCCGAGCCGTCGTCGACGCCCTCGGGTCCGGCGCTGGCGAGCGGGGCGCTCCCACCGCCGCTGGACGAACAGGCGGCGAGGCCGAGGAGCAGGGCGCTGGCCGCCAACACCCCTCCGACCCGCTGCTTGCGTGTGATGTGCGTGCTGCGCATGTGTGACTCCTCTGACTCTTCGTTGAGCGGACCGGTCGGGTCCGGCGGTGCTTCGGGAGAGGTTTCGAAACTGTCGAAAGCGCCTTTCGGTAAAGCTAGCCTGGGATCAGAGTAGCGTCAAGAGCGAATATCCGGTAACGTTTCCGAAAGATGAAGAGGGGGCGTTTCATGCCAGACAACGATGTTGTGCGGCGACGACCGGGATCGCTGCCGGCCGGGCGGCGACCCTCGGTGACGTCGCGCGCATCGCGGGCGTCTCGATCGCCACGGCGTCGAAGGCGATCAACGGGCGGAGCGAGGTCGCGCCGAAGACCCGACAGCGCGTGCTCGATGCCGCGAAGTCCGTCTCGTTCACGCCCGAACGAACTCGCCCGGAGCCTCATCAACGGCCGGACGGGCACCGTCGGCCTCCTCACGAGCGACCTCGAAGGCCGGTTCGTGATCCCCATCCTCATGGGCGCCGAGGACGCGTTCGGCGCAGGCCAGGTGAACGTGTTCCTCTGCGACGCCCGCGGCGACGCGATCCGCGAGCAGCACCACCTCAACGCGCTGCTCACCCGGCGCGTCGACGGCATCATCGTCGTGGGTCGCAGCACCGACCCACGGCCCTCGCTCGGCCACAAGCTGCCCGTCCCCGTCGTCTACGCGTACGCACCGTCCGACGATCCGACGGACGTGTCCATCACCCCCGACAACCGCGACGGCGGGCGCCTCGCCGTCGAGCACCTGATCGCCTGCGGGCGCTCCCGCATCGCGATGATCACGGGTGAGCCGCAGTACGCGGCTGCCAGGGACCGCGTGACGGGCGTGCAGAACGCCCTCGCGGCGGCGGGACTGGAGCTCGTCGGCTCGCCGATGTTCTCGGAGTGGACCGAGCACTGGGGTCGCGATGCGGCGGCGATGCTGCTCGCACAGCACCCGGAGATCGACGGCATCGTCGCCGGTTCCGACCAGATCGCCCGCGGCGTGCTCGACACCGTCCGCGACCTCGGGCGCGACGTCCCGAGCGACGTCGCGGTCGTCAGCTTCGACAACTGGGAGATCCTGGCCACCAACTCGCGCCCGGAGCTGTCGTCGATCGACGCCAACCTGCAACAGCTCGGCCGGCTCGCCGCCACCCGCATCTTCGAGGCGATCGAGGGCACGGACGTCCCACCGGGCATCGAGTACCTGCCGGGCCGCCTCGTCCTCCGCGGTTCCACCATCCCGAGGCGCTGAAGTCCGGTCGGACGCCGATCCTCGCCGCGCGGGTGATGCGACAGCCGTCGGACATCGCTACGGTCGAGCCATGGACAGCTCAACCGTCATCATGATCGTGGTCCTCGCCGCCATCGCGGTCATCGTCTTCACGATCACCGTGCAGGCCAGACGACGTGCCGGCGGGTCGAAGCATCGCGGTGGTACGACGTCGGACTCCGGCATGCCGTTCATCGTCGACAGCGACGGTCACCATGGAGGCGGCCACCACGGCGGAAGCCACCACGGCGGAAGCGACTCCGGCGGTTGGGACGGTGGCGGTGGCGGCGACTCCGGCGGCGGCGGAGACGGGGGCGGTGGGGGCGGCGGCGACTGACCGGTCCGCCCGGGCCGCGTGAGCCGTCAGCGACGTCGCTGCTGCTTCGGGCGACGCTTCGGTTTCGGACGCGGCTTCCGCTTCGGTGGCGGGACCACCGCGCCAGAGCCGACCGAGTCGCCTTCTCTACCCGTCAAGCGCCTGCGCGAGACGTCGATTCCCCCGGCCGGCCCGCCGATCCACATCGGGACATCGCCCTGCCAGCCGGCGACGAAGAACAACACCCCACCGACGACCAGTCCGCCCACCCCGACTTGACCTGCCAGATCGCCTCGTCATAGATCACGGGCCCCACAGCCTGACCGTCGAAGAGCAGATGGAACCCGTTGTTCACGACGACGACGAGCAGCGTCAGCCACCCGACACCGAACACCGTGCCGGCCACCCACCCCCATGAGGCGATCGCCAACCCGCCCAAGACGGCGGCCGCAGCGACGGGTACGCCGAACGCCACGAACAGGACGATCGCGACCCAGGACTCGGCACTGTCGCCGCCGATGGCGGCCAAGACGATCGCGACGACGACGAGCAGCACGACGGAGGCGATGAGCGCGCCAGTCCACGTCGTGATGCGCCGTCGACTCATCCGGTACGGGTTGGTGGTGGGATCGCGGTGCTCCTGCGAGCCCGACTGCTGCTTCGACATGCCCTCATCCTCGACCATCGGACGCCGCTCCATCGATCGACCTCGTGGCACGGCGTCGCGATAGCCTCGCTGCATGGGGGAATCGCGAGGCACACGAGCGCGCCCGGGCGCGACCCAGGCCCGAGGCTGGCTGACCCTGTCCTGGTGCGCATCAGTCTTGGCCGCGGCGTTCCTGGGGGCAGGCGTCGTGAGCATCTCGACCTACGCGTCGTTCCTCGACTTCCCGCAGGACGATCCCGGCTGGATCAGCCACCACGACTGGCTCGCCTCCACCGGCACGGCTGCACTGATCATCGGCGCCGCGCTCGCGGTCTGCAGCGCGGTGGCGTTCATCCTGTGGCAGGTCGGGCTCCCCGAGCAGCAGACGCGGAGCCGGGATCGGCCCTAGCGACCCGCGAGGTCGCCGAGTCGGGCGCGCATCGCGCGGAGCACGTCGACGAGGAGCACGTCGTCCGGTCCGGCGAGCCACTGCTCGAGGGAGGCGTCGAAGAGTGCCGAACCGATGGACGCGGCGAGCGCCGCGTCGGCTGACGTGACACCACTCTCCATGAGGGCATCGCGCATCGCGTCGGTGAGGACCGCCGACTTCAACCGTTCCCGCTCGCGCAGCTGCGGTTCCGACCGGATGACGGCGCGGCGGGCGGCGATGTCGTCCCGCCAGCGCTGCAGCTCACCGGCGGCCACGGTCTCGAGGCCGGACATCACCAGGGCGAGCGGGTCGAGCCCTGCTGGCGCCGCGGCGACCAGCCGTCCCACCACCGTCGGGAGCTCGCGCTCGCGGAGGAAGAGCACGTCGCGCTTGTCGGCGAAGTGACGGAAGAACGTGCGGGTGGTGAGCCCGGCGGCTTCGGCGATCTCCGGGACCGTCGTCGCCGCGAAGCCCCGGTCGGCGAACAGCGCCATCGCAGCGCTCTCGAGTCGGAGAGCGGCGTCGGGTGCCCAGCGTGCCATGCGATCAGGATAGCCGATGACACGTCGTGTCGTCAGGTGTACAGTGATGACACACCGTGTCATCATCGCCACGCCAATCCGCAACACCCTTGGAGACCTCATGCCGACGAACACCGCAGCCTGGCTGCCAGCACCCCGCGCGGACCTCGTCGTCGGCCCGGCCGCGATGCACGAACCCGGCCCTGGCGAACTCCTCATCCGGAACCGAGCGGTCGCGGTGAACCCGCTCGACGACGTCAAGCAGCAGACCGGGAACCTCATGTACCGGTGGCTTCCCTCGCCCGCCGTGCTCGGTGAGGACGTCGCGGGCGAGGTCGTGGCCGTCGGGCCGGACGTCCGTCGCTTCGCCGTGGGCGACCGCGTCGTGGCCTACGCGGTCGGCATGGAGCGCGGTCGGCGCCATGACGCCGAGGGCGGGTTCCAGCAGTTCACCGTCGTGCGGGCGGACCTCGCTGCCCCGATCCCGGACGGTCTGCGAGACGAGGACGCCGTCGTCCTGCCGCTCGGGATCTCCACGGCCGCGACCGCCCTCTTCCAGCGCGACCACCTCGCGCTCCCCCACCCCTCGGAGCACCCCACCCCCACCGGGACGACCGTCGTCGTCTGGGGCGGCGCCACGAGCGTCGGGAGCAACGCCATCCAGCTCGCGGTCGCCTCCGGCCACCGGGTCGCGACCACCGCCTCGCCGCACAACCACGACCGGATGCGCGAGCTCGGTGCCGACATCGTGCTCGACTACCGCAGCCCGACCGTCGTGGCGGATCTCGTCAGCGCCCTCCGCGGCTCCTCGGTCGTCGGCGTCCTCGCCGTCGGGACCGGCTCCGCAGAACCAGCCGTCGCCGTCGCCGCCGCCACCGGGGCACGCCGCGTCGCACTCGCGAGCCCGTCGGTGTCGTTCGGGTCGCTGCCGCGTCGGGCCGGCCCGAGTCTGACGTTCGTCCGCACCATGACCCGGCTCGTGGCGGCCAACGTCGCACTCCAGATCCGTGCCCGTCGGGCGGGGATCTCGGCGCGGTACGTGTGGGGCAGCTCGCTGATGACCAACGAGGTCGGGCCGATGCTGTGGGAGGACTACCTGCCGGGCGCGCTCGCCGGCGGACGACACGTCTGCGCGCCAGCCCCCGAGGTGGTCGGCGAAGGCCTCGAAGCGATCCAGCCGGCCCTCGACCGACTCCACGGCGGCGTCTCGGCCCGCAAGCTCGTCGTGCGGTTGTGAGGCGCGGGACCGTGCGCTCCGAACCCGGACAGCTCGCGCGACGCCACCTCGCGAGACCGCGTCTCACACCTCCCAGACCGAGCGGTAGCTCCGCTCGGCGAGGAGCGCCGACAGCTCCGCATGCACGCTCATCGTCTTGGCGAGCCGCTCGGCGCGGTCCGCCTTCAGCACCTCGGGACGCTCCCAGTCCCGCTCCGACAGGTAGGCCGTGTACGGGTTGATGACGCACTTGAAGTCCAGCATGAGCGACTGCCCGAGCGTGGCGGTCGCCATGTAGCTGTGCGGCAGGCCGGCGGCGCAGACGAAGGTCACGACCTTGTCGAACCAGGCGGCGACCCTGCCGTCCTCACCGGTCGCGCCGGTCGCCTCGATGAGCGACTTCACCGACGCGGCCGGCGCCCAGTTGTAGATCGGGAAGGCGAGGACGACGCCGTCCGCAGCAGTGATCAACGCATGCAGGCGACGGAACGCAGGGCTCTCGAAGACCCGGTCGTTGTCGAACGGCGGCAGTTCCATCTCGGCCAGATCGATGACGGACGAGTCATGACCTTGCTCGCGCAGCAGCCCGCTGCTCGCCGAAGCGAGGGTCCGGCTCCGACTCGCCGGATCGAGGCTGCAGGAGATCACGGGCAGGTTCAAGGCGGCCATCCCTCTACGCTAACCCGCCTGCCCACGCTCCGAGCGCGGCGGGTGTGCGAGGGTGGAGCATGCTCTCCCCGCAGTCCCTCAGTGAAGCCGACCGCCGTCTCGTCGCCTCGTGGGCCGCCGATTGCGCCGAGCGGGTACTGCCGCTGTTCGAAGCGGAGGCCCCGGACGACGATCGTCCACGTGACGCGATCGCCCGCGCGCGGGCATACGCGAGTGGCGAGCTCGACACCGCCGGGGAGATCCGCCGCCGCTTCGTCGCCAACCGGGCCTCGCAGGTGGTGTCCTCACCCGCAGCCAAAGCCGCCGCGTGGTCGGCCGGGCAAGCAGCAGGTGTCGCGCACATGGGCGCCCACGCGCTCGGCGCCGCCGCCTACGCGGCGAAGGCCGCCGAGCTGCATCAGGCCGGAGCCGGCACGGCCGAGATCGCCTGGCAGCTCGAGCACCTGAGCGACCCGGCCCGCACGGCACTGCGCCTCCTGCCGGCACTCGGCACCGATCCGTCAGGGCCGCTCGGTTCCGGACTGCTGGCCTCGGGGGTGCTCGGCGACAACATCCGTGCCATCCAGAACGGCTTGCGCCGACGTCCCGCCGCCCGGACGTCACCGACGCTCGAACTCGTCGGCGGCCCCGAGCCGGTCCGGGTCGAGCTGCACGACGCCGACCCGGAGTGGCCCGAACGGTACCGGGAGCACCGGCAGCGCATCCTCGACGCGCTCGGACGACGCAGCGACCGTCGCGATCGAGCACATCGGCTCGACCTCGGTGCCCGGACTCGCGGCGAAGCCGATCGTCGACATCGTGGTCGCCGTGGAGGACATCACGGCGGAGGAGGACTACCTCGACCCCCTGCTGGCCGCCGGCTACGTGCTGCGCGTCCGTGAACCCCGCCATCGGATGGTCCGGACGCCGGAGCGCGACGTCCACGTGCACCTCTACGAGCAGGGCGCACCGGAGATCGACGAGTACCTCCTCCTCCGCGACCACCTGCGTTCCGACGCCGACGACCGCGCGCTGTACGAGCGCACCAAGCGGGAGCTGCTCGGGAGGTCCTGGGACGACATGAACGACTACGCCGACGCGAAGACCGAGGTCATCCTCGCGATCAAGGCGCGGGCGCGGGCTGCGCTGAGCCGCTGAGTCGCCCGAATCTGCACGGATTCGGCTCGGTTTCGGACGATTCCGGGCGACTCAGGGACGGGCGCTCGCACGCACCGGCGGGATGACGACCCCGGTGAGGACCGCCGCCGTCTTGACGCCGACGCAGAGGCTGATGAAGACCGTCAGCGCCGCCGTGACCGCTGAGCCCTCGAGCGTCGCGAGGGAGACCAGGCCAACGGTGCCCGGCACGAGCATGAGCAGGGCCGGCTGGAACGTGACGTTGGACGGCACCGCCGCCGAGTACCGCTCGACGATGCGAGCGACGACGAACACGATTCCGGCGGTGAGCCCCGTCGCGACCGCGTTCCCCACGAGCGGGGCGAACAGGACGATGCCCGCGTAGGTCAGCGCCATCACGCAGATGGTCAGCAGCGTCAGGGAGCGGCCCGAGCCGAACGCGATCCCGATCCCGGCCGCGAGCATCACGACGCCGATCCACGTGAACCACAGCGGCGGGACCGACTCCCACCCGACGAGGTCCGAACTCCCGCGGCCCACCTGACCGACGAGCGCCGTCGAGTCGGGGTCGATCGACAGGCCGGTGAGCAGCGCCCCGGCCGAGATCCCGGCCGCCATGAAGGCGAGCACGATGAGCCCGTACATCAGGCGTGCCGAGCCCGTCACGATGTCCGTCGCCGTCAATTCCAGCAGGGCGTTGGTGATGAGCGCGCCGGGCACGAGGATCGCGATCGGCGCGCAGACGGCGAACAGCGGCACGGGACCGAGATCCATCGCCGATGCGAGCGTCCCGACGAGCGTCGTCGACACGAACGCCGTCACGAACGGGGCGATCGCGACCGCTCCCCGCCACCGCGCCAGCAGGGTGATGACGAGGCCGACGAAGGCACCGACGAGCATGGATGCGACGATCGCCCACCAGGGGCAGCGGAACAGCAGCGCGAGCCCACCCGCGAGCAGCAGGTTCCCGACCACCCAGTGCATCGACGCATGCGGGCGCGGCGTCTCCCGGATCGACTGGATGCGGGCCGGCAGGTCACCGACCGGCCAGTGTCCGAGCTCGAGTTCGCGCATGAGCCGGTTCGCCCGCGCCGCGCCGCGGAACGACAGCTCGCCGTGCGTGTTGCCGGCCGCGAGCACCGCGCCGGTGCGCACGTCGTTCACGATGATGAGCTGCGGCAGCACCGAGAAGGCGAGGCCTTCGTCGCCCGATGCGACCGTGGCGCGCTCCAGGGAGTCGCGGACGTCGGTGACGGAGGTGCCGGCGTCGAGGAGCAGGCAGCCGAGCGCGCTGTAGGCGTGCGCAGCGGTCCTGCGGTGCTCCTCGGTCGCGGTGTCGTCACTCATCCCGCCAACGGTACGCGAGATTCCGGGGGCGCCTGCGGCCGCCGCGGGCCTCAGCGGCGGTTGCGGAGCCCGACGGCTCCGGCCACACCGAAGTACAGGCCGGCGAGGATCGGGACGATGACGATCCACCAGAAATGGAAGCCGTACTCGCCGTGGGCGTTCGCGACGGCGACCGGGATGAGCGCCACCCCGAGTACGACAGCCACGATGCCGATGCCGAGCGCGAGTCGGGGTCTTCCCGGAGTGAACGAGGCCATGGGGACACGCTATGCCCCGCGGAGCCCCTGGGCCTCGGGGGATATCCCCTGCGCTCGCGCGGCGCAAGCGCTTGTCCGGCCGCCGACACGCTGGCATCGTCGCTGTCACGCCGCTCGCGCGCGGCGTGGAGCGCCGAGGAGGCAGCATGGCAGACGTACGAGTGGGCGACCGCGTGTCGTGGGGCACCTCGCAGGGGCGGACGCAGGGGAAGGTCGTCGAGCGGAAGACCGCGGACTTCCAGTTCGACGGCCAGCACTTCACGGCGTCGACGGACGAGCCCGCGTTCATCGTGGAGTCCGAGAAGACCGGCGCGAAGGCCGCACACAAGGGCTCCGCGCTGCGCGTCCTGAAGTCCTGAGGCTCTCCCCCTGGCGGCCCGATGCACAGACACCCGGACGTCCACGACGGACCCCGGCTGGGCGTAGCGTTGGCGCATGACCGTCGTGATCGCCTTCCTGGCCAACGTCATCGTCGCCATCGCCAAGTCCATCGTCGCCGCGCTCACCGGGTCGGCGTCGATGCTGGCCGAGGCCGCCCACTCGTGGGCCGACGCGGGGAACGAGATCTTCCTCCTCATCGCCGACAAACGGGCCGACAAGCAACGAGACGCCGCACATCCGCTCGGCTACGGCCGTGACGCGTACATCTTCTCGCTGTTCGCCGCCTTCGGGATCTTCACCGTCGGTGCGGTCGTCTCGATCCAGCACGGCATCCAGAGCCTCACCGCACCGGAGGCGATGGAGGACTACGCCCTCAGCTACCTCGTGCTCGGCGTCGCCTTCCTCCTCGAGGGCTTCTCCTTCACCCAGTCGATCCTCGAGGGTCGGCGCACGGCGAAGAAGTACGGCCGCGGCTTCTTCGACTACATCGTGAACGGCTCCAACACGACGCTCCGCTCGGTGTTCTTCGAGGACTCCGCAGCACTGCTCGGCCTCATCATCGCCGGGGCCGGCATCGGCCTCCACCAGGTGACCGGCGACCCGGTGTGGGATGCGATCGGCTCGATCGCGATCGGCGTCCTGCTCGGCGGGGTCGCGCTGCTGCTCATCAACCGCAACCGGCGCTATCTCCTCGGGGCCTCGCCGAGCCCCGCCTACCGCGCGCAGACGATCACCGCGCTCCTGTCGCACCCGGAGATCGAACGGGTGACGGCGCTGTACCTCGAGTTCAGCGGACCGGAACGCCTCTTCCTCGTCGCGTCGGTCGACCTCGTCGGCGACGACCGCGAGAACGACGTCGCGCGTCAGCTGCGCCGACTCGAGGGCGACCTCGAGCAGGACGACCTCATCGGCAAGGCCGTGCTCACGCTCTCGGTGAGCGACGAGCCGTCGATCACCGTCTGAGCGCGGCGCCGAGCCGAGGACTCAGGCGCCGAACAGCCGCTTCGACGCGATCGCAGCGCCCTCGACGAGCGCACCGAGCTTCGCCCACGCGACATCGGTCGCGACGAACTCGTAGCTCGCGAACGTGGAGAGCCCGCAGTCGGTGCCCGCGATGACGCGCGTCGGATCGCCGACCGCTTCCGCGACCTCCACGATGCGGTTCGCGATGACCTGCGGGTGCTCCAGGTAGTTGGTGGTCACGTCGACGACCCCTGGGATGAGGAGCGCGCCCTCGGGGAGCGGGTGCTCGCGGAACGCCGGCGCCTCGTGCTGGTGCCGCGGGTTGCCGAGCGGGATGCTGAACGCGCCCACCCGCGCCCGGTAGAGGTGCGGGAGGAGCACGTCGACCGGGACGTCGTCCTGGTGCGGCCCCTGCCAGTTGCCCCAGCAGACGTGGAGCCGGACCTGCTCGCGGGGGATGTTCCGGATGGCGTGGTTGAGGGCGTCGACGTGCAGGTCCACGGCCGCGAGGAACTCCTCGAGCGTCGCGTCACCGAACTGGATGACCCGCTCCATGGCGAGGTCCGGGGCGTCGAGCTGCAGGACGTGACCCCGGGCGACGATCGCCTCGTACTCGATCCGCAGTTGCTCGGCGAGCGCGAACACATAGGCGCGGTCGTCGCCGTAGAAGGGGTTCGCGGCATCGAGCAGCAGCGTCGTCGACACGATCCCGGGCGTCGCCGCGGAGAAGAAGGTGCCGGCGGGCGTGCGCCCCTGGCCGGCCTGCACGGCGAGCTCCCGTTCGAAGCCGTCGAGATCGGCGGTGATGCCGGACAGCGTGGGGTCGTACACGAGCTGCCCCTGCGCCATCGGCGGATCCCACACCCGCGCGACGTCCGCACCCTCGACGATCTGCTTCGCCTGGAACGCCGCGTAGTCCGGGAATCGCACGGAGTCGAGCGTCGGCTTGCGGTGTCCTGCCCCGCCGAAGCCCTCGATGCGTTCCAGCACATAGGTGGAGAAGCCAACGCGCGGGACCTCGCCGTCGTTGATGAGATCGAGACCGGTGGCGAGCTGCGCGGCGACCGTCGCGGCCACCGCATCCGCCGTGACCTCCTCCAGCTCGGCGACGTCGAACGACCGCCGCTGGTCGCGGGCCACGAGCAACCGGGTCAACTCGGGCGTGCGCGGCAGGCTCCCGGCGTGCGTGGTCAGGATGCGGTCGGTCATGCGTGGGCTCCTCGGTGCGTGGCGCGGGTGGATGTGGACGGCACGCTCACGCCATGCAGGGAGCCCACTCCTGATTGGAGAGTTCCCGCTGCTCGTTCTCGGTCTGGAGGAGCCAACCGGTCTTCGTCGCGCCTCGGTACTGTCCGCTCACGAGGTCGGCGCACCAGGAGCGACCGTCGAAGGCCCACCGGACGAAACTCGCCTCGCTCCCCTTGCGCAGGAGCGGGCGTTCGCGTTCTACCTGACTCATGTGTTCCATCTCGACCGTGGCTGACATATCTTCCAACCGTATCGAGGAACGTCGTCGGTGAACAGACTGCTTGCGTTTCGCGGCCGGTTGCCCGAAAATACCCGGTCGCGCCCGGAAGCGGCGTCCTTCTGACACGCTCGGAGATCGGGTGCGGCGGTCGTTCAGCCCACGAACACGCGGAGGGCCTCGTCGCTGAGCACCCGGTCGGCGAACACGAGGCGCACGGCATCGGGATCCGGGTTGCCCGCGTCGGGGCCACGCCAGACGACCTCCAACCCCGCGCGTTCGGCAGCCCGTCGTGAACCATCGTTGTGCTCCAGGAGGAACGCCACCACGGGCAGGTCCGGTGCCGACGCCGATGCCGCGGCTCGCGCGGCCGCGATGAGCTCCTGCGCGTATCCGCGCCCCCAGGCCGCGGGCGCCAGGCGGTAGTAGAGGTTCCAGGCGACCCCGCCACGCAGGCTCGGGCCGCCGATGCCGACCAATGCACCCGTCGCGGTGTCACGCGCCACCCACACGTCGAGACCGTTCGCCTCCCAGCCGGCCTGGTACCGCTCGATCAACGCGCGGGTCTCGGCGAGCGCCGTGTGTCGGGCGGACGGCAGGTGCGTCCAGACCGCGGGGTCGGCATGGAGCTCGTGGAGCTCCGGCAGATCGCGCTCGGTGGGGCGGGTGAGCGTCAGTCGTTCCGTCAGGGTCGGCGGAGTGGCGTCGGTCATGCCCTCCATTCTGCTCTGGTCGGCGGCTGGCCCAACTCGATACCCTGTGCCCATGGCTGCGAAGAACGAACCGATCTCGGCACGCGCGTGCGCGATCCTCAGCATCGCCATCGCCGCGTTCTCGATCTTCATCGTCGCGTCGACGGCGAGAGACGGCGGGTCATGGACGTTCTCGGTGCTCGCCTGCTTCGTGCCGCTGCTGTTCGCGGCCCAGGGCATCAGGATGAGTCGCCAACCCGGCGCTCCCTGGCCCACCTTCAGCCTCATCGGGTCGATCGTCGGCGCAGCACTCGGACTCGTGTCCTTCGGTGCCTTCGCCTGGTTGCTCGTGCGGTCCTGAGCGCAGCGACGGAGCGTGGTGTCGCCGCGTAGAGTCGTCCCCAGCACCGACGGAGGAGGGCCATGCGACTGCACGTCGAGGAACGCGGGCACGGCCCGGTCCGGATCGCCCTCATCCACGGATTCCTGGCCGACGGAGCCGCCTGGACCGACGTCGTCGCAGCGGCCGACCCGGAGCGGTACACGTTCCTGCTCGTCGACCTCCGCGGTCACGGCTCCAGCCCACGCGCCGATCGGACCCGGGGCGAGCGCTACGACATCGCCTCGCTCGCGGCCGACCTCGTCGAGACGTTGCCGACCGGCCTCGACGCGATCGTCGGCCACTCCCTCGGCGGGCGGCTCCTCATCGACATCGTGGGGCCGCTCCGCCCGGCGCACGCGATCTACCTCGATCCCGGGTTCGGCCTGAAACTGCCGGGCCGAGGCCTCGGCGCACGACTGTTCTGGAGCATCCCAGGGCTGCCGCGGCTCCTGGCCTGGTTCTACGACCGCACGGACCCAGCGACGGGTCCCGCGAACGTCGCGCTCGCCGAGGCCGCCCATGCCGCGTGGGACCGCTCGATGATCGCGGAGGTGCTGCAGGACGTCGCAGCGAACCCGGTGACGCCGTCGGCGCCGATCGTCCCCTCGACGCTGGTGCTGTCGGACGACGCGAAGCTCGTCGTTCCGCGAGCGGACGTCGAGCAGTACGAACGGCTCGGCTGGACCGTCACGCGGTTCCCGGGCATCCGCCACGACATGGCGGCACTCGACGGCGCACGGACCTTCGAGGTGATCCAGGCGTCGCTCTGAGCGCCAGCAGACCGGAGCGCTTGTGCAGAGTGCTGATATCGCGCGCACATTCCTGCATCATGCACATTCTGCTGCGGGCGGGCCGTCAGTAACGTTGCCGCCACCCGCACCGCTCCCTCCCCCACTTCTGGAGACCAGCATGGCTCGCATGGCACACGCAGACGACTTCGCCCTGTCCCGCGTCCGTCCCGACGCACAGAAGCCCTGGTTCGGCATCGCCGTCCAGCGCTTCGGACAGGTGTCGGCCCTGTCCCAGTTCCTCCTCGGCGCCACCCTCGGCTACAGCATGACCTTCGGCGAGGCGTTCCTCGCTCTGCTCCTCGGCTCGATCATCCTCGAGGTGATCATGTGCATCGTCGGCATCATCGGCCAGAAGGAGGGCCTCAACACCGCCCTCCTCGCCCGCTGGACCGGCTTCGGCGAGATCGGCGCGTCACTCGTCGGACTCGCGATCGGCATCAGCCTCATCGGTTGGTTCGGCATCCAGAGCGCCATCTCCGCCGAGTCGCTCGACGCCCTCCTCCCCGGCTTCATGCCGGTGTGGGCCTGGAGCCTCATCTTCGGCCTCGCCGTCACCGCCATCGTCGCCTACGGGTTCAAGGGCATGCAGTGGCTCGCGAACATCACCGTCCCGCTGTTCCTCATCCTCGTCGGCTGGTCGATCATCAGCGAACTCACCCAGCACGACTTCATGGAACTCGTCACCGGCCCGGCACCCGGCCCCACCATGAGCGTCTGGGCCGGCACCGGCATCGTCGCGGGCGGCCTCATCGTCGGCGCCATCATCACCGCCGACATGACCCGCTTCAACCGGTCCCGCGCCGACGTCATCAAGCAGACCGTCGTCGGCGTCTCGCTCGGTGAGTTCGTCATCGGCCTCTCCGGGGTCCTGCTCGCCCACGCCGCAGCCTCGGGCAACGTCGTCGCGATCGTCACGTCGTCGGTCGGGCTCATCGGCCTCATCATCGTCATCACCGGGACGCTCAAGATCAACGACTGGAACCTGTACTCGTCGACGCTCGGGCTGGTCAACTTCATCTCGACCGCGTTCGGCAAGAACCTCAACCGCGTGACCACCACCATCGTGCTCGGTGTGGTCGGTTCCATCCTCGCGGCGGTCGGCATCCTCGGGCAGTTCTCCGGCTTCCTCATCATCCTCGGCGTCGCCTTCCCGCCCATCGCCGGCATCATGGTCGCCGAGTACTTCATCGTGAAGCGCTGGCGCGGCGAGCTCGACGAGACCCGCGCCTCGGGCCGCCTGCCCACGACCGCGCCGCGCATCGTTCCGGCGACCATCATCATCTGGGCCGTGTCCGCGATCACCGGGTACTTCGTCACCTGGGGCATCCCGGCCGTCCTGTCGCTCATCCTCTCGATGGTGCTGTACATCGCGGCGGGCAAGCTCGGCCTGGTCCGCGGTGTCGGCGTCGCCCACACCTCGCAGATCGCCGCACCCGAGCAGGCGGACGCCACCTCCCCCGCCACGAACTGACCCGGCGCCCGGCGCACCGTTCCACCGCACACCGCTCCACCGCACCAACAGAAAGCGAACCCCTCATATGCACATCGGTATCGATGTCGGCGGCACCAACACCGACGCCGTGCTCATGGACGGCACCACCACCCTGGCGGCCGTGAAGCACGCGACCACCCCGGACGTGACCGACGGGATCGTCCAGGCGATCGGCGAACTGCGCAGCGGCCACCACTTCGACGGCGAGCAGATCACCGCGGTGATGATCGGCACGACGCACTTCATCAACGCCCTCGTGCAGGCCAAGCGGCTCGCACCCACCGCGGCACTGCGGCTCGGGCTCCCGGCGACCCGCGCGTTGCCGCCGCTCGTCGACTGGCCGGCGGAGCTCGTCGAGGCGATCAGTGCACGCAGCTACCTCGCGCATGGCGGCTACGAGTTCGACGGACGCCCCATCTCGCCGATCGACCCCGACGAGCTGCGGGCACACGCCGAGGACATGCGTGTCAACGGCATCCGCTCCGTCGCGATCTCCTCCGTCTTCAGCCCCGTCAACCACGACCTCGAGGTCGAGGCGGCGCGGATCGTCGGCGAGGTCCTCGGCCCGGACGTGGCCATCTCGCTCTCGCACGAGATCGGGCGCATCGGCCTCCTGGAGCGCGAGAACGCGACGATCATCAACGCAGCCCTGCGCGAGCTCGCCTCGGAGATCGTCGACGGGCTGACCGCCGCCGTCCGGAAGCAGGGCATCGAGGCGCCCATCTTCCTCAGCCAGAACGACGGCACGCTCATGGACGAGGACTACGTGCGCCTCTACCCCGTCGCGACGTTCGCCTCCGGCCCCACCAACTCGATGCGCGGGGCGGCACTCACGAGCGGACTCGCGACCTGCGCGGTCGTCGACATCGGCGGCACCACGGCGGACATCGGCCTGCTCATCAACGGCTTCCCCCGCGAGACGGCGAACGAGGTCAAGGTCGCCGGCATCCGTACCAACTTCCGCATGCCCGACGTCCTGTCCATCGGCATCGGCGGCGGCAGCATCGTCGACGAGGAGACCGCCGAGGTCGGCCCGGCATCCGTCGGGTACAAGCTCATGACCGAGGCCCTCGTCTTCGGCGGCAGCACCCTCACGGCGACGGACATCGCCGTGGCCGCCGGTCGCGCGTCGATCGGTGACGCCTCGAAGGTCGCCCACCTCGACCCGGTCTTCGTGGAGCGCGTCCTCGAGCGGATCGGCGAACGCATCGCCGAGGCCGTCGACCGCATGCGCACCTCTCCAGAGCCGATCCCCGTGGTGGCGGTCGGCGGCGGGTCGATCCTGCTCTCAGACGAACTCCCCATCTTCGGCGCCGTCCACCGGCCCGACAACTACGCCGTGGCGAATGCCATCGGTGCTTCCATCGCGCAGGTCGGGGGCGAGATCGACAAGGTCTACGCCATCGAACCCGGCCGACGCGAGGAGGCGATCGCCGAGGTCCGTGCCGAGGCGATCGACAAGGCGATCGCGGCCGGCGCCTCCCCCGCGTCGGTCGCGATCGTCGATTTCGACGAGGTCCCGATCCCCTATCTCCCCGGGAACGCCACGCGCATCCGGGTGAAGGCCGTCGGCGACCTCGACATGGGAGGCCTCCGATGAGCTGGACCATCTCGGCCGAGCTCATCCCCGGCCTCGCCCGCGGTGCGGCCGTCCTCGGGACCGGCGGCGGCGGCGACCCGTACATCGGCGCGCTCCTCGCCGCGCAGGCACTCCGCGAGCACGGCGACGTCACCGTCGTCACCCTCGACGAGGTCCCCGACGACGCGCTCGTCCTCACCGTCGCGATGATGGGCGCCCCGACCGTCATGGTCGAGAAGCTGCCGAGCCTCACCGAGGTCGTCGCACCGGTCCACGCCCTCAGTGCCTCCCTCGGTCGCCCGGTCACGCACATCGCGTGCGCCGAGGTCGGCGGTGTGAACTCGACCATCCCGATCGCCGCAGCCGCAGCGCTCGGACTCCCCCTCATCGACGCCGACGGGATGGGGCGGGCCTTCCCCGAGCTGCAGATGGTGCTCCCGACCCTGTACGGCATCGACGCCTCCCCGCTCGCGTTCAGCGACGAGAAGGGCAACACCGGCGTCCTCACGACCGTCGACAACAGCTGGACCGAACGCATCGCCCGCGTCGCCTGTGTCGAGATGGGCTGCTCGGTCATGATCTCCGGCTTCCCGATGTCCGGCGCGCAGGCCCGCGAGGCGCTCGTCGCCGACTCGCTGTCGCTGTGCCGCGAGATCGGCGACGGCATCGAGGCGGCCCGAGCCGAGAAGGCCGACCCCGTGGAGCGGACCGTGCAGCTGCTCGGCGGTCGCGAACTGTTCTCCGGCAAGGTCGTCGACGTCGAGCGCGCGACCACCACCGGGTTCGCCCGCGGTCGCGCCCGGATCGACGGCGTCGACGCGAGCCTCGAGCTGTCGTTCCAGAACGAGCACCTCATGGCCGCGCTCGACGGCGTCACCCTCGTGACCACGCCCGACCTCATCATGGTGCTCGAGCACGACTCCGGCGAGCCCATCACCACCGAGGGGCTCCGCTACGGACAGCGCGTCCGCGTGATCTCGGCACCGAGCGACGACCGCTGGCACAGTCCTGAGGCGCTGGCGATGGTCGGGCCGGGGTACTTCGGGTACGAGGTGCCCTCGCACCGCTTCGACGGCACGGCCGAGACGCCTGCGCCGGACGCGCCGGAGGTCGCCGCATGAGCTGGACGCTGACCGCGGACGACCTGCCCGACCTCGCTCGAGGCGCCACCCTCCTCGGGACCGGCGGCGGAGGTGACCCGTACATCGGCATGATGCTCGTGAAGCAGGTGCTCGGCGACCGCTCCATCACGATCCTCGACCCCGACGACCTCGCCGACGACCTCTTCGTCATCCCCACCGCGCAGATGGGCGCTCCGACGGTCATGGTCGAGAAGATCCCGGCCGGGTTCGAACCGACACTCGCCCTGCGGACACTGGAGGAGCACCTCGGGCGCACCGCCGACGCGACCATGCCGATCGAGTGCGGTGGCATCAACTCGATGATCCCGCTCATCGTGGCCGCCGAGACCGGGCTGCCGGTCGTCGACGCCGACGGCATGGGCCGGGCCTTCCCGGAGCTCTCCATGGAGACCTTCGCGGTGTACGGCGTGCACGGTTCGCCGCTCGCCATCGCCGGGGAACGCGGCGAGCGCGTGATCATCGACACCGGCGACGACGACCGACAGATGGAGTGGTTGGCGCGCGGCATCGCGATCCGCCTCGGCGGCGTCGCGCACATCGCCGAGTACGCGATGAGCGGGGCGGACGTGCGTCGCACCGCGGTGCCGCGGACGATCTCGATGGCGCTGGCCCTCGGCCGGGCGATCCGGGTCGCGCGCGAGGAGCACCGTTCGCCGTTCGCCGCCATCGCCGACACGCTGTCCACGACGCTCTACTCGCACGTCCGGGAGCTGTTCGTCGGGAAGGTCGCCGACGTGGAGCGCCGCACCACCGAGGGCTTCGCCAAGGGCACGGCCGTCATCTGGTCGGCCGACCCGTCGAGCTCCGAACGCCTCGAGATCTCGTTCCAGAACGAGAACCTCATCGCACGGTGGAACGGCGAGGTCGTCGCGATCGTGCCGGACCTCATCTGCATCGTCGACCACGAGACCGCCGAGCCGATCACCACGGAGGGCCTCCGCTACGGACAACGGGTCCGGGTCCTCGGGATCTCGACGCCGGCACTCATGCGCACGCCGGACGCACTGCGCGCCTTCGGACCGACCGCGTTCGGGCTGACGGAGCCGTTCGTCCCGGTCGAGGGCGAGGCAGCGGCTGCGGAAGCCGCGGATGCGTTCGCAGCTGGTCAGGCGGTCCGAGCCTAGGCTGAGGGCATGCCGACCCTCCTCGAGCGCGATCGCCTCCCCGCCCTGGCGACGGGGTTCGCGATCCTGGGCTCGGGAGGTGGCGGCGCGACGACGATGCTCGAGCTGGCGCTCCGCGACGAGCGCGCCTGGCCGTTCGACCTCCACAGCGTCGACGACCTCGACCCGGAGACCCCGTGTCTCGCCGTCGGCTTCGTCGGTTCCACGATGCTGCTCAGTGAGCGCCTGCCCGGCACGGACCCGTTCGGGCGGCTGATCGGGGCCGCGGAACGCTGGCTCGGACACCGCATCCCGGCCATCTGTTCGTTGGAGGGTGGCGGGGTCAACGGGCTCACCCCCTTCGCGTTCGCCGCGGGGAGGACCATCGTCGACGCTGATCTGACCGGGCGTGCCGTCCCCTCGCTCGACCAGATGTCGATCCTCGTGGACGAGGTCCCGGGCATCGTCGTCACCTGCGACACCGGTGCCGGCGGGGTCGCCCTCGTCGAGACCGAGCGTGCTCTCGACATCGAACGCGTCGTCCGCGCGGCGATCGTGCAGGCCGGCGGCAGCGGCGGCATGGTGTTCGCTGGCTTCACCGTCGGCGACCTCCGCGCGCACGCCATCGTCGGGAACGCCGCCCGGGCACTCGAGCTGGGCGGCGCGTTCCTCGCACGGATCGACGGCCCGTTGACCGCCCTGGCCGAGTCGCTGGGTGGACGGCTCCTCGCGGAGGGACGGGTCAACAGCATCGAGCCGGACTCCCGGGACCCGCACGTGCTCACCTTCGGGATCGACGGGAGCAGTGGCGCGCTGCACCGTCTCGTCGCCCGCTCCGAGACGCTCGCGTTCATGACCGACGGACGACTCGAAGCCGCCGCGCCGGACCTCATCGTCGTGGTCGACGCGGTCTCCCGGGACATCCTCGAGGTCACGGCGATCTCGATGGCGAGACACGTCGCCGTCATCCGGGTCGACGGTCCGGACTGGTGGTCCGGCTCCCCGGAGCGACTCCGCCATGTGCTCCCGTCCGCCTACGGCCTGGACGAGCTCGACGAGGTCCGAACCGACGAGGTCCCGGCATGAGCGATCGCCTGCAGTTGGGCGCGCTCCTCGCGCACCCCGACAACGGTGGCGTGCGGCTCGTCGCCGGCCCGGCCGACGCCAACTGGGCCGGCGTGGTGGTCGAGACGAACGAGGCGGCCCTCCCCGAGGAGGGGGCCGGCCGACTCGCCGTGGTGACCGGAGCCCCACCCACGAGGCCATGGCAGCAGGACGCACTCGTCCGCCGCACCCGGGATCGCGGCTTCCTCGCCCTGGCGATCCCGGAGGCCGACGGCTTCGGCGCGGGGACGCGCGCGCTCGCCGACCGACTCGGCTTCTCGCTCCTGCACGTCGACCGACCGATGCTGCTCGCGAAGGCGTGCTGGCAGCTCGTCGAGGCCCGCGACTCCCTGACCCTCGGGTACGTCCGCAAGGTCGCGCAGTCCATCGAGTACCACGCCGAGGGACTGGCCGACCTGCTCCGCCACCTCTCGACGAGCATCGGCCACGGGATCGCCCTCATCGACAGCGAGGGCGTCCTGCTCGAGGCCGGCGGGCGGTTGCCGTCGGAGGTGCACGCGGCGATCGACTTCGGCCCCTGGGTCGACCTGACGAAGGCCGGGCAGGGCGCTGCGGCATCGGTCCGGGTCGACAGCCCGAGTCGGGAGGGCCTCCGGGTCGCGTTCTTCGGGGACGGACTCGACGACCGACAACTGAGTGCGCTCGCGGTCGCCGCCGAGGTCGCCATGCCCGCCGTCGCGGCGCGGATCCTCATCGACGAGGTCGCCGAGGTCAGTGACGCGTCCGTGTCGTCCGGCGTCCTGCGGGACTTCGTGGACCTCCGAGGCCGCCCCGATCCCGACGTCGAACGCCGCATGCTCGAGCGGGGCTGGCGGACGACCGGCTACCACCTCGCGTTCCGCATCGTCGGCCGGAGCCGGGTGGACGCCCTGCAACTCCTCCGCTTCGTGACCGGCGCGCTCGGGCGGATCGCCGTGGACTCCCACGCGACGACGAGCGGACGCGGGGTGAGCGGTTGGCTGACCTTCGCCGAGCCACCGGAGCCACCGCAGGTCGAGCGGTACATCGCCGCCCTCCGCGACCTGCACGTCGAGGCGCGGCGCTCGTTCAACGTCGCGACGGCCGTCGGGTCGCTGGCGAGCGGATCGGCGGGTCTCACCTCCTCACTCGGGGAGGCGTCCGACGCGGTGCGCATCGCCGCGAACCGGTCCACGACGGGCTGGTTCGTGCGGGTCGACGGCCTCGGCCTGGAACAGCTGCTGCTCGCCTGGACCGGCAACGACACCTTCGTCCCGGCGGCGCGGTCGCTCCTCGCACCGTTGCAGACCGGCAACGGTGAACTGCTGACGACGCTGTCCGCCTACCTCGACCACGAGTCCGCGGTCGCACCGACGGCCGCCGCACTCGGGCTGCACCGCAACACCGTCGCGACGCGGATCACCCGCGCGCAGGAGCTCCTCGGCGTCGACATGGCGGACCCGGAGGTGCGCCTCGCGCTCCACCTCGCCTGCCGCGCCGTGCGGTGACGGAGGGCGCTGAGCCACCCTGGTCACTGAGCTTGTCGAAGTGCCGCCCTTCGACAAGCTGAGGGACCGGAAACCGTTCGAGACACCTTCCCCGGTCACTGAGCCTGTCGAAGTGCACACGGACAACCCCGCCCTTCGACAAGCTCAGGGACCGGAAAGGGAGCGGAGGGACCGGAAGGGGAGCTGAGGAGCTGGAGTCGGGCTCAGACCGCCGTCGCGGTGAACTGCATCCGCGGGTTCGCGTAGAACTCCTGCGCCTCGACGAGCTGCAGCTCCCGCTGGCCCGAGCGGTACGTGAGCTCGACGAGGTCGAACACACTCGACGCCGTGCGCTCGAGGGCGAGCTTCGCGTCGCGGGTCTCGCCGTAGTGCGCGGCGAACAGGGCTGCCGTGACGTCGCCGGAACCGTTCGCCTTGAACGGCAGCAGCGGCGTCTGGACGATCCACCGACCGGCGTCGTCCACGACGAGCATCTCGATCGTCTCGGGGTCGCGGTCGGGACGCTCGACGCTCGTCACCAGGACGACCGACGGACCCATCGCGCGCGCCAGTTCGACCGACGCCAGCGTGGACTCGAGGGACGCGGGCTCGGTGCCCGTGAGGAAGCCCAGCTCGAACTGGTTCGGCGTGATGATGTCGGCGTTCGGCACGACGCGGTCGCGCAGCAGGTCGGGGATCTCCGGGGCGACGAAGCAGCCGGACTTCGCGTTGCCCATGACCGGGTCGCACGCGTACAGCGCGTCGGGGTTCGCCGCCTTGACCCGCTGTACCGCGTCCACGATGACGTCGCCGATGCCGACGCCGCCCTGGTAGCCCGAGAGCACGACGTCGATCTGCGGGAACGCACCGCGCTCCTCGACACCGGTGATGACCTCGCCGACCTGCTCGGGCGAGATCAGGGGCCCGCGCCACGCGCCGTACCCGGTGTGGTTCGAGAAGTTCACCGTGTTGACCGGGATCACCTCGACGCCGATGCGCTGGAGGGGGAACACTGCCGCGGAGTTGCCGACGTGCCCGTAGGCCACGGCTGACTGGATGGAGAGGATCTTCACGATGTCGCAATCACGATGGGGAGGCCGCCGCGGACACTGCGTTCGTGGCGGGCATGGACGGTGCCTGCAAGGAGTCAACGATACTCTTCCGCCACCTACAGAACCCACGTGCCGCGTCAACCCGTGAGCGGGATCCCCCTCGTCCGCGTCTCCGCTCCTATGCTGATCGGATGACGACTCCTGAGAGCACGACCGCGCCGGCCGACGCCACCGCCACGAAGGTCGCCGCCATCATCTACAACCCGGTGAAGGTCGACCTCGACGCACTCCGTGAATCGGTCGAGCGCTCGGCGTCCGACGCCGGATGGGCCGAGTCGCTCTGGTTCGAGACGTCCGTCGACGACGTCGGCCAGGGGGTCACCGCCGAGGCCATCGCAGCGGGCGTCGACCTCGTCATCGCGGCCGGCGGTGACGGCACCGTCCGCGCCGTCTCGGAGGGCCTCCGCGGCAGCGGCATCCCGCTCGCCCTGCTCCCGTCGGGCACCGGCAACCTGCTCGCCCGGAACCTCGACCTCACGCTCAACGACCTGCCCGGCTCCGTCATCACGGCCTTCACCGGCACGGACAAGGCGATCGACCTCGGTGTCATCGACATCGAGCGCGCCGACCACTCCCGCGACCGCCATGTGTTCGTCGTCATGGCCGGCATGGGCATCGACGCGAAGATGATCAAGAACACCGACGACGACCTCAAGGCCAAGGCCGGTTGGGCCGCCTACGTCGACGCGATCGTGAAGTCGTTGCGCGACCCGGACGAGCTGCACCTGCGGTTCCGGATCGACGACGAGCCGCAGACGCGCGCGACCGTCCACACCGTCATCATCGGGAACTGCGGCTCGCTCCCCGCCAACATCCTCTTGCTGCCCGACGCGGTCGTCGACGACGGGCTGTTCGACCTCATGTTCATGCGTCCCGGCGGAATCCTCGGCTGGATCCGCATCTGGGCGAAGGTCGCCTGGGTGAACGGCGTCCTCCGCCGGACGAAGGCGGGCAAGGCCCTCGCCGGCAAGCAGAAGGACGACGGCGAGCTCCGCTACGGCACCGCGAAGCGCTTCGTCGCCCGCATGTCGAAGCCTGAGGAGATCGAGCTCGACGGCGACGGTTTCGGCAAGGCCGTCGCGATCAACACCTGGATCGAGCCCGGCGCCCTCACCGTCCGCGTGCCGGCCGAGGCCGAGTAGCTCGCGCGCCCTCAGCTCGACCGACGTGGTCTGTGGGGTGACCCGCCGGGCCCAGAGCAGCACGGGGATGAGCAGGAGGGCGAGCACGCCGCCCGCGATCGACAGCGCACCGTAGCCGACACCCGCCATCACGACGCCGGACATGACGCCGGCTCCGGCACCGGCGAGCGCGATGAGGACGTCGAGCGTGCCCTGGGTGCGGGCGCGGTTGGCGGGCACGGTGTGGTCGACGACGAGCGCGGTGCCCGCGATGAGCCCGAAGTTCCAGCCGAGTCCGAGGAGGGCGAGCGCCAGGATGAGCAGGCCGAGCGAGTCCGCCGGCGCGAGGGCTCCCGTGACACCGGCGAGCAGGAGGGTCACGCCGGCGGCGATCGCCATCGGCGTGCGGCCGATGCGGTCGACCAGGACGCCGGTCACGAGCGAGGGGAGGTACATCGCGGCGATGTGGATCCCGATCACGAGCCCGACCTCGCCGAGGCCGTGGTGGTGGGCCCGCATGTGCACCGGCGTCATGGTCATCACCGCCACCATGGCGATCTGCGTGACCACCATGACCGCGGCGCCGACGTAGGCGCCGACGCCGGGACGCGGGCGTGCGGCGGTCGTCGGCGACACCTGCTTCGACCCCACCTGCTCCGCGGCGGTCCGCTCCACCTCCAGCTGCGCGAGCTCGGCATCGAGACGGCGGGCGAGGAGGAACGGGTCGGGTCGGAGCAGCACGAGGAACGCCGTCCCGGCCGCGAGGTAGGCGACCGCGGCGAGGAGGAACGGCCCGGCGAGCGACGGCAGCCCGAGGCCGGTCGCGAACGATCCCAGCGGCTCGACGAGGTTGGGTCCGGCGACGGCGCCGAGTGTCGTCGACACCATCGCGACGCTGATCGCCGAACCACGTCGGGCCGGGGTCGCGAGGTCGGTCCCCGCGTAGCGCGCCTGGAGGTTCGTGGCCGTGCCAGCGCCGTAGACGAAGAGCGACAGGAAGAGGAGCGGCACCAGGGCGGTGGTGGCGGCCACGACCACACCGATCGCGCCGACGCCACCCGCCGCGAATCCGAGTCCGAGCCCGATGCGCCGGCCGAGCCGCTGGGTGACGCGCCCGACGAGGAAGGCGGTGAGCGCGGAGCCGAGGGTCAGGAGCGCGGCTGCGACGCCCGCGAGGCTCATGCTGCCGAGGACGTCCTGCACGAGGAGCGCCCCGACCGTCACCCCGGCGGCGAGACCGGCGCCGCCGAGGACCTGGCTGATGACGACGACCGTGAGCGTCCGCCGCTGGACGCGGGCGCGCTCGGCGGCGATGACAGCTCTGGCGTCGGTCTCCCGGGGATCGCTCTCGCCGCGCTCGCTCATGCTCCGACCGTCAGCGTCGCGTGGAGATGCGACCGTAGGCGTCGACCGTCACGATGAGCGACTCGACCTTGCGGTTCACGACGCGGATGATCACGACGATGAGCCAGAGCCCGCCGGTGATGAGCGTCAGGATCAGGTTCCAGAACCAGCCGATGCGCTTCTGTCGCTGCAGCACGGCCTGCTGGCCCTGCACCGACGACACCGTCCATCCGCGCGCGGCGTAGCGGGCGACTTCGGCGTTCAGGACGGCGGTGAGCTGCTCCATCGGGAGCGGAGTGGAGGAGGACATGCCTCGAATCTACCCGTCGCGGGCAACGGGCCCCTGAGCCCTGGGCTTCCCGGTCCCTGAGCCCGACACCGTCGGTCCCTGAGCCGCACACCATCGGTCCCTGAGCCTGTCGAAGGGCGCCCCGGCTCCCTACGGCCGACCCCTGAGCCCAACATCACCGGTCCCTGAGCCCAACTCCACCGGTCCCTGAGCCTGTCGAAGGGCGCTCTACGATCGATGCATGCGCATCCGTCTCGCCGAACCCGCCGACCTGCCTGGCGTCCTCGCCATCCACACCGACGCCGTCGCGAACGGTGTCGCGATCTGGACCGAGGTCACACCCGACCTCGCCGAGCGCGAGGCATGGCTCGCCCGCCACCAGGAGCCGGGCCGGGTCGCACTCGTCGCCATCGCCGACGGTCCCGACGACGCGCTCCCCGAGGGTGACGTCCTCGCCTACGGCAGTTACGGTCCGTACGCCGCGAAGGACGGGTACCGCCACACCGTCGAGAACTCCGTGTACGTGCACCCGGACGCACAGGGGCGCGGCCTCGGTAAGGCGCTCATGGTCGAGCTGCTGGAACGCGCCACGGCCGACGGCCACCACGTCATGCTCGCCCTCATCGAGGCCGAGAACACCGCATCGATCGCCCTGCACACGAAGCTCGGGTTCGAGCAGGTCGGCCTGCTGCCGGAGGTCGGGACGAAGTTCGGCCGCTGGCTCGACCTCGCCATCCTGCGCCGCACGCTCGCCTGAGCAGGATCTACGAACCCGAACGGGCGATCACGACCCGGGCGACCGCACCCGCAGCGAGTTCCACGGTGCGCGGCTCGGACGCGCCGGTCAGGACGACCCGGACCGGTGTCTCGCCGAGGTTGCCGAGGATCACGACGGTCTCGCCGGCGGCATCGACGGCGGCGATCGCGGTCACACCGGCCGACGAGACGGGTGGCCCGGCGACGGACGACCCGGCACCGAGCGACACCCCGCCGATCTCGACCGCGACGCGCTGCCGTCCGCTGAGCTCGGCGATCCACCCGAGCGCCCGGCCGGCAGCCGTGAGCGTCCCGTCGGCCGCGACGAGCCCACGCGGTCCGGTCGCCTCGAAGTACGACAGCGATTCGACACCGGAGACGGCCAGCGCCGCGACACTGCCGACGACCCAGGCGCCGAGTGCCTCGGCCGACTGCCGGTCGTCCGTCGCGCCGGGTACGTGCTCCGCGCCGAAGCCCGCGCGGAGTTCCGGGTCACGGGAGTCACCGGCGCTCGCCCGCGTGGTGGCGACCGCGTTGTAGCGGGCGCCGAGCGTGACCGGCCCGACGTGCAACGGGCGGCCGTCGGCGATCCTGACAGCGTCCGCCACGACGACCGCCTGCATGCCGAGCGACTCGACGAGCTGGTGCCCGCCGCGGTCGTGCATGAACGGCGTGATGCTGAACGCCACGGGGCCCGTCCAGCGCTCGAGGCGCGCGTGGTTGCGGTTGAGCTCCGTGAAGTGCGCGCGCGTGCCGCCGACGAGCTCGGGGTGCGGCGTCGGGCCCTCGGCCCACAGGGTTCGCAGGACGTCGCCGAGCGCGGTCAGCAGCGTGACCTCCGAGAGGTGGGTGCGGCGATGGAACGCCCCGACGCGCACGACGGGCACGGCCGCGTCGCGGAGCCGTCGCAGCACCGGCTCGGCCTCCTCGCCCGTCCCGAGCACGAGTCGGAGGTCGAGGGGTCTGGTGCCGGCCTGGCGCACGGCTCGGTCGAGGATGGCCGGCCAGTCCTGGTTCGTCGGATCGATCTCCACGAGGATCCCGGTGATCGTGTCGGGGACCACCGCACCAGCGCGACCGCCATCGGGGTCGCTCGAGACCGAGGTCGAGATCGCCGGGACGACGCTGTCGAGTGGCGCGCCGATCCGCCCGTCGACAGGCTCAGGTACCGGGTCCTCTCGTTGCGCCGCGAACTCCGTCTCGGGCACGACGGTCACGGCGAGCGGCGTCGCCAGCGGGGCGTCGGCGGGCTCGGCAGCGTCGACCCGCGCACAGCTGACCTCGACGGACTGCTCGACGACGTCACCGACCGCCAGCGCGACGGGGAACGGCAACGAGAGCGGCGTCGAGTAGGTCTTGAACGAGGCGTCGGTCCAGTTGCGCTGGTCCTCCATCTCGAAGACGTCACCGCTGAAGCGGGCCGTGGTCGCGATGCGGTCGCCGGTCCAGGCGAGGGACTCGATGCGGATCGCCGGCTGATGCGGAGCGACGTGATCCGGGAGGCGCGTGGTCGTCGTGGAGCCCTCCGGGTGGCCGACGACGAGCTCGGTGCCGGCCAGGGTCGGCGACTGCAGCACGATGAGGCCGATGCGCGCCCGGCGGAACGCGGCGGTCACCTCGGCCCGGACGGCGACCCGCAGTGTCGACGCGCCGAGGTCGACCGACAGGGACCAGGCGACGGTCTCGCCGTCGTCGCCGACCCGGCCGCGCAGGTGCAGGCCGCTCGTCGTGTGGTCGACCGCGTCGACGATGACGGGCAGCGTCTTCCAGTCCTGGTCGCGGACGACGAAGCGGATGCTGCGCAGCACGAGCTCGCCGTCGAAGGCGATGTCGTCCAGCTCCGAGCCGCGGAGCGAGGCCGACCAGGGCCCCCGGCCGACGGCGAGGGCGTCGCGCTCGCGGTCGAGCAGCAGGTCGGATGCGACGCGGAAGGTGGTTCCCGAACGCGAGGTCATGATCGTCGGCTCAGAGGCTCGTCATGCCGCCGTCGACCCGGAAGGTCGCTCCGGTGGCGAAGCTCGACTCGTCGCTGGCGAGGTACACCATGATGCCCTCGACGTCCGAGGCCTGGCCGGGACGACCGAGCGGGATGCGCCCGACGATCGCGGCGCGGGACTCGGGGTCGCCGGAGATCGCGGTGACGAGCGGGGTCTCCGTGTAGCCGGGGACGACGGTGTTCACGCGGATGCCTTGATCGGCGTAGGCCGCGGCGACGGTCCGGCCGAGGCCGTGGATCCCGGCCTTCGTCGAGCTGTACGCCGTGAAGTCGGCGCCCTCGCCGTTGAGACCGGTCGGGCTGCCCGTGAGGATGATCGAGCCGCCCCGGCCGAGCATGGCGCGGACGGCGTGCTTCGTCGTGAGGAAGGTGCCGGTGAGGTTGATGTCGACCGTGCGCTGCCAGACCTCGAGGTCGAGGTCGGCGATCTTCGCGTCCTGGCCGAAGAGCTGCACGCCGGCGTTCGCGACGACGACGTCCGGGGTCTTGCCTGCTGCGTCCATGACCGCGAAGGCGGCCTCGACGCTCGCTTCGTCGGCGATGTCGAGTCGCACGGCGATGGCGGTCGGGAAGGGTGCCGCCGCATCGCGGGCGGCCTGGATGTCGCGGTCGGAGAAGACGACGGCGGCATCCTCCCGCGCGAACCGTTCGGCGACCGAACGTCCGATCCCCGATCCGGCACCCGTCACGAGCGCGGTCTTTCCTGCAAGTCGTCCAGTCATCGTCGCCTGTCTCTCGTGCGGTGTTGCGGGGGTGGTGTCGCGGGTGTCGCAGTGGCTGTCGCGGGGTGGTGCATCGGGTCGTCTGCAGCCTATCCGGCACAACCGGTTGACCGCATGCGACGTTCGCAATTCAGGACGGCCGCGGCGCGCCGACCCGGATCGGGGGTGGAGCGGGCCGACGCGCCGGGCACGTCCTGAATTGCGAACAGTCGGGGAAGTGGGTTACCGCTCGATCTTGTCGAGGTGGAGCATGGCGGCGAGGTTCTTGTCGAGCTCGTCGTCCTGGAAGACCTTCTTCCAGTCGTCCTTGATGATCGCGCTGCGGCCGTAGTCCATCGCGATGAGGCACGCGTCGGAGAACGGGTTGTCGCCCTTGAGCGAGTTCGCGAGGGCGACCTGCGTGTGGCCGAGGAGGATCGCACGAGCGGCCGGCTCCGGCACACCCATGGTGTTGACGGCCTCGTCGAGCGACTCCTTGAGGAGCGCACCGATCATGCAGGCGATCGTCTCCACGAGGGTCGGCTCGAGCTGCGCGAGCTGCTTGACCGTGACCCAGTGGACCTCACCGACGGGGGCGAAGATCGCCCGGACGACGGCCTCGACCTGCGCCTGCTTCTCGGCGTCGTCGGACTCGATCGCCGCGATGGCGTCCTGGAGGGCGGCGATGCCACCGAAGGTGTCCGCGTACTCCTCGGGCGTGTGGCGCTCGACGAAGACCGACGGGTGGCAGGGGTGCGTGACGGCCTGGATGACGTCGTCGCGACGCGTCAGCAGACCCGCGTACGCTGCGGCCGGGTCGAGCGTGAGGAGCACGGCGCCCGACTTCATGAGCGGGACGACGCCGGCGGACACGGCCTTCAGGGCGAGGTCCGGGACGGCGAGGATGACGACGTCGGCGTCGGTGACGGCCGCATCGGTCTCGGTGAGCTCGCGACCGGCCTCGGTCACGCGCTCCTGGCCGGCGGGCGAGACCTCGCTGTAGAAGACGGTGTGGCTGGTCTTCACGAGGTTGTTGGAGACGCGCATGCCCATCTTGCCGCCCGCGCCGATGACGGCGATGGTGAGCTGGTCCGCGACGGTGGTGGTGTCGGTCATGATCTTCCTTCTCTCAGGTACTGCAGGTTGTGTGCGGTCCACGTGCGCTCGAGCTCGATCGTCTCCGTGATGGAGTCGCCGAGCGGGAGCCAGTGTTCGATGATCTGGTTGACACCGCGTTCGTCCGGTCGGACGACGGCGGTGAGGGCGGGGTAGTCGAGCAGGCCGGTGCCGAGCGGGGCGCCCTCGAGGGTGAAGCCGACCCAGCCGCCCCGGCGGGTGAACGCGAAGTCCTTGACGTGGATGTTGCGGACGTACGGGGCGGTGCGGGCGATCACGTCGCTCGGGTGTTCGAGTCGTGCGACGGTGTTGGCCGGGTCGAGGCAGATCCCGAGGTTCGGGTGGTCGACGGCGCTCACGAGGTCGACGAGCTCCTGCGACGACAGCTGCTCGTAGGTCTCGAGCGCGATCGTCACGCCGGCCGCTTCGAACGCCGGGAGCACCGCGCGGAGTCGATCGACGGCGTCCGCGTGGGACGGCCGGTCGTCGCCCGACGTGACCATGCTGCGCAGGAGCTTCGCGCCCAGCACGGTGGCGATGTGGAGGAAGCGTTCGAGGTGCGCGACCGCGATCCCCTTCGTCCCGAGTTCGAGGGTGACCCCGACGCTCGCGCGCGACCTCGGCGATCTGGCGCAGCTCATCGTCGGACATCGCCTCGATGCGGGCGTCGTCGCAGATCTGGAAGAGCTCGACGCCGGCGTCGGCCGTGCGCTCGATCATGCCGATGACGCTCAAGCGCTCGGGTGCGAGCTCGGAGCCCTCCCAGAAGAAGGTGTAGGTGCCGAAGCCGATCATGCTGTCCTCGGTCCCTGAGCCTGTCGAAGGGTGCCATCCTGAGCCTGTCGAAGGGCCTCGTCGAGCACGGCCTCGAGCGCCGCGACGTCGTGGGCGAAGCGTCCGAGGAACACGCCGTCGACGTCGTCACCGAGGGCGGTCAGCAGACCGGGACCCGCACTGCCGCCGTAGATGACGGAACTGCCGACCCGGTCGGGACGCTCGGCGATCGATTGTTTCAGGATCGCGCCGACGGCTCGCACGTACTCGGCAGACGCGGGTTCAGCCGCACCGATCGCCCACACGGGCTCGTAAGCGACGATCACCGGCCCCGCCACGGCATCGGCGAGCGCGGAGTCCAGCTGGCGCACGCACTCCGTCGCAGCCGCCTCGGGCGTCGTGCGCTCGACCTCGCCGATGCAGAGGACCGGCGAGAGGCCGTTGCGGAGGGCCGCGGCGGTCTTCTCGGCGACGACCTCGTCGGTCTCGCCGAAGAGGGAGCGGCGCTCCGCGTGGCCGACCTCGACCACGGCGACGCCGACCTCGGCGAGCTCGGGGCCGCCGACCTCACCGGTGAACGCGCCACGGTCCGCGCTCGCGAGGTCCTGTGCTCCGACCAGCACGCCCGTCCCGGCGAGGGCCGCCACCGACGGCGCGACCGCGAGGTAGCCGGGGATGACGAACAGTCGCACGCGACCATCGACCACGGCCTCGTGCCGACGGGCCAAGGCGCCCACCTGCTCGATCCACTCGAGGGTCTGCGCGTGGCCGAAGTACATCTTCAGGCTCACGCCGACCACGCGGGGCGCGGTCGACGTGGGCACGGCCGACGGGGACGGGGTGGTCATCAGCAGGAGCCCGTCGCCTCGTACTCACCGATGACGGCGACCTTCTCGGCGCTCGCGCTGGTCTCGTCGAAGCGGTAGGTGAGCCACTCGCGGACGAGGCGGCGGGCGAGCTCGATGCCGATGACGCGCTGGCCCATCGTCAGGACCTGCGCGTTGTTGCTGAGGACACCGCGCTCGACCGAGAAGCTGTCGTGTGCCGTGACGGCGCGGATGCCGGCGACCTTGTTGGCGGCGATCGCGACGCCCAGGCCGGTGCCGCAGAAGAGGAGCGCGCGGTCGGCCTGGCCGGACGCGACGAGTTCCGCGGCGGCGATCGCGACGCGCGGGTAGGCGGTGTGGCCATCGGCGTCCACGCCCACGTCGACGAGCGAGGCGACGCCGTCGTGCTGCTCGAGGTCGCGCTTGACGATCTCCTTGTAGTCGAACCCGGCGTCATCCGAGCCGATGACGATGCGCAGCTGATCGGTCATGCGTGTACTCCTTCGTTGGTGGTGGTGCTGGTGGAGCCGTCCGGTGCGGTGGTGCCGGCGGCGCGCTCGAGGACGGGGACGATCGCCGTGACGATCAGGCCGAACGAGTAGGCACCGGCGTCGACGGTACCGAGACTCTTCTCAGCGTGCGGACGGGCGCGGCCCATCTTCGGCAGGAGGTCCGCGGTCTCAGCGGCAGCGGTGGAGGCAGCCGTAGCGGCGGTCGTCCAGGCGGCGACGAGGTCGGAACCGTCGGCGACGGCTGCACTCAACGTGGTGGTGAACGGCACGAGCGCGTCGACCATCGTCTTCTGTCCGACCTCGGCCTTGCCGAACGACATGATGCCGTCGACCGCGGCCTGCACGCCGGTCGCGACGTCGCTGCGGCCTGGTGCGGCCTCGTCGCCGAGGGCGGTTCCGACCGAGCGGAGCGCGAGGCCCCACAGGGCGCCGGACGTGCCGCCGGCGCGGTCCGCCCAGGCGTCGCCGGCCAGGTGCAGGACGGTGTGGGCACCGGCCCCGGCATCGGCGGCGGCGTGTGCGGCGGTGACGGCGGCACGAGCACCGCGCTGCATGCCGATGCCGTGGTCGCCGTCACCCGCGACGGCGTCGATCCGTCCGAGCTCCTCGACGTTCGTGTCGATGACCTGGACCAGCGCGTCGAGGGCCTCGACCACGACCGCGGCGGCGGCCCGTGACTCGTCGGTGGACTCGGGGATCTCGGCAGCCGTCTCGGCGACGAGCTCCGAGGGGTCGAGCTGCTCGGCCGCTGCGACGACGCCCTTGCGGTAGGCGGGGGTGTCGGCACCGGCAGCCCAGAAGCCCTCGAGCTCCTCGTCCAACCAGAAGAGCGTGAGCGAGACGCCGGCCATGTCGAAGCTCGTGACGAGCTCGCCGACCTCGGGGTCGACGATCTCCACCCCTGCGGCCTCGAGCTGCGCGGCGACCGCACGGTAGACGACGAACAGTTCCTCGTACTTCACCGAGCCGAGGCCGTTGAGGATGACGCCGACGCGAGCGCCCGTGGCCTCGGAGACGCCCTCGGGCAGTTCCGCGAGCAGCGAGGAGACGAGCAGGGTGGCGAGTTCATCGGCCGTCGGCACGTCGGTCTCGTCGATACCGGGCTCGCCGTGGATGCCCATGCCGACCGCCATGCGGCCCTCGGGCACGGTGAACAGCGGCTCGGTCGCGCCCGGCAGGGTGCAGCCGCTGAAGGCGACACCGAAGGACCGGGTGCGCTCGTTCGCGTGGGTGGCGACGCGGACGACCTCGTCGAGGTCGTAGCCCGCCTCGGCCGCGGCGGCGGCGGACTTGAAGACGGTGAGGTCGCCGGCGATGCCCCGACGCTTGTGCTTCTCGGCGAGGGGCGCGCTCGAGATGTCGTCGGTGACGGCGACGCTGCGGGTGGGGATGCCCGCCGCGTTCAGCGCGTCCTGCGCCTGGGTGAAGTGGAGCACGTCGCCCGCGTAGTTGCCGTAGCTGAGGAGGACGCCGCCCCCGCGCTGCGCCGCCTTCGCGACCGACTCGACCTGGTGGGCGGACGGCGACGCGAACAGGTTGCCCATCGCCGCGCCATGAGCGAGGCCCTGTCCGACGATGCCGCCGAACGCCGGGTAGTGGCCGGAGCCACCGCCGATGACGAGCGCGACCGTGCCCTCGGGCGTCCGGGTGCTCCGGACGACGCCGCCGGTCACGCGCCGGACCTGGTTGCGGTTCGCGGCGACGAAGCCGTCGATCATCTCGTCGGCGAAGTCCGCCGGGTCGTTGAAGAGGCGCGTCATCGGGTCTTGCCCGTGAGGTCGTCGTGCGAGACGCGCAGCTCGCGAGAGCTCCGCTGCTTGGAGAGGATCACCATGAGCGTGGCGGAGATCATCATGAAGCCACCGACGATGAACATCGGGACGACGTACTGCGGGGTGTCGCCGACCTTGGTGAGGTCCGCGACGGCGCCGGTGATGTACGGCGCCGAGAAGCCGGCGAGGTTGCCGACCGTGTTGATGAGCGCGATGCCGGCAGCCGCTGCCGCACCGGTGAGGAACTGCGTGGGCAGCGTCCAGAAGTTCGGCAGCGCGGCGAAGATCGCCATGGCGGTGACCGCGATGATCGCGATGGTGAGAGCGGGCGAGTTGGCGAAGAGCGCGAGCGGGATGCTCACGGCGCCGACGATCGCGGGGATCACGATGTGCCAGGTCTTCAGGCCACGACGCGTCGCGTCACGAGACCAGAAGTACAGGGCGATGGCGGCCGGCACGTACGGGATCGCCGTGATGAGGCCCTTCTGCATGACGTTGAACTCGGTCCCGAACGTCTCCTGGAAGCCCTCGATGATCGTGGGGAGGAAGAAGCCGAGCGCGTAGAGGCCGTAGATGAAGCCGAAGTAGATGAACGCGAGCATCCAGACACGACCGCTCGTGAACGCGTGCTTGAGGCTGACGTGGCCCTGCTTCTGCTCCGTGGTGGCCTTCTCATGTGCGAGAGCCGCCGTGAGCCAGACCTGCTCCTCGGTGGTCAGCCACTTGGCGTCCGCGGGGCGGTCCTTCAGGTAGAACCAGGCGATGACACCGATGAGGATGGCCGGGAGACCGACGCCGAGGAACATGAACCGCCAGCCCTCGAGGCCGAAGAACACGCCGTGCTGGCCGATGAGCCACCCGGCGAGGGGTGCGCCGATGACGGTGGTGAGCGGCTGCGCCAGGTAGAAGAGGGCGAGGATCTTGCTGCGGTGCTTGGCCGGGACCCAGAGGCTCAGGAAGAGGATCGCGCCGGGGAAGAAGCCGGCTTCGGCCACACCGAGCACGAAGCGGAGGATCGCGAGCTGCTCGAAGTTGGCGACCCAGGTGAACAGGACCGCGACGATGCCCCAGGTGACCATGATGCGGGCGAGCCAGCGGCGGGCACCGAACTTGTTGAGCGCGAGGTTGCTGGGCACCTCGAGCAGGATGTAGCCGATGAAGAAGACGCCGGACGCGAAGCCGAACTGGGCGGCGGAGAGCGCGAGGTCCTCGTTCATGCCGTTGGGGGCGGCGAACCCGATCGCGGTGCGGTCCAGGTAGTTGATGAAGAACATCAGCGCCACGAACGGCACGAGACGGATCGAGACCTTCCGGATGGCTGATCGCTCGACAGCCGGATTGGCCGCGGGGGCGGTGGTGTCCACTATGACTCCTCGGGTGGGCGGCATCGATGCCGCGGGCAGGGCGTGGTCCGGGCCGGACCGGAATGAACGATACATCAACCGGTTGACCAATTCAAGCATCGCTGGCCCCCGAGCCTCTGCCGATCCCCGAACACCCCTCCCGGTCCCTGAAGCACCCCTCCCGGTCCCTGAAGCCCCCCTCCCGGTCCCTGAAGCCCCCCTCCCGGTCCCTGAGCTTGTCGAAGGGCCGCGATACAGTGAACCCATGCCTGCGTTCCCGGATCGGCCGACCGACGACATCTCGTCCAGCCTCGGACCGGTCGCCGTGGGATCCGCCGTCTCCGCCGTCGCGAAGCGCCTGCTCGACCACTTCACGAGCGGTGAGATCGCCCCGGGGACCCGCCTCCCACCGGAACGCCAGCTCGCCGCATCCCTCGGCATCGGGCGCTCTGCCGTCCGCGAGGCGCTCGCGGCGCTCGAGATCCTCGGCGTCGTCGACGTCCGCCCGGGCAGCGGCACCTACCTCCGCGGCAGCGTCTCCGAGCTCCTCCCCGAGACGCTCAGCTGGGGCCTCATGCTCGGCGAACCACGGACCCGCGAACTCATCGAGGTGCGCGGGCAGCTCGAGGTCTTCGCCGCCGGCCTCGCCGCGACGCGCATGGACGACATGGCACGCAACCGGCTCCGCAACCACCTCACCGCGATGAGCGAGGCGGGTGCCAACCGCACCAAGTTCATCGAGGCCGACCTCAAGTTCCACCTGGAGCTCGCCTCCGCCACCGGGAACCGCGTGCTGTCCGACCTCCTGCAGAGCATCCGCTCGCTGCTCCGCATCTGGGTGGAGCGCGGTATCCACGAGGACGTCGACGCACAGCGCGCCTTCGAGGAGCACGAGGCCGTCTACGAGGCGATCATGTCGGGCGACCCCGCCGCCGCGACGGCCGCGATGCAGCACCACATGGACACCGCGACCGAACGGCTGAACCGCACGCTCACGGCGTAGCACTTCGACAGGCTCAGTGACCGGAGGGGGCGGCTCAGTGACCGAGGGCGCTCGTGCCCGGTCCCTGAGCCTGTCGAAGGGCGCCGCCCGGTCCCTGAGCCTGTCGAAGGGCGCTCGTCCCGGTCCCTGAGCTTGTCGAAGGGCGGTCGTCCCGGTCCCTGAGCTTGTCGAAGGGCGGTCAGGCGCGGATCGCCTCGACGACCGCGGCCACCGCCGCCTCGACCGCACGCGTCCGCGCATCGGCGTCCTCGCCCTCCGAGTCGTGGACGTACGCCGTCACCCCGCGCCGGGCTCCGCAGAAGTCGACGATGCCGTGCTCGATCTGCGTCCGCATCGCCTGCTCGTAGCCGTGACGGTCGTAGACGCCGGCGTCGTCGCCCGCCACGGGGACGAGGTGGATCCGCAGGCGGTCGAGCTTCCGCACGATCCCGCCGTCGGCGTCGACGCCGAACGCCCAGCCGTTGACGAACACGCGGTCGAACCAGCCCTTCAGCAGCGCCGGCATCGACCACCAGTACACGGGGAACACGAGCACCAGATCCGTCGCGCGGTCGAGACGATCCTGTTCCCGAGCGACATCGGGGGTGTAGTCCCCGCCCACGCGGTAGGTGTGCCGGTCACTGAGCAGGTAGCGCGGGTCGAAGCCCTCCGCCGCCAGATCGGCGACCTCGACGGCGATCGGGGGCGAGCGCCTCGGCCAGGCGGTCGGCGAGGTGGCGGGTGAGGGAGTCGCCGTCGGGATGAGTGGTCACGATGAGGGTCGGCACACCCCATCATCGCCCGGATCAGCCGCCTCCGGCGCACGAGGACGGCCCCGGCGGACCGAAGCCGAATGATAGTCACGCTACGGTCGCGTATCCATACTTCTTCGGAAACTGGCCACGTTTTCTACCCTGGAAGCACGTACCTTCGACCCGGACCCCGTCGGACCGTGCGTGCATGTTCGGCGTACCCGTCGGCACCTCACCTGGGGTCGAGGGGATGAACACGACCATGGGGACACTCGTCTACGGGATCTCGAGCGCTCAGGTGCAGCTCCCGGATCCGGAACTGGCTCACGTCAAGGCGATCGCGCTGATGAAGCTGCGGAGGAACGAGTCCTTCGCCCTGATGATCCGCTTCGACGACAGCGACCAGGGGCGCACCACCCTGTGGTTGCACCCCGCGATCCCGCTGCAGTTCCGGTTCGAGAGCGACGAGCGCAGCGAGCTCGACCGCCCGCGGCTCGAAGCGCTCATGCAGAAGGCCAACTCCGGGGAGCTGGCGATCAACGCATCATCTCCCGCCCCGCACTGACGATCATGGGCAAGCTCATCTACGGGTCCGAGTTCAGCATCGCGATCCCGGACCGCGCACTGCGGCATCTCCAGGTCGTCGTCGGCATCAAGCTGCGGCGAGGAGAACCGTTCTTCTTCACCTGGCGCGTCCACACGGTCGGCGAGGGGCGGGAGACCGTCTGGATCCACCCGGCCCTGCCGCTCCACTTCGTGATCGACGACGCCAACGTCATGGACGACATCAACCAGGACTGGATCGCGCAGCTGCTCGACGCCGCCTCCTCCCCGGCCGGGCTGTTCCTCAGCCACGAACCGGGCCCCGGCGGCTCGACGTCCGAGGAGCCGCGACGCCGAGGAGCCCCATCGCCCCGTCGGGAGTGAGGAGCCTCACGCTTCTTCGACGTGGGCGGTGTACACGTCGTCGTCGGCGCGCGCGCTGGGCTCGAGAGCACCGATCGCGATCGGGATCCCCGGACCGATCAGGAGCCCGATGGGTTCCAGACGCCCCTCGCCGCGGTTCACCTCGAGCCAGTGGAACCGCCCGTCCGAGACGAGCTCGAGCACCCGCGCCCGGTACGCGTCCTCCTCGGCCGGCACCGTGTACACCTCGCCGTCGTAGATGATCTCGAGCCGGCTCACGAGCGGCGCTCCGTCGGCTCCGGCAGCACACCGAGGCCCTGCGACGAGTCGGCGCTCACGGCGAGGACGTCCAGCCAGGCGCGGTTGAGTTCCACCGGAACGCTCCCGGTGTACTTGAACCGCAGCGACATGGCGGGGTGCAACCAGATCGCACTGCGCCCGTCACCGGCTCGGGGATCGTCCCGCCAGCTGAAGAAGAAGCTCTCCGAGCGGCGCAGCTTCACGCCGATGACGTGCTGCAGATGCGCCATGACCCGATCGTCGAAGGTGATGCTCACGCCGGCGTCGTAGATGATCTTTCCCATGCAGGCCTCCCATCGGTGTGCTGGCGACGACGGTACGCCGTGGCCCGACGGAGGAGAAACACCGACGGATCGCTTGCATTTCGGGCGATCGGTCCGGTCGGATCCCGCCCATGCCCGCACGCGGTCCCACTCCTCACGACGAATTGCAAGCGCGCCGACAACATTTCTGATCGATCTACGGTCGATTGCATGAAGCACCTGACCTACGCGGACAAGTCCCTGCTCATCGACGATGCGACGGCCGACGCACTCCTCGAGTACGCGGCGCTCCTCGCCCGCGCCGGAGACGCCGACTCGGTCACCGTCTCGGCCTACGGTGCCGACGGGCAGTCGGTGGAGGCGACGCTGCTGCTCGATGCGGGAGCGCCCGTCATGAGCGAGACCACCCACTCCACGATGAACGAACCCGAGAACCCCACCGCGCTGCCGTACCTGCAGGAGCAGATCGCGCTCCGCTCCTCACCGCCGTCGATCGCCAGCGAGGACCGGCATCCGACGGACAGCGCGAACGCCTACGACCTCTGAGGGACCGGACCCTCCGGGAATCCATCCGACGACTGATGCTCTGAGGGGCCCGTTCGCCCTACTGTTGTCGGCATGAGCGGGTGGACCTGGCAGGCGTGGATCGGACTCGTCGGTGGTACGGCGATCTTCTTCGCCGTGCTCGGACCGATCCTGCTCGTCCAGACACGGCGCTACGGCCAGATGTCCCTCCCCCGGGTGCTCGGCGCAGCGGGGGTCAGCATCTACGCGGTGGCACTCGTCGCCTACACCCTGCTGCCGCTCCCCGACGAGCGCGCGAACTGCGCGACGGCCCACGGCGCGCTCGAGCTCGTCCCGGGGCACTCGATCGCCGACGTCGCTCGCGAGACCGCCGGCTTCTCGGTCCTCAGCACGCTCACGAGCCACGCGTTCCTCCAGGTCGTGCTGAACGTGGTCCTGTTCGTACCGTTCGGCGCCATCGCCCGCCGGTACTGGAGCCGCGGCCTCGGCTCCTCGATCCTGCTCGGTGCCCTCGTCTCCGTCCTGATCGAGGCGACGCAGTACACCGGGATCTGGGGACTGTACGAATGCGCCTACCGGGTCGCCGACGTCGACGACGTCATCACGAACACCCTCGGCGCGGCCGTCGGGGCGCTCATCGCCCCGATCGTCCTCGGCTGGATGCCGAGCACTCGCGTCCTCCGCGCCAGCCGCGATCGCGCGCGTCCGATCACGGTCTGGCGTCGGTGGTTCGCGATGGTGCTCGACGCCGTGCGCCGTGCAGGTGTCGATCACGGTGCTGTCGCTCGTGTTCGTCGTACCGCGGGTACTCCTCACCGGGGCGACGGGCCCCGACAACGATCCGACGCTCCCGGAGGTGCTGAGCATCGGTGCCGGCACGGTGATCCTCGTCGTCGTCCTCCCGGCACTGATCGGCAGTGGAGCGTCCCTCGGCCAGCGGCTGGTGTGGCTGCAGCCCGAGTGGCCGGACGGCCGCGGTTCGGTGGCCCGACGGCTCTACCGTGCCTCGCTCGTCGCCGTCCCCTACATCGCCACCACGTCGGCCGGCCAGTTGTCCGGCCGAGCGGAGGGACTGACCCAGACCCTGTCCGGCGCCGTCGCGCTCCTCAGCCTCATCATCGTCACGACGGCCGTCGTCTCGGTCCCCTTCACGAGACAGCACCGCGGGCTCTCGTTCGCGGTCACCGGGACCGGACTGCGAGACGCGCGCTCCGCCGCCGTGCAGGCCGGCCCGCCCTCGCGGGCCACACACGACGCCTAGGAGGCGCGGGTTCAGAGCTCCTGGCCGAGGAGCCCCGACAGGAAGGCGTGGAGCTCGTCCGCCATGTCGACCGACTCCGGTGCGAGCAGCCACTGGACCTGCAGTCCGTCCATGAGCGCGAGGGTCATGAAGGCCGCGCTGGTGGTGGGGAAGTCAGCCCGCACCCGTCCTGCGGAGACGAGCAGCCCGAAGGTGCGCTCGAGCCGCCCGCGCGTGCCCTCGTAGCGCTCGACGAAGTAGTCGTGCGCCGGGTGGTCGGGCGAGGTCGCCTCCGCCGAGAGCGTGCAGTAGAGCGCGACCACGCCGGGCACGGAAGCGTTGTACCGGGCGAGCGCGACCAGCCCCCGGAGCGTCTCGATCGGGTCGTCGCCGTCCATCGGCACGAGCGTCGCCGAGAGGTCGTCGCGGTGCGAGAGCACGGCGGCGAGCAGCGCGCTCTTGTTCGGGAAGTGGTGCAGGAGCCCGGCCTCGCTCATCCCCACCTGCGCGGCCACCTCCCGCAGTGAACCCGCGCGATATCCCCCGTTGGCGAAGACGGCGAGCGCGGCGTCGAGGATCGCGACGCGCTTCATACCGGTTTTCGCATATGCACCGCGGGGCTTCCCCTGCGGCTTGTTCCCGGTCTTGACCGATGTCATCGGACGACCTCCCCCTTCGGACGGCTTCACGATAGCGCGTTCCCCGTCGAACGCCGCGGCCTGGTCGTGATCCAACTGTGACATGGCCGAAAACAAAAAGCTAGTGACCACTCGGGTTTCATGCTAGCGTCCTCAATCACCAGCGATCCGATGAGGGATTGCTCACAGCGAATGGACAAAGATGTTCCGATGGAAGACGACCGCAGCCGTCGCGGTCACCGCTGCTGCACTCGTGCTCACCGGATGCTCCGGTAGCACCTCCGGCTCTGACAGCGGCTCCGGTGGCACCCTGATCCTGGGTGCGATCACTCCCCCCACCACGTTCGACCCGGCCGGCTCCGAGTGGGGCAACCGCTCGCCCTTCTACCAGGCCGTCTTCGACACCCTGCTCGTCGCCACCGCCGACGGTGAGATCGTCCCGTCGCTCGCGACCTCCTACGAGTACAACGACGACAACACCGTCCTGACGCTCAAGATCCGCGACGACGTCACCTTCACCGACAAGTCGAAGCTCACCGCCGACGTCGTCAAGCAGAACCTCGAGCGGTTCAAGACCGGCACCTCCCCCGACGCCGGCTACTTCGCGGGCGTCGCCTCCGTCGAGGCACCCGACGACACCACCGTCGTCATCACCCTGAGTGCACCCGACCCGGCCATGCTCAACTACCTCACCCGCGACCCCGGCCTGATCGCCAGCGCCGAGTCGTTCGACAGCCCCGACCTCGCCACCAACCCGGTCGGCTCCGGACCGTACATGCTCGACACGGCCGCGACCGTCACGGGCACGAGCTACAGCTACACCGCGAACCCCGACTACTGGAACAAGGACTGGCAGCACTACGACAAGCTGACCATCAACGTCCTCCAGGACGCGACCGCAGGCCTGAACGCCGTCAAGTCGGGCGAGGTCAACGGCATCAAGCTCGCCAACAACGACAACCTCGCCGAGGTCGAGGGCGCCGGCTGGACCGTCAACGCCAACGAACTCGACTTCCAGGGCATGCTGCTCCTCGACCGCGCCGGCACGATGAACCCGGCGATCGCCGACGTCCGCGTCCGCCAGGCCATCAACTACGCGTTCGACCGCCCGGCGCTGCTCAAGGCGCTGCAGAACGACAACGGCACGGTCACGGGTCAGGTCTTCCCGGAGAACTCCCCCGCCTACGACAAGTCGCTCGACGACCGCTACGGCTACGACCCCGAGAAGGCCAAGGAACTGCTCGCCGAGGCGGGCTACGCCGACGGCCTGACGCTCTCGATGCCGTCCTCCACGGTGCTCGGCGCCACCACCTACACGCTGATCTCGCAGCAGCTGGCCGACGTCGGCATCACCGCCGAGTACACGGACCCGGGCAACAACTTCATCGCCGACCTCCTGGCCCCGAAGTTCCCCGTCTCCTTCATGGCGCTGGAGCAGAACCCGGACTGGCAGCTCATCCAGTTCATGATCGCCCCGAACGCCGTCTTCAACCCCTTCAAGTACGACGACCCGAAGGTCGACGAGTACATCAAGCAGATCCAGTACGGCGATGAGGCGACGCAGGGCAAGGTCGCCAAGGAACTCAACGCCTACATCGTCGAGCAGGCCTGGTTCGCCCCCTTCTACCGGGTGCAGGGCAGCTTCGCGACGGACGCCAACACGACCGTCAAGATGATCCCGACGAACGCGTACCCGTCCATCTACGACATCCAGCCGAAGTAGTCCGCTGATCCTTGAGCCGGTCGAGGGGTTCGCCCGTCGACCGGCTCAGGGACCGGGACCGGCCGGCTGCACGTCGGTTCGACCCCGGCCCGCCCGAGTGCCCAGCGCTCGGACGGGCCGGCCCCAACACCCCTCACTCACCCACTTCCTGGAGTGACCCATGCTCGGATTCATCCTCAGACGCCTGGTGTCCGGCGTCGTCCTCATCTTCGTGATCTCCGTGATCGCGTACTCCCTCCTCTACCTCGGCGGCGGCGACATCGCCCGCCGGATCCTCGGCCAGAGCGCCACCACCGAGACCGTCGCGAAGAAGGCGGCTGAACTCGGCCTCGACCGCCCGCTGCCGGTGCAGTACTTCGACTGGATCACCTCCGCCTTCCAGGGCGACCTCGGCCGCTCGTGGTTCACCGGCCAGCTCGTCTCCTCCGGCGTCACCGGCCGCCTCGCCGTCACCCTCTCGATCGTGCTCGGCGCGACCATCATCGCCGCGATCGTGTCCGTCATCCTCGGTGTCCTCGCCGCCCGTCGCGGTGGATGGATCGACAACGTCGTCCAGTTCATCTCCGTCATCGGCTTCGCGATCCCCAGCTTCCTCATCGCGCTCGTGCTCGTCATCACCTTCGCGATCAACCTCCGCCTGTTCAAGGCCACCGGGTACATCCCGATCACCACGTCCTTCTCCGGCTGGGTCGCCTCGGTGACATTGCCGATCATCGCCCTCGCGATCGGTGCCATCGCGACGGTCTCGCAGCAGGTGCGCGGTTCGGTCGTCGACGCGATGTCGAAGGACTACGTCCGGACGCTCCGCAGTCGCGGGCTCGGCACGGGCCGCGTCATCTACAAGCACGTGCTGCGGAACGCCGGCGGCCCGGCCCTCGCGGTCCTCGCCGTGCAGTTCATCGGCCTCCTCGGCGGCGCGGTCATCATCGAGCAGATCTTCGCCCTCCCGGGCATCGGTCAGCTCGCCGTGCAGGCCACGACCCAGGGCGACATCCCCATCGTCATGGGGGTCGTCATCGCGACGGCCATCATCGTCGTCGTCGTCAACCTGCTCATCGACCTCGCGCAGGCTGCGCTCAACCCGAAGGTGCGACTGTCATGACCGCCATCGAAACCCCGCTCACCGTCCCGACCCCGCAGGTCCGCGTCAACCTCCTGCGTCGGCTCCTCAAGCGCCCGATCGGCGCCGCGTCGCTCGTGTTCCTCGCGCTCATCGGGGTCGTCGCGATCTTCGGACCGCTCATCGCCCCGCAGGACCCGAACCTCGCGTCCCTGCAGCAGGTCCTGGCGCCACCGAGCGCCGACCACCTCCTCGGAGCGGACAGCGCCGGGCGCGACGTGTTCTCCCGTCTGCTCGCCGCCACCCAGATCAGCGTCGCCGCAGCGCTCCTCGCCCTCGTCGTCGCGATCGTCATCGGGGTCGTCGCCGGGCTGATCGCCGGGTACTACCAGGGCTGGTTCGACTCCGTGTCGTCCTGGTTCACGGGCCTCATCATGGCGCTGCCCGGCATCGTCGTCCTCCTCGCCGCCCGCGCCGTCCTCGGCCCGTCGGTCTGGATCTCGATGGCGATCTTCGGCATCCTGCTCTCGCCCTCCTACTTCCGCCTCGTCTATGCGGCGGTCACGGCCGTGCGCTCGGAGCTCTACGTGGACGCCGCCCGGGTCTCAGGCCTCAGCGACCCGCGCATCATCGGCAAGCACATCCTCTCCGTCGTCCGCGCACCGATCATCATCCAGTCGGCGATCATCGCGGGCATCGCCATCGCGATCCAGTCCGGCCTCGAGTTCCTCGGTCTCGGCGACCTGTCGGTGCCGACCTGGGGTTCGATGCTGAACGACGGCTTCACGAACATCTACAAGGCACCGATCCTCATGGTCTGGCCGTCGCTCGCGATCGCACTCACCTGCATCGCGCTCACCCTGCTCGCCAACGCGATGCGCGACGAGCTCGAGCGCACCGTGTCCGTCCGTCGGCGCCGTCGCAAGATCGTGACGACGTCGAAGACGGGCTCCAACACGATCGTCACCCAGTCGATCAGCACCTCCGGGATCAGCGAGGACGAGATCGTCGGCGTCCCGCCCATCCGTCACGACGACGACGCCCGCGCCTCCGCTCGCGCCGAGGAGCTCGTCCTCAGCGTCCGCGACCTCCGCGTCGGCTACGACCAGGAGGGCGGCCGGGTCACCGAGGTCGTCCACGGCGTCGACCTCGACATCCGCAAGGGCGAGGTCCACGGCCTCATCGGTGAATCCGGCTCGGGCAAGACCCAGACGGCGTGGGGCGTCCTCGGACTCCTGCCCCGCGGCGGCCGGGTCACCGACGGCACGATCCGCTACGAGGGCACCCGACTCGACACCCTCGGGGAGCGCGAGTACACGGCCATCCGCGGCAAGCGCATCGGCTACATCCCGCAGGAGCCGATGTCGAACCTCGACCCGGCGTTCACGATCGGCAGCCAGCTCGTCGAACCCCTGCGCGTCACCCTCGGCCTGAGCAAGAAGGAGGCGACGGACAAGGCGCTCGCCCTGCTCGAGCGGGTCGGCATCCCGAACCCCAAGCGCACCTTCGCCGCGTTCCCGCACGAGGTCTCGGGCGGTATGGCGCAGCGTGTGCTCATCGCCGGCGCCGTCTCCACGGACCCGGACATCATCATCGCCGACGAGCCCACCACGGCCCTCGACGTGACCGTGCAGGCGGAGGTCCTCGACCTGTTGCGCGACCTCCAGGCGGAGCGCCACATGGCGATGCTCCTCGTGACGCACAACTTCGGGGTGGTCGCCGACCTCTGCGACCGCGTCTCGGTCATGCAGAACGGCCTCATCGTGGAGACCGGGCCGGTGCGCTCGATCTTCAACCACGCACAGCACCCGTACACGCAGTCGCTGCTCGGCGCGATCCTCGACGAGGGTCCCGCCCGACCGGCACTCGCGACGAACCTGACAGGAGAGACCCGATGACGTCGTCACTGCTCGAGGTGAAGGACCTCGAAGTCGAGTACCCGGGCAAGGGGTTCCGTGCCCAGTCGTTCAAGGCGCTCAAGGGCGTGTCGATCGACATCAAGCCCGGTGAGACCGTCGGTCTCGTCGGCGAGTCCGGCTCCGGCAAGACCACGCTCGGTCGCGCCGTGCTGGGCCTCGCCCCGGTCACCGGCGGCAGCATCCGCTACCGCGACCAGGAGATCGGGCACCTGAAGCGCAAGGAGCGCCGGGCACTGAGTTCGGAGATCCAGGTCGTGTTCCAGGACCCGTACTCCTCGCTCAACCCCTCGCTCACGATCGAGCAGATCCTCACCGAGCCGCTCACCGTCCGCGGTGTCTCCGGTGCCGACGCCCGCAAGCGCGTCGGATCCCTGCTCGACCAGGTGCAGCTGCCGACCGGCGCGGCCTCACGGCTCCCCCGGGAGTTCTCGGGCGGCCAGCGGCAGCGCATCGCGATCGCCCGGGCGCTCGCCCTCGATCCGAAGCTCATCGTGTGCGACGAGCCGGTGTCGGCCCTCGACCTGTCGACGCAGGCGCGGGTCCTCGACCTCTTCATCGACATCCAGGAGCAGACGGGCGTCGCCTACCTGTTCATCTCGCACGACCTCGCAGTCGTCCGGCACATCAGCCACCGCGTGGCGGTCATGTACCACGGCGAGATCGTCGAGTCCGGCGACGGCGACCAGGTGACGGCGCACCCGGCCCACCCCTACACGCAGCGCCTGTTCATGGCGGCACCGATCCCCGACCCGGACCGCCAGGAGGACCGCCGGGTGGAGCGACGCCGCCTCATCGACGAGCAGCGTGCGGCGGAGTCCGCCGCCTGATCCGTCCGGATCACCACGACCGCCCGGTCGGCCGGGGCCAGGAACCTGGCCGGCCGGGCGCACCACGCACATCGCTCGGCACCTGAGCTCGTCGAAGGGCCCACATCCGGTCCCCGAGACCCACAACCGGTCCCCGAGACCCCACCAATCCGGTCCCTGAGCTTGTCGAAGGGCCACCCCAGAACGGACCCACATCGCATGACCATCACCACTCCCCGGCACGCCGCCGCCACGAAGCCCGTCGACACCGCGGCGATCGACGCCCTCGTCGCCCGACTCGACCTCGAGGAGAAGGTCGCGCTCGTCTCCGGCGCCGACTTCTGGACCACGGTGCCGCTCGAGAAGATCGGCCTGCGCGCCATGGTCCTGTCCGACGGGCCGGCCGGCGTCCGCGGTCCGCTGTGGGACGAGCGCTCGCCGTCGATCAACCTCCCGTCAGCGACCGCGCTGGCGTCCTCGTGGGATCCGTCGCTCGCCTACCGATACGGCGCCGTCGCCGCGGCCGAGGCCCGCCGAAAGGGCGTCGACGTCGTCCTCGGCCCGACCATCAACCTCCACCGTTCCCCGCTCGGCGGGCGGCACTTCGAGGCGTTCAGCGAGGACCCGGAACTCACCGGTTCGCTCGCGGCCGCCTACGTCAGTGGCCTGCAGGACAACGGTGTCGCCGCGACCCCGAAGCACTACGTCGCCAACGACTCCGAGACCGACCGCTTCACGGTCGACGTGCATGCGAGCGAGCGTGCCCTCCGCGAGCTCTATCTCGCACCGTTCGAGCGCACGGTGACCGAAGCCGGCACCTGGGCGATCATGAGCGCCTACAACTCCGTCGACGGCGTCACGATGAGCGAGAACGACCTCCTGGAGACGCCGCTCAACTCGGAGTGGGGCTTCGACGGCGTCGTCGTCAGCGACTGGACCGGCGTCCGCAGCCTCGGCTCGGCGCCGGCGTCGCAGGACCTCGCCATGCCCGGCCCCGCTCCCGCATGGAGCGCGGCCCTCGTCGAGGCCGTCCGCGACGGCCGCGTCGCCGAAGCCGACGTCGACCGCAAGGTCGCCCGGCTCCTCGCCCTCGCGGTCCGTGTCGGCGCCCTCGGCGAGGAAGCGCTGGCGCCGGCCCCGGTCGACGGGGTCGCCTTCTCCCGCGAGGCCGAGACCGAGGGCGTCGTGCTGCTCGACAACGACGGCACCCTGCCCCTCGACGCCGCCACGCTCACCCGCGTCGCCGTCATCGGGCACAACGCCCGCGACTCGCGCACCCAGGGCGGCGGCAGTGCCACGGTCCTCCCCGAGCACACCGTCAGCCCACTCGAGGGACTCCGACTCGCGCTCCCCGAGGCGACGATCGACTACGCCGTCGGCGCGATCGTGCAGGAGGGCGTCGCCGAACTCCCGCTCGAGCGCCTCACCAACCCGCGCACGGGTGACCCCGGTCTCGTCGCCACGTTCCTCGATGCCGACGGTGCGGAACTCTTCACCGAGGACCGCCGGTCCACCGCGCTCGTCTGGTTCGGCGGCGACGCCCCGGTCACCACGGCGTCGCAGCTCGTGCTCACCACCACGTACACGCCGGAGGCCACCGAGCAACTGCGACTCGGCTTCGCCACGGGGCTCCACGGCCGACTCTTCGTCGACGGCGTCCTCCTCGTCGACGAGCAACCCGTGGTCGTCGGGAACGACCTCGGCGCGGCGCTGCTCGCCCCGCCGTCGGCGACCGGGGCGTTCGCCGCCCAGGCCGACGTCGCCGTCGAACTCCGCGCGGAGTTCGACCTCTCCCCGAGCGAGAACGGTCTCGGCGCGATCAGCGTCACCGTCGGTCGCGCTCCCGACGACTCCGACCCCGACGCCCTCATCGCCCAGGCGGTCGAGGCGGCCCGCGCGGCCGATGTCGCCGTCGTGGTCGTCGGCACGAACTCGAAGGTCGAATCGGAGGGCTGGGACCGCAGCGACCTCACCCTCCCCGGCCGTCAGGACGAGCTCGTCCGGGCTGTCGCCGCCGTGAACCCGCGCACCGTCGTGATCGTCAACTCCGGCGCCCCGGTCCTGCTCCCCTGGAGCGACGAGGTCGCCGCCGTGCTCCTCGGCTGGTTCGGCGGACAGGAGATGGGCAACGCCCTGGCCGACGTGCTGCTCGGGGTCGCCGAACCCGGTGGTCGCCTGAGCACCACCTGGGCTGCGGCGCTCGACGACGTCCCGGTGCTCGACGTCACCCCGGTGGACGGCGTGCTCCGCTACGAGGAGGGCATCCACATCGGCTACCGCGCGTGGCTCCGCTCGGGTGCCACGCCCGCCTACTGGTTCGGCCACGGGCTCGGGTACACGAGCTGGTCCATCGACGGTGGCGAGGTCTCGGGTGACGTCGCCTCCGGTGACGCCCGCGTCTCCGGGACCGCGACGAACACCGGCGACCGCGCCGGCAAGCACGTCGTGCAGGTGTACGCGGAGCGACCGGACTCCTCGGTCGACCGCCCCGTGCGCTGGCTCGTCGGATCGGCCGTCGTCCGCGCGGGCGCCGGCGAATCGGTCGCCTGGGAGGTCGCGCTGCCGGCCCGGGTCTTCGCCCACTGGGCGGACGGCTGGCAGGTCGAGCCAGGCGACGTCACCCTCCGGATCGGATCGTCCGTCGTCGACCTCGTGGACGAGCACGTCGTCACCATCGCAGCCGGGACCTCCCGATGACCGCGCACGTCGCGCGGATCGGCCGGCTGCGGGCGGAGACCCGTGACGACAGCCCCGCGGTTGCGACGCCGACGCCTCGGTTGAGCTGGACCGTCGAGACCGCTGGCTCCGACTGGGTGCAGGCCTGGGCCGAGCTCCGGGACGGCAGTGGTGCCACGGCGCGTGTCGAGGGCCGCGACTCCGTCCTCGTCTCCTGGCCGTTCCCACCACTCGGCCCAGACGAGGTGCGCACCGTCGAGGTCCGTGCCGCGTCGACTGCTGGGGAGGAGACACCCTGGAGCGAGCCGACCGTCGTCGAGGCCGCGTTCCTGGCCGACGGAGCCTGGACCGCCCGCTTCATCGGTCTCGCGGCGCCCGAGCGTCCTGCGCAACCGATCCGGGTGCGCCGCACCTTCACGGTCGGCGGGCCCGTCCGTCGCGCCCGGCTGTTCTGGACCGCGCTCGGTGCCGCCGAACCGCAGCTGAACGGGATGCCCGCCTCGGAAGACGTCCTCTCCCCCGGCTGGACCGCCTACGGCGACCGCCTCGTGCACGAGACCGTCGACGTCACCGCGCTCGTCGAGCCGGGCGAGAACGTCCTCGCCGCGACCGTCGCCGGCGCCTGGTACACCGAGCGGTACGGGTTCTTCCAGTTCGCCGAGCGGATCTACGGCGACCAGCCACGCTTCGCCGCCCAGCTGCAGCTCGACTACCTCGACGGGACGACGGAGACGCTCGTCACCGATGCGAGCTGGTCGGCGGCCGACGGTGCCGAGCTCGTCGACAGCGGCATCTACGCCGGCGAGGCGATCGACACCACCCTGGCCGAACCCGGCTGGTCGACGACGGCGTTCGACGCGTCCACCTGGGCCCCGGCCCTCGTCGACGACGCTGCGCACCCGGTGCCGGAGGCCCGGATCGCCGCGCCCGTCCGCCGCATCGAGGAGCGCGCGGTCGCGGAGGTGCTCACCTCGCCGTCGGGCGCGACCATCCTCGACTTCGGCCAGAACCTCGTCGGCCGCCTCCGGCTCACCGTCGCCGGCCCGCGGGGCACGACGCTCACGCTCCGGCACGCCGAGGTCCTCGACGAGGGCGAACTCGCCCTGCGTCCCCTCCGCAACGCCGCAGCCACCGACCACGTCACGCTCTCGGGCGACGGCGAACAGACGATCGAGCCGCGCTTCACCTTCCACGGCTTCCGCTACGCGCAGATCGACGGCTGGCCGGGCGCATTCGACCCGGCGTCGGTCACCGCCGTCGTCCTCCACAGCGACCTCACGCGCACGGGTTGGTTCTCCTCCTCGCACGAGCTGCTCGACCGCCTCCACGAGAACGTCGTCTGGGGCATGCGCGGCAACTTCCTGAGCATCCCGACCGACTGCCCGCAGCGCGACGAACGGCTCGGCTGGACGGGTGACCTGCAGGTCTTCGCCCCGACCGCGAGCTTCCTCTACGACAGCTCCGCCTTCCTCGACTCCTGGCTGCGCGACCTCGCGCTCGAGCAGGGACACCAGGACGGTGTCGTCCCCATGGTGGTCCCGGCCGCGCTGTCCGGATTCGCCGGCGGCGGGCCGACGGCGGCCTGGGGCGACGCCGCGACCGTCGTGCCGTGGGTGCTCCACGAGCGCTACGGCGACCTCGGGATCCTGCGCGAGCAGTACCCGTCGATGCGTTCCTGGGTGGAGGCCGTGCTCCGGGTGAGCACCGACGGTCTCTGGTCGAACACCTTCCAGCTCGGCGACTGGCTCGACCCGAGCGCGCCGCCTGACCAGCCGGCGAAGGCCAGGGTCGACTCGGACATCGTCGCGAGCGCCTATCACGCGCGATCGCTCCGGATCCTCGCCGACACCGCCGGGCTCCTCGGGGAGACGGCGGACGCCGAGCGGTACGGCGAACTGGCCGAGCGGAGTCGGGCGGCCTTCACCGCCGAGTACGTGACGCCCGCCGGCCGGATGATGTCCGACGCGCCGACCGCGTACGCCCTCGCCCTGCGGTTCGACCTCGTCGACGACCCCGCCCTGCGACAGCGCCTCGCGAACCGCCTCGCCGACCTCGTCCGCGCCGACGGTTACCGCATCGGCACCGGCTTCGTGGGGACGCCGCTCATCACCGACGCACTCGCCGACGGCGGACACCTCCGCGCGGCCGGCCGCCTCATGCTCCAGACCGAGAACCCCTCCTGGCTCTCGCCCGTCACCAAGGGCGCGACCACGATCTGGGAGCGTTGGGACAGCCTGCTCGAGGACGGCTCGGTCAACCCGGGCGAGATGACCTCGTTCAACCACTACGCGCTCGGCGCCGTCGCCGACTGGCTGCACCGCACCGTGGCCGGCCTCGCTCCCGCGGGTCCCGGCTACCGCGAACTCCGGATCGCACCGCGGCCGATCGACGGACTCGACCACGCCGAGGCCCGACACGTCACGCCCTACGGCGAGGCGTCGGTGGCGTGGCGACGCGAAGGGTCGTCCCTCCGGGTGTCGGCGGTCGTGCCGCCGAACACGACGGCGACGGTCGCGTTGCCGGGTGCCGCGGAGGAGACGATCGGGTCCGGTCGCCACGATTGGACGGTCGAGGTCCCCGACGCCGGCTCGAGTGCCGACGACGACATCACGCTCGGCCTCGACTCGCCGCTCTCCGAGATCATCGACCGACCGGCCGCGTACGACGCCCTCCTCAGCTCGGTGGGTGCCCACGATCAGGCCAAGGCCGACGACATCCGCCGCGGCACCCAGTGGAGTCGTGGTCGGACCGTCCGTCAGCTCCTCATGTTCACGCCGCCGTCGATGCTCGACGACGTGGACGCAGCGCTTGCTGCAGCCACTCCGGCATCAGGAGTTGCGCGATAACCCCCACTCGACTGTTCCACGTGCAACACTCGCACCGCCTGCACCAGTAGCACCCGCCGCCGACCCGCTCGGCTGATCACAGGAGATCCATGTTCGACCGCAGTTCCGCCTTCGGAGACGTCATCGAGAGCCCGGCGGGTCGCACCGTCCTCGAGCAGTTCCTGCCCGGCATCGCCGCCTCGCCGATGGCCAAGCAGTTCCGCAGCATCCGTCTCGGGCAGCTGTCGGCGATCGTGCCGGAGCTGCAGGACGATGCGGCGAAGGATCGTCTCTGGGCGGCGCTCGCACAGGTCGACGACGGTCCCGACGCCCGCGCACCCTACGGCGCCGCGATCGAGCCCGCTCCCGACTACGAGGGCCAGGACGTCCCGCGCGGCTCGGCGACCCTGACGGTCCCCGGCGACGTCCCGCAGTACGGCGTCGTCGAGATCCGGCTGGACGGGCCGTCGCACGGCAACCCGTTCGTCGACGTGGAACTCGGCGCGACGTTCACGAACGGCGCACGCGAGCTCACCGTCGGCGGGTTCTACGACGGCGACGGCCGGTACCTGGTGCGGCTGCTCGCCGAGGAGCAGGGCGAGTGGTCGTTCACCACGAGCTCGACCGCCCGATCACTCGACGGCGTCGCAGGCGCGTTCACCGTGTCGGCCGCGGCGACGGGCAGCCACGGACCGGTGCGCGTGGACGGCTTCCACTTCGCCCACGCCGACGGCACCCGCCATCGCCCGCTCGGCACGACCGCCTACGCCTGGACGCACCAGCCCGAGGAACTGCAGGAGGAGACGCTCCGCGCCCTCGAAGCCGCGCCGTTCACGAAGATCCGGATGTGCGTGTTCCCGAAGTCGTACCTCTACAACGCGAACGAGCCGGAGACGTTCCCCTTCGTCGGCTCACTCGCAGACGGGTTCGACCACGAGCGCTTCGACCCGAAGTACTGGGCGAACCTCGAGCGGCGCATCACCCAGCTCGGCGCGCTCGGCATCGAGGCGGACCTGATCCTCTTCCACGCCTACGACCGTTGGGGCTTCGCGGACCTCGGTCCGGCCGTCGACGAACGGTACCTCCGCTACGCCGTCCGCCGGCTCGCCGCGTTCGCGAACGTGTGGTGGTCGATGGCGAACGAGTACGACCTGCTCTGGGCGAAGACGAACGACGACTGGGAGCGGCTCGCGGCGGTCGTCGGCGCGGAGGACCCGCACGGCCACCTCAACTCCATCCACAACTGCCAGGGGTTCTACGACTACACGAAGCCCTGGATCACGCACTGCAGCGTGCAGCGCGTCGACGTCTACCGGACCGCGGAGAACACCGACGCCTGGCGCGAGCAGTGGGGCAAGCCGATCGTCATCGACGAGTGCGCCTACGAGGGCGACATCGACCAGGGCTGGGGCAACATCACCGGCGAGGAGATGGTGCGACGGTTCTGGGAGGGCGCGATCCGCGGCGGCTACGTCGGCCACGGCGAGACCTACCTCAACGACCGGGAGGAGCTGTTCTGGTCGAAGGGCGGTCCGCTCATCGGTTCGAGTCCCGACCGCATCGCATTCCTGGAGCGCATCTCGGCGGAGTCCCCGACGGGCGTCCTCGACCCGCTCCCCGGCGACTGGGACGTGCCGTGGGGCGGGGTGGCCGGCCGGTACGTCATCGGCTACTTCGGCTTCAACCGGCCGCGGTTCCGCAACGTCTTCCTCCCCGAGGGCGAGTTCCACGTCGACGTGCTCGACACCTGGAACATGACGGTCGAGACCCTGCCCGGCACGTACACCGGTACCGTCCGGGTCGACCTGCCCGGCCGCCAGTTCATGGCGGTCCGCCTCCGCCTGGTGGAGTAGCCGAGCCGGGTACGGAGCGGGGCCCTGCCGGTCGCTGAGCCACCCTCCCCGGTCACGAGGCCCACCCCTCCCCGGTCACGAGGCCCACCCTCCCCGGTCACTGAGCCGGCGGGTCCGGTCACCGAGCCGCCTCCCCCGGTCACCGAGCCGCACCCTTCCCCGGTCACTGAGCCTGTCGAAGTGCCGAGCTACCCTCCCCGGTCACTGGCCCACCTGCCACCGGTCACGAGGCCCACCCTTCCCCGGTCACTGAGCCTGTCGAAGTGCCGAGCAACCCTCCCCCGCAACCCCGTCTCCACAGCGTTGACACGTTTGTTCGGACCCTTTACAGTTGTCGGGCATTGACGCAACCCCCGTTGCAACATGCGCAATCGCCCGACGACTGGAGAGCGGCCCATGGATCACGGCACCGGCACCATCCTCCCGGGCGGCGTCCTCCGCGGCACCGCCCTCACCGCCCTGCTGCCCACCTGGGTGACGGGCGGTGGCGGCGACGCCGTCATCGACCGTCTCCGGGACGACGCCATCGTCGACGAACTCGAACGCGCCTTCGCCGAGCCGCCGTTCGACGAGCGCGTCGACTGGTCCGCTGTGCGCATCGCGCAGGTGTCGCACCCCGACCTCCGCGAGCTCGTCGGCCGCAGCATCGCCGAGCTCGCCGCCGAGGCCGGTCAGTCGCCGCTCACCGTCGTCTCGGATACGCTGATCGCCGACCGGCTCACCACCCTCGTCGACCGCCCGTCCTGACCTCCACCATCCGGGACCGTTCTCAGGAGTCCTCCGGCGTGTCACCGGGTTCCCGGCCAGCCGCGCCGCAGATGTCCTGAGAACGGCCCATCAGCACTCGAGGAGAGAACCACCGATGCTTCCACTGCCCGTGTCCATCCAGCAGCACGACGGCGCCTTCACGCTGAGCGAGACGACCGGGCTCGGCGGTGACCGCCGCTTCTCGGCCGCGACCCGCTGGTTGCGCGGGGTGCTGCAGACGTCGACCGGGTTCGACCTCGACGCACGGATCGACCTGCGGACCGACAGCATCGCGTTCATCCACGACGACACCGTCGCGGCCGGCGGCTACCGGCTCGTGGTCGACGCGGACGGTGTGCGCATCGTCGCCGCCGACGCCTCCGGCGCGTTCTCCGGCGCGGTGACCCTGACCCAGCTCCTCCCCCCTGCGGTCAACCGCCGTGCGCTCGTCCCCGGCGTCGACTGGACCGTCCCGGCGACGACCATCGACGACGCCCCGCGCTTCGGGTGGCGCGGCGTCATGCTCGACGTGGCCAGGCACTTCCTCCCCACGTCCGACGTGCTGCGGTTCATCGACCTCGCCGCGCGCCACAAGCTCAACGTCCTCCATTTCCACCTCACCGACGACCAGGGCTGGCGGATCCAGATCGACGCGTTCCCGAAGCTGACCGAGGTCGGCGGGTGGCGGACCGAGAGCCAGCACGGCGCAGCACGGCACGCTCCCGGCGACGGCCGCCCGCACGGCGGCTTCTACACGAAGGACGACCTGCGCGAGATCGTCGCCTACGCCGCTGAGCGGTCCATCACGGTCGTCCCCGAGATCGACCTGCCCGGTCATGCGCGAGCGATCATCGCCGCGTACCCGGAGCTGGGCGTGCCGGATGTGGCGCAGGACGCGGACGAGCCGTCGGTGTGGACGAGGTGGGGCATCAACGAGGCGATCCTCGACATGGGCGAGGAGACGGTCGCGTTCTTCCGCACCGTGTTCGACGAGGTCATGGAGCTCTTCCCATCGACCTTCATCGGCGTCGGTGGCGACGAGGCGAAGAAGACCCGCTGGGCAGCGAGCGCTCGAACGCAAGCCCTCATGGCCGAGCGCGGGCTCGACTCCGTCGAAGCGCTGCAGGCGTGGTTCATCCGCCAGCTCGAGGCGCACCTGTCCGCCGCCGGCCGACGCCTGTACGGCTGGGACGAGATCCTCGAGGGCGGCGGATTGCCGAAGGACGCGACCGTCGCTTCATGGCGCGGCGAGTTCGGTGCGGTCGCCGCCGCACGCCAGGGGTACGACGTCATCGCCTGCCCGGACGACCGCGTCTACCTCGACTACCGCGAGTCGGAGCTGCCGGGTGAGCCGATCCCGGTCGGGCCACCGCTGACCGTCGCGGAGGTGTACACCTTCGAGCCGGTGCCGGCTGAGCTGACGGAGGCGCAGGCCGAGCACATCATCGGGGTGCAGGCGAACATCTGGACCGAGCACATGGACTCCGCCCGCGTCATCGACTACCAGGCATACCCGCGGCTGTGCGCCCTCGCCGAGGTCGCCTGGGTCGGCCGCGAGCGCGACCTCGCGGGCTTCGAGGCGCGGCTGCAGCAGCACCTCGCCCGCCTCGACGCCCTCGGGGTCGAGTACCGCCGCGCTTCGGGACCGTTCCCGTGGCAGGAGCGTCCCGACGCCGAGGGTCGGCCGTCCACCCGCGAGCAGCGGGCCGCCCTCGTGGAGGAGCTCACGAAGGACATCCGCGCCTGACGCCGGCCGGCGGGCCGTGGACTTGCCGCCGGTCACTGAGCCTCCCCCGGCCCGAGCCCCCACCCGGTCCCTGAGCCTGTCGAAGGGCAGCCCCGCAAGCCCCCGCACGCACTTCGACAAGCTCAGTGACCGGAAGAGGCCCACCGTCGCGCGCACCGGTCCCTGAGCCTGTCGAAGGGCGGCCTCCTCAGGTGACGAGCGCGTACTCGGTCCCCGAGCGCGTGCGTTCGACGAGCTGCGCGTCGACGAGGTACCGCCGGAGCACCGCGACGTCGTCGTGGAACGCGGACAACCGCTCGTTGATCTCGGCTTCGTCGACCACCTCGCCCGGCTGGAGCGCTGATGCCGCGACGCGCTGCAACAGCGCCTGCCGCTCGTCCGGATTCGACGGGTACTGCACGATCCGACCGTCGACCAGGAAGCGGTCGATCCCTTCGCGCTTCGGCGGTGCGGCGGCCGCGAGGAGGTCCCGGAACACCCTGCCCGAAGTGCGTCCGTCAACATCCAGCAGGCCCACCCGAGACAACGTCTGAACGCTCTGCTCGGCCCGCCGCACAGCACGCTGGGTGGCGCCGAGGTCGGGCTCCTGCCCGAGGACGAGTTGCGCGTACACCGTCCGGGCGTCGTCGTTCGCGAGGGCGGCGGCCACTGCACGCCAGTCCGTCGTCGTCCGTTCCTCGTCCGGCATGGCCCCTCCTCCTGCGGTCTACGACATCGTCCTCAACGGTACCCGCGTCGACCGGATCAGCCGATCACCCGTCCTGTCGCCGCGAGGCCGGGACGATGACGACGCTGCAGAGGTGGGTGCCCACCACCGACCATCGTCCGGCGAAGGTGCGCGGCGTGGTCGAGCGCGCGGTCCGACCGGCCGGCACGACGACCCGCGCATCGAACGAGCCCCGATCCGGGTGGATCACCACCTCACACGCCGTGTAGTCGACCCATCGGCCGGTGAGCGGGTACCACGCCTTGAAGACGCTCTCCTTGACGCTCCACAGCACGGCGCTCCACGCGACGGTCGGATGGCTCGAGGCGAGTCGCGTGAGCATGGACGCCTCACTCCCGCAGACGATCGTCGCCGCGACGGCGGGACGGACGGGCCGGTGCACCTCGACGTCGATCCCGATGGCGCTCGCGACACCGACGCGACCGACGGCTGCGATCGTGAAACCGGGGCAGTGCGAGAGACTCCCGACGAAGCCGGTCGGCCAGACCGGTTGCCCGCCCTCCCCCGTCGGGATGTCCGTGGAGCGCTGGCCGAGCGTCGCGAGTGCCGCCCTGGCGCAGTCGCGCGCCGAGCGGGATTCGGTGCTCCGAAGAGCCTGAGGTCGGACGGGCCCGGAACGGCCCGGGTGCGGTGCCGACGGACGCCGAGACGACGACGCCCGACGGCACCTGCATCCGGAGAGCGTCGACGACCGCGGCTGCGGATTCAGCCACCCGACCGACGCGGGGACGCCACGCGCGCCGCGGGGTCGGAGGCGGGGATGCCGACCCGGAACCAGGCGACGAGCTGCTCGTCCCGGGCGACCTGCCAGCGTTCGTCGAGCATGGCTCTGGTCTCCGGACAGTCGAGCGGCGCGCTCTGGGGATGCACGTACAGGCCGTGGCGCTGGAAGCCGAGCCAGAGCCGGGTGAGCAGTCGCCCAGCGGCGAGTTCCTGTGGAGCCTCGGTGGGACTGACCACGCCGAGGACGGTGCCGGAGCCCTGGGTCGCGGAGGCCGACATCCTCGCCAACAACCCGGGCAGCCCGACGCCGCGAAGCGCGCGGAACACCCGCGGGCTGATCAGCGTCCGCAGGCCGGCTCGTTCGACCTTCGACAGCACGAGCATCGCGTCGTTGAGTCCGTCCTCGCCGTAGTCGGGGTGGCGCGGCGACAGGCGGGTCCACCGGTGGAGCTCGGCGACGATCGCCGCGTCGCCGAAGAACCACCGGTTGGCTCGGATGAGGAACGGACGGGCGTCCCGGGTCGGCATCGAGACGAGCCGGAACCCCGCACGCTCCGCCTCCGCAGCGGCCGCCGTGAGGACGTCGGGCGGAGGAGCGCCGTCCCGCCATCGCCCTCGCCAGACGCGTCGTCCACGGACGTCCGCCGAGGAGAACGTCGTCTGGTAGCCCTCCGGGTGGCGCGAGAACCGGCCGACCTCATCGGTCTCCGCGTCACCGCCGGTGGAGGCCTCGAAGCGCAGTCCGACACCGGCCGACGCCGCACAGATGAGGAGTGACTCGACGAACGCCCCGAACGACAGCATCGTGTCGCGTCCTCGCGGATCGCTCGCGCCGAGGGTGCGAGTGCGATCCCGGCGGAGGACGAGTTCGTCGCCCTGACGGTCCACGCCCCACGGCTGCGTGTTGTGGGCGTTCGCCGCACGAGCCGCCTCGGACACGAGCGCCGAGAGGTCGTCATCGGCCGACAGGCCGCTGAACCGCGCGTCCATTCAGCCCTCCGTGATCCCGATGCGACGGTGGATCGCCGCGAGCCACCGCGGCGCCCACCAGTTGTATCGTCCGGCGACGCGCATGAAGACCGGGACGAGCACGCCGCGGATCAGGATGGCGTCGATGAGGATCGCGATACCGGTACCGATGCCGAGCATCTTGATGATCGACACCCCGGAGGTCGCCATGGCGAAGAACGACACCGCGAGGATCGCCGCAGCGGCCGTGATGATCGGGCCGCTCGCACCGAGCCCGCTCCGCACCGCCTCCGCGAGATCGCCCGTGGCACGGAACCGTTCCTGGATCCGCGCGAGGAGGAACACCTCGTAGTCCATCGAGAGCCCGAAGGCGATGCAGAACAGCAGGATCGGGATCGAGATGGCGATGGGCGACGGGGTGAAGCCGAGCACGTCCGACAGGTTGCCGTCCTGGAAGAGGAACACGATGACGCCCAGGATGCCGACCAGCCCGACCACGTTCAGCACCAGCGCCTTGATCGGGAGCAGCACGCTCCCCGTGAACAGGAAGAGGATGATCAGCGTCATGAGCGCGATGGCCGCGGCGGCGAACGGCAGACGCGCCGAGATGGAGTCACCGATGTCGATCATCTGCGCCGCGAGGCCACCGACCAGGACGGTCGAGCCGGCTCCAGGGTCCACCGCACGGACGTCGCGGACGAGCTCCGAGCCCTCGGGCGAGTACGGGACGACGTCGGTCGCGACCTGCAGCCAGAGCGCCGAACCGTCGCGGAAGTGCTGCTCCGTCCGCGCGTCGGCCGGGACGACGAGGCGTCCGTCGACGAAGCTGCCGAGGGACGTCGTGACGGCCTCGACGCCCGCGATCGAGGAGAGTTCGGTGGCGTACTCCTCGAGCTCGCGGTCCGTCCCCGCCCAGTCCTCGGTGACGACGGAGACGGCGTCCGCCTCGGCGACGTCGAAGTCGGACCGCATGATGTCCGCCACGACACGACTCTCGGCGTCGGCGGGGAGCACTCGTTCGTCGGGCACCCCGAACTCCGCGTGCGCGAACGGCGCGGCCATGGCGATGAGCAGCGCGATCACGGGCACCGCCAACCACGGACGGCGATACGCGTGGTCGCCCACCCGGTACCAGAACCGACCCTCGGCCCCGGCCGGGCGCCGCGAGCGCAGACGGCCCCAGTCGATCCGGCGACCCAGGAGGGTGAGGGCTGCGGGCAGCAGGACGACCGCGCCCACCACGGAGCAGGCCACGATGACGAGTCCCGCGATGGCGAACGAGCGCAGGAAGTACTGGTCGAACAGCATCAGCGTGGCGAGCGCCGCGGCGACGACGACGCCGCTGAACACGATGGTCCGGCCGGTCGTCCGCCGAGCGATCCGCAACGCCTCCTCGTCGGTGGCTCCGCCCGAGCGTTCGTCCCGATAGCGGGTGAGGAACAGCAGGCAGTAGTCGATGGCGAGTCCGAGGCCCAACGCGGTGACGAGGTTGACTGCGAACAGGGAGACCGAGGTGAGCTGCGCGACCACGTTCAGCAGGCCGAGGGAACCGAGGATCGTGACGCCCGCGACGCCGACGGGCAGCAGCGCGGCCACCACACCGCGGAACGCGAAGAACAGCAGCACGAGGGTGATCGGGATGGCGATCGTCTCCGCGACGATGATGTCCGTCTTGACCTGCGCGTTCAGGTCGTCGTTGATCCCCGCGATGCCGCCGAACCGGACCGTGGCCGACGTCACCTCCTCGGTGATCGTCCCGCGGAGCGCGGTGGTCGCGCGTTGCACGGTGTCCTCGTCTCCGGCGAGCGCCACGAGCACGACGCCGCGGTCGGTGTCGCTCCGCAGCTGCTCCGAGTCGGCGTAGGAGCCGGTGACGCTGGCGCCGTCCACATCGTCAACAGCGCCGACGATGTCGTCGAGCGCCTCCCTGCCGGCGGCGCTGTCGAGTCCGTCGGAGACGTCCACGACGAGGACGAGTTTCGGGTCGCTGCCGGGGAACCGGTCGGCGAGCACGTCCGCTGCAGCCACGGAGTCGGACTGCGGGTCGTCGAACCCGCCCGTCTTGAGGTTGTCGAGGACGTCGGCCCCCGCGATGCCCGCCACGATCGCGAACACCAGGCCGATCAGGAGCGTGATCACCGCCCGTCGTCTGGGAGTCGTTCTGGAGTGGTTCGTCATGCGGATACCTCGATGTCGTGGGTGATGCGGTTGAGTTCGGATGCCGTGATGTCCACGACCCGCTGGATCTGCTCGGCGGTGTGCTCCGCGGTGATGAAGAATCGGAGCCGCGCCTGGTCGTCCGGCACGGCCGGGTACAGGATCGGGTTGACGCTGAAGCCGTGGTCGAAGAGCGCGGTCGCCAGTGCCAGCGCCCGTTCCGAGCTGCCGACGATGCACGGCACGACGGGCGAGTCGGCACTGTCGCCGATGTCGATGCCGGCGGCCCGGGCCGTCTCGCGGAAGCGGTCGGCGTTCTGCCGCAGGCGGCTGAGGCGCTCGGGCTCGTCGCGCATGAGCCGGAGGGCGGCGAGCGACGCGGCCGCGTTCGCCGGGGTGATGCCGACGCTGTACACGAACCCGGGCACGGAGTACTTGAGGTAGTCGACCGCGGCGGCGGTGCCACCGACGTAGCCGCCGCATCCGGCGAGCGACTTCGACATCGTGCCGCACCAGAGGTCGATGTCCGAGCGGTCGACACCGAAGTGTTCGCCGACCCCGCCCCCGTTCGCGCCGACCGTCCCGATGCTGTGCGCTTCGTCGACGAGCACCAGTGCGCCGTGTCGCTTCTTCAGCTCGATGAGCTGCGGGAGCGGTACGAGGTCGCCGTCCATGCTGTAGACGCCCTCCACGACGATGAGGACTCGGCGGAACCCGCCGCGGATCGCGCCGAGGAGGTCGTCGAGCGCGCTCAGGTCGTTGTGGGGGAAGGACCGCCGGGTGGCTCCGGAGAGTTTCGCCCCCTGGATGATGCTGTCGTGCGCGAGGCTGTCGTGGACGATGAGATCGCCCGGTTCCACCAGGTGCCCGATGACACTCACGTTCGTCGCGTGGCCGCTCACCAGGGTGAGCGCGGACTCCACCTGGAGGAGGTCGGCGAGCTCCTGCTCGAGCTCGGCATGGATCGGGCGCTCACCGGACAGGAACCGACTGGCGGACACCGAGCTGCCGTATCGGGCCACGGCGTCGGCGATCGTCTCGGCGACCACGGGGTGGCCGGTGACACCGAGGTAGTTGTAGCTCGAGAAGCTCACGAGCTGGGCGTCGCCGATCGTCGTCGTCGCGTCGATGATCCCCTCATGGAGCAGGAAGTAGGGGTTGCGGTCGGTCTGCTGCCGGCGTTCCCGCATGGCGACCGCCTCCGGGAAGCACTCGATGCGGGCGTCGGCCTCGGTCCATCGGGTCGGGCGGTCGGCCGGCGCCGGGGAAGCGGCAGCCACCGGTTCCGTCTCGACCCGCGGAAGCCGGTGCTGCGGCTCCTCGGCGAACGGGTGCAGCAGGGACCCGACGCCGTCCAGCACCTGCTCCACCGTGGGCCGCCCGGCGAAGCGCTCGCCGAGCTGGGCGGGGGTCGGCAGCGATGGCCACTCCGTGTGCAGCTGGGTGATCAGCTCACGCATCATCAGCGAATCGAATCCGAGCTGCTCGACGAGGTGCATGTCGGGCCGGATCAGGTCCAGCGGGAACCCGCTGATGCGCGACACCATGCCGAGGATGACCGCGTCGGACTCGGCGCGATGCGACCGGGAGGCTGCGAGGCCCATCCGGGCGACCACCTCCGCCTGCGGCGAGCCGGGTTCCGTGGACCAGCGGAACGGATCCGTCGACGCGGGCGCGTGATCGGCCCGCCCGGAACCCTCGATGAGGCTCAGCTGGCGGTTCATGAGGGCGAGCAGTCCGGGCAGGTGGTCGGCCTGGGCCTCGGCGGCTCGCGGCTGGATCGGCGGTCCTGCCGACGGTCGTCCGGCGAGCGGGGAGGACGGCAGGTCGTGGGGGTTGTGGTGCATGGAGTGGGGATCCTGTTCGACGGGGGAGGGTGGTCGGTGCGGTTCGGATGTGGGTTCTCGGGGTGTGGTCGTCGGGGCGGTGGCGTCCGGTCGGACGACCCAGTACGGCTCGGTCGGCAGCGGCGCGATCGGCAGCGCCACACCCGCGGTGTCTGGTGGGACGAGCGATGCCAGGTCGAGGTCGGCGCCCAGCACCGTCAGCCGACCGATGAGTCGGAGGAAGGTCGCCGCGTCGTCCGGCGCCGACGCGCTGCTCGGGATGACGTGCACGTCGGGCGCATCGCCCAGGGAGCGCCGGATGGACCCGAGCAGCGCCGAACCCCCACCGATCTGGACGTAGACACCGACGTCGGATGCGGACGCCGACTCGATCGCCTCGCGGAACCGCACCGTGGAGAAGACGTTCTCCTCGAGCTGACGGCCCAGCTCCTCGCTCGTCTCCACCGCGCGGCCCGTCACGGTCGACACGAGCTGCACCTGCGGCGCGCGAGGCCGGAATCGCGACAGGTCCGCCACGAGGGCCGGCCGGATCGGCTCGAGCAGGGGCGAGTGGAACCCGGTGGCGACGCGCAGCGGGTGTGTCGACACCCCGTGCTCGACGCACCGTTCCGCAACGGTGCGCAGGGCCTCGCCGGTTCCACTCACCACCGTCTGCCGGGGATCGTTGGCGGCCGCGATCCACGCGTCGTCGATGCCGCTGAGGAGCGCTGCGGCCCGCTCGGCGTCGCAGCCGAGGGCCGTCATGCCGTCGCCGGGTCGCGTCGCAGCCGACCGCATGTGGTGTCCGCGGACCGCGGCGAGCCGCACGGCGTCGGGCGCCTCGAGCGCGCCCGCCGTCGCCATGGCGGGCAGCTCGCCGACACTGTGCCCGATGACGAGGTCGGGCTCCACGCCGATCTCGCGCAACTGCGCCACGGCCGCGAGCGCCGTCACCGCGAGCGCGGGTTGGCAGACCTCGGTGGACGTGAGACGGTCGACTCCGGAGGGGGTGTCGGCGTCGGCCGCGGAGAGCGCCGCGAGCACATCGACCCCGGTCTCGTCGAGCACCTGCTCGTTCAAGGTCTCGGCCGCTGCACGGAAGGCGGGGAATCGATCGAGGAGGTCCGACTGCATCCGCGGGGTCTGGCTACCCTGCCCGGGGAAGACGAAGGCGATCCGCCGAGCGGCCTCGTCGACACGGACACCGGTGCAGACGTCCGCGGAGATCACCCCGGTGGCTCCGCTAGCGAGCTGCTCCACGGCGGCCGACAGCCCGGAGATCAGCTCGGCGGCGGTGCGGCACACGATCGCCAGACGGGTGCTCGCGAGCGAGCGGAAGCTCAAGGTCCGTGCGAGGCCGGCGATGGACGGTGCGTCGGCGGCGTGGAGGACGGCGAGGACCGCACGGAGGTGCTCGCCGAGCAGCGTGGGGTCGGCGGCCGAGAACACGAGGAGGTGCGGGAGCGGTTCGTCGGCCGGTCCCCCAGCGGCACGCCGACGGACTCGACCTGCTCGCGTCGCCGGTGATTCGAGCACCACGTGCGCGTTGGTGCCGCCGAACCCGAACGAGCTGACGCCGATGAGGCCCAGACCGTCGTCGCCCGGGTCGATGGTGCGGGAGGCGAGCGCAAGGCGGCCGTCTCGGAGGGTCTCGGCGTGCGCCTCGGAACGCAGGCGGGGCTGCCCGGGGACGACCCGATGCCTCGCCATGAGCGCTGCTTTGACGATGCTGGCGATCCCGGCCGCCGCCATCGTGTGCCCCACGAGCGCCTTCACCGCCGTGACCGTGGCGGTCCGGTGCGGCGATGTCCCGAGACGACGCAGCGCCGCCAGCGATTCCAGCTCGGTGCGGTCGCCCACCGGGGTGGCCGTGCCGTGCGCCTCGACGACGCCCAGGTCGGCGGGGTCGGCAGCGGCGTCCTCGTAGGCCCGGCGGAGCGCTGCCAGCTGTCCGTCGGTCGTCGGCGTCATCGGCCCTTCGGCCCGGCCGTCGTTGGACACCCCGGAGCCGCGGATGACCGCGTAGACGTCGTCGTGGTCGTCGATGGCGGCCTCGAGCGGTTTGACGACGATCATGCCGACGCCCTCGCCGAGGAGGAATCCGTCGGCATCGCCGTCGAACGGTCGGCACACCCCGCTCCGTGACAGCGCACCGATCCGGGAGAAGGCGACCATCGCATCCGGGACGAGGCTCAGGTTGACACCGCCGACGAGCGCCGCCGAGCACTGCCCGGACCGGATGGCGGCGATCGCCTGGTGGAGCGCGACGAGGCTGCTGGAGCACGCGGCGTCGACCGCGAAGCTCGGGCCGCCGAGGTCGAGCGTGCTGCTCACCAGCGCCGGCCCCATGTTCGGCAGGCATCCCGGCATCGAGAACGCGTGGAACGGGCGCACACCGGCGACGCGCGCGCCCATCGCCGCCGCGAGGTCGGGGCCGGCGTGTTCCGCGTGGACCGAGTCGTCGCCGAGGAGTTGCGCCCGGATGCGGAGCGAGGAGAGTTCGCGGTAATCGTTCGCAGCCATCCCGACGAAGACGCCGATGGACGACCGGTCGATGCGACGACGTTCGAACCCGGCGTCGATCCAGGCGGCTCGCGCTGCCTCGAGGAGCAGGCGATGTTGCGGGTCCATCGCGTGCGCGCGACTGGGTGGGATGCGGAAGTGCCGAGCGGCGAACTGCTCGACGCCGTCGATGAAGGACCCCTGGTCGGAGTAGGCGTGATGCACCGCTCGGGGGTCGTGCGGCGCGAAGAAGGAGGCGTGATCCCATCTCGAGCGGGGGACGGCGGAGCCGCTGCGTCGGGCCGCCAGGATGTTGCGCCAGTACTGGTGGGCGTCTGCCGCGCCACCGAAGCGGGCGGACAGGCCGACGATGGCGAGTGGTCGAACGGGCACGACGAGAGAACCTCCGAGGGTGTTGATCGCGGATGGAACGAGGGGGCAGGTCGGCATGTCGACGACTCCGAGCGGAGTAGGTCGAGGTCCAGGGGCCACCTCGCGGTGAGGAGAGCCGGCCCGTGGGCACGCCACAGCTCGACTGTAGTCATCTGAAACATCAGTTCGGTTGCTCGTTCGGAATCTGTGGATAACTCGCGGGCAGCGCAACCCCCAGCCGGTGCGGAGGGTCGGCTGGAACACTGGCGATATGACGACCATCACGCTGACCAAGGGCCTCACCGCCTACCGCGCCGATCCGCCGAAGGGCGTCGAGCTCCGCGGCGGGCTCGTGCTCATCCACGAGATCTGGGGCCTCGTCCCGCACATCACCGACGTCGCCGACCGGTTCGCCGCGGAGGGGTACCTCGTCATCGCGCCCGACATCCTGAGTGGCGCCGGCGTCACACCCGAGATCGGTGCGGAGCTCGAGAGCCTCGTCTTCAACAGTGACGAGGCGACGAGGACCGCGGCACAGCCGAAGCTGCGCGAGAAGCTCTCGGCCTCGAAGTCGCCCGAGTACGCCGAGGAGGCGCTCGGGTACCTGGGGAAGGCCGTCGACGCCCTGTTCGACGAGGAGGGGATCGACGGGCGCGTCGCCGTCGTCGGCTTCTGCTTCGGTGGCGGCTACAGCTTCGCGCTCGCCGCGGCCGACCGCCGCATCCGCGCCGCTGTCCCGTTCTACGGCTACCCGCCGGAGCCCGAGGCTGTGACGAGCATCGCCTGCCCGGTCCTCGCGTTCTACGGCGACCAGGACGAGGGCCTCATGCAGAGCCTGCCCGAGCTGACCACGACGATGGAGGACGCGCGTGTCGAGTTCACCGCGACCGTCTACCCCGACGCCGGTCACGCCTTCTTCAACGACACCAACACGATCACGTACCGCGAGGACGCGGCCGCCGACGCCTGGGTGAAGACGCTCGCGTTCCTCGACACCTCACTCGGCAACGCCTAGCCCGAGCCATCCGTGTCCGTTCGCCCGTTTCTGGGCGAAGAAACGCCCGCTCGCCCAAACATGGGCGAGCGGGCGTTCGGGTGAAACGGCGGAGGCCTACGCGCCCTTGAGGCGGGTGGCGAGGTAGGCGTACAGCTCGTCGATGGCGACACGCTCCTGCTGCATGCTGTCGCGGTCGCGGACCGTCACGGCGTTGTCCTCGAGCGAGTCGAAGTCGACGGTCACGCAGTACGGGGTGCCGATCTCGTCCTGACGACGGTAGCGGCGGCCGATCGCGCCCGAGTCGTCGAAGTCGATGTTCCACGAGCCGCGCAGCTCGTCGCCGATCTGGCGGGCGAGCGGCGACAGCGCCTCGTTGCGGGACAGCGGCAGCACGGCGACCTTGACGGGCGCGAGACGCGGGTCGAGGTGCAGCACGGTGCGCTTCTCGATCTTGCCCTTGGCGTTCGGCGGCAGCTCCTGCTCCTCGTACGCGTCGACGAGGAAGGCCATGAGCGCACGGGTCAGACCGAACGACGGCTCGATGACGTACGGCATGTACCGCTCGTTCTTGGCCTGGTCGAAGTAGCTGAGGTCCTTGCCGGACTGCTCGGCGTGCACCTTGAGGTCGTAGTCGGTGCGGTTCGCGACGCCCATGAGCTCGCCCCACTCGCTGCCGGCGAAGCCGAACTTGTACTCGATGTCGACGGTGCGCTTCGAGTAGTGCGCCAGCTTCTCCTGCGGGTGCTCGAACCAACGGATGTTGTCGGGCGTCATGCCGAGGTCGATGAACCAGGCCCAGCACAGGTCCATCCAGGTCTGCTGCCACTCGTCGTCGGTGCCGGGCTCGACGAAGAACTCGATCTCCATCTGCTCGAACTCGCGGGTGCGGAAGATGAAGTTACCGGGCGTGATCTCGTTGCGGAACGCCTTGCCGATCTGGCCGATGCCGAACGGCGGCTTCTTGCGGGCCGTCTGCAGCACGTTCGCGAAGTTCGTGAAGATGCCCTGGGCGGTCTCGGGACGCAGGTAGTGGAGACCGGACTCGTCGTCGACGACGCCGAGGAAGGTCTTCAGGAGGCCGGACATCTGACGGATCTCGGTCCACTGGCCGACCTTCGAGGGGTGCTCGGGGTCGGGGATGTCGGCGAGGCCGTTCTCCGGCGGGTGGCCGTGCTCGGCCTCGTACGCCTCGAAGAGGTGGTCGGCCCGGTACCGCTTGTGGGTGATGAGCGATTCGGTCAGCGGGTCGCTGAAGACCTTGACGTGACCGGACGCCTCCCAGACCGGGGTGGGCAGGATGACGGCGGAGTCGAGACCGACCATGTCGCCGCGGCCACGCACGAACGCGTTCCACCACTGGCGCTTGATGTTCTCCTTGAGCTCGACACCCAGGGGCCCGTAATCCCACGCAGACCGCGTGCCGCCGTAGATGTCTCCCGACGGGAAGACGAAGCCGCGGTGCTGGGCCAGGGTGATGACGGACTCGAGATGGGACTGCTCTGCCATGGGTGTGGATCCTCCGTGCCGCTTGCCACGCGGCGGTACCTTCCGGTGCTGACGCCTGGCTGGCGCCCGCTCCCGGAACCCCTCAATCCTATGGGCGAGCCCGTGAGGACGCCCAACGGCCCTTGTCCCGCTCAGGGCGGCCGCCTAGCCTGACAACCATCGCGGTACGCAGGATGGAGCATCGATGGATTGGCTGTGGAACCTCGACGTCATCGACGGTCCACTCGTCTGGGTGCTCGACGGGCTCAGCATCGCCGGCCTGCTGTACCTCGTCATCCGTCGGTCCGGGCTGCTGTGGTACCTGAGCGCCGCCATCGCCCTCCTGGCCGGCGCGCTCCTCGCCCTGGGGACGGTGTGGCTGGTCTTCGACGTGCTCAACCTCTTCGGCGGGCCGTTGATCCGCTCCGCGGAGCCCTGGTTGATCGGCGTCTTCGCCGGCATCGCGCTCGCCGTCCTGACGATCTGCTGGCGCGTCTCGTGGCAGCGGCGCGTCATCGCCGTCGCGTGCATCCTCGTCTTCGGCGCGACCGCGGCGCTGGGCGTCAACGGCGCGTACGGTGTCCAGACCACCCTCGGGTCGATGTTCCACGTCCAGAACCGCAAGCCGATCACCCTCGTGACGCCGACGAGCACGCCCACCGGCGATCCGGCCCGCCCGCTGTACGAGACGTGGAAGCCGCCGGCCGATCTGCCGAAGACAGGCAGGTTCGGCCCGCTTCCCACGGGCGACCGGATCCCGAACACGAACTCCGGGTTCAACGCCCGCCCGGCGCAGGTCTACTACCCACCCGCCGCACTCGTGAAGGATCCCCCGGCGCTCCCGTTCGTCCTCATGATGATGGGACAACCGGGTGACCCCGACGCGAAGTGGATCGGCGAGGCGCTCGACGCGATCGCCGCCGACCACCAGGGGCTCGCCCCCATCGCGCTCGTCGTGGACCAGCTCGGCGACCCCTCGGTGGATCCGCTGTGCATCGACGGGCGGTACGGGAAGGTGGAGACCTACGTCACGCAGGACGTCCTCCCCTGGGCGAAGGCGAACCTGCACATCCTCCAGTCGCCGAAGGATTGGACGGTCGCCGGGTACTCGGCCGGCGGCAGCTGTGCGATCTACTACGGAGCCAAGTACCCGCAGACCTTCGGCAACGTCGTCAGTGTCTCGGGCGAGGAGTATCCCGGAGCCGGCCTCCCGGCGGACAACCTGCGCGTGATGTTCAACGGCGACCAGAACGCGTACGACGCGATCAAACCGGCGACCATCATGGCGAAGACGACGTACGTCGACACCGAGGCGTTCTTCTCCGCGGGGACGGCGGACGCGGTCTACACCGACATGATGCGGCGCGCCGCATCCACCGCGACGGCGGCCGGCTGGAAGGTCCAGACCTTCGCGATACCGGGTGGCGACCACGGCGCCAGCTCGCTCACGGGCGGGCTGGACCAGACGCTCCGTGCGCTCTACCCGCGGATCGGTCTCCAACGACCGTGACGGGGACGGGGCTCCGCGACCCGGCTTCCACTCCATCGTGGGCTGTGGAGAACTTCGGCGGCGGTCTGGACCGATTGGTTATGGTCGATGCCCATGACCACCCAGCTCCCGCCGATGCCACAGCCCCTCCTCGTCCAGATCGGCAACATCAGGGTCACTGAGGACGTGATCATGACACCCGCCGGCACGTGGCCACTCGCGGACGTCAACGTGACGTCGAGCGATCAGACCTCGACGACCACCCACACCCCGGCGTGGGCCATCGTGCTGGTCATCGTGTTGATCTGGTTCTTCTTCCTCAGCCTGCTGTTCCTGTTCGCGAAGGAGAGGCGTGTCTCGGGGTTCGTCTCCGTGAACGTCCAGGCCGGCCCGTACACCTACACCGAGCAGGTCCCGATCTCGACCGACTTCGCCCGACACGACACCATGAACCGCGTCGGCTACACCCAATCACTGATCGGGCAGGCACGGCACCGGGCGATCGCGAACCGAGCGGCGGAGTCCTCCCGGCACCCTGAGGTGCAGTGACCGGTCGCTCGCGGGCCATGCACGCGACGAGATGACTCAATCGGGCGGCGGCGCGAGGGACGCGCCCTCGAGGAAGGCGCCCATGACGAGTTCGTGACGCAGTTCACCGAGGGTGCCGTCGAGACGGCCGACGAGGGTCTCGACGCCCATTCGGCCGAGTTGGGCGGCGGGCAGCAACGTGACGGCGAGTGCCGGGTCGGCCGCTTCCGACACCTCTCGCGTGGAGGCGACGAGGACGACGGACAGGTCGTCGGGGACCGAGACGCCGCGCCTGCCGAGCTCGCTCACGAAACCGAGGGCCGCCCGATCGTTGAGCACGAGGACGGCGGTGACCTCGGGCGCCTCCTCCTGGAGGGCCGCCGCGATCTCGCGACCACCGGCCGGATCGGGAGTGCACTGGAGCGTCCGAGCGCGGAGTCCACGGGCCGCGCACACGGCGTGGAAGGTCTCCTGCACGCGGATCACCGGGCCGTAACCGTCGAGGTCGGCCCGCTCGACCTCCTCGAGCAGGGCGAACTCCCGATGACCGAGGGCCTGCAAGCGGTCGATGGACAACTCGACCATCCCCTCGAAGTCGACGTCGACGTAGTCGAGACCGGAGGGGTCGCGCGTCCGACCGATGAGCGTCAGTGGCGTCCCGGCCGCGAGCAGACGGTCGACCCGATGGTCGTCGAGCCGCACCTCCATGAGGATGACGCCGTCGATGAGGCCGTCGGAGGTGAACTCGCGAAGCGCGTCTGGGTCGCTCGGCTCCGGCCAGAGGACGACGGTGTACCCGAGCTCGGCGGCAGCCTCCGCAGCACCGGTGAAGAAGCGGGCCGCGTTGTCGGACAGTCGATGCTGGAGCACCGGGAACAGCAGTGCGATGATGCGGGTCCGCCGGCTCGCGAGCGCGCGGGCGACCGCGTTCCGGCGGAAGTCCAGCTCGACCATCGCCGACTCCACCCGCAGTCGAGTGGCCGGGGACACGGGCTTCGAATCGTTGACGACGAACGACACCGTGGCGACCGAGACCCCTGCGAGTCGCGCGACGTCACGCATCGTTGCCATGGATCCCCGTTCAGGTGCGGTGCTGTCCGGTCAGTCTCTCACGGATCACGATTCGGTAAACCGGTTAAATTGCTCCTTGACGACTCCGGCGACGCGGTGCATGCTGGTTCCCGAAGCGCGCAGTAAACCGGTTAACTTTCTGGTCTGCGCGATCCGACCTCGACCGGCGAAGGAGCCGTGCTGATGCCTGTACCGACCACGGAGGACCGCCGGTCCGAGCAGCCACTGCGCGTCGCGATCGTCGGGTACAGCTTCATGGGCACGATCCACGCGCAGGCCTGGACCACCGCTCCCCGCTTCTTCGACCTCGGCCGCGGGGTCGACCTCGTCGCCGTCAGCGGTCGCGATGCCGACGCCGCCCGCGCGTTCGCCGACCGGTTCGGGATCGCCGACGTCGAGACGGACTGGCGAGCGCTCCTCACCCGCGGCGACATCGACGTGATCGACATCTGCACCCCTGGCCACCTCCACGCCGAGATCGCGATCGCGGCACTCGACGCCGGTATCCACGTCCTGTGCGAGAAGCCGCTCGCGAACACGCTCGAGGAGGCCGAGCGGATGAACGCCGCGGCCGAGCGAGCTGCGGCGCGCGGCGTTCACGCGATGGTCGGCTTCAGCTATCGGCGCACCCCCGCACTCGCCTATGCACGACGGCTCGTCGCCGACGGTCGCCTCGGGACGATCCGTCACATCCGGGCCCAGTACCTGCAGGACTGGATCGCGGATCCGACGTTCCCGCTCGTCTGGCGGCTCGACGCCGACCAGGCCGGCTCCGGTGCGCTCGGTGACCTCGGCGCCCACATCATCGATCTCGCACGGTTCGTCACCGGGCAGGAGCTGACCGGCGTGAGCGCCCTGACCTCGACCTTCGTCACCGAGCGGCCGCTCCCCACCTCGTCGAGCGGCCTCAGCGCCACCGCGGGCGACGATCCTGAGGATGGCGACGCGGCGGAACCCCTCACCGGGCGGGTGACCGTCGACGACGCGGTCGTGTTCATCGCCCGCACCGACGGCGGCGCCCTGGCGACGTTCGAGGCCACCCGCTTCGCCACCGGTCGCAAGAACGCGATGCGGCTCGAGGTCGACGGTTCCGACGGATCGCTCGTCTTCGACTTCGAGCGCATGAACGAGCTGCAGTTCCACGACCACACCCTCCCGGCCGAGGAGGCGGGCTTCCGGCGCATCCTCGTCACCGAACCCGGTCACCCGTATGCGGACGCCTGGTGGCCGGCCGGACACGGTCTCGGCTACGAGCACACCTTCGTCCACGAGGTCGCCGACCTCGCCCGTGACCTCGCCGCCGGCCGGGCGCCCGAACCTGGCTTCGCCGACGGCCTCCTGGTGCAGCGCGTGCTCACCGCGGTCTCGGCGAGCGCCGACGCAGGCGCCGCCTGGATCCCACTCGACCACTGACCGAACCACCCACCGCACCACGATCACCACCGCATCACGAACACCACTCACCAGGCAAAGGAGCCATGACATGAGATCCACGACCACCCGCGACACCCGGCCACGCATCATCCGTCGGCCGCATGTGCTCGGATCGCTCGCGATCCTCGCGATCACCCCGTTCGCCCTCACCGCGTGCAGCGGTGGCGGTGGCGCGGCGGCCGGAGGCGACGCCGGCACCCTCACGATCCTCGACTACTACAACAACGAACCCGACAAGACCCTCGTGGGCGACGCCCTCGACCGGTGCGCGGACGACGTCGGCGTGAAGATCAAGCGCGAGACCGTCCCCGGCAAGGACCTCATCCAGAAGGTGCTCCAGCAGTCGTCGTCCAAGACGCTGCCCGACGTCCTCATGCTCGACAACCCGGACGTCCAGGAGATCGCCGCGACCGGTGGCCTCTCGCCGCTCAGCGACTACGGCGTCGACACCTCGGGCTTCGCGAAGGGCATCCTCGACGCGGCGAGCTACGAGGGCGAGGTCTACGGCCTGGCGCCGACGGTCAACACCCTCGGCCTCTTCTACAACGAGGACCTCCTCGCCGCGAAGGGCATCACCCCGCCGACCACGTGGGACGAGCTCAAGACGGCCGCCGCTGCACTGACCGAGGGCGACACCTACGGGCTCGCCTTCAGCTCCATCGCCACCTACGAGGGCAGCTGGCAGTTCCTGCCGTTCATGTGGACCAACGGCGGCGACGAGGCCGACCTCACGACGCCCGCCGTCGCCGAGGCCCTCCAGCTGCAGGTCGACCTCGTGAACTCGGGTTCGGCGTCGAAGAGCGTCATCAACTGGTCGCAGGCCGACGTGAACGACCAGTTCATGGCCGGTAAGGCCGCGATGATGATCAACGGCCCGTGGCAGATCCCGGCCCTCAGCGCCGACACGAACCTCAAGTACGGCAGCGTGCAGGTTCCGGTCAACAAGGCCGGCCAGACGCCTGTCGCCCCGCTCGGTGGCGAGGTCTGGACCGTCCCCGTGACCGGCGACAAGGACAAGCAGGCGAAGGCGGCGAAGTTCGTCGAGTGCATCTCGAGTGACGAGAACCAGCTCGCCCTCGCGGAGGCCCGCTTCACCGTCCCGACGAAGACGGCCCTGGCCGAGCAGTACGTCGCGAAGGTCCCCGAGATGGCCGCGTTCACGGAGCAGGTCGCCAACGCCCGCTCGCGCACCGGCGAGCTCGGCGAGGAGTGGCCGGAGGCCGCGACCGAGATCTACACCGCCATCCAGCTCGCCCTGACCGGGCAGGCGACGCCTGAAGAGGCGTTCAAGCAGGCGGCCGCGGGCTGATCCCGATGAGCAGTGGCATCGCCGGAGCATCGCTCCAGGACCGGAAGACCGGCCAGCGGTCCAGCGGCACCGACGGGGGCGCGCCGACCAAGCGCACCCCCGCCGGGGCCGGCCGCCGGTCCCGACGCTTCCGTCGGGAAGACCTGATCAAGCTCGGCTTCGTCCTCCCAGCAGCGCTCTACATCGTGCTCTTCTTCGGCTATCCGGTCGTCAAGAACGTCACGATGAGCTTCCAGGAGTACACGACGAAGACGTTCTTCACGGGCGAGGCGCCGTGGGTCGGGTTCGCGAACTACGTGACCGTGTTCAGTTCCCAGCTGTTCACACCGGCGCTGCTCAACACGGCGCTGTTCACGATCGGGTCGATCGCCGGGCAGTTCGTGATCGGGCTCGCGCTCGCCGTCTTCTTCAAGCGACGCTTCCCCCTGAGCTCGTTCCTCCGCGCGATGCTGCTGCTCCCCTGGCTCCTCCCCCTGATCGTGTCGAGCGCCACCTGGCGGTCGATCCTCGACCAGGACAGCGGCGTCCTGAACGCCGCCCTCGGATCCATCGGCCTGTCGGGCGTCCCCTGGCTGACGAGCCCGTCGGTGGCCCTGTTCGCGGTCGTCCTCGTCAACATCTGGATCGGCATCCCGTTCAACGTCACGATCCTCTACGGCGGCCTCCAGGACATCCCCGACGAGCTCTACGAGGCGGGAGCGCTCGACGGCGCGACCGGCTGGAAGGCGTTCCGCCACATCACCTGGCCGAACCTCCGCCCCGTGGTCAGCGTCGTGCTCGTGCTCGGCGTCGTCTACACGATCAAGGTGCTCGACATCATCCTCGGCCTCACGAACGGCGGGCCGGCGAACGCCACCCAGACCCTCGCGGTGCGGTCGTACCAGGAGTCGTTCGTGAACTTCGAGTTCGGTGTCGGTGCGGCCTTCAGCAACATCCTCATCGTCATCTCGCTCCTCTTCGCCATCGTCTACCTGCGCGTGAACCGACGCGCGGTCGACGAGTAAGGACACGGACCCTCATGACCACGACCAGCATCGTGACCGGCGGCCGGCAGACGCGCCGCTTCGCCCCGGTCGGCCCACGTCGACACCGCGGCGACCGACGCCACCTCGGCTACACCGTCGTCGGCGTCATCATCCTCGCGATCATGCTCTTCCCCGTCTACTGGATGGTGAACGCGTCCCTGCAGCCCTCCGGAAACACGCTCACCGGGGACTTCTTCCCGGTGAACCCGAGCTTCGCCGGGTACGAGAAGGCGATCGCCGACCAGGGCGGGCACCTCGTCACGAGCCTCGTCATCTCGCTCGGTACCGTCGTCCTGTCGCTCGCGATCGCGGCCCCGGCGGCCTACGCCCTCGCACAGTTCCGGTTCCGCTGGATCAGCATCGCGCTCCTCGTGATCCTGATCGCCCAGATGATCCCGGGCATCGTGATCGCGAACGCGCTCTACTCGGCCTACAACGACCTCGGCCTGCTCAACTCGATCCCCGGGCTTGATCCTCGCCGACGCCTCGCACGCCATCCCGTTCGCGATCCTCATCCTGCGGGCGTCGATGCAGACCATCCCGCCGTCGATCGTGGAGGCGGCACGGGTCGACGGCGCGGGGCACGTGCGGGCCTTCGTCTCGATCGTCCTCCCGGTGAGCCGCAACGTGCTCATCACCGCCGGCCTGTTCGCCTTCCTCTTCTCCTGGAGCGACTTCCTGTTCGCCCTGACGCTGACGACGACGGAGGACGTCCGGCCAGTGACGCTCGGCATCTACCAGTACCTCGGCTCGCAGGTCTCGAACTGGAGCGCGGTGATGGCGACCGCCGTCCTCTCGTCCCTGCCCGCGATCCTGCTGCTCGTCATCGCCCAGCGGTTCATCGCCGCGGGTGCGACGGGCGGTGCCGTGAAATGACCGACGACCACTCCGACACCCTCTCCGACCACGCAACGCATCCTCGAAGGAGCACCACCATGTCCGACAGCAGCACCCCCATCCGCGTCCTCGTCTGGGGCGAGAACCGCCACGAGCAGATCGAGGAGAAGGTCCGCGCCATCTACCCGGACGGCATGCACACGACCATCAAGGAGGGCATCGAAGAGCACCTCGGCGCCGAGGCCGTGGTGACCACGACCACGCTCGACGAACCGGAGCACGGGCTCACCGAGGAGGTGCTCGCCGCGACCGACGTGCTCGTCTGGTGGGGCCACGCGGCTCACGGTGAGGTCGCCGACGAGGTCGTCGAGCGCGTGCACCAGCACGTGCTCGCCGGTATGGGCCTGCTCGTGCTGCACTCCGGCCACTGGTCGAAGATCTTCGGCAAGCTCATGGGGACCTCGTGCACGCTCCGGTGGCGGTCGGAGGAGGACCGCGAGATCGTCTGGACCGTCGACCCCACCCACCCGATCGCCCAGGGGATCCCGCACCCGTTCATCATCCCGGCGCAGGAGATGTACGGCGAGTTCTTCGACGTCCCCGCGCCCGACGAGCTCGTCTTCCTCTCGACCTTCACCGGTGGCGAGGTCTTCCGTTCCGGCATGACCTACAAGCGCGGCTTCGGCAAGATCTTCTTCTTCTCCCCCGGCGACCAGGACTACCCGGTCTACCACCACGAGCACGTCCGTCGCGTCCTCGCGAACGGCGTCCGGTGGGCGCAGACGCTGCGTCCGGAACGCGCGGTGCCGGTCCTGCTTCGGTACGAGACCGAGGACTTCTACAACGGCCGCGGGTACGAAGGGGCGCTCGCGCGATGAGTGCTCCTGTCGACGGTGGCTTCGCGACGCTCGCGGACGCCACCAGGCCGGTCCGGCTCGTGCTCGTCGGTGCGGGCGGGATGGGACGGGCCTGGTTGCGGACGATCCTCGCGAACCCGGACACGGAACTCGTCGGCGTCGTCGACCTCGACACGGCCCTCGCCGAGTCGGCGGTGACCGAGGCCGGGCTCCGGGTGGGCCCCGAGGGTGTCGTCGTCGGCACCAGCGTGTCGGTCGTCGCCGAGGCGACGGGGGCGGACGCGGTCGTCAACGTCACCGTGCCCGCCGCGCACCACCCGGTGAACACCGAGGCGCTCTTCGCCGGGTTGCCGGTGCTCTGCGAGAAGCCGATCGCACCGACGGTGGCGCAGGCCCTCTCGTTGGCGGCGACGGCCGAGGCCAGCGGGCAATTGCTCATGACGAGCCAGTCGCGTCGCTACTACGCGTCGATCGCCGCCTTCCGGGAGCAGGTCGCCACGCTCGGTCGGCTCGGATCCGCGACGACCGAGTTCTTCAAGGCACCGCACTTCGGCGGCTTCCGCGAGGAGATGGCGCACGTGCTGCTCGTCGACATGGCGATCCATGCCTTCGACGCCGCCCGCTACGTCCTCGGCAGCGACCCGATCGCCGTGTACTGCGAGGAGTACAACCCGGGGTGGAGCTGGTTCTCCGCCGACGCCGCCGCGACCGCGGTCTTCGAGTTCGCCGGAGGCGTCCGGTACACCTACAGCGGCAGCTGGTGTGCGGACGGCGTGGAGACCTCGTGGAACGGCAGCTGGCGGGTGAACGGCGAGCACGGCACGGCCGTCTGGGACGGCGACTCCGCTCCGCAGCGGCAGCTCGCGCCGCAGGGCGGATCTCCGTCGGCGGTCGAGACCGCTGAGCTCGAGCCGGACGTACCGGAGGAGATCGCGGGCTCGCTCGTCGAGTTCGTCGATGCCCTGCGCACGGGGCGTGTCCCGTCGGGTGAGGTGCACGCCAACGTGCTGAGCCTCGCGATGGTGGAGGCCGCCGTGCGGTCCGCCGAGTCCGGCGAGCGCGTGGTCATCGCGGACGTGCTCGCCCAGGCGCACACGCGGGCGATCGAGGCCGAGCCGCGCGCCGACGTCCGGGCCGCGCTCGTCGCCTCCCGCTGAGGTGAGGCGGATCGTCGCCCGCGCACCCCGCGAGCGACGATCCGCCTCACCTCACCAGGTGCCGTCGAGGAGGTCGCGGGTCACGACCAGGTTGAGCACCCGCCAGAGGCCGGAGTGGCCCGGCGTCTGGCCCGGCCGGTTCGGCCACCCCTCGACGCGTGCGACACGGACGAAACCGACCTCGTGCCACACGGGGTCCGTCTTCCGGAAGCGGTGCGGCTGCCAGACGACCGGACGCTCCGGCAGACTGCCCGACGCCGGCTCGCGCTTCGCTCGCAGCGTCGCCAGGGTCTCCGGCCCGGGGACCTGCTCGCCCACCCAGTCGAGGACGTCGAGCTCGGGTGAGTCGCCGTATCGGGACCGATGGATGCCGGCGACCCGGAACAGGGCGGTCCGTCCGTTCGGCGCCGTGAACGCGAGGACGTCGCCCGGCGTCAGGTCGTCCTCCACGTGGCGCCACGATCGACGGAGGCGCTTCGGTGCGGGCTGCGGGCCGAGGAGCTTCTCGCGGAGACGGTCGAGGGCCGCGGTCCGCCTGGCGACCTCCCCCGGGCCTGCTTCAGCCCACAGCTCGAGGTCGGCACCGCGATCGATCGCCGCGAGCGCCCGCGTCCGCACGTCGGGATCGAGCCGGCCGACCTCGCTCTGCGCGGCCGCGAGCGGGATCCAGAGCTCGCCGTCCTCGCGCTCCACCAGGTGGGCGAACGACGCGATGGTCCGTCGCGTCGCCTCGTCGTCCGGCACCCGGTCCTGCACGTACTCGCGGTACTCGGTGCGGATGTCCGACGCCGTGTCGTTCGAGAAGATCGCCGTTCCCCATGCACCCATCCCGGCATCCTGCCAGACCCCTCGCGTCAGCGGCCAGGTGAGGCCCATACGATGGATCCAGCCCGACTCCGAGACGAAGGACGCTGCATGCCATCCCGCCCCACCAAGCTGATCCCGCCGACCTTCTCCCGCACCCCCTCACTCGACGCCGAGGCGGTCGAGTTGAGCGTCGCGATCGAACTCCCCGAGGGCGTCGAGGCGATCGGCCTGGCCGTCGCCCCCGCAGCCGACGGTGCCGGCGACGACATCCCCGCCGCGCTCGGACTCGACCGTGCGGCCCTGACCCGCGCCGGCTTCACCGGCGAGATCGGCCAGACGCTGGTCATCCCCAGCCAGGACGCCCCGACGTACATCGCGGTCGGCGTCGGTGCCCCCGAGAAGCGCACCCCGTCAGCCCTCCGCGACATCGCTGCTGCCTTCGCCCGTGCGGCATCCTCCTTCGCGAGCATCGGCCTCGACGTGGCGCGCTCGTTCGACCTCGACCCGGCCTCCGCCGGCCAGCTCGTCGTCGAGGGCGCGCTCCTCGCCCGGTACCGCTACACCGAGCTGAAGCGGGAGACCAAGCGCACCCCGCTCGTCGCGCTCCACCTCGTCGCCGGTGCTGAAGACCTCCCGGAGACCGCGACCGGCGCGCACCGCGGTGAGGTCCTCGCCCGCGCGGCGAACCTCGCCCGCGACCTCGCGAACACGCCTCCCGGACACCTCACGGCGACCGACCTCGCCGAGGTGGCCGAGACGCTCGGTGCCGCCAACGGGCTCGACGTCGAGGTCTTCGACAAGGACGCGCTCATCGAGCTCGGTCTCGGCGGCCTGCTCGGGGTCAACGCCGGCAGCGTCGAGGAACCGCGCATGATCAAGCTCCGGTACACGCCGAAGGACGACGACGGCTCGCCGATCGAGGCCGCAGGACACCTCGCGCTCGTCGGCAAGGGCATCATGTACGACTCGGGCGGTATCTCGCTCAAGCCGTCCGACCCGTCCCACGCGGCGATGAAGATGGACATGGCGGGCGCCGGAGCGATCCTGTCCGCCATGACGGCGCTGGAGGAGTTGCACTGCACGAGCAGCGTCACGGCGTTCCTCATGTGCACGGACAACATGCCCTCGGGCTCGGCCACGATGCTCGGCGACGTGCTGACGTTCCGCAACGGCACCACCGTGGAGATCAAGAACACCGACGCCGAGGGTCGCCTCGTCCTCGCCGACGGCCTGAGCCTCGCCGTCGAGGAGGAGCCCGACGCGATCGTCGACATCGCGACGCTGACCGGTGCCGCGATCATGGCGCTCGGCACGAAGACGGCTGCGGTGCACGGGACCGACCAGGGCATCGTCGACCAGACGCTCGCGTCATCGAAGGCCACCGACGAGCAGCTGTGGCAGTTGCCGCTCGAACGCAGCTACCGGAAGCAGCTCGACTCGGACGTCGCGGATCTCGCCAACATCGGCGGCCGGTTCGCCGGTTCCACGCTCGCCGCGCTGTTCCTCGCGGAGTTCGTCGGCGACATCCCGTGGGCGCACCTCGACATCGCCGGCACCATGCTCGTGGAGTCGGACGAGTCCTGGCGGTCGAAGGGTGCGACCGGGTACGGCACGCGCCTCCTCATCGACCTGGCGCTCAACTTCCGCGCCTGACGCAGGACGCGGCGTCGATGCCCGGTCCCCTGAGCCTGTCGAAGGGCGGCGACCGGACCATCGTTCCCCGCGAGCACTTCGACAGGCTCAGTGACCGGATCAGCCCATCCACAACCCGGTCACTGAGCCGCAACCCGGTCACTGAGCCGCAACCCGGTCACTGGGCCGCAACCCGGTCACTGAGCCTGTCGAAGTGTCGAAGGCCACCCAGCGACAACCTCCGTTGCCGTTCCGGCAAGAATCACGTGTTCGCAGCCGGTGTCACGGCAGGCTGATGCCATGACCTCCGAGCACGAGCCCGCCATCACCGATCCCGCCGCCTTCTGGGAGCACCGCTACAGCAGCCGCGGCCAGGTGTGGAGCGGCAAGCCGAACGCCGCACTCGAGCGCGAGGTGGGCGGGTTGGTGCCCGGCACCGCGCTCGAGCTCGGCAGCGGGGAGGGCGCCGACGCCGTGTGGCTCGCCCGGCAGGGCTGGTCCGTGACCGCCGTCGACATCTCCCCGAGCGCGCTCGCCCTCGGAGCGTCGACCGCGAGCGAGGCGGGGGTCGCCGATCGCGTCACCTGGGTGCAGGCCGACCTCGTCGAGTGGGAACCGTCGGCGTCGTTCGATCTCGTCACCGCGACCTTCCTGCACTCCCCCGTCGAGTTTCCCGCGCGAGGCGGTCCTGCGCCGTGCGGCGTCGGCGGTCGCTCCCGGCGGCACGCTGCTCATCGTCGGCCACGCCGGCCCGCCGCCCTGGGCGACCGAGCACATCGCGCACGCGCACTTCCCGACGCCCGACGAGGTCCACGCCTCGCTGGAGCTTGACGTCGTCCGAGTGGGAGGTCGTCACCGCGGGCCTCGTCGCGCGCGCCGCGATCGGGCCCGACGGCGAGCCCGCCGAGCTCGACGACAGCGTCCTCGTCCTCCGTCGCCGTCCCTAACTCAGGAGCGTCCCGGCGTGTCGCGCCGCCCGGCCGGCGTGTCGCACCCGACACGCCGCAGCAGTCCTGAGTTAGGGACACAACAACACCCGCCGCGCATCCCGGCTCAAACCGGATCCTCCCACGTCCCTAACTCAGGAGCGTCCCGGCGCGTCGCGCCGCCCGGCCGGCGTGTCGCAACCGACACGCCGCAGCACTCCTGAGTTAGGGACAGGACTGAGGTCGAATCGGGTCAGCGATCAGGGGTCAGCGGGTCGGGGGCGCACCCACGGAGCCGCGCTCGATGAGCGTCTGGGCGAGCACGAACTCCTCCGCGTCGGCCCCCGCCCCACCGATCCGGGCGATCAGCCGGCGCGCGGATTCGGCCCCGAGTTCGTAGATCGGCTGCGACACGACGGTGATCGGCGGCGTGGTGAGGCTCGTCCAGTCGGCGTCGTCGAACGCGATGAGCGACACGTCGTCGGGGATCGCGAGGCCGAGTTCGCGGATGGTCCGGAAGACCGCGGAGCCGACCAGGCTGTCGGAGGCGATGATCGCGGTCACGGGGTCCGGGTCGCCGAGGACCTTCCGGGTGATGACGTCGATCCCCTCCGCGCGCGCGTTGAGGTGGACGGACGCCGCCGGATCCTCGACGCCGGCCTCGCGGAGGGCACCCGTGAACCCGTCGATGCGATCGCCGACCGAGGAGGAGCCGACATCGTCCCCTGAGGCATACGGCTCCCCGTGCCCGAGCGTCGAGATGAACGCGATCCGACGGTGTCCGGCGGCGAGGAGGTGCCGGGTTGCCGCGGCCGCCCCGGAGGCGTTGTCGGCGACGACCGTGTCGGCCTCCATGCCGGCCGCACGACGGTCGAGGAGCACCACGGGACGCCCCTCGGCGAGCGCCGTTTGTAAACTTCTCGTTTCGATCGAGGAGGCCGGCGTGACGATGAACCCGTCCACGCGCTTGTCGAGGAGGAGCTCGATCGCGGCCGTCTCAGCGTCGACCTCCTCGTCGGAATTGGCGAGGATGAGGTCGAATCCGGCTGCTTGCGCGACGTCGGAGATCCCCCGGGTCGCACGAGCGAAGAAGGGGTTCTCGATGTCGCCGATGACCACCCCGATGGTGTTCGACTTCCCCGTGTTCATGCTCTTCGCGAGGGCGTTCGGGCGGTAACCGAGGCGTTCCGCGGCGGCCTGCACACGGTCCCGCACATCCTCGCTCACGGCCCCGTAGTCGCCGAGCGCGCGGGCCGCAGTGGCCTTCGACACCCGTGCGGCCTTCGCGACGTCCGACACCGTCGCCTCGCGTCTGCCGGTACCCGGATCCGTTGCCATGTGCCCTCCGATGGGGTCTGCTGCGTCGTTGACGTTGTCCGAGAACCAGGGTACTGTCCTGGACAACCTGTTGAGACCGGTCTCAACCTACGACATTGAGACCGGTCTCACCAGCAGAACGACAGCAATGGAGCTGGCGGCGTCCACAAGACACGAGCCGACGGTTCCCTCCACGCACCACGAACTCCTCCCCACGATTGGACTCGCCGTGACGAATCGCTTCACCCTCCGCAGGACGGCCCTCCTCGCCGTCGCTGCGGCGACCGCCCTCATCCTCTCCGCGTGCTCCGGTGGTGCCGGAACCGCGAGCAGCACCGAGGACAACCCGTACGGACTCATCACCCCCGGACAGATCCGCGTCGCCAGCCTCGGCGACTCGAAGCCATACACCTTCACCGACGCCGACGGGACGTTCACCGGCTTCGACGTCGAACTCTTCACCGACGTCGCCAAGCGGATCGGGATCGACGACGTCGTGTTCACCGGTCAGGACTTCTCCGGTCTGCTCTCCGCCGTCGCGAACGGTCAGTTCGACGTCGGCGTCGCCGCCATCGGCATCACCAAGGAGCGCGAGCAGACGGTCGACTTCTCCGACGGCTACCTCGCCGGGTACCTCACGGTCATGGCGGCGAAGGACTCCGGCATCACCGACGCGGACAGCCTCGCCGGCAAGCGCCTCGGCGTCGTCCAGGGCACCCTCCAAGAGGCCTACGCGGTCAAGCACTTCACCGACACCGAACTCGTGCGCTTCCCCGACAACAACTCGGCCATCTCGGCCGTCAACAGCGGCAGCATCGACGCCCACTTCCTCGACTACGAGGCGGCGAAGGAGTACGCGGCCCAGTACGGGCTCGTGAACGCCATCGACATCCCGTCCTTCGACGCACCGGCCGGGTTCGCGATCGCGAAGGACAAGCCCGAATTCAAGAAGGCCCTCGACAAGGCCCTCGCCGAGGCGATGGAGGACGGCACCTGGAAGAAGCTCTACCAGAAGTGGTTCCCGGGCTCTCCGATGCCCGAGCAGTACCTCCCGAAGGCGGAGCAGACCTCCAGCCCCAGCCCGACCTCGTCGACCGAGTAGTCCCCGTCTCGTGGTGCGGGCCGAGCACCGGCCCGCACCACACCATCCCACCCCTCAGGAGCAGACAGCATGGACTGGCTCGACAGCATCATCAAGACCTTCTTCGACTTCGACGCGATGTGGCAGGTGTTCCCGCAGCTGCTCGGCGTGGGACTCGTCAACACCCTCGTCATCTCGATCGCCGCCACGGTGATCGGGGTCATCCTCGGCATGATCATCGCCATCATGGGCATCTCGCCCTCACGCTGGCTCCGAGTACCCGCGCGGATCTACACCGACGTGTTCCGCGGCCTGCCGGCGATCCTCACCATCCTCCTCATCGGCCAAGGCTTCGCCCGCTTCAGCCAGCAGCTGTTCGGCCCCTCGCCCTATCCGCTGGGCATCCTCGCGCTCAGCCTCATCGCCTCCGCCTACATCGGCGAGATCTTCCGCGCCGGCATCCAGAGCGTCGACCGCGGCCAGCTCGAGGCCTGCCGGGCGCTCGGCATGAGCTACGGCAAGGCGATGCGACTCGTCGTGGTGCCGCAGGGCATCCGCCGGGTCCTCCCCGCGCTCGTGAACCAGTTCATCGCCATCGTGAAGGACTCGAGCCTCGTCTACTTCCTCGGGCTCCTCGTCAGCGAACGCGAGCTGTTCCGGGTCGGTCAGGACGCCGCCGTCCTCACCGGCAACCTCTCGCCGCTCGTCATGGCGGGGCTGTTCTACCTCGTCATCACCGTGCCCCTCACCCACCTCGTCAACTTCTTCGACAACCGCTTCCGCACGGGACGCCGCAAGGCCACCCCGCCGAAGAGCGGCCTCGACGAGCTCGACGAGGTGCAGCCACCCCTGCCAGCCACCACCGGGAGCAACACATGACCTACACCTCTCCCCTGCCCGTCACCGACGGACACTTCTACCGCGGCTCGAGCCTGGAGCTCCGCGACGTCTCGATGGCGTACGGCGACATCGAGGTCATCCGCGAGGTGAGCATCGACGTCGAGCCCGGCACGACGACCTGCATCATCGGGCCGTCCGGCTCGGGCAAGTCGACACTGCTCCGCGGGGTGAACCGCCTGCACGAGCCCACCTCCGGCGACGTCCTCCTCGCCGGTGAGAGCGCCCTGAAGATGAAGCCGGAACGGCTCCGGACGCGGGTCGGCCTCGTCTTCCAGCACTTCAACCTCTTCCCCGACCACACCGCGCTCGAGAACGTGGCCCTCGCACTCCGCAACGTGAAGGGCATGTCGAAGAGCGAGTCACTCCGAGTCGCGGCAGCGCGCCTCGACGACGTCGGACTCGGTGAACGATCGGACCACCGGCCGCGCGACCTCTCGGGAGGCCAGCAACAGCGCGTCGCGATCGCCCGCGCACTCGCGATGGAGCCCGAGGTCATGCTGTTCGACGAGGCCACGAGCGCCCTCGACCCCGAACTCGTGAAGGGCGTCCTCAACCTGATGGCCGGTCTGGCGCAGCGCGGCATGACGATGCTCGTCGTGACCCACGAGATGGGCTTCGCCCGCAAGGTCGCCGACCAGGTCGTGTTCATGGACGAGGGCCGCGTGGTCGAGGCGGGGACCCCGTCGCAGCTGTTCGACGCCCCGCAGAGCCCCCGCCTGCAGCGCTTCCTCTCCGAGGTCCTCTGATGGCGGCACGCGTCTCCGGCACGATCAGGACGGGCGTCATCGGCTTCGGCACCTCCGGCGCGGTGTTCCACGCGCCGTTCCTCGCCGCGGATCCCGACTACTCGCTCGACCTCGTCGTGACCTCCGACCCGGATCGACGGGCCGAGGCGCTCGGGCGGTACCCGGGCGTCAAGGTCGTGTCGACCGCCGAGGAGCTCTTCGCCCGAGCCGACGAGCTCGACCTCGTGGTCATCGGCTCGCCGTCCGGCACGCACGCCGCGCTCGCGACAGCCTCCCTGGACGCCGGCCTGCACGTCGTGGTCGACAAGCCGTTCGCCGTCACCGCGGCCGAGGGCCGCGCGGTCGTCGATCGTGCTGCAGCCGCCGACCGCCTCGTCACGGTCTTCCAGAACCGCCGCTGGGACGGCGACTTCCTGACCGTGCGGCGGCTGCTCGACGAGGGCATGCTCGGGCACGTCCATCGCTTCGAGTCACGCTTCGAGTGGTGGAAGCCCGATCCGCCCGCATCGTGGAAGACGGCCGCGACCGCCGCGGAGGGCGGCGGCATCCTCTACGACCTCGGCACGCACGTGATCGATCAGGCCATCCAACTGTTCGGCGAGGTCGAGGACGTCCAGGCGGAACTCGGTGTCGTCCGGCCCGGAGCGGTCGCGGACGACGACGCCTTCGTGGCGCTCCGTCACCGTTCGGGGGTCCGGTCGCACCTGTGGATGGGGTCGCTCGTCGCCCAGGCCGGCCCACGGTTCCGCGTCCTCGGATCCTCCGGTGCCTACACCTCGTGGGGACTCGACGGCCAGGAGCCCGCACTGAAGGCCGGTGCTGATCCGCGTGACGACGGATTCGGTCGGCGTGACCCGTCCGGTTGGGGCGCGATCGGGGTCGACGGTGCAACAGAGCCCGTCCCCATGGCCGACGGCGACTACGCCGCCTTCACCCGCCTCCTCGCGACCGCCCTCCACGACGGCGGTCCTCCACCGGTCGATCCGGCCGACGCGATCGCCGTCCTCGAGATCATCGAGGCCGTCCACGCGGCCGCAGCACCTCACCAGCGCAGCACTCCAGAACAGAAAGAGCAGACAGCATGAGCAGCACCACCCAGACCAGCCGACGCGTCGTCGTGATCGGCGGCGGCATCCTCGGAACGTCCAGCGCCGTCGCCCTCGCCCGCCGAGGTGCCGACGTGACCCTCGTGACCGACCGCTCCCTCGCCAGCGGCGCCTCGGGACGATCGCTCGCCTGGCTGAACTCCGCGGCCCAGCGGTCGAGCGAGTACCACGCGCTCCGTGTCCTCGGGATCGACCGCTGGCGGACCTTCGCCGCGCAGATCCCGAGCGCGGAGTTCCTCCGCTTCGACGGCGGACTGATGTGGGCACCGGAGGGCGAGTCCTACGCGGAGACCTTCGCCTACGAGCGCGGCATCGGCTACGACGCCCGGTGGCTGGCTCCGGAGGAGGTCGCCTCGGTCACGCCGGGTGTCGATCCGGCCGCCGTGGCTGCGGAGGGCGCGATCTTCAATCCGGGCGAGGGCTGGGTCGAGCTGCCGTCCGTGATCGAGGTGCTGTCCCGCGAGTTCGTCGCCCGCGGCGGACGGATCGTGACGGACGCCGGCGCCGAGATCGCCTCGTCCGGCGGACGTGCCGTGGGTGCGGTGCTCGCGAACGGCGACCGCATCGAGGCCGACGCGGTCCTGTTGGCCACGGGTCCCGACGTCCCGGCCCAGCTCGCCGCACTCGGCATCACGATCGGCGACCAGAGCCCGGCCGCATTCGTCGCGTTCACGAAGCCCGTCGCAGCCGAGCTCGTCGCCGTCCTCAACACGCCGAAGGTGGCCGTCCGTCGCACCAGGGAGGGCGGCTTCGCGCTGGACTCCGCGTGGTCGGAGGAGGAGATCGAGGTCCGCGACGACGGCTCGCTGCACATCTCGGACTCGACCGTGGAGCGGCTGTTGGCCGAGGGATCGCGGGTGCTCGCCGGCAACCCGACCCTCGAACTCGACCACATCGGGGCCGGCTACAAGCCGATCCCCGGCGACGGCGAGCCGGTCTTCGGTGCGGTCCCGCAGCTGCCGGGGCTCTTCACGGCCTTCAGCCACAGCGGTGCGACACTCGGGCTCATCGCCGGTGAACTCCTCGCGGACGAGATCGTCGACGGCGAACCCTCGCCGCTGCTCGCGACCTTCCGGCCCGAGCGGTACGCGGAGTCACCCGTCCCCGCGTAGGCCTGGCCGGTTCACAACTCAGGACGGCCCCGGCGGGTCACATCGGCCACCCGGCGTGTCCGGCGGGACGCGCCGCACCGGTCCTGAGTTGTGAACCCCTGCCGTCCCCAACTCAGGAGTCGGCCGGTGTGTCGGCAAGCGCTCCCGCTCGACGCGCCGCAGCACTCCTGAGAACGGAACGGGAGGGACCACGACAGAACGCCCGCCGCACTCCTCGAGTGCGGCGGGCGTTCGGCGTTGCGGGGTGCGACTAGTCGGTGCCGGAGTCGAACGCGGCGCCCTCGGAAGCGAGGTCGGTCGCGCGCTCGAGGGCGTCGGCGGTCGGGTCGAGGAGTTCGCCGCCCAGGATCTCCTGCGCCTCACCCTGCTCGAGCTTGCCGACGAGGTCGGCGGTCGCGCCGCCGACGATGCCGGCCGCTGCGTACTGCTCGAGCCGCGAGCGCGAGTCCGCGATGTCGAGGTTGCGCATGGTGAGCTGACCGATGCGGTCGTCGGGACCGAACGCCGCGTCGCCGACGCGCTCCATCGAGAGCTTGTCGGGGTGGTAGCTGAGGCCGGGGCCCGAGGTGTCGAGGATCGTGTAGTCGTCGCCGCGGCGCAGACGGATGGAGACCTCGCCGGAGACGGCGGAGCCGACCCAGCGCTGGATGGACTCGCGCAGCATGAGCGACTGCGGGTCGAGCCAGCGGCCCTCGTACATGAGGCGGCCGAGTCGGCGGCCCTCGTTGTGGTAGTTGGCGACCGTGTCCTCGTTGTGGATCGCGTTGAGCAGACGCTCGTACGCGATGTGGAGGAGCGCCATGCCGGGGGCCTCGTAGATGCCGCGGCTCTTCGCCTCGATGATGCGGTTCTCGATCTGGTCGCTCATGCCGAGGCCGTGACGACCACCGATGGCGTTGGCCTCGAGGACCAGCGCGACCGCGTCGGCGTACTCGACGCCGTTGAGCGCGACCGGGCGACCGGCCTCGAAGGTGACGGTGACGACCTCGGAGGCGATCGCGACGTCTTCACGCCAGAACGGCACGCCCATGATCGGCTCGACGAGTTCCATGCCGGAGCTGAGCTCCTCGAGGCGCTTGGCCTCGTGGGTGGCGCCCCAGATGTTGGCGTCGGTGCTGTACGCCTTCTCGGTGGAGTCGCGGTACGGGAAGTCGCGGGCGACGAGCCACTCGCTCATCTCCTTGCGGCCACCGAGCTCGTTGACGAAGTCGACGTCGAGCCACGGCTTGTAGATGCGCAGGCGCGGGTTGGCGAGCAGACCGTAGCGGTAGAACCGCTCGATGTCGTTGCCCTTGTAGGTGGAGCCGTCGCCCCAGATGTCGACGCCGTCCTCCTTCATCGCGCGGACGAGCATGGTGCCCGTCACGGCGCGACCGAGCGGCGTCGTGTTGAAGTAGGTCTTGCCGGCGTTGCGGATGTGGAACGCGCCGCACTGGAGGGCGACGAGGCCCTCCTCGACGAGCGCCGACTTCGCGTCGACGAGGCGCGCGATCTCGGCGCCGTACTCCTTGGCGCGGTCGGGGACGGCGCCGATGTTCGGCTCGTCCGCCTGGCCGATGTCGGCGGTGTAGGTGCACGGAATGGCACCCTTCTCGCGCATCCAAGCGACGGCGACGGAGGTGTCGAGACCTCCGGAGAAGGCGATGCCGACGCGCTCGCCGACGGGGAGGCTGCTCAAGACTTTAGACACGCCTGCGATTCTACGGGTTCGCGGGGAGTGGAGCACGTCGCCGCCGGTACCGCCTCGCCCGGGCCGGGGGACGGCTGGGGCTGTGGCGATATCGACGGCGACGCTGCTGTGAACCGGACGGATCGGACCAGGTCCGCTCAGGCGCTGTTCGGGTCTCGCGCCATGAGCTTCACGAGTGCATCGGGATGACGATTCGTCGACTCCAGAGTGATTCTCGCAGCGTCTGTCGGTCTTCCGCATGTCCCACTACTGGGGTCATCGGCAGGGGGCGACAGGCTCCGCGAGACGCGGCGCTACCAGATGGTGACGCGCTCCTCGGGGGCGAGCCATGCTGCGTCGGATTCGGTGACGCCGAACGCCTCGTAGAAGGCGTCGATGTTCCGGACGATCTGGTTGCAGCGGAACTCGTTCGGCGAGTGCGGGTCGATCGACAGCAGTCGGATGACCTCCGCGTCGCGTCCCTTCTGCTGCCAGGCCTGCGCCCAGGAGAGGAAGAACCGCTCCGCGCCGGTGAGGCCGTCGATGACCGGTGGCTCCGCGCCCTCGAGCGACAGCAGGTAGGCCTTCCAGGCGATGCCGAGCCCGCCGAGGTCGCCGATGTTCTCGCCGATCGTCAGGGCGCCGTTCACGTGGTGGTCGGGCACCTGGGCCGGAGCCAGCGCGTTGTACTGCTCGATGAGCGACGCGGTGCGCTCCTCGAACGCCGCGCGGTCGGCCTCGGTCCACCAGTCGGTGAGTCGGCCGTCGCCGTCGAACTTCGATCCCTGGTCGTCGAAGCCGTGCCCGATCTCGTGGCCGATGACCGCGCCGATCGCCCCGTAGTTCGCGGCGGCGTCGCGGCCGGCGTCGAAGAACGGGTACTGGAGGATGGCGGCGGGGAACACGATCTCGTTGAAGCCGGGGTTGTAGTAGGCGTTGATCGTCTGCGGCGTCATGAACCACTCGTCGCGGTCGAGCGGCTTGCCGATCTTGCCCAGCTCTCGGTCCATCTCGAACCGGCTGGCGCGACGGACGTTGCCGAGCAGGTCGTCGGCTTCGAGCTCCAACGCCGAGTAGTCGCGCCACTTCACGGGGAAACCGATCTTGGGCGTGAACTTGTCGAGCTTCTCCAACGCCCGCGTGCGGGTCTCGGGGCTCATCCACTCGAGGTTCTCGATGCTGTCGCGGTACGCCTCGACGAGGAAGCCGACGAGGACGTCCATCTCGTCCTTCGACGTGGCGCCGAAGTGCCGGTCGACGTAGATGCGGCCGACGGCCTCGCCGAGCATGCCCTCGACGAGCGAGACGCCGCGCTTCCAGCGCTCGCGCTGCTGCGGCGTGCCGGTGAGGGTCTTGCCGTAGAAGTCGAAGTTGGCGCGACCGAACTCCTCGGAGAGGTACGGTGCGGCACCGTGGACGACCTTCCAGGCCAGCCAGTCCTTCCAGGACTCGAGCTGCTCGGCGACGAGGAGCTCCCCGAGGCCCTCGAGGAAGCTCGGCTCGCGCACGACGATCTCGGCGAACACCGCGTCGGCGGCGCCGATCGCATCGCGCCAGACGGCGAGGTCCGGGCCGTCGAGGTCGGCGCCCGCGGCGAGCGCCGCAGCTTCGTCCCACGAGTACAGGTTGTACGTCTTCTCGCTGTCGCGGGTGGCGACGTTGTCCCAGTGCTTGGACGCGATCGCCGTCTCGAGGGCGAACACGCGGTCGGCACGTGCGGCAGCGTCGTCGATGCCGGCGAGCTCGAACATCGTCTGGAGGTGTGCGCGGTAGGCCTCGCGGATCTCGGCGAAGGTGTCTTCACGGAAGTAGGACTCGTCGGGCAGCGTGATGCCGCCCTGTTCGGCGAAGACGAGGTAGCGCTCGGGGTTGCCCGGGTCGTTGTCGACGAAGAGCTGCAGGAAGCCGCCGACGCCCTCCGCCTCGAACTCGCCGGACAGGCGGAGGAAGGACTCGATGGAGTCGACCGCTGCAACGCGGGCGAGCTGGTCGGCGAGCGGCGTCGCTCCGAGGGCGTTGGCCCGGTCGACGTCCATGAAGCTGGCGTACAGGGCGCCGATCTTCACGCCCTCCTCGCCGTCGGGGTTCGTCTGCGACTCCTCGATGATGTCGCGGACGGCGTTCTCGGCGTCTTCCGCCAGCTGGTGGAACGATCCCCAGCGAGCTTTGTCATCGGGGATCTCGGTGCGGTCCATCCACTTGCCGTTCACGTGGCGGAAGAGGTCGTCCTGCGGCCGCACGGCCGGGTCGAGTTCGGAGCGGTCGATGCCGGAGGCGAGCTGCGCGTCAGTCATGCGGATCAGCCTAGCGACGGCACCTGACCACGGCTCGGGTGTTCTCTCAGAGCGGGCGTGCCGCTCTGGACCGAGTCCTGTGGAGGAGCGTCGCGAGCGCTTCGGGGAACGAGGGACTACCGTTGACCCACCCGGCCGGAAGGAGCCCGCGTGGACTGGTTGGCCGACTTCCCGCCCGGCGTCCTGCTCCTCGTCGTCTTCCTGGTCGTCGCGGTCGAAAGCCTCGGCGTGCCGTTGCCGGGAGAGACCGTGCTCATCGGGGCGACCCTCCTCGCCGCGTCGAGCGGCCTGAACCCGGTGTTCGTCGCCGCCGCGGCCGCCGGTGGTGCGATCCTCGGCGACTCGATCGGGTACTGGATCGGCAAGCGGTACGGCCGGCGGCTCCTGTCGGTGCTGAACCGCAGGTTCCCGAAGCACGTGGGGCCGAAGCGGCTGGGCGCCGCGGTGCACCTCATGCGGCGGTGGGGGCCGTGGGCGGTGTTCGTCGGGCGGTTCATCGCCGTCCTCCGCATCTTCTCCGGACCGCTCGCGGGCATGTTCCGCATGACGTACCCGCACTTCCTCGTCGCCAACGCGGCGGGTGGCATCGCCTGGGCCTCGCTCGTGGTGACGGTCGTCACCGTACTGGGGAGTGCCGCGACCGAGTTCCTGCACCGCTTCTCCTGGGCGGCGCTCGCGTTGGCCGGTGCCGCGGCCGTCGTGATCGCGGTGGTCGTCGTGTTCCGGATCCGTCGTCGGGCCGCCCGGCCGGCCGCCGATCGCGCGCCCGTGTCGATGACCGAGGCTGAGCTCGACGAACTGCTGTCGCCATCCGGGTCGGTCCCGGCCACGACCGACGCCGACGCCCGAATGGACACGCCGACCACCCGGGCCGCCAGCTCGGCCCCCGTCCGCACCGATCTGCGCGCCGCGATCGCCGTCGTCCTGACGCCGCTGCGCTGGGCCCTGCGGACGACCCCCGCGACCACCGCCTTCGTCACCGTCTTCGTCGCCCTCGGCGTCGTGACCGGTGGCCTGTGGCGCCCGATCGACCAGGCCGCCTGGTACCCGGCGTTCGCGTACGGGGTGCCGAGCCTTGAAGCCGGGCGCTGGTGGACGGTCCTGACGGGCATGTTCATCACCGCCGACCCGCTCGCCTACCTCATCGCGATCGTCGGCGCGGCCGTGTTCGGCGGGTGGGTCGAGGTCCGATTCGGCACGCTGCGGGCGTCGGCGATCTTCGTGGCCGGCCATCTCGTCGGTGTCCTCGGGGCCCTCGGTGCGGCTCTGGCGCTGGCTCGGCTCGACTGGCCGTGGGCGCAGTCCCTCGTGACGACGCTCGACGTCGGTCCGAGCTGCGGCATCCTCGCCTGCGTCGCGACCGCGACCGCGTTCATGCGTTCCCCCTACCGGCTGCGCTGGCGGCTGCTGCTCCTGTCGTGGGTGTCGATCGCGCTCCTCTACGTCGGGAAGATCGACGACCTCGAGCACTTCATCACGACCGTCGTCTTCGTGATCGTGGCCCGCCTCCTCCTCGGCGAGCACCGGTCGACCCCGCGACCCACCATGCGCGACTGGCGGCTGTTCGCCGTCTCCGGACTGCTCGTGATCGGTGCGGTGCAGCTGCTCGTCACCCTCGTGCCGCTCGACGGGCCGCTCGGTTCGACCACCCTGACGCAGGGCTCCATCCTCGACGTCGGGGTCGACACCATCGCGATCCTGGTGATCGCGAACTGGCTCCGCCGTGGTCATCGCTGGGCCTGGTGGGCGGCGATGGTGCTCACCGTCGGCAACCTCCTGGTCACGCTCGCCCTCATCGCCCTCGCCTGGCTGGCCCAGGTGCCGGTCGTGGCGTCGACCATCTGGATCTCCGCGAGCGTCCTGTGGGTGGGACAGGCGGTGGTCCTCGTGCTGTCGCGCCACGCGTTCCGGGTCGCGGCGAACCAGACCAGGCGACGCCTGCCCGGGGCGATCGGTCCCGGTGCGCGGCGAGCACGCGCCAGGGCGGCCCAGCTGCTGCGCGAACACGGCGGCGGACCGCTGGCGGCCTCGGCACTCCGGCCCGAGAACCGGGTGTTCGTCACGGCCGACGGTGGACACGCGGTCGCCTACCAGCAGCATGCCGGCGTCGCGCTGGCCCTCGGCGAGCCGATCGGCGACCCCGGCGGTGCAGCAGCCGCGGTGTCGGCGTTCGCGACGGCGGCCGAGCAGGAGGGGCTCACACCGGCGGTCTTCGCCACTCGCGACGCGCGCATCGTGCCCGAGGGGTGGCGGGTGTCGCCACTCGGCCGAGACCTCGTGCTCGACCTCAGCGGGGCGGATGCATCAGAACCCGTTGGTCCGGACGATGCGACGGGAGCCGCCGGCGCGGATCCGACGACCTCGATCCTGGTGCCCGCTCGCGAACTGCCGTGGGAGCTCCGCAGCCAGATCCGCGCGCTGTCGTCGGTGTGGGTGTCCGACCGGCACGTGCCCGAACTCGGTCTCACGGTGGGTTCGAGCATCGACGCCCCCGATGGCGACGACCGGGAGCCGACCGCCGCGGTCCGGGTCTCCGTCGTGACGGACGCCGCAGGCGCCGTGCTCGCGGCGGTGTCCTGGTTGCCGATCCCCGGGGCCGGCGGCACCGTGCACGGGTGGGCGCTCGACGCGGTCCGTCGTGCTCTGCCGGACGGACGACGTCGGCACGGCTGCGGGTGCGAGTGCGGGTACAGCGTCGGAGGAACACACCAGCCGAGCCGTCGAGCGGGCCCTGACCGACGCCTGCCGGCGATTCGCGTCCGAAGGCGCGGCCATGGTCTCGTTCGCTGCTTCCGGGCTGGCACAGGACGGCACCGAGCCCGACGGCGTCGCCGTGCGCACGATGGCCGGCATCGCCCACCGGGTCGACCCGCTCGTCGGCTTCGCCGAGATCGCCGACGTCGCCGAGCGCCTGGGTGCCACCGCCGTGCCGCTGTTCCTCGCCTGCCGCGAGGACGCCGACCAACCGCGGGTCGCCTACGCCGCCGCGGCCGGCTTCCTCACGGGCATCCGCCTGCGCGACCTCCCCGGCCTGAGCGGGTCGCTGCTCGCGCGGTAGGCCGTCGACTCGTCCCGCCTCGGACGGCGACGCGGCGTGTCACCACCCGCGGCTAGGCTCGGCGGGTGACCACGGGACAGGACAGGCGACGGCTGCGGCCCGTCGACCGCGACATCCTCCGGCTCGCGGTCCCGGCGCTCGGGGCGCTGATGGCGGAGCCGCTGTTCCTGCTCGCCGACTCCGCGATGATCGGCCACCTCGGCGTCGTGCCGCTCGCCGGCCTCGGGGTCGCGAGCGCGGTCCTGCAGACGGTCATCGGACTCATGGTGTTCCTCGCCTACGCGACGACGCCCGCGGTCGCCCGGCGTCTCGGACACGGCGACGAACGCGGCGCGGTGTCGCTCGGGGTGGACGGCCTCTGGTTGTCGCTCGGGCTCGGTGTCGTGATCGGTGCGGCCGGATGGTTCCTCTCCCCCACGCTCGTCGGGCTGTTCGGCGCGACGGACGCCGTCGCCCAGCAGGCCGACACCTACCTCGGCATCTCGATGCTCGGCATCCCCGCCATGCTGCTCGTCTTCGGTGCGACCGGGCTCCTCCGCGGCCTGCAGGACACCACCACGCCCCTCGTGGTCGCCGGCGCCGGGTTCGCCGCGAACATCGGCCTCAACTTCCTCTTCATCTACGGCCTCGGACTCGGCATCGCGGGATCCGCCATCGGCACCGTCATCGCGCAGTGGGGCATGGTCGTCGCCTACCTCGTCGTCGTCCTGCGCCACGTGCGTCGGACGGGAGCGAGTCTCCGCCCGCACCGCGCCGGCCTCGGTGGCGCGGCCCGTTCCGGCGGATGGTTGTTCCTCCGCACCGTCAGCCTCCGCGCCGCGATGCTCATCGCCGTGTTCGTCGCGACCGACCTCGGCACCGACGAACTCGCCGGGTTCCAGCTCGTCATGACCCTCTTCGCCACCCTCGCCTTCGCGCTCGACGCCCTCGCGATCGCCGCGCAGGCGCTCGTCGGCAAGGGGCTCGGGGCCGGCGACGTCGCAGGTGTGCGTGCCGTCCTCGTCCGCTGCCTGCAGTGGGGCGTCGGCTCGGGGATCGTGCTCGGCCTGGTCATCGCGCTCGCGAGCCCGGTCATCGGCCTGCTCTTCACGAGCGACCCCGACCTCGCGGCGCTCATCGTGCCCGCGATCATCGTGCTCGCCGTCACCACCCCGCTCGGCGGTGTCGTCTTCGTCCTCGACGGCGTCCTCATCGGCGCCGGCGACGCGAAGTACCTCGCGATCACCGGGCTGCTCAACACGCTCGTCTTCCTGCCGTTCGCGCTCGCGGTCCTCGCCTGGGCACCCGGCGGGCAGACCGGGCTCACCTGGTTGGCGCTCACCTTCTTCGTCGGCTACCTCGGTGCGCGCGCGACCACCCTCGGGCTCCGCGCCCGCACGACGGCGTGGATGCGCACCGGGGCCTGACCGACAACTGGGGAGTTGTCCCCATTGAGGCGGCCTCCTCGGTCCCCCATCCTGGACCTGAGCATCCGTCAACGCTCACGATTCCAGGGGGAACCACCATGTCACTTCGCTCCGCTCACCACCGTCTCCGCGTCTCCGCGGTGACCGCCGTCGCCGTCATCGGGCTCTTCGGGCTCGCCGCCTGCAGTAGTGGCGACGCACCGGCCGACTCCGAGCCCTCGACGAGCGCCACGACCGCGCCCGAGGCCACGGAGGACGCTGCCCAGGAAGAGCCGGCATCGGGCGCGACGAAGTGCACCGAAGAGCAGGTCAACACGCTCAGCGCAGCCAGCGGCGTCGCGGTCCCGGCGGCCGCTGTCGCCGCGGCGAAGGCCACCTTCGCTCCGGCCGCAGTCCTCGGCGACCTGCCGACAGTGTGCATCCTCAGCTATGAAGCGGGTGACGCCTCGGGCAGCTACGCCGTCCTCTCCGGCGGCGCCGCCTCCCTCACCGCAGCGGCCGCGAACGCGACGGCCGGTGGCGCGAGCGTGACCGAAGCCGCCGGTACGTTCACCGGATCGCTCGACGGGCTGACGATCATCGGCATCCCGTTCACCCAGCTCACCCAGGAGACCGCCGGGTTCGAGAACGTCGAGGACCTCGTCGTCGTCGTCTCCACCGCGGCACTCGGCTGAGCCGCCCCAGCGTCACGCCAGCGCCCATCCACCCTCGTCGGGCGGGTGGGCGTTCGTGCGTGTCGACCAACCGAGCAGACGCCCCCGTGCGTCAGGCCGCTCGCGCATCAACCGATCGGTGGATAGGAGGATCAGCCCCTCCACCGCTACCGGTGCGCGTCCGCAGCGGACGAGCATGGACACCATGAGCACACGACCGATCATCGAGGTCCGCGAGCTGCGCAAGCAGTACGGCGACTTCACCGCCGTCGACGGGGTCTCCTTCGACATCCACCCGGGTGAGACCTTCGCCCTCCTCGGCCCGAACGGCGCCGGGAAGAGCACCACGATCGAGATCCTCGAGGGCTACCGGCACCGGACGGGCGGCGAGGCGAGCGTCCTCGGTGTCGACCCGGCGAAGGGCGGTCTCGACTGGAAGGCCCGCCTCGGCATCGTCCTCCAGTCGAGTGCCGAGGCCGCCAACGTCACGGTCCGGGAGCAGCTCACACAGTTCGCCCGGTACTACGCGGACCCGCGGGATGTGGACGAGGTCATCGAGGCGGTCGGGCTCACGAGCAAGGCGGGCACGCGCATCGGCAAGCTCTCGGGCGGCCAGCGTCGTCGGGTGGACGTCGCGCTCGGGGTGGTCGGCCGCCCAGCCCTCCTGTTCCTCGACGAGCCGACGACCGGGTTCGACCCCGAGGCGCGTCGGCAGTTCTGGGAGCTCATCCGCTCGCTCAAACGCGACGGAACGACGATCCTCCTCACCACCCACTACCTCGACGAAGCCGCCCAACTCGCCGACCGCGTCGCCGTCATCGCGGCGGGTCGACTCGTGGAGATCGGCGCGGTCGACGAGATCGGCGGTGCCGAGGCCCGGATCCCCGTGGTGCGCTGGCGCGACGAGCACGGCCTCCACGAGGAACGGACCGAGGCGCCGGCCGCACGGGTCGCCGATCTCACGGCGACACTGGGGGGAGAGCCGCGCGACCTGGAGGTCATCCGTCCGAGCCTCGAGGACATCTACCTCGGGCTCGTCCACGCGGCCGACGCCGCTGCGTCGTCGAGCCACCCCATCAGCAGCACCGTCACCGGCCACGACGGTCACCACGACAGGAGTCGGCGCATGACCACCATCGACCGCACCACCAACACGCTCGTCCCGGCACTCCCCCGCGGACGCACCCTCCGGCTCGGAGCCAGCAGGATCGGCTACGAGACCCGCATCTACTTCCGCTCCGGCGACCAGGTGTTCTTCACCTTCCTCTTCCCCGTCGTGATGCTCGCGATCTTCTCGACCGCGTTCAGCGCGATGGGGAACGTGGGCGAGGCACCCGACGGCACCGGCGGGGTCAGCCAGGCCGCCTTCTACCTCCCCGGCATGATCGCCGCCGGCATCCTCCTCTCGGGCGTCCAGAACCTCGCGACCGACATCGCGACGGAGAAGAGCGACGGCACGCTCAAGCGCCTCGGCGGCAGCCCGCTCCCGGTGATCTCCTACTTCCTCGGGAAGATGGGGCAGGTCCTCGTCACCTCGGTGCTCCAGATCGCGCTGCTGCTCCTCGTCGCGCGGTTCCTGTTCGACGTCACCCTGCCGACCGAGCCCGAGCGGTGGCTCACCTTCGCCTGGATCTACCTGCTCGGCATCGCGACCTCGGCCGTCCTCGGTATCGCCCTGTCGGCGCTCCCCCGCACGGGCAAGAGCGCGACGGCCGTCATCATCCCGATCGTGCTCGTGCTGCAGTTCATCTCCGGCGTCTACCTCTCGTTCACGATGCTCCCCGAGTGGCTGCAGAACGTCGCGAGTGTCTTCCCGCTCAAGTGGATCGCGCAGGGCATGCGCTCCGTCTTCCTGCCGGAGGGGTTCGCCTCGCAGGAGCCGTCCGGTGGCTGGGACCTCCCGATGGTCGCGCTCGTCCTCGTCGTCTGGGCGATCGTCGGCCTCGTCCTCACCCGCCTCACCTTCCGCTGGGTCCGCCGCTCCTAGCCCGCGAACTGTCAGTTCCGGTGGGTGTACGCCGCCGGAACTGGCAGGAAGTGACAGTTCGCGAGCAGGGATGGGAGGGTTGGGACATGGACGGACGACGGTGGTGGGATGTCGCGTTCGGCGCGGGGTGCGTGATCGTCGGTGCGCTCGTGAGCGTCAGCGCGGCCGGGGCACCGGAGCGGGCCGTCGGCGTCTGGATCGTGCTGGCGGCGCTCTGCCTCGTCTACTACACGGCCGGGCGACGCACCCTCGAGCGTCCGCAGGGCGGGCTTTGGTTCGCGATCACCCTCATCGCCCTCACCGCAGTCGGGACGGCGTTCTCCCCGAACGTCCTGACCCTCCAGTGCCTCGTGTTCCCGCTGCTGTGGGTGCTGACGCCGAACACCCGGAACGCGATCATCCTCAACATCGCGAGCGCCGCGGCCCTCGCCGTCGGCTTCATCGTCGGACAAGGCGCCGCCCCGGAGGCGATCCTGCAGGGGCTCGCGATCCAGAGCGTCTCGCTCGTCTTCGCGTTGTCCCTCGGGCTCTGGATCACCCGGATCGCCGAGCTCGGCGACGAGAAGGCACGACTCCTCGTGAGTCTGCAGACCGCTCAGGCGGAATCGGAACGGGCGAGCCGGGAGGCCGGAGCGGCCGCCGAACGCGAACGCATGGCTCGCGACATCCACGACACCATCGCGCAGAGCCTCACGAGTGTGGTGCTGCTCGCGCAACGCGCCCGCTCCGAGGTCGGTGAGACCGTCGCGGGCACGCCGGACGCCTCCCCGCTGGACGGTCGACCGATCGCCGCCCTCGACAGCATCGACCTCATCGAGAGCACGGCACGCGACGCCCTCCGCGAGGCGAGATCCCTCGTGGCCACGCTGGCCGCGATGCCGGCCGCCGACACCACCCTCGGTGACAGCCTGCGGCGCCTGGGCGAGCGGTTCAGCCGTGAGACTGGCCTGGTCGTCGAGGTCGACGCCCCGTCAGAACGGTTCGAGCGAGCACCCGAGGTCGTGCTGCTCCGGAGTGCCCAGGAGGGTCTCGCGAACATCCGGAAGCACGCCGCCGCCGACCGCGTCGAGCTGGTACTCACCGTCGACGACGGCTGGGCCGAACTGCGGATCTCCGACGACGGGGTCGGCATCGCGGACCCGGACGGCGCGCTGCTCGGGACCAGTCCGGGCGCAGGCTTCGGGCTGCACGGCATGCACGACCGGGTGACGCTGCTCGGCGGAACGGTGGAACTCACGAGTGCCGCCGGAGCGGGGACGACGGTGCGGGTGCGAGTGCCGGTGACGATCGAAGCGGGCCCTTCGACGGGCTCAGGGACCACGGACGGCCTCTCGGTCGGCAGCCCTTCGACAGGCTCAAGAACCGTGGAGGACGGACGATGACACGGATCAGGATCGTGGTCGCGGACGACCACCCCATCGTGCGATCGGGCATCGTCGCGCTGCTCGGGCGCGCGGACGACCTCGAGGTCGTCGCCGAGGTGGCGGACGGCGCTGCGGCGGTCGCGGCGGCCGAGGAGCACCGGCCCGACCTGGTGCTCATGGACCTGCGCATGCCGGTCCTCGGCGGTGCGGAGGCGACGGCGCGCATCGTGCAGCGCGTGCCAGGCGTCCGGGTGCTCGTCCTCACGACCTACGAGACCGACGACGACATCCTCGGCGCGATCGAGGCCGGAGCCGGCGGCTACCTGTTGAAGGCGGCGCCCGAGCAGGAGATCCTGGCCGGCATCCGTTCGGTGGTCGCCGGTCAGACGGTGCTCGCGCCCACGATCGCGGCGACGCTCGTCGGCCGCATGCAGGGTGGGACCCCAGCCCGCCCGCAGCTCAGCGCTCGCGAGCTCGAGGTCCTGGCGCTCGTCGCCGCCGGCAACAGCAACCGGGCGATCGCGGCGGCACTCTTCATCTCGGAGTCGACGGTGAAGACGCACCTGCTGCACGTCTTCGAGAAGCTCGAGGTGGCCGACCGGACCCGGGCCGTCACCCGTGCACAGGAGCTGCGGCTGCTCTGAGCCGGCGCACGAGACTGCGGGTCCGTTCAGTCACCTCGGGGCACAGGACGCCGCACGTGCGTGCGCAGACCCACCACGTCGAGGACGAACTCGCAGAACATCGCGTTCGCCCAGGAGAACCAGGGGCGGGTGAACGTGTCGGGGTCGTCCTTGTGGAACGACTCGTGCATGACCCCCGTGCCGGCGTCGGTCCGCAGCAGCGTGTCGAGCAGGCGGGCGCGATCCTGCTCGTCCTGCGAGGTGAGGCCCTCGATGGACAGGGCGATCGGCCAGATGTGGTCGTCGGGCGTGTGTGGGCTCCCGATCCCACGGGCGGCGGACCCGACGAAGTAGCTCGGGTCGTCTCCGCTCAAGCAGGAACCGTCGCGTGGCCAGGTACCGGGCGTCGTCGGGCGCGCACCAGCCGAGGAACGGCAGCGAGAGCAGGCTCGGCACGTTGGCGTCGTCCATCAGGAGCGCGTTGCCGAATCCGTCGACCTCGTAGGCGTAGACGTCGCCGTACTGATCGGTCGTCACGACACCGTGGGCGTCGATCGCGGTCTCGAGCTCGCGTCGGAGCGCACCGGCCTCCGCGGCGAGTGCCGCGTCGTCGAGCACATCGACAGCGATCGATTCGACCCCGGCGAGCGTCACCGCGGCGAAGAGGTTGCCCGGAACGTTGTAGCCGTACCGCCCTGCGTCGTCGCTCGGCCGGAACCCCGACCACGAGAGCCCGGTCCACGCCGTCTCCGGCCCGAGTCCGTCGCGGACGAGGGTGTCGGAGAGCGGGGCGTCGAACCGCTGGAACCGGTACGGCGAGCGCTCCTCGTGGTGCTGCTCGACCCGCCAGACCTCCATCGCCGCGACGACGGCGGAGCGGTACCGCGCATCCAGGTGGTCGCGGCGCCCCGTCGCCAGCCAGATGTCGTGTGCGAGCTGGAGCGGGTAGCAGAGCGAGTCGATCTCGTACTTGCGTTCCCACACCCAGGGCGACGCGTCGGTGCGGTCGTCGCGGTGGCCGTGCCCGTTCGGCTCGGCGTTGAACGCGTTCGCGTAGGGGTCGAGTGCGATCGCGTCCAGCTGCCGGCGGTTGACGGCGACGAGCAGCTCGGCCAGCTCGGGGTGGTCGGCTGCGAAGTGGAGATAGGGAGCGAGTTGGGCGCTCGAGTCGCGCAACCACATCGCGGGGATGTCGCCGGTGAGCATGAACACGGTGCCGTCCGGCATGGGCGTCATCGTGCTGTGCAGGGTGTCGGCGAAGCAGCGCTCGAACATCTCGGCCACCCGTTCGTCACTGCGCTCCCGCACAGCCGTGGTCACCTCGGTGATGAGTTCGTCGATCCAAGCGGTCATGGGTCTCCTCCGTCTGCGTCGGCGCGGTGATCGGGCGGGTCAGGTCGAGTCAGGTCAGCGCAGGTCGGAACGAGGGGCGTGCCCCTCGTTCCGCTCCACCGTCAGACGTCGCCGCGTGGTTTCGGGGCGTCCGGCTGCTCCGCCGCGTAGGCGGACTGGCCGGTCGCTCCGGGCTCGCCTGCGGGGATCGGGACGAGGTACGCCGCGGTGCCGTAGGCGGTCAGCTGCGTCCACGCACCGCCGATGTCGGTGGTCTCGAGACGCATCGCGAGGACCGCGTTCGCGCCGCGCTGTTCCGCGTCGGCCACCAGGCGTCGCATGACCTCCTGGCGGGACTCGAACAGCAGCTGGGTCATCCCCGGGACCTCGCCGCCGCCGAGCGCCGAGAAGCCGATCGACATCGAGGAGCCCCAGTCGCGAGCTCGCACGGTGAGCCCGACGACCTCGCCGAGGACGGCGTCGATGCGGTGTCCGGCGACGGTGTCCGTCGTCACGACGATCATGCGGTGGCCGCCGTTCCGGCCAGACGCGACAGTGCCGCGAGCGAGAGCGCTGCGATGCCGGTGTCGAGGGTGGGGTGGATGAGCGGAGCGAACTTCGAGGAGTGGTTGCCGGGGAGGTCCTGCTCCATGCGCCCCGAGGCGTAGGCCGCCGCGAAGGCCTGTGGGTCGGCACCCCCGAGGATCCAGTAGACGATGGGAGCGTCGGCGGCCGTCGCGAGCATGCCGACGTCCTCACTCCCCGTGACGAGACCGGGGTCGACGACGCGGTTGGCACCGAACGCGTCGGCGAACACCGCCGTCACCGCGCCGGTCGCCGCGGGATCGTTCACGAGCACCGGGAAGGCCTCGGTGTGTTCGATCACCGGTTCCCGCTCGGCGCCCGATGCTGCGGCCTCGGCCCGGATGATGCGCTCCATGGAGCCGACGACGCGGTCGCGCACGTGCGGTTCGTAGCTGCGGATGTTGACGCCGATCTGCGCGGTGTCGGGGATGATGTTGTTCTTGGTGCCGGCGTGCATCGTGCCGACGGTGAGCACCGCGGTGTCGGTTCCGGCGACCTCGCGGGACACGATGCTCTGGAGGCGGACGACCGCCGACGCCGCCATCACGATCGGGTCGATCGTCGACTGCGGGCGGGATCCGTGCCCGCCGCGGCCGTGGAAGGTGACGCGGTAGGCGTCGGTCGCGGCGAACGACGGACCGGCGTGCGTGCCGACGACACCGGCCGGCAGCGGACCGACGTGCTGGCCGAACACGATGTCGGGCTTCGGGACGCGTGCGTAGAGGTCGTCGTCGACCATCGCCTGCGCACCGCCGCCGGCCTCCTCGGCCGGCTGGAACAGGACGACGAGTGTCCCGGACCAGGTGTCGCGCCGTGCGGCGAGCAGTTCGGCGGCACCCAGCAGACAGGTGACGTGGACGTCGTGGCCGCAGGCGTGCATGACCGGGACGTCGTTGCCCTCCGGATCGACCCCGCGCGCGACGCTCGCGTAGTCGAGGCCCGTCTCCTCCAGGACGGGCAGGCCGTCCATGTCGGCCCGCAGGAGGACCGTCGGTCCTTCGCCGTTCTCCAGGACACCGACGACACCGGTGCCGCCGATCCCCGTCGCGACCCCGTACCCGAGGCCGGTGATGCGATCCGCGACCAGGGCGGCCGTCCGGTGCTCCGCGAAGGAGAGCTCCGGATTGGCGTGCAGATCCTGGTACACCGGTGCGAGCGACACGGCGAGCGACGCCGCCTCCTGCTGGACGAGTGCTGCGGTGGCGATGGGCTGGTCGGTCATGGGTCTCCTTCGAGCGTCTCCTCCACCCTACGGGGCGGGTCCGCCGTCCGCACGGCAGGATCTGTCGAAACCCCGGCGAGACCTCAGCGCTGTGGAGCGGGGGGTCAGCCGCACGGCAGGGGCTGTCGAAACCCCGGCGAGGACTCAGAGCTGTGGAGCGGGGACCCGTGCCGTCGTCGCTCCAGGGTGGAAGCGGACGCTGAACTGCTCGCACTCCGGATCGCGGCCGTCGAGCATGGCGACGATCGCGCGGCCGGCGGCCGACCCCTTCTCGCGGGAGGGCTGCCACACCGTCGTGAGGTCGTAGTCGAGCCCCTCGACCCGGATGCCGTCGAACCCGACCACGCTGAGCTCCGCGGGGACGGAGATGCCGAGTTCCTCGGCTGCGCGGATGACGCCGGCGGCCAGGAGGTCGCTCTGTGCGGCGATCGCCGTCGGCCGTTCACCCGCCGGAACGTCGAGGATGGCGTGTCCGGCGACCCGCCCCTCCTCGAGCGATGACCCCGTGGTGACGAACCCCTGCGCGTCGGGGAAGACGTCGCGGAGGCCCTGCAGGCGTTCGATCGCCGGGACCGTCGTGGCGGATCGCTCCCACTCGGGCGTGAGCGGGCCGCGGCGTTCGGTCGGGTCGAGGTTGAGGGTGACGACGGCGACACGCTCGTGGCCGAGATCTGCGAGGTGTCGCGCCTCCTCACGCACGCCGCCGCGGTTGTCGACGGCGATGTCGGGGACGCCGAGGGCTGCGAGTCCTTCGATCGACACGATCGGCATCCCCCGTCGGCTGAGGATCGCGACCGAGCTGTCGAGGTTCGGGCTGCAGCCGATGAGGACGACGCCGTCCATCGGTGCGTTGCTCAACTGCAGCGTGCCCTCCTGCGCGTCGTTCAGGAGCAGCAGACCGGCACCGACCGCGCCGAGTTCGTCGGCGAGTCCGTCGAGGGTCTGGATCATCACCGGGTCGCGGAAGGAGTGCCCGATCCGGCCGGCGACGACGGCTCCGACGATGCCGCTGCGTCCCTGGCGGAGGGAACGGGCCCGGGGGTCGGGGCCGGCGTAGTCGAGGTCGGCCGCAGCCTGCAGCACCCGCTGCTTGGTCGCTTCGGAGACGGGTCCGGCGCCGCTGAACGCGAGCGAGGCGGTCGACGGCGACACCCCCGCGCGCTCGGCGACATCGGCGAGCGTCGGTCGCGAGGGGCGTGATTCCTGGTCCACGATCTGCTAGCTTAGTCGACGGAATCGAATCGATTCGATTCTCGTCAGATCCACCCAGATGCACGGGCCTCACCACCCCGCTCCACCGAGCGCCCAGGCGCACCAGCACCGATCCCGAGGACCCTGTGTCAGAGCCGACCAACCCGCCGACCGCACCCGTCGCCCTGCGCCCACGCCGCGAGCTCCTCGCCTGGCGCAACGCGATCTTCGTGATCTTCGCCCTGAGCGGCCTCAGCATCGCGACCTGGGTGGCCCGCCTCCCGGCCATCCGCGACAACCTCGACCTCACCACCGGCACGGTCGGACTCCTCATCCTCGGCATGTCGATCGGGTCGATCCTCGGCCTCATCGCCTCGCAGCACATCCTCGGACGGCTCGGCCCGCGGCACGGGATGCAACTGACGCTCGGGCTCATCGCCGTCGGGCTGCTCCTCATCGGGATCGGCGCGAGCCTCGTCCCGACTGCCGGCATCGTGCTCGTCGGCCTGATCATCTTCGGCTTCGGCAACGGCGCGCTCGACGTCATGATGAACGTCGAGGGAGCCGCCGCCGAGCAGGAACTCGGCAAGACGGTGATGCCGCTGATGCACGCGTGCTTCAGCTTCGGCACGGTCGCCGGAGCGCCGGACTCGGCGCGCTCGCCTCCGCCGCCGGCCTCGAGGTGTTCTGGCACGCGCTCATCATGGCGGTCGCCATCGCGATCGCCGCCGTCGTCGCCGTGCGCTTCGTCCCGGCCGAGCAGGCCGTCGCCGACGAGCTCGACGACGCACCGAAGGCGCCGTGGCAGGAGCGTCTCCGCGAGAGCCTGTCGGTCTGGGCGGACGGCCGGCTCATCCTCATCGGCGTCATCATGCTCGGTATGGCCTTCGCCGAGGGCAGCGCCAACGACTGGCTCGCACTCGCCGTGGTCGACGGCCACGAGCAGAGCAACACGACCGGCGCGCTCGTCTACGGCGTGTTCGTCACCGCGATGACCGTCGGTCGCATCGTCGGCGGGCCGCTCATCGACCGCTTCGGCCGGGTGCCGGTGCTGCAGGTGTCGGCCGGTGCGGCGATCGCCGGACTCGTCCTGTTCATCCTCACGCCGGTCACCGGACTCATGGTCCTCGGCACCGTGCTGTGGGGACTCGGCGCCTCGCTCGGGTTCCCGGTGGGCATGTCCGCCGCGGCCGACGACTCCAAGCGCGCTGCGGCACGGGTGAGCGCCGTCGCGATGATCGGCTACTGCGCGTTCCTCGTCGGTCCGCCGCTCATCGGCATCCTCGGCGACGCCATCGGCCTGCTGAACGCCCTGTTCGTCGTGCTCGTACTCATCGTGTTCGCCGGCCTGGCGTCGCCGGCCGCCCGCGAGAGCAGCCGCCGCAAGCGCTGAGCCGCAGTTCGTTCGCCCCACCTGGCGAGGGTGCACAGCTCCTGCCGACGGTCTGCCCGTCGCCCGCGCCCGGTTCGCAACTCCTGCTCCTCGCATCTCCCGCGACCCGACGACCCGAGAACTCCGGGCTCATGACTCGCCGGAAGGGGCACCAGCAGGAGTTGTGAGCGGAGCCGTGCTGACGGCAGCAGGAGATGTGCGCAGCCGTCGGACGCCGGCTGCGTCGGGCGCCTACGTCCGGAGGGTAGGCTCGTCGTCGTGCGTTTGGTGATTGCGGAGTGCTCGGTCGACTATGCCGGACGGTTGTCGGCTCACTTGCCGCTCGCCAAGCGGCTGCTCATGGTGAAGAACGACGGCAGCCTGCTCGTCCACTCCGACGGCGGCTCCTACAAGCCGCTCAACTGGATGAGCCCGCCCTGCGTGCTCACGACGGTCGAGCCCGACGAGACGCAGGCCGCGGCCGGGATCACCGAGCTGTGGAAGGTCACGCACAAGAAGACCGGCGACGCCCTCATCGTGTCGATCCACGAGGTCCACCACGACAGCGCGCACGAACTCGGCGTCGACCCGGGCCTCCAGAAGGACGGCGTCGAGGCGCACCTGCAGAAGCTCCTCGCCGAGCAGATCGAACTCCTCGGCGACGGATACCGACTCATCCGCCGCGAGTACATGACCGCGATCGGCCCGGTCGACATCCTCGCCACCGACGCGACCGGGGCGTCCGTCGCGGTCGAGCTGAAGCGCCGCGGCGACATCGACGGCGTCGAGCAGCTCACCCGCTACCTCGAACTCATGAACCGCGACCCGCTCCTCGCGCCCGTGCAGGGCGTGTTCGCCGCTCAGGAGATCAAGCCGCAGGCGCGCACCCTCGCCCAGGACCGCGGGATCCGCTGCGTCGTCCTCGACTACGACGCGATGCGCGGCCTCGACGACAGCGACTCCCGCCTCTTCTGACGTCGACTGAGTCCCTTTCTCAGGAGTCCTCCGGCGCGCCGGCTTCACCAGGCACCGACACGCCCGGACACTCCTGAGAACGGCACCACCTACCGCTCAGTGACCTTTCTCAGGAGTCCTCCGGCGCGCCGGCTTCACCAGGCACCGACACGCCCGGACACTCCTGAGAAAGGCACTGGACCGACGGTCACGACTCGGACTAGACGAACAGCCAGATGAGGGCGACCATCCCGAAGCCGACGACCGAGAGGATCGTCTCGAGCACGGTCCAGGTCGCGAGCGTCTGCTTCACCGACATGTTGAAGTACTTCGCGATGATCCAGAACCCACCGTCGTTGACGTGCGAGAGCGTGATCGAACCCGCGGCGATCGCGATGCCGATGAGCGCCAGCTGCGGCTGCGAGTAGTCACCCGCGAGCACGACCGGCTGCAGGATCCCCGCCGTGATCACGATCGCCGCGGTCGCCGAGCCCTGCGCGATGCGGAGGCCGGAGCTGATGAGGTACGCCGACACGATGATCGGCAGGCCGAGCGAACCGAGCACCTCGGCCAACGCCGCACCCACACCCGTCGCTGAGATGACCGCGCCGAAGAACGCACCCGCACCGACGACGAGCAGGATCATGCCGATCGGCCGGAGCGACTGACCGGAGAGCTCGCCCAGCTCGGCGAGCGTCATGCCGCGCCGCACCCCCAGCACGTAGTACGCGAGGCAGACGGCGATCGTGAGCGCGACCGCCGGGTTGCCGATGAGCGTCAACGCTTCGAGGACCGGGCCGTTCGGGAGGGCGAGGGCACCGAAGGTGGCGGCGAGGATGAGCAGGATCGGCGTGATGATGATGAGACCGACGCTCCAGAGCGAGACGTCCTTGCGCTCGGGGGCGTCGTCCTCGGGCTCCAGCACGTACTCCTCGGGAACCGAGACCATGACGCGCTTCCCGATCCAGAGCGGCCAGGCGATGCCCGACGCGATGAAGGCGGGGATGCCGCAGAGGAAGCCCATGAGGATGAGCCAGCCGAGCCCGACCTCGAAGGTGCCGGCGAGCGCCGTCGGGCCCGGGTGCGGCGGCAGGAACGCGTGCGTCATCGAGAGGCCGGCGAGCATCGGGAGCGCGTAGAGCACGAGCGACTTCCCGCCGCGACGCGCGGTGATGTAGACGAGGGGCGCGAGGACGAAGATGCCGACGTCGAAGAACACGGGGATACCGAAGATGAGACCGGTGAGCCCCATCGCGATCGGAGCGCCGCGTTCCCCGAAGCGACCGAGGAGCTTCCGGATGAGGACGTCCGCACCGCCGGAGCGCTCGAGGATCGCGCCGAGCACGGTGCCGAGACCGATGATGATCGTGATGTGCCCGAGGATCCCGCCGAAGCCGGTTTCGAGGAGCGACGCCCCCGGCTTGATCTGCTCGTCGTCGAAGGGGTCCGGCACGGCCACGCCGACGATCTGGTAGATGCTCGTCCCGGTCGCGAGCGCCAGGCCGATGCCGACGATGAAGAGCGAGATGAACGGTTCGAGCTTCACCCGGATGATGAGGAACAGCAGCACCGCGATGGCGACCGCGCACAGGATGAGCAGGCCGGGGGTGGTCTGCTGCAGCCATCCGATGGGATCGCTCGGGGCTGGTGCGGCGGCGGCTACGACGCTGCGCGCGAGGGCGGTGATGGGCATGGGAGGACCTTCTGTGTCTGTGGGCGCGGGGCGGGGAGGGACGAGGGAGCGGTCAGGCCGGGCTGCGGCGGATCGAGCGACCGGGGACGGCGTCGGTGCGTCGACCGTCGGCGATGACGGCGGCACCGTTCACGAACACCCACGGGATGCCGGCGGCCTGCTGCCGGGGCTCGGCGAACGTCGCGCGGTCGGCGATGGTCGCGGGGTCGAACAGGACGAGGTCGGCGACGGCTCCGACGCGGAGCACGCCGCGGTCGCTGAGGCCGAGACGCGCGGCCGGGCGCGAGGTGAGGTGGGCGACGGCGTCTTCCAGCCCGAGCACCCCCTCCTCGCGGACGTAGTGGCCGAGGTAGCGCGGGAAGGTGCCCCAGGCACGCGGGTGTGGCTTTGCGCCGACGAGGATCCCGTCGCTCCCGCCGGTGTGGGCCGGGTGCACCATCATCGTGCGCACGTTGGCCTCGTCGCCGACGTGCTGGAGGATGCCGGTCGCGAGCCGGTCGGCTTCGAGCAGCGCGAAGAACAGGGCCGTCGGGTCGCCCGACCACGCGTGTCCCGCATCCTCGGCGGCGATGTCGGCGACGGTCCGCCCGACGAAGCCGGCGAGCTCGGGGTTCGCGACGCCGGAGATCTCGATCGTGGCCCAGTCGGTGACGACACCGTGACAACCGTCCGTGCCGAGCACCTCGAGCTCGTATCGGATCCGCGCACGGACGTCGTCGTCACCCAGGCGCTCGATCGTCGCGTCCGGCCCGCCGACCGCCGCCCAGCTCGGCAGCAACGCCGACAGGGTCGTCGAACCTGGCAGATAGGGATAGGTGTCGAGCGTGATGTCGACCCCGTCGGCGATGGCGGCGTCGATGAGCGCCACGAGTTCGGCGGCCCGGCCGGCGTTGACGCCGAAGTTCATCGTCGCGTGCGTGAGGTGCAGCGCGCACCCGGAACGACGACTGATGTCGATCATCTCCGCGTACGCCTCGAGTGCACCCTTGCCGTACGAACGCTGGTGCGGTGCGTAGAAGCCGCCGTGCTCCGCGACGGTGCGGCACAGCGCGACGAGCTCCTCGGTGTCGGCGAACATGCCGGGCACGTAGGTGAGGCCGGAGGACATGCCGACGGCCCCCTCCCGCAGACCCGCCGCGACGAGCTCCTGCATGCGAGCGATCTCGTCAGCGGTCGCAGCCCGGTTCTCGGTGCCGACCACGAGCATCCGGACGGAGCCCTGCGGCACGAGGTAGGCGACGTTCAGCGCGGCTCCGCGGTCGACCCGGTCGAGGTACTCGCCGACGGTCCGCCACGCGAAGTCGACGTCGTCGGGTTGCCCGTTCCAGCCGGCGATCTGCTGCCGGACGATGGCCATCGTGCGGTCGTCCGTCGGGGCGTAGGAGAGCCCGTCCTGTCCGAGGACCTCCGTGGTGACGCCCTGCGAGACCTTGGCGAGGTGCTCGTGGTCGCGGAGGACGGCGAGGTCGGAGTGGGCGTGCATGTCGATGAAGCCGGGTGAGGCGACGAGACCGTCGGCGTCGATGATCAGGGCGTCGGCGGGCGCGTCGGCCTCGGCGGACGCCCCGATCGCGATGATGCGGCCCCGGTCGATGAGCAGCGACCCGTGCACGCTCGGTCCGCCGGTGCCGTCGACGATGCGAGCGCCGCGGATGACCACCGCGCGCGCATCGTCCGTCGGTCGCGACGTCACGGCAGGAGGGCCGCCGTGGTGAAGGCGGTCGCGCGCTCGGTGACCCCGGCCCAGTCGGCCGCGGCGACGTCGGCCGCACCGACCACGCTCGACCCCGCGGTCACGGCGGCTGCGCCGGCCTGGATGTACTCCCGGGCGTTGCCGGCGTGCAGTCCGCCCGAGGGCACGAGCCGGAGACCCGGGAACGGACCCTTGAGGTCCTTGAGGAAGCCGGGCCCCATGGCGGCGGCCGGGAAGATCTTCACCGCGTGGGAACCGAGCGACGCGGCGCGCATGACCTCGCTCGGCGTCATCGCACCGAGCAGGAACGGGATGCCGGCGGCGGTGGCGACCTCGGCCACCTCCTCGCTCAGACCGGGCGTGACCAGGAACTGCGCACCGCTGTCGACGGCGCGCTGCGCGGTGTCGCGGTCCACGACCGTCCCCGCGCCGATCACGGCCCCGTGGTCGCCGATCGCGTCGGCCGCGGCGCGGATGAGCGCTTCGACGCCCGGCGTGGTGAAGGTGAACTCCACACTGCGGATCCCGCCCGCGGCGAGCGCCCGGCAGAGTTCGACCGGGTCGGGGATGACGGGCACGCGGACGACGGCGATGGCGCGGTCGGCGTACAGGGCGTCGAGGGCGTGCGGCGTGGAGGGAGGGGTCTCGAGCGTCATGCGGGGCTCCTGTTCGGTTCGGCTCAGCCGAAGGTGGTGGTGACGGCGTCGACGGCGCTCGGTTCGGCGAGACGGACGTCGTCGATGACCACGAGGGCACGCCACTTGTCGAAGGTGGTGCACGGGTGGGAGAGGCCCAGGCGGATGACGTCGCCGACCTCGACGTCGCTACCGGGCGGCAGGGAGACGAAGGTGTGCTGGTCGTTCATGGCCGTGGTCGTCGCGCCCGGGAGCGGTTCGACGGTGGCGGACCCGGCGCGGCGGACGCCCTGCACCTCGGGGAGCCCCTCGTCGAACGGGAAGTCGCGCTTCCCGCCGTCGACGAGCGCGAGGCCGGGCTCGGGGCGGGAGACGATCGTCGCCCAGCCGTGGATCGCGGAGCGGAAGTCGCCGGTGCCCTCGTGGCGGCCGAGCGGGGTGATGCCGCGGTAGAAGCCGTCGTCGTGGGTGACGTATGCGCCGGAGCGCAGCAGCACGTCGACGGCGCGTCCGTGAGCACCGTCGAGGTCGCGCAGTCCGGCGAGGACCTCGGCGACCACGTCGAAGTAGGCGCTGCCCCCGGCGGTCACGATGAGCGTCCGGACACGTTCGTCGTACCGGCCGCCTGCGAGGAGCGCGTCATGGAGAGCGGCGAGCGACTCCAGGTAGTCGCGGACGATCTGCAGCGAACCGTCGTCGCCGTGGTGCGCGAGGGCCCCCTCGTAGCCGCTGACGCCGGCGAGCGCGAGCTCGGGCGAGGCGACGACGGCCTCGGCGATCTCGAGCGCGGTGGCCTGGTCCCGGGCTCCGGTGCGGCCACCCGGCGCACCGAGTTCCACGAGCACGTGGAGGGGGCGACGGGGTGGCTGCTCGGCGAGCACGCGCGACATGATCTGCACGGCTCGGACGGAGTCGGCCCACACGACGATCTCGGCGTCCCCGCTGTCGAGGGACCGTCCGACGGCGCGCAGGTGTTCGGGCTGCACGAGGGCGTTGGCCAGCATCACGCGGGGGATCGACCAGTCGAGCGCGACGGAGAGCTGCCACGGGGTCGCGACGGTGATGCCCCAGGCACCCGCGTCGAGCTGACGCTGCCACAGGGCTCGGTTCATCGTCGTCTTGCCGTGCGGCGCGAGGCCCACCCCTGCGCGGTCGCACCACTGCCGCATGGTCTCGACGTTGTCGGTGACCGCCGAGCGGTCGAGCGTGACGAGCGGCGTCGTGAAGTCGGCGAGCGCCGGTCGACCGGCGAGGAACGTGGCGGCGTCGGTCCCGACGGACGCCGGCGGGAAGCCCTTGAGGCTGCCGTCGAGCACGCCCAGCGCGCCGGCATCGAAGTCGTCCGTCATCGTCTCCTCGTTTCGCGATCGAGCGCTGCACCCGCCGACGTCGTGAGCGCCTAGCGTTGCGCATCTTGCAACGTACATTGCATCCGGCGCTACGTCTGTTCTAGCATTGCGTCCACAGGCCGTCAACCGGACCCGGCCGAGACGCGAGGGGAACCGTGATGACGACGTCACCGTCCACCGTGAGCACGATCGGCGAAGCGATGGTCGTCCTCCTGCCCGAGAACCAGCTCCCGGTCGCCGAAGCCCGCGAATACCGGACGGGCGTCGGGGGCGCCGAGTTCAACGTCGCCTCGAGCCTCGCGCGCCTGGGCGTCCCCACCCACTGGATCTCGCGCCTCGGCGACGACGGGTTCGGCGACTACATCCTCGAGACGGCCCGGCACGACGGCGTCCTCACCGACGCCGTCGAACGCGACGACCACCGGCCCACCGGCCTCTACGTCAAGGAGACGGTCGTGAGCGGCGACGGCGACCGTCGGCCGCGGATGCACTACTACCGCAGCGAGTCCGCAGCGTCGCAGCTCGGCGCCGACACCCTGCGGCACGAGGCGACCCGGGCGGCCATCACCGCCTCCGCCATCGTGCACACCTCCGGCATCACCCCGGCGCTCTCCGACTCGACGGCGCTGCTCGTCGGCGAGCTGGGCGACGCGCTCCCCCGCGACACCGTCCTGAGCGTCGACCTCAACTTCCGGCCGCGCCTCTGGGAGCGTCGCTCGACCGCCCCGCTGCACCGCCTGCTCGACCAGGCGTCCGTCCTGTTCCTCGGCGTCGACGAAGCGGAGCTGTTCTTCGGCCACACGGACGCCGCCCGCCTCTTCGCCGAGCTGCCGACCCTGCAGCGCATCGTGCTCAAGGACGAGGAGAACGCAGCGACCACCCTCCACCGTGACTCCGAGGCGGGCATCGAGGTGCGGTCGTTGTCGGTCGACGTCGTCGAGACCGTCGGTGCGGGCGACGCGTTCGCCGCCGGCTACCTCGCCGGGCTGGCCTCGGGTCGCTCCGACACCGCCTGCACGCGGCTCGGCCACGCGGTCGCGGCGTCGACGCTCATCTGCCACGGCGACCGCCCCGAGCTCGTGCCCGACGCGCAGGGCGTCGGACACCATCGTCGAGGCGTCCGATGAGGAATGGGCGTCGTGGCGGATCACCGCGGACCACCCGCTGCCGTGGACCACGGTCGGCGCGCACGGGATGATCGACGCATGAGTCAATCGCTGTCCCGGGCCCTCGACCTCCTCCGCGAGATCGTCTCGGGCACCAACTCCCTCGACGCGCTCGCGGCGACGGCCGGCGTGCACAAGACCACGGTGCTGCGCCTGCTCAACACGCTCGAGGAGCACGGCTTCGTCACGCGCGACGCGTCGTTCCGGTACCACCTCGGGCGGGCGATGTTCGAGCTGACCCAGACCGCGCTCGACGAGCAGGACGTCCGCGGCGTCGCCGCTCCGCACATCCGGGCGCTCGGGGCGGCCACGGGCCAGACGGTGCACCTCGCCGCCTACGAGAGCGGCTCCGTCTTCTACATCGACAAGGTCGAGTCCCGTCAGCCCCTCCGCATGTACTCGCGTGTCGGCCTGCCCGCCTCCCTGTACGCGACCGGGGTCGCGAAGGTCCTCCTCGGTGGACTCGACGAGGCGGAGCGTCGACGCGTCGTCACCGGCATCGTCTTCGAGCGGTACACCGACAAGACCATCACCGACGCCGACGCCCTGCTCGCCGAGATCGAGCGTTCGACCGAACGCGGATGGGCCGAGGACCACGAGGAGCACGAGAGCTTCATGAACTGCGTGGCCGCGCCGGTCTTCGGGCCCGACGGCCGGGTCACCGCGGCGGTGTCGATCTCGGTCCCGACGATGGTGCTCCCCCACAGCGGCGTCCGCGCCCTCCTGCCGCAGCTCCTCGCCACCACGACCGCGATCTCCGCCGAACTCGGCTACGCACCGCCGGCGCCCGCCGAGGCCCCCGCCACCGCCTGACCTCCCGCCCCTCCCGTCCCTGAGCCCCCGCCGACCTCGGCCCCTGAGCCCCACCATCCGGTCCCTGAGCTTGTCGAAGGGCCACCTACCCCGTCCCTGACCACCTACCCCGGCCCCTGAGCTTGTCGAAGGGCCACCAACCGAAGGACACACCCCCATGACCGACCGCACCGCCATCTCCACCACCGACGCCCCGGCTCCCGCGCACACCTTCTCCCAGGGCGTCCGCAAGGGCAACTTCGTCCAGGTCTCCGGCCAGGGCCCCGTCGACCCCGCGACGAACGAGTACCTGTTCCCGGGCGACGTCGCCGCGCAGACCACCCGCACGCTCCAGAACGTCGAGGCGATCCTCGCGGCCGGCGGCGCGACCTTCGACGACGTCATGATGCTGCGCGTCTACCTCACCAAGCGCGAGGACTTCGCGATCATGAACGACGCCTACGGCGAGTTCGTCGGCTCGCGCGTGCAGGGTGGCGTCCTGCCCTCCCGCACCACGGTCTTCACGGGCCTGCCGCGCGAGGAGATGCTCGTCGAGATCGACGCCATCGCGATCGTCGACTGACGCACGTCCGTTCGCCCGTTTCTGGGCGACCGAGCGTTCGTTCGCCCATCTTCGGGCGAACGAACACGCCTCGTCGGAGGCTGGTAGCGTGGTGCGCGATAGCGCCTAGGGTTCCGGAGCGACAGCTCGACTGGTCCGAGCGGCGCCACGGTCGGCGGCCAGCCGACGACCGTCATCTGACAGGACAAAAGCCCGGAGGACCCTGATCGTCGCGCCCGCGAGGATCGGAAGGGTCTCACGTGTCTCTGCTCGCCGTCACCATCGTCCTCGCCGCCGCGGTCTGCCATGCGGCGTGGAACATCGTCGCCCACGGCGTCAGCCGGATCGGCATGCCCTTCCTCTGGTGGGGAGCGGTGGCGAGCACCGTGCTGTGGGCGGTCGTCGTCCCGTTCACGGGCGGACTCGGTACGGACGACCTCGCCGGCTTCGCCATCGGCGTCGTGGTCTCCGCCGTGCTGCACTACGTCTACATGCTCGTGCTGCAACGCGGCTACGCCAGCGGGCGCCTCTCCACCGTCTACGCCACGGCACGCGGCACCGGCCCGACGATCAGCGTGATCATCGCCGTCCTCCTCCTCGGCGAGCGCCCGTCGCTGCTCGCGCTCCTCGGCGTCGCGGCGATCGTCGTCGGCGTCGTCGCGATCGGGTTCGTCGATCGCGGGAGCGACCCGGCACCGGTCGCCGTCGACGTACGCGCCACGCGACGACGCATCGACCCTGCAGTCGCCTTCGGACTCCTCACCGGGGTCGCGATCGCGGCCTACACGATCTGGGACGCGCACGCCGTCCGCACGTGGGGCGCCTCGCCCGTCGCGTTCATGGTCGGCTGCACCGCGGTCGAGGTCGTGCTGTTCTCCGGTTCGCTCGGGCGCCGGGCACGCGAGCTGCCGGCGGTCCTGCGCGCCCACTGGCCGCGCATCCTCGCCTTCGGGGTGCTCTCGCCGATGTCGTACATCCTCGTGCTGGTCGCCATCACCATGGCACCGGTCGCGCTCGTCGCGCCGATGCGCGAGGTGAGCGTCATCCTCGTCAGCCTGTTCGGCGCGCTCGTGCTCCGCGAGGGCCGACCCGTGCGCCGGATCGCCGCGGCGACCGTCGTCGTGATCGGCGTCGCCCTCCTCGCGGGCTGACCCTGTTTCGAGGCATTCGTGAGCGCGCCCCCTGTGACGTGAGCGCGGGCCTCCGGAGGGGCGCACTCACGCCGCAGGGGCGCGGTCGGGTCAGCGCACCGCGCTGGCCGCAGGGATCACCAGTCGTGGACGGTGCCGTCGGCGAGACGGTTGTAGGGCAGGTAGGCGCGCTGGTACGGGTACTTGCCCGCCTCGTCGACGTCCAAGTCGACACCGAGGCCGGGCGCATCCCCGGGGTGGAGCATGCCGTTCTCCCAGGTGTAGGACTGCTGGAACACCGCGTCGGTCTTGGCGCCGTGCTTCATGTACTCCTGGATGCCGAAGTTGTGGATCGACAAGCCGAGGTGCATCGCGGCGGCCATCCCCACCGGCGAGATGTCCGTCGGCCCGTGCATGCCCGACTTGATCTGATACTGCGAGGCGTAGTCGAGCACCTTCTTCAGATGCGTGATCCCGCCGGTGTGCGTGACCGCGCTGCGGACGTAGTCGATGAGCTGCTCGCGGATGATCTGCTGGTAGTCCCACACCGTGTTGAAGATCTCCCCGATCGCCAGCGGCGTCGTCGTGTGCTGCCGCACGAGGCGCAACGCCTCCGGGTTCTCCGCCGGCGTGCAGTCCTCCAACCAGAACAGGTCGTAGGGTTCGAGGCTCTTGCCGAGCTTCGCGGCCTGGATCGGCGTCATCCGGTGGTGCCCGTCGTGCAGCAACGGCAGCTCCGGCCCGAACTCGTTCCGCACCGCCTCGAACACCGTCGGCAGGTGACGCAGGTACGACCGGGTGTCCCAGTCCTCCTCGTTCGGCAGCCCACCGCGCTGCGCCGGCTCGTGGTCGTAGCGGACACCGGTGTTGCCCTCGAAGGTCGCGTTGGAGGCGATGCCGTAGATCGACTTCAGCCCCGGCACCGCCGTCTGGATCCGGATCGCCTTGTAGCCCTGCGCCTGGTGCTCGCGCACGCTGTCGAACAGCTCCTCGTTCGTCTTGCCCGACGCGTGCCCGTAGGCGAGCAGCCCCGTCCGGGACGCCCCGCCCAGCAGCTGGTACACCGGCATGCCCGCAGCCTTGCCCTTGATGTCCCACAGCGCCATGTCGACCGCCGCGATCGCCGCCATCGTCACCGGACCCCGCCGCCAGTACGCCGAGCGGTACAGGAACTGCCAGGTGTCCTCGATCCGCGACGCATCGCGCCCGAGCAGCAGCGGGACGACGTGCTCGGTCAGATACGCCACCACCGCGAGCTCGCGCCCGTTCAGCGTCGCGTCCCCGAGGCCGGTCAGGCCGTCGTCGGTCGTGAGCTTCAACGTCACGAAGTTCCGGTCGGGACTCGTGACGATGACCTCGGCCTTGTCGATGTTCATGGGTACTACTCCTTCGTGCGTTGCGGCCGATGTGGCCGGGGTGGTTCCGACGGACTGCGGGTCGGCTGCAGCGGCGGGTGTCAGGGGTTCCGTGGGCGTCCGGTCAGCTCGTCGACCAGGTGCTCCAGCTCGGTGACGAGCGTGGAACCGTCATCCGGCTCCGAGTCGAGGAGGCGGGGATCGATCAGGCGCACGAGCGCCGCGGTCCGCTCCCGGCCGTGGAACCGGAGTGCCTCGGCGACCGCGGCACCGCTCGCATCGCCCGGGCGGTCGTCGCCCTGGACGGCCGCCACCCACGCGGCGATCACGCGCAGGGACCCGGTTCCCGGCCGACCGGCGGCCCGTTCCGCGAGGAGGGTCGACACGATCCGCACCCGCAGCTTGGTGACCCCTTCGAGGGCGATCTGCTGCAACCGATGCTCGATGCGCGCGTTGTCGAAGCGCTCCAGGAGTGCGGTGCGATACGCCGTCAGCCCGAGGTCGTCCGGCAGGTGGCGCTCCGTCTCGTCCCAGTACTCCTCGACCCAGGCCCGGCACTGTTCGTCGCCGACCGCCTCGGCGACCGTCGTATGACCGCGCAGCGGGCCCGCGTAGGCGAGGAGGCTGTGGGCGCCGTTGAGCAGCCGCAGTTTGCGTTGCTCGTAGGGCTCGAGGTCGTCGACGAACCGGGCACCCGCGGACTCCCACGCCGGCCGCCCGGCGGGGAAGTCGCCGCTCAGCACCCAGTCGGTGAAGGGCTCGGTGACGACGGGAGCGGCATCGGCGAATCCGGTGAGCGTCGCGGCCGTCGCTTCGTCGGCAGGCGTGGGACGCGGCGTGATGCGGTCGACCGAGGACGAGACGAACGAGACCTCGTCGGCGATCCACCGAGCGGTCTCCGGGCGGACCCGGTCGGCGAGGGCGAGCATCGCGCGACGGACGAGCGCGCCGCCGTCGGCGATGTTGTCGCACGGCACGATCGCGATCGGACCGGCCCCGGCACGACGACGGGCTTCGAGGCCGAGGAGCAGTCTGCCGAGCGTCGTCGTCGGTCGGGCATCGCGGAGTTCCGCCCCGCCGTCCAAGGCGTCCGACAGCAGCGCGACGTCCCGCTCGACCGCCGGATCCGACGCGTCCGGCTTGCCCTCGGCATCGAGCCGGTACCCGGACTCGGTGACGGTGAGGGTGACGATGGCGGTGGTCTCAGCGGCGAGGAGGTCATGGAGCCGTGCGACGTCGGCGCCGTCCCGCGCCTCGACGATCGAACCGACGATCGTGGCCGAGTCGCCGTCCGCCGAGCGCTCGACGACCGTGTAGAGGCAGTCCTGGGCGTCCAGGTCGACTGCGGCCTGCGGGCTCCGGCCGGTGAAGGCGGCGATGCCCCACTCGTGATCGGGGTCGACGAGCTGGGTGTACCAGGCCTGGTGGGCACGGTGGAAGGCGCCGAGTCCGAGGTGGACGATCCGGACCGGTGCCGATGGGAACTCGGGCAGCCGCGCGCGGGACAGACGCGGGACCGCCTGCTCCCCCGGCGCTCCGGCAGCGCTGTCCACGTTCGTCACGGTGCTCACAGCTTGAACACCCGTCGCGGCTGCTCGACGACGAGGTCGAGGATGATGCGTTCGGCCGTCGCCTCGTCGATGCGCCCCTCCCGCACGAGTCGCGCGAGGAAGGACGCGTCGAGGCGCCGGGACATGTCGTGTCGGGCGGGGATCGAGAGGAACGCCCGCGTGTCGTCGATGAACCCCGATCCGCGTGAGAACCCTGCCGTCTCCGTCACGGCGGACCGGAAGCGCAGGACGGCGTCGGGCGCGTCGAGGAACCACCACGGCGCGCCGATGAAGACACTCGGGTAGAACCCGGCGAGCGGCGCGATCTCCCGCGAGTAGCTCGTCTCGTCGACGCTGAAGAGGACGAGGTGGAACCCCGGAGCCGTGCCGAAGCGCTCCAGCAGCGGACGCAGGGGGCGGACGTAGTCGGTGCGGACCGGGAGGTCGTGCCCGGTGTCCGGTCCGAAGCGGGCGAGCGTCGGCGCGTGGTGGTTGCGGTGGACGCCGGGGTGCACGGTCATGACGAGGCCGTCCTCGACGCTCATCCGGGCGCTCTCGAACAGCATGTGCGCGGCGAACCGCTCGAGGTCGGCGGCGTCGGCGGTCCCCGACAGCGCGCGGTCGAACAGCGCTGCGGCGTCCGCCTCCTCGAGTTCGAGCGTGAGTGGTTGCGGGACACCGTGGTCGGCCGACACCGCCCCGTGTTCGATGAAGTGGCGACGGCGCCCGGCGAGCGCTTCGAGATAGCCGCGGTAGCTGCCCTCCGGCGTCCCGTTCCAGGCGGCGAGCGCCGCGACCCGCTCCGCCCACCCGGCCTTCGACGGATCGAGGTACGCGTCGGGCCGGAAGGTCGGCAGGACGCGCCCGCTGAAGGTGGGGTCCGCTGCGAGGGCGGCATGCGCGGCGAGGTCGTCCATCGGGTCGTCGGTGGTCGCGAGCACCTCGATGCGGAAGCGGTCGAACAGCGCACGCGGACGGAACGCCGGCGCTTGGAGCGCCTCGTGGATCGTGTCGAAGAGCCGGTCGGCGTTCGCTCCGTCCGGCTGCTCCGTGACGCCGAACTGCTCACCGAGGATCGAGCTCAGCCAGTACCCGGAGGCGGTGCCGGCGTACAGGTGCCAGTGCTCGCAGAACCGTCGCCAGGCGTCCCGCGGCGCGGCGACGGCACCACCCTCCGCGAGGTCGGGCACGCCGACGTCCGCGAGGGAGAACCCGGCGGCGTGCAGCAGGCGGGTGACGTAGTGGTCGTGCCGGAGGAACAGCTCGGTGGCGTTCGCGAACGGGGTGTCCTCGACGAGGATCGCCGGATCCACGTGCCCGTGCGGCGAGATGATCGGCAGGGCCTCGACCGAGCGGTAGAGCGCCCTGGCGACGTCGCGCGTCCCGGGGTCGGCGGGGAGGAGGCGGTCTGGATCGTTCTGCAGCGTCGTCGGCACGCCTCCATTGAAACGGTGAGGCCTCCGTCTGTCAACCGATTGCCACACCCTGCTGGCAATCGCTTGCCGGAACGCCGACCGTCTGCGAGACTGATCCCGCTTCCGACCGGAACCGTCGTGGTCCAGGACCACTGGAACGCGTCAGCGACGCGAGGAGCAGACCCGGCTATCACAGGAGATTGCAGTGGCAAGCAGCGTTCGTATCGACATCGCGACCGCCCAGCGGCACCCGCTCACGGGGTACGGCGTGATCGTCCCCTCCGAACGCATCCCCGGTGCGTTCGCGTCCGGAGCCGACTACGCGGAACCGACCATCGTCGGCAACCTCGTCGTCGCCGACGGAGCCGGGTGGACGCGCCACCCCGACTACGACGTGAGCGTCCGACGCGGCTCGTTCGCGATCCTGTTCCCCGGCGACCTGTCGCTCGCCGACCCCGGCTTCCCGACGGAACGCGTCACCGCGTACCTCGACGCCGTCATGCCGATCATCGGTTCGGTCTCGGAGCCCGGCGCGAAGATCGTGTTCGGGAGCGGTACGGCGCGCACCATCCCCACCGGGGTGGACGTCGCGGCCGCCCGCGCGAGGTTCGCAGAGGTCGTCGTCGAGACGCGCGACGCGGCGGAGCGGAACGGACTGCAGATCGTCCTCGAGCCGCTGAACCGTGACGAGACGAACCTGCTCAACTCGCTCGAGGAGACGGTCGCCTTCCTCGACGAGTTCGGGATCGACCGTGTGCCCGTCGTCGCCGACCTCTTCCACATCATGCTGGAGGAGGAGCCGTTCGCCGTCGTCCAGGCCCTCGGCGCCCGCATCGGACACGCCCACATCGCCGATGCCGGACGACGGCCGCCCGGCCAGGGCGACTGGCCACTCACCGAATTCATCACGGCCCTCCGAGACGGCGGCTACGACGGCCCCATCACCGTCGAGTGCCTCTTCGAGGACTTCGAACCGGAGCTCGAGGCCGCCCTCGCGCACCTCCGTCAGCTCGCCTGAGCCGGCACGGACACCGACGCACCCCACGCACAGAACTGGAGCGAACCCCCGCATGTCCCGACCGCACCGCATCGCCATCGCCGGCGCCGGCATCATCTCGAAGCAGCACGGCATCGTCATCGACCAGTTGCGCGACGAGCTGGAACTCGTCGCCGTCGCCGACCCGGAGCTCGCGAAGGCGGAGGCCCTCGTCGCCGAGCGCGGCGGACGCGCGTTCACGACCCTCACGGAGGCGCTGGCGCAGACCGACCCCGACATCGTCGTCGTCTGCACGCCCACCGGTCTGCACGCCGACCTCGCCATCGAGGCGCTCGAGGCCGGCAAGCACGTCATCATCGAGAAGCCGGCCGACGTCACCGTCTCGCGGACGGACGACATCATCGCCGCCCAGGAGCGCGCCGGTACCGTCGTGACCGTCATCTCCCAGCACCGCTTCGACCCGTCGACGGAGATCGTCCTCGCCGCCGCCGAACGCGGAGACCTCGGGCGCATCACCTCGGGCATCGCATCGGTCGACTGGTGGCGCGGGCAGAGCTACTACGACTCCGGCGACTGGCGCGGCACGTGGGCGCTCGACGGCGGCGGAGCGCTCATGAACCAGGGCGTGCACACGGTCGACCTGCTGGTCGCCCTCCTCGGACGCCCCGTCGAGGTCTTCGGGTACACGGCGCTCCTCGCCCACGAGCGCATCGAGACCGAGGACGTCGCGGTCGGTGTCGTCCGCTTCGCATCCGGCGCGCTGGGCGTCATCCACGGCTCGACGGCCGTCTACCCGGGCCTCGTCGCGCGGCTGCAGGTCCACGGTGACCGCGGCTCCGCGGTCATCGAGAACGACCAGCTGACGTACTTCCACTCCACCCCCGCGGGGATGGAGCGCGCCGAGGCCTTCTTCGGCTCGCAGGGCAAGGACACGAACCAGGCGGCGCAGTTCGCCGACGAGACGCAGGCGGGCTCGAGCGTCGCCGGACAGATGTCGGACGCGCACCTGCGCCAGTACCGGAACGTCCTCGCCGCGATCCGCGGGGAGGAGCCGCTCCGCGTGACGCTGGCCGAGAACCGCCAGGCGATCTCGATCATCACCGGTCTCTACGAATCCGCACGCACGGGCCAGCCGGTCCGCCTCGACGCCGTTGCGGCGGTGGCCCGATGAGCGCCCAGCGGACGAACCGGGTGGCGGCGAACCCCATCCCGTACTGGAGTGCGCGCGGCAAGACCCGCGAGGTGTTCGAGGAGGCCTTCGCCGACTTCCAGCGCATCGGGTTCACCGCGGTGAAGGCCGACATCCCCGAGGGCATGACCGCGGACGAGTACCGCACGTGGATCGGCGGCTACGGCCTCGCACCGTCGCTCAGCCTGTTCAGCAGCGCGTTCGACGAGACGGTCGACCCGGCCGAGGTCCTCGAGGCGGCGAAGGCGTTCGGGGCGGCCCAGGCCTCCCTCGGACTCGACCGTACGATGATCTCCTCGATGGCGATCCCGGCGCGCATGGCGACGCCGGCGATCGGCGCCGACTTCTCCCAGGAGCGCCTCGACCTGGCCATCGAGAACGTCGGCCGCACCTGCGAGGTCCTGCTCGCCGAGGGGATCCGTCCCCTGCACCATTCGCACGTCGGTGGTGTCTTCGAGACCGAGCACGAGATCCGCAGTCTGCTCGACACCCTCGGACCGGACCTCATCGGGTTCGGGCCCGACACCGGACACCTCCGCTGGGCGGGAGCGGACCCGGTCGCGATGATCACCGACTACCGCGACCGCGTCGGCGGCATCCACATCAAGGATGTCTACGCCGATCACCTCGACGGCGCAGCGGACGGCGCGCTGAGCTACCACGAGACGTCGCAGACGAAGCGGCTGTGGGCGGAACCCGGGCTCGGTGTGCTCGACTTCGACGCGATCGTCGCGGCGATGCCCGCGGACTACGACGGGGATTTCATGATCGAGGTCGACTTCCCGAGCGTCGAGAGCGTCTACGAGTCGCACCGCCTGTCGTACGAATGGGCCAGCCACGCACTCGATGTCGCGACCCGCTGACCAGGCCGGCCTGAGCCCGCACGCCGAGGCCGCGGCAGTACGATGGCTCAGGTCGCCGAGGGCGGCGATCGAGAGGAGCGGGCCCCATGAGCACCTCTGACGCATCCGCGGAGACGGTCGCTCCCGAGCCCGGAACGCCCGAACCCACGGCAGGGGCCGCGAAGACGAAACGTGCCGCGACGATCTACGACATCGCGCAGCTCGCCGGCGTCAACCCGTCGACCGTTTCGCGGGCGCTGAGCCGCCCTGGCCGCATCAACGAGAAGACGGCGCAGAAGATCCACGACGCCGCCAAGCAGCTCAACTACGTCGCGAACCCCGCCGCCCGAGCGCTCCCCACCGGGCGCACCGGCACGCTCGGCCTCATCGTCGCCGACATCACGAACCCGATGTTCTTCGACGTCGTCCGCGGCGCGGAGCGTGAGGCCGCCGAGCGCAACTACACGCTCGTGCTCGCGGAGTTCAAGGAGTCGGCGGAGATGGAGCTGCTGACCGCCAGGCGGCTCATGCCGTCGGTCGACGGTCTCATCCTCGCGACCTCGAGGCTCCTGCCCGACGACGTGCGCGCGCTGGGCCAGGAGAAGCCCGTCGTCGTGATCAACCGTCAGGTCGACGACGTCGACAGCATCGTCGCCGACATCGACCCGGGCCTCACCGCGGCGATCGACCACCTCGCCGAGCTCGGGCACCGGAGGCTCGCGTTCGTCTCCGGCCCCGGTCGGTCCTGGATGTCGCGGCATCGGTGGAGCCGGACACGGGAGCTGTGCGCCGAACGCGGCATCGAGACGGTGCGGGTCCCGTCGACGCAGCCCGACATGGCCGCAGGCAGGGCGGCAGCCACGGCCGTGCTCGAGACGGGTGCCACCGCGGTCCTCGCGTACAACGACCTCCTGGCCATCGGCATCATGCTGGAGCTGCGCTCACGTGGTGTCGAGATGCCCACCCAGCTGAGCCTCATCGGCTTCGACGACATCTTCGGTTCGGACTTCACGACACCGGCACTCACCTCGATCCGCAGCCCGCACATCGCCTCCGGCTCCTACGCCGTGCAGACCCTCTTCGCGCACCTCGGGGGCACCGCCGTCCCGACCATCACCGACCTCGCGACCACGCTCATCATGCGCGAGTCGACCGCTCCGCCGCCGGCTACGGACTGAGTCGGGGCCGTCACCCAGCCCTTCGACAGGCTCAGGGACCGGGGTGGGCTCAGGGACCGGGACGGTCCCTCGCCCGGGGACCGACCGCGGGGTACGCTCGATCCGATGATCGAGCTGAGCCCGCACCGGACGGCGTGGGCGACGGCGTTCCGACACGAGGCGGCGCGACTCTCGGACGTCCTCGACGGACGTGTCGACGCGATCGAGCACATCGGGAGCACCGCCGTCCCTGGTCTCGTCGCCAAGCCGATCATCGACCTCGCCGCGAGAGCGATGGCAGGCGTCGACCCGTTCGCCCTCGGACCGCTCCTGGCCGGGCTCGGGTACGAGCCGAACGCCGCGGGACCGAAGACGCATGCCGTGTACGTCCGCTCAGAGCGAGCCCGTCGCACGCACATCCTCCACATGTTCGGCCCAGACGCGTGGGAGCACTGCAACCAGCGGCTGTTCCGAGACAAGCTACTGCACGACGCATCCGCTCGGCGCCGGTATCAGGAGCTCAAGCTGGAGCTCGCCAGGACCGACGACGGCCGCGCCTACACGGCGGCGAAACTCCCGCTCATCGAAGCGCTGCTGAACGAGGAACGCACCGCGCGGGGCCTGCCGCCGACCGAGGCCTGGGACAAGTAGGGCCGCCCCTCGCGTGGTCCTCAGGCGACGAGCTCGATCTCGACGCGCGCGCCGAGCGGCAGCCCGACGACCGCGACCGTGGTGCGCGCAGGGTAGGGCGCCGAGAAGACCGTCTCGTAGACGCGGTTCATCGCGGCGAAATCGGCCATGTCGACGAGGTACACGTTCACCTTCACGACATCGCCGAAGCCTCGACCGGCGGCCGTCAGCACCGACTCGAGGTTGGCGAACACCCGCTCGGTCTGTGCCGCGACGTCGCCCTCGACGAGGGTTCCGGTCGAGGGGTCGATGGGCGTCTGCCCCGAAAGGTGGAGTGCCCCGCTCGGGCCGGACGCCGCATGCGAGTACGGCCCGACGGGTTCGGGCGCGTGCGGGTCGGTCACGGTGGATCGGGTCATGGCCTCAGCCTAGGGAACGCGGGCGGGTTCCGATGGTGTTCGACGAGGCCAGCGTCGCACTCGGGTACTCGCCGAAGCGTCGCGAGTACCCGGCGGCGAACCGCCCCAGATGACCGAACCCCCACCGACGGGCGACGTCACCGACCGTCGTCCGTCCGGGGTCGGCGTCCCGCAGGTCGTCGCGGACGCGGTCGAGCCGGACCGCGCGGAGGTAGTCGGCCGGTGTCACGTCGAACTCCCGGCGGAACGCCGACTGCAGACTGCGGAGGCTCATGCCGGCCGCCGCTGCGACGTCCTCGGTGCGGATCGGCAGATGAGCGTTCGCGACGAGGTACTCCACCGCGGTCCGCGTCCGAGCGCTGGCGGCGACGGCCACCTCGGTCGGCGGCCGGAGCGCGAGGTGCGGGAACGTCTCGAGCAACGACACCGCGGCCGCTCGCCTGGCCTCCGCGCGCAGGAGCGCCGGGCTGTCGTCGTCGTAGACCACCCCTGCGACGGCCGCGACGGAGGCGTTCCATCGGTGGAGTCCCGCGCCCGACGGGCGGAACGTCGTGTCGAACCGGATCGGACCCACCGACCCCTCGGTCTCCCCCGCGACACCCTCGAGATAGGCGCCGCCGAAGTGCATCATGTTGAGCCGGTAGTCGATGAGGTCGAACTGCGCGGGGCGGTCGTTGGCGAACATCGCCGGCTGCCCGTGCAGGAACTTCATCGGCGAGCCGAGCAGGTCTGAGACGCCTTCGCCACGCGTCATCCAGGAGACCACGTACTCGCCCTGGGTGAACGACGCACCCGTGATCCGTCCCTCGACCTGCGAGGCACGGAGGGAGAGGTCGTCGTCGCCGGTGGAGGTGAAGCGGTATCCGAACTCGGCGGCGGTCGGCTCGACCGTCATCCCGCCGATCCGGTAGGCCTCGCGGTAGAGCTCGCGAGCGTCGTCGACGTCGCTCCCCGCGGCCTCGAACCGCTCCGCGGACCCTGGTTTCGCGCTCATCCTGCTCAGAATCCCACGACTGTGCCAAAGCTCCACTTCCGGGCGGTCGGCGTTCGTTTATCGGATAACGCCGGATCGCCGCCGAGCGCCAGGCGTCACCCGATGTACGAGGTGTCGGAGCGGGCCTCTCCCGCCACGACGGCAGTCAGGTCGACCTCGCGGCCGTCGAGGCGGAACGTGAACCGCCCCGTCTGTTCGACCGTCGGCGTCTCCGTGAGGTACTGGCGGAGTTCGGCGCGTTCGCTCTCGTGCAGCCAGACCACCGGGTCGGAGGTCGACTTGAACTCGAGGATGGCGGCGACGTCCTGGAGCATGCGACGTTCGACGGGGTCGAGGAGGTTCCGAGCGCTGCGGAAGTAGACGGCGTCGGGGTCGACCTCGTAGACGTCCTTCAGCCAGACGCGGTTGACGGAGTCGACGATGGAGTTCCAGGCCCCGACGCCCGACGGATCGCCGACCCGTTCGGCGTTGTCCCAGAACGGACCGACATCCGGCCCCACGCGCGCGCCGTCGAACACCCCGATGGACGGGATCATCGGGACGCCGCAGCCGAGCAGGTACACGTCGTCGCCGACGGTCTCCCTGATGAACGAGATCGCGTCCCGGTAGGCGGTTTCGCGGTGGACGTCCTGGTGCCGCCGCCCGGTGACGGCGCCCGCGTACATGAAGTCGAGCTTGAGGTAGCTGAAGCCCCACCCGGTGACGCGCTCGAAGACCTCGCGGAGGTGGTCCTGCACCTCCCGCTGGGTGGTGTCGAGCGAGTAGTAGTGGGAGTTCCAGTTGTAGCCGGTCGCCAGCGCTCGGCCGGCGTCGTCCTGCACGAGGAGGTCGGGGCGCTCCCGCGCGATCGTGGAGTCGGGAAGCGCGATCATCGGGGCGAGCCAGAGCCCCGGGCGGAACCCGGCTTCGGCGATGCGACCGGCGGTCGCCTGCATGCCCGACGGGAAGTCCGGTCCGGCCGTCCAGTCGCCCACGATCGGCTCCCAGCCGTCGTCGAGCTGGAACACGTCGAAGGGGTACCCGGTGAGATCGGCCACGGTGCGGGCGACCAGCTCCTCGTCGATGCCCTCGTAGTAGGAGTACCAACTGCTCCAGACGCGACCGGCGCGCTGCGAGCGCCGCCCGAGCCGTTCGGACAGGATCGCCGCGTAGTCGGCGAAGGCCTGCTGCTCCGGCCCGAACGTGACGAACCACTCGGCTTCGTCGGTCTCGCTCCGCGCCCAGATCGTGTTGCGGTCGGCACCGACCCGGGGGTTGCCGAGCCCGAGGGTCCCGATGAGCAGTACGGTGCCGTCCGGTCCCGCGATGGCTCCGACACCACTGCCGGAGTGGAGGTGCGGGGTCTCGTTGACCGCGTCGTCGGCGGTGAGCAGCCGGTCGGGGCTGTTCTTGATGCCGATGGTCTCGCCGTCGGTGGTGGTCCACCCGCTCGGGCTCCACGAGTTCCAGCCGTGCCGGTAGAAGCCGGTGTCGCCGAAGGGGTGGAGGAGCGCGACCGGACCGGCGGGCACGACGAACCCCGTGCTGGTGGCGGTCGGTTCGCCGGCGAGGTTCGCGGGGATGCGGAGGTCACCGAAGGTGAAGGTGTGCAGCATGGCCGGCTTTCTGTGTGGGTGGGCGCTCTCGGGATCGACGCGGGACTCCCGACTGCCGCCGCGGGGCTGCCGCGGGTAGAGTCGAGGAGGCGGAGTTAATACTGCAACGTGCCGTGAAAAGTCGCAAGAGGGGAATGGCGAATGCCTCGAGAGGCGATGGTGGAGCCGTCCGGCGGATCGATGGGCAGTCGGTCGTTGCTCCGGAGGATGAACTCGCTCGGTGTGCTGCGCGCCCTGCTCCCGCAGCCACTCACCCTGCGGGAGCTGGCGGACGCGTCCGGGCTGTCTCGGACGGCCATCGACGCGATCGTGACGGATCTCGTCGAGATGGGCTGGCTCGAATCCGTCGAACGCGCCTCGGCGTCCCGGATCGGCAGACCCGCCACCGCCTTTCAGCGTGCGGGCCGGACTCGGCCACCTCCTGTCGCTCGACATCGGCGCGAACCACATCCACGCCGTCGTGACCGACCTCGCCGGTGCCGTCCTGGGCCAGCGCACGGCTCGCCTCGCCCGAGGACACGGGCGCGACCGAGCGCATCACCCTGGCGCTGGCGACCGGCGATGCGGTGCTCAGCACCCTCGACCTCACCCGCGGGTCGGTGTGGATCGTCGCCGTGGGCTCCCCGGGCGCGATCGGCCGGGACGGCGAGGTGCTGCACTTCGGCGGGACGGGACTCCCGGACTGGGTCGGACTCAACCTGCGCGGGCGGTTCGAGCAGGAGTTCGACGGAGCCGTCCTGGTGGAGGGCGACGTCGCGCTCGGTGCCCGCGCGGAACTGACCGTCGGCGCGGCACAGGGCCACCGCGACGTCGTCTACCTCCTCTGCGGCGTGCGCACCAGCGCCGCCTCCATCGTCGACGGGAAGGTGCATCGCGGCGTGCACGGTGCGGCAGGGATCGTCGGCGAGATGCCCGAACTCCGGTGGTCCCGCCTGAACGAGCGGTACGGCGAGTCGGTCCTCGGCTCACCACGGCCGTCCCGCGAGGAGATCTTCGATGCGGCTCGCGCCGGTGATCGGATCGCCCTGACGGCGATGGACGAGTTCGCGGACGACCTGGCCACCGGCGCGGCGGCCATGGTCCTCGCACTCGATCCGGAACTCCTCGTGGTCGGCGGCGGCAGCGCTCCGGGCGCGGACGTCTTCCTGCCGCGCTTCATCCGCACCCTCGGCGAGATCTGCCCGCTGCCACCGGACGTGGTCGTCTCCTCGCTCGGTTCGGAGGCGGTGGCGATGGGTGGCGTCAGCCTGGCGTCCCAGCACCTCGACACCGTCCTGCAGACGGCCGTCCGAGACGTGGAGCGGTTCCCCGACCCGGACGGAGCGCAGCTGCTCGTCAAGCGGACCGCAGCGTCCTGAGCCGTCACAGCCCGCGGCGGGTGGTGGCTCAGCGACCGCCGAGCTGCGCGGCGAGGACCGACGACCGTCGCTCGGGGATCGCCGCGTCGTAGACGTCCTGGATCACGTCGAACGCCTTCCGCGCTTCTGCGGGGTGGAGCCAGAAGGCGCCCGGCTCGTCGAGCCCCGCGTAGAAGTCCTGGATCAGCCGTTCATGGGACACACCCCAGTAGGCACGCGCTCCGCTGGCCGTCACCCGCTCGACGGTGGTCTCGACGCGCCCATCGGCGAAGCGTGCGGTGAGTTCGGCCCCCAAGCTCAGCGTGCCCAACGCGCAGACGACGTCGATCGTCACGGGCAGGTTCGCGACCCCGGCGACCGTCGCGTAGACCGTGCTCGTCGCGCCACCCGCGTGCACGATGCGCAGCTCGGCCGTGTCCTCGACCTCGATCACCTCGGCGAGCGCGCGGGTGGCGATCGACCCCGTCGCCTCGAGCGGGTCGCCGACCAACCACTGCACGAGGTCGATCGTGTGGATCGCCTGGTTCATGAGGAGTCCACCGCCGCCGGTCTCCCAGCGACCGCGCCACGGGCGATCCTCGTAGTAGGCCGCCGTCCGATGCCACGGCACGACCGCCGAGGCGCCGAGCACTGCGCCGAGCTCACCCGAGTCGAGGAGTTCCTTGGCGCGCTCCGCCGGCTGGTTGTAGCGGTTCTGGAAGCACACCGCGATCTTCGCGCGACTGTGCTCCGCCGCGGCCAGGAGCCGTTCGGCCTCATCGCGCGTGTGGGCGAGGGGCTTCTCGAGGATGACACTGATCCCGCGCTCGAGCGCCCGGATCGCCTGGTCGGCGTGCAGGTGGTGCGGGGTGCAGATGTGGACGACGTCGGGTCGCGCCTCCTCGAACAGTCGATCGAGGTCGGTGAAGCCCGGGACACCCGTCGCAGCCGTCGCCGCATCGAGCCGGCCGGCGTCGACGTCGCACACCGCCACGAGCTGCGCACCGGGCACCGTTCCGATCGCCGCGATGTGGAGGGCGGAGATGTCGCCGCACCCGACCACGGCGACGCGACGGAGGACGGGTGCGGGCCCGCGGCTCATCGCAGTTCGATCCCCAGCTCGTCGGTGAGCCTCCGGAAGGCCCGGGCGGCCACGCCGAACGAGGCGGGACCCGAGAAGCCGCCGAGCGCGTGGGTGTCGGCGAGGTGCGGCTCGAGCGAGGCGAACCCCGCGTAGCCGTCGTCGCGCAACGCCGTGAGCGTTTCACGCAGTTGCCCGTCGCCCTCGCCGGACGGCACGACCTGGCCGCTCTCGGCGACCGCGTCCTTGACCTGCAGGTAGTCGAGGTACGGGCGCAGCATCGCATAGCCGTCGTCGAACGGCGCGACGCCCACCTGGACGAAGTTCGCGTTGTCCCAGGCGAGGCGGAGTGCGGGCGATCCGACGGACTCGACGAGGTCGAGGATGCGCTCCGGGACGTCGCCGTAGATGTCCTTCTCGTTCTCGTGCAGGAGCACGACCCCCTCCCGCTCGGCCAGGTCGGCGAGCAGGCGCATGCGGACCAGGACGTCGTCGCGGGTGGCCTCCACCGGCACGCCCTCACCGCGGAAGAAGGAGAAGATGCGGATGTTGGGGGTCCCGAGGGCGTGTGCAGCGGCGATCGCTCGCGCGAGGCGGGCGACCTCCAGCTCGGCGTCGAGGGCCACGTCGACCTTGCCGATCGGCGATCCGATGGCGGACACGCCCATGCCGGACCGCTGCAGCTGCGCACCGAGTCGGGCGAGCTGGTCGGCGTCGAGGTCGATGATGTTGACGCCCCACGCGCTCCGGACCTCGATGTGCGATGCACCGAGCGCCTCCAGCACGGCGATCTGCGTCGTCGGGTCGGCGTCGATCTCGTCGCCGAAGCCCGACAGGGTCCAGCTCACCGGGTGTTGTGCATTCACGTGCGCTTCCGCCTTCGCGTTCGTTCTCGTCATCGGGAACCAGACAGTCGGGCTGCCGGTCCTGTCAGCCTACGGCTCTGGCAACCGGTTGACAACCCTCTGCAGCCGGAGGGGTCGCCCTAGGATGGAGCGTGTGACCGATCTCTACCTCGCGAGTACGACCGTGTCCTTCCACCGCAGCTGGTCCTGCGTACTGTTCGACCTCGACGGCACGATCGTGGACTCGGCTCCCGGCATCATCTCCCGCATGAAGACGACCCTGGCGAACGTCGGTGCCGTCGTGCCGTCCGACGAATCGCTGCTGCGTTGGGTCGGACCACCGCTGCTCGACTCCTTCCGCGACTTCGCGGACATGGACCCGTTGCAGTCGCAGCTCGCCCTCACCGAGTACCGTCGCCAGGTCGCCATCGAGGGCGCCGAGGTCGGCACCGCGGTGTTCCCGGGCGTCGCCGGACTGCTCGCGCGCATCTCCGAGGCCGGGATCCCGATCGGGCTCGCGACCTCGAAGCCCGAGTCGCAGGCGAACACGATCCTCGACCACTTCGGCCTGAGCCAGTACTTCACCGTCGTCACGGGCGCCTCCGAGGACGAGGTCCGCAGCAGCAAGGCCGACGTCGTCGGTGAGGCCCTCCGGCGCCTCACGGCCGCCGGCGTCGACACGTCCCGCACCGTACTGGTCGGCGACCGCCTCCACGACATCGAGGGCGCAGCGGCGCACGGGATCCCGACGATCCTCGTCGAGTGGGGCTACGGCTCGCCCGCAGAGGCCACCGGCGCCCTCGCCGTCGTCCACTCGATCGACGCGCTGTCGAACCTCATCACCGGCTGAGCGAGACCGGAACCACTTGGTGACCCCAGGAGGGCCTGGCTTCACCGACACCTGCTCACTAGGGTGATGACCATCCTGAGGAGGTCGACATGGCGGTGTTCACACGCGGTTTCGGAGGACGGGCACGGGAGCAGGACGACCGACTCCCGCCAGGCCAGTTCCTCACCGAGGACTTCCCGGTCCTGTCCGCCGGACCCACGCCGCGGATCGACACCGATGAGTGGGAGTTCCAGATCCGGACGGAGACGGGCGAGACCCACCGCTGGGACTGGGCGGCCATGCAGGCCCTGCAGCAGGACGACATCACCCGCGACATCCACTGCGTGACCCGGTGGACGAAGCTCGGCACGAGCTGGCAGGGCGTCTCCCTCGACACGCTCTTCGCCGAGGTCGAGAGCGGCTACGACTTCGTGATGGCCCACTCCTACGGCGGTTACACGACCAACGTCCCACTCGACGACCTCCTGGACGGCAAGGCCTGGATCGCCACCGGCTTCGACGGCGAGCCGCTCGCCGCGGAGCACGGCGGCCCGGCGAGGCTTCTCATCCCGCACCTCTACTTCTGGAAGAGCGCGAAGTGGATCCGCGGCCTCGTCATGCAGCAGGACGACGAACCGGGGTTCTGGGAGCAGAACGGCTACCACGCCTACGGTGATCCCTGGCTCGAACAGCGGTACTCGTGAGGCGCACGAACCATGTCGACGTCTGGAAGCCGGCCACCGTGGTCACGGCGACGCAGCTGACCCCATCGGGGCGGAGCCTCATCCTGGACGCCCCGGGCTGGGGCGGGAACCTCGCCGGGCAGCACGCCGACGTCCGCCTCACCGCACCCGACGGCTACCAGGCGGTCCGCTCCTACTCGATCGCCTCGGCCGACGCCGGTGACCGCATCGAGATCGCCGTCGACCGGGTCCCCGACGGCGAGGTCTCACCCGTTCCTCGTCGACGCGATCGAGGTCGGCGACCAGGTCGAGGTGCGTGGACCACTGGGCGGCTGGTTCGTCTGGCGCCCCGAGGACACGGAGCCGGTCCTCCTGATCGGCGGAGGTTCGGGCATCGTGCCGCTCATGGCGATGGTGCGAGCGCACGAGGCGGCCGGGAGCACGACGCCGTTCCGACTCGTGTACTCGGTCCGCTCACCGCAGGACGCCTTCTTCGCCGACGAGCTCGCTGCGGCGACCGGGGTCGAGGTCACCTGGATCTACACCCGGCGAGCGCCCGATGGCTGGCCTCGTCCCGCCGGCCGCCTGGTCGCGGCCGACCTGCAGGCGCTCGAGTCCACCGGCGGCGAGGCCCCGTCGGTGTTCGTCTGCGGACCGACCGGCTTCGTCGAGGCGGTCGCCGACACCCTGGTCGCGATCGGCCATGATCCCGCCCGCATCAAGACCGAGCGGTTCGGAGGCGCGTGATGACCTCGCATCTGGACGGGAACGTCCTCGCCGGAACCCTGTCGGAACTGACCGGCACCGACCCGAGCGGCACGATGTCGCAGTGCCTCGGGTGCCGCGACGTCTCGCCCCTCGCCGCGGAGCTGGTGTTCGGCACCCCGGACGCGTGGGTGGTTCGCTGTCGGCACTGCGACGACGTCCTGCTCGTCGTCCTCCATCACGAGGAGACCACGCGCGTCACCCTCGACGGCGTCCGCTGGTGGACGGACCTCGACTGATCGAATCTCGCACGGTACCGAGTCGTGTTACAGTACCGGCATGGAACCAGATAGCAAGCTCGCGGCACTCCGCCGAGGCATGCTCGAACCGCTCGTGCTCGCTTCGGTCGAGCATCAGCGACGCTACGCGGGCGAGATCGCGACGGCGCTCCGCGAAGCCGGCTTCCCCGTCCAGGAAGCCACGCTCTATCCCCTCCTGAACAAGCTCCGACGCGAAGACCTCCTGGCACACGACTGGCAGGAGTCCACGTCCGGTCCACCTCGCAAGTACCTCTCCCTGACCGAGGCCGGACGAGTGCAGCTCCTGGACTTCCGCACCTATTGGTCCTCCCTCACCGACATGATCACGACGATCGGACACTGACATGGAACAGATCCACCACATGAGCCTGAGTGGGCATGCGGAGACGATCCCGCTGACGGCCGCCGCCCACGCCCACCTGCTCCGCTACCTGTCGAACACCCGCGCCGCACTCGGCACCGACCCCGATGCGGACGAGACCGTACGCGACCTCGAGACGACACTCGGAGACCGCCTGCGATCGATGCCGGCAACCCCTGGCGCCGCGATCGACGACGAGCAGCTCGCGATGATCCTCGCGGAGACGGGCTCCGTCGAGCAGGAAGCACCGCCGATCCGGATCCTCGCCTATCCCGCTCGCGGTCGATTCTTCTGTCGCATCGGGGAGGGGAGCTGGTTCGGCGGCCTGTGCGCCGGCATCGCCGCGTACGGCGACTTCCGCGTGGACTGGGTCCGCACCGTCGCCCTCTTCCTCCTCCTCTTCACGGGCGGGACCGCCGGCCTCGTCTACCTGGCTCTGCTCCTCATCCTGCCGAAGGTCGACACGGTCGCCGAGTATCGGCGCCAGTGCGCGGCGCCAGCGCCGAGTCGATGAGATTGCTTCGACAGCCGATCCATCAAAGCTATTGACATTAGCCAAACGGCGATGCAGACTAGCTTCATGAACACGAACCCGGCATCGACAGGGCCTGCCACCCGCTACCTCGACCGTCCCGAGGGCAAGATCGCCTACGAGATCCAGGGCGACGGCCCGCTCGTCGTCCTCGTCCCGGGAATGGGCGAGCTCCGCTCCTCCTACCGCTTCCTCGCTCCCGCGCTCGTCCAGGCCGGGTACCGCGTCGCCTCCACCGACCTCCGTGGTCACGGCGACAGCGACACGACGTTCTCCTCGTACGGCGACGTCGCGACCGCCTCGGACATCCACGCCCTCATCCGCGACCTGGGTGCCCCGGCCGTCGTCATCGGGAACTCCCTCGCTGCCGGCGCGGGCGTGATCGTCGCCGCCGAGCACCCGGAGGACGTGTCCGGTCTCGTCCTCGTCGGGCCCTTCGTCCGCAACCCGAAGGCGGGCGCCGTCATGCAGGCGGTCTTCCGCGCCATGATGGCTCCGCTGTGGATCGCACGGGTCTGGAAGGCCTACCTCCCCACGCTGAACGCGGGCCGGAAGCCGGTCGACTTCGACGACTACCTCGCCGACGTCTTCGCGAGCCTGCGTCGCCCCGCCTACGGCAAGGCCTTCTCGCAGACGACCAGACAGACCGACCATGCCCCGGCCGAGGCTGCGCTCCCCGGCGTGAGCGCTCCGACGCTCGTGATCATGGGCACCAAGGACCCCGACTTCCCCGACCCCGCAGGAGAGGCCCGCTGGATCGGCGACACCCTGCAGGCGGAGGTCGTCCTCGTCGAGGACGCCGGCCACTACCCGCAGGCCCAGCAGCCCGAGGTCACCTCGCAGGCCGTCCTCGGCTTCCTCCAGTCGGCGCTGCACCGTGCCTAGGGCGGGACTCAGCCGCGCGCGCGTGGTGGACGAAGCGGCTGAACTCGCCGACGAGGTCGGGCTCGAGGGGCTGACCCTCGCCGCCCTCGCCGAACGGCTCGGCGTCCGGCAGCCCTCGCTCTACAAGCACCTCGACTCGCTCGCCGGACTCCGCCGGAGCATCTCCCTCCAAGCGAAGGGCGAGCTCGGCGACGTCCTGCTGCGCGCCGCCGTCGGCCGTTCGGGCGCGGATGCGATCACGGTGATGGCCGGCGCCTACCGGGAGTGGGCCCTGGAGCACCCGGCACGCTATACGGCCGCGCAGTGGATCGCCGGGCCGGAGGATGAGGAGGACGCGGCGGCATCGCTCGGCGCCATCCAGGTCATCAGCGACGTCCTCACGGCCTACGAGCTCCGCGGCGACGACGCCATCGACGCGATCCGCGCGTTCCGCTCCACCCTGCACGGCTTCGTCTCGCTCGAGGCGGCAGGCTCCTTCGGCCTCGACCGCGACCTCGACCGGAGCTTCGACCGCCTCGTCCGTGGCTTCGTGATCACGCTGACCCGTTGGGCCGAGACCGCTGGGGACGAGTCCTAGCCGATCTGCAACGGGTTCCGCTGCACGACGCGTGCGGGGTAGCGTGCCCTCATGTCATGCCGCATCAGTGAACTCGTCCTGGACTGCCGCGATCCGGAAGCGCTCGCCCGCTTCTGGTGCGAGGTCCTCGACTTCGTCGTGCTCGACCGAGACGAGGACGGGGTGGAGATCGGAGCGCGGGACGGCTTCGGTGGATCGCAGCCGACCATCATCCTCAGCCGCAGCGACGACCCGCCGCAGCCGAAGTCGAAGCTCCACATCGACGTCAGCCCGACCGACGGCGACCAGGACGCCGAACTCGAGCGCCTGTTGGCCCTCGGAGCGCGCCCGACGGACATCGGGCAGACGGGCGACGAGTCGTGGCACGTCCTCGCCGATCCCGAGGGCAACGCCTTCTGCCTCCTGCGCACGCCCGTCAAGCCGGTCTGATCGGCCTCAGTCCCGGGCGATGAGGGCGAACCGTTCGAGGACGACGAGCGTCGTGTCGTCGAGGCGGAAGTCGGCGCCGAGTTCGGCCTGCATCTCCGGTGAGGTCCAGAACCGCTCGTGACCGGCACGCCAGTCGGCGACCGAGGCGTAGCCTTCGCCCTCCGCCAGAGCGTGAGCCAGTGGCACCTCGCCCAGCGGTACCACCTCGACACCCACCGTCTCGATGACGAAGCGGTGAGCGCCATCGGAATCGACGACGATTCCGCGCTGCCCGACCGCCGGCAACTCCTCGCCTGCCACCTCGTACTCGTGCGCCAGGGAACTCGTCGCGGCCTTCTCGCCGGACTCGATCGCCGCCACCAGCCTGTCCCGCAGCGGGCCGGGGAACGCGAACTCGACGATGGGGAGGTGGTCATCCATGCGTCCATCCCAGCATCGATCGACGCGTCGTGCCACTGCACCACCTCCTGTCGGTTTCCCGCGGCGGCGCCTGCAGCCTCCTGCGGACGCGAGCGGATGCGGTCTGAGGGCCGGCGGGCACGGTGCCGGTGGGATAATCGGCGCATGTCCTCGACCGCGCGGTACGCCAGGCAGCTCGCCCTCCCCGGGTTCGGACCAGCGGCGCAACAGCGTCTCGCCGACGCACGGGTGCTGATCGTCGGCGCCGGCGGCCTCGGCAGCATCGTCATCCCGGCGCTTGCCGCTGCCGGTGTCGGTTCCGGTGACGGCGCGATCCACCTGGTGGACGACGACACGGTCGAGCTCAGCAACCTGCATCGGCAGACCGTCCACAGCACCGCGGACGTCGGCCGGTCGAAGGTCGACTCCGCCGCCGATCGCGCCCTCGCCGTCAACACCGATGCGACGATCCTCAGGCACCGCCTCCGCCTCGGACCCGGCGAGATCATGGGCCTCCTGGCCGACGCGGAGATCGACCTCGTCATCGACGGCAGCGACAACTTCGAGACCCGTTACCTGGTCGACGACGCCGCGACGCTCGCCGACGTCCCACTCGTCTGGGGTGCGGTCTCGCAGTACGGCGGGCAGGCTGGACTCAGCTGGTCGTCTCGCGGCCCGCGCTACCGCGACCTCTTCCCCCACCCGCCGACGGACGGTTCGGTGCTCTCCTGCGAGGCCGGCGGCGTCCTGCCCACCACGGTCGGGGTCATCGGGTCCATCATGGCCACCGAGGCGATCAAGGTGCTCACCGGGGTCGGGACCCTCTCGCTCGGCCGGGTGACGATGTTCGACGGGCTGAGCGGCGGGTTCCGCGAACTCCGGTACGAGCGCGACCCCGCGGGCGCCCGGCAGGTGTCGCTCGATGAGCATCTGCATCGGACGCCAGGAGGGGACGCGGCGAGCGCCGCAGCGGCAGCCCCGCACGAGCCGCGACACGGCGGCCGCACGATCACCGCACCGCAGCTCGCGGCGAGCGACGATGAGGCCGTCCTGCTCGACGTCCGGGAGCCGTGGGAGGCGGAGATCGCCCGGTTGCCCGGTTCGACGCTGATGCCGCTCGGCTCGCTCCCCGAGACGCTCCACGGGCTCGACCCCGAGACGCCCGTGGTCGTCTACTGCCACCACGGCATCCGATCCGAGTCCGCGCTTCGCCTGCTCCTCGAGCGCGGCTACTCGGCCGTCCATCTCGAGGGCGGCATCGACGCGTGGTCGCGGCTCGTGGATCCGACCGTCCCCCGCTACTGACCGCGGCTCCGAACACCCCGTGCAGCCCCACCGACCGACCTCGACGACGGGAACCACCATGACGACGCCAGCGCCCACGAGTCGGAAGACCGTCGAGCAACACGCCTCCGACGTCGCAGCCCTCCTCGACGACGTGACCGACACCGGCGCCGAGCACGTGCCGATCGACGAGGCCGCAGCTCGGGTGACGGCGGTGGCGGTGCCGTCACCGGTCGACCTGCCGCTGTTCCGCAACTCGCAGATGGACGGCTTCGCGGTTCGGGCGGCAGACCTCACGGGCGATGAGACGCGACTGCGGGTGGTGGGCGAGATCGCCGCGCGCCCGATCGACCCCGCGCCGCTCGAGGCGGGGACCTCGGTGCGCATCATGACGGGCGCGGTCGTTCCGCCGGGTGCGGACGTCGTCGTGCCGGTCGAGGAGAGCGAGGTCGAGACGGATCCGGACGGTGTCGAGACCGTCCTCCTCGGTCCTGCGCGCGGCGGTGGCGAGCGCCCGGTGGGGCTGTTCGTCCGGGAACGCGGGAGCGACGTCCGCGCCGGCGAGGAGCTGCTGCCGGCCGGCGTGCGCCTCGCTTCACGACACCTCGCCGTGTTGGCTGCGGCCGGGATCACGACCGTCGAGGTGCGTCGGCGGGTGCGGGTCGCGATCGTCACGACCGGTGCCGAACTCGTCGAACCCGGCGAGACGCCGACGCTCGGCCAGACCTTCGACTCCAACGGGACCGCGCTGGCGGCCGCCGTCGTCGCAGCCGGGGCCGAGGTCAACGCCCGTGCGCGCGTCGTCGACGATGCCGACGTCCTGCTCGCCCTGCTCGACGACCTCCACGGCGAGGTCGATCTCATCCTCACCTCCGGCGGGATCTCCATGGGTGAGCACGAGGTCGTCCGTGACGTCCTCGGTCCGCTGGGTGGCTGGATCGGTTCGGTCGCGATGCAGCCCGGCGGACCACAGGCGCTCGGCGCCCACCGGGGCGTCCCGATCATCGCGTTCCCCGGCAACCCGGTGAGCACCCAGCTCTCGTTCGAGGTCTTCGTCGCTCCGGTCCTCCGCCGGGTCGCCGGGCTGCCGCAGGCGTCGCGCGTGCCGGCCGAACTCGCGGTCGCCGTGCGTTCGGTGCCCGGCAAACGCCAGTTCCTCCGCGGACGCCGACGAGACGATGGCCGGGTCGAACCGGTCTCGGGCCCCGGCTCGCACCTGGTCGCCGGGCTCGCGGCCTCCGACGTGCTGATCGTGATCCCGGAGGACACGCTCGAGCTCGACGCCGGTGACGCTGTGGAAGCATGGGCACTATGACCGGGCTCACACACCTCGACGACGACGGCCGCGCACGCATGGTCGACGTCGGCGACAAGGCCACGACGAAGCGGGTCGCGACGGCGACCGCGACCTTCACCACCCGACCAGACGTGATCGCGCTCGTTCAAGCGGACGGCCTGCCGAAAGCGGACGTCATCGCGACCGCTCGCATCGCGGGGATCGCGGGGGCCAAGCGGACGAGCGAGCTCATCCCGCTGTGCCACCAGCTCGCGCTGTCGTCCGTGAGCCTCGACTTCGCCTTCACCGAGGACTCCATCGTCATCACCGCGACGGCGAAGACCACCGGCCAGACCGGGGTCGAGATGGAGGCCCTGACGGCCGCGTCGATCGCCGGCCTGACCCTGCACGACATGGTCAAGGCCGTCGACCCGGCCTCGGTCCTCGGCGACATCCGGCTGCTGGAGAAATCCGGCGGCAAGCGCGGGAACTGGACGCCGGAAGCGGTCGGAGCCGATCGAAGCACCTGTGGCGCGAACGGTCCGTCCGCGAACCGCGGCCGTCATCGTCGCGTCGACCGCCGGCGCGGCCGGCACGCGCGAGGACCTCACGGGGCCGCGCATCTCCGCCTGGTTGTCCGAGCACGACTACGCGGTCGATGCGGTGACGGTCGTGTCCGACGCCGACGTGCACCTCGCGATCACGGCAGCCCTGGACGCCGCGCCCGCGGTGCTCATCACGACGGGCGGCACCGGCCTCTCGCCGAGCGACCGCACCCCGGAGGCGACGCAGCCCCACCTCGACCGCGAGCTGCCCGGCATCGCGGAGGCGATCCGCACCCTCGGGTCGACCAAGACCCCGACCGCGGCGCTCAGTCGCGGGCTCGCGGGGGTCTCCGGCGGCACCGTCGTCGTGAACCTGCCCGGGTCGACCGGCGGCGTGAAGGACGGACTCGCGGTCCTCGACGGCCTGCTCGACCACCTCGTCGCCCAGATCGCCGGAGGTGGCGCGCATGAGTGAGTCGACGGTTCCCGAGGTCCTCGCCCTCATCTCGGAGTCGCCCCTCGACGCGCATGCGATCGAGGACTTCGTCGCGGCGCCCGCCAACGGCGCCCTCGTCGCCTTCCGAGGCATCGTGCGCGACCACGACCACGGCGAGGCGGTCGACGCCCTCGACTACCGGGCCCATCCCGACGCCCAGCGGTTCCTCGAGGACTGCTGCCGGACGGTCGCCGCGGAGACCGGCCTCCGAGTGGCGGCAGCGCATCGCGTCGGGTCGCTCGTCGTCGGCGACCTGGCCCTCGTGGCCGCCGTCGCCGCCGCGCACCGGGCCGAGGCGTTCGCCGCCTGCGAGCGCCTGGTCGAGGAGATCAAGCGCACCGTCCCCATCTGGAAGCGCCAGCACCTGGCCGACGGCGAGACGGAGTGGGTCGGCCTGTAGCGGCCCGTCCTCGATTCGCCCCGAGTGGTCGCACGCACGAAGCGTGGGCGACCATTCGGGGCGAATCGAGCTGTCAGCGCGGCAGCACGTCGTAGGTGATGCGCACGAGCCCGTCCTCGGGCGTCGCGTGGGTGCCGCGGAGCCGCAGGCGGACGTCGGCGTCGAGGTCGCCGAAGAGGCGGGCGCCCGAGCCGATGAGCACCGGCGCGACCGACACGGTGATCTCGTCGACGAGGCCAGCACCGAGGAACGCCTGGATGGTCCTGCCGCCGTCGATGTAGACGCGGCCGGCCCCGGCCTCGTCGAGCAGGGCGGCCGCTTCGTCGACCGACCCGGCGACCGTGATGCGGTCGTCCCCTGCCTCGAGCGTGGTGCTCAGCACGACGACCCGCTTGCCCTCGAACGGCCACTCGCCGAAGCCGAGGACGGTGTCGTAGGTGGTGCGTCCCATCACGAGGGTGTCGATCGTCGGGAAGAACGAATCCCAGTCGAGCGCCGGGTGCTCCCCCGGCGCATCCGCGGCATGCTCCCGCGGCTCGAGCTCCGTGAGCCAGCCGAGGTCGCCGTCGGGCTTTGCGATGTAACCGTCGAGGCTCACGCCGATGAAGACACAGCCGTGCCAGGAACGTTCACGAGTCATGAGGGTGATTCTGCCCCCGACCTCCGACATCGACTCCGTACGGAAGATTGCCGTACAATGGCGGCATGGCATCTCCATTGAAAGACAAGCGCATCGAGGTCCGCGTCACCAGCGCACAGAAGGACGCGATCGCCACCGCTGCCGCGATCGAAGGTCGGTCCATCACCGATTTCACCACGTCCGCCGCTACGGAACGGGCGGCTGATGTCATCCGCCGTGAGCGCGACATCCGCGTGGATGCGGCAGCCTTCGAACAGTTCGAAGCGATCCTGGAACGCCCAGCGCGCTCGATCGACGGACTCCGCGACCTCCTGAACCGACCCACGATCTTCGTTGACTGAGTTCCGGACTCCACGGCCGCTCGCCACTGGAGACGTCCTGTCGGACTTCCGCTGCGGCGTCGACGTCCTCGACAGCTGGCTTCGTGGATACGCACGGAACAACGACCGCAGTGGTGGGTCGAAGACGATGGTCTCGGTGACGACCGAGGGTCGCGTCGCGGGTTACTACTGCCTCTCCGCGAGTTCGCTCGTTCGAGAAGATGCGCCGCAGCGGCTCGCGCACCGGGCACCCGATCCGATTCCCGTCGTCCTGATCGGCCGGCTCGCCATCGATCAGGAGTTCACCGGCCTCGGCCTCGGAACCGCCCTCCTGCAGCATGCCGTCCTCCAAGCGATCAGCGCGGCGGAGATCATCGGGATGCGAGCGATCCTGGTCCACGCCCTGACCGACGACGTCATCCCGTTCTACGAGCGATTCGGCTTCGAACGATTTCCCGGTTCGAGTCGCGCCCTGTACCTGTTGGTCTCTGACGCGCGGGCGACCCTCGTCGGCTGAGCGCAAGTCGATCGCCGCCCGCACACCTGCGGGGGCGCGTCAACCACTCCGCATCGCGGTAGCGAGCGACGTAGGGTGATCTGATGCCCGAACACGCCCCCGAAGCATCCGACCCGTTCGTCCGCGTCCGGGGAGCCAACGAGAACAACCTCCGCAACGTTGACGTCGACGTGCCGCGCGATGCGATCGTCGCCTTCACCGGGGTCTCCGGCTCGGGCAAGTCGTCGCTCGCGTTCGGCACCATCTTCACCGAGGCACAACGGCGGTACCTCGAGTCCGTCGCACCGTACGCCAGGCGGCTGATCCAGCAGGGTCATGACCCGCACGTCGACTCGATCTCCGGTCTGCCACCGGCGGTCGCCCTGCAGCAGCGTCGCGGCGCCCCCAGCTCGCGCTCCAGCGTCGGCACGGTGACGACCCTCTCGAACTCGCTCCGCATGCTCTTCTCGCGCGCCGGCACCTTCCCCGAGGGGTTCACGACCCGACTCGACTCGGACGCCTTCTCCCCCAACACCGCCGTCGGCGCCTGCCCGGAGTGCCACGGCATCGGCGTCGCGCACACGGTCACCGAGGACTCCCTCGTGCCCGACCCGTCGCTGAGCATCCGCGAGGGCGCGATCGCCGCGTGGCCGGGCGCCTGGCAGGCGAAGAACCTCCGCGACATCACCATCGCGCTCGGATACGACGTCGACCGCCCCTGGCGGGAGCTCGACCAGGAGGACCGCGACTGGATCCTCTTCACCGAGGAGCAGCCGGTCGTGCAGATCACGCCGCAGCGCGACCGCGTCGCGAAGCCGTACAACGGCATGTTCTGGAGCGCCAAGCAGTACGTCTTCCACACCCTCTCCGACTCGAAGAGCCAGATGATGCGGAACAAGGTGCTGCAGTTCGTGCGCTCGGGTCCGTGCCCGCTCTGCCACGGCACGGGACTCCGCCGCGAGGCGCTCGCGGTCACCTTCGCCGGCCGCACGATCGCCGAGCTCAACGCCCTGCCGATGACGGAGCTCGCCGAGGTCATCCGCCCCACCACGGAGCTGACCGACGCGGCGCCCGCGCTCCCGACCACGCTGTCCGGCGAGCGCACCGACGTCGCCGTCGCCATCACGACCGACCTCCTCGCGCGCATCCGCGTGCTCACCGACCTCGGACTCGGCTACCTCGGCCTCGGGCGCGTGACGACGACGCTCTCCCCCGGCGAGATGCAGCGGCTCCGGCTCGCGACCCAGCTGCGCTCCGGGCTCTTCGGCGTGGTCTACGTCCTCGACGAACCGTCAGCGGGTCTGCACCCGGCCGACGCGGAGCCCCTCCTCGAGGTGCTGGAGCAGCTGAAGCGCTCCGGCAACTCGGTCTACGTCGTCGAGCACAACATGGACGTCGTCCGGAACGCGGACTGGATCGTCGACGTCGGCCCCGGCGCGGGTGAGGGTGGCGGCGACGTGCTCTACAGCGGCGCCGTCGAGGGTCTCGCCGACGTCGAGGCGTCGGCGACCCGTCCGTTCCTCTTCCCCGACCAGCACGGTCCGGCTCCCGAGCGACGAGCACTCCGTGAGGCGCGCGACTGGCTCGAGGTGGAGGGCATCACGCTCCACAACCTCGCCGGCGTCGACGCCTCGATCCCCCTCGGGACGTTCGTCGCCGTCACCGGTGTCTCCGGTTCCGGCAAATCGACCCTCGTGAGCCGCGTCCTCCGCGACGTCGTGCGCGACCACCTGCGCGCAGACGGCCGGACGACGGACGACGTCGCAGACGATGACGACGAGGTGCCCGCCGAGTCCGGATGCGGCCGAGGGTTCCGGCCTGGCGGAGGCGACGGTGCCGGACGGACACGCCGACACGCTCACCGTCCGCCGCGTCGCGAGGGCTCGAGCACGTCGACCGCCTCGTCCGGGTCGACCAGAAGCCCATCGGACGCACACCGCGGTCGAACCTGGCGACCTACACCGGACTGTTCGACGCCGTCCGCGCGGCCTTCGCCGCCACGGACCTCGCCCGCGAGCGCGGGTACACGGCCGGCCGCTTCTCGTTCAACGTCGCGGGAGGTCGCTGCGAGACCTGCCTCGGCGAAGGCTTCGTGTCGGTCGAGCTGCTGTTCCTCCCCGGCAGCTACGGGAAGTGCCCGACCTGTGACGGCGCTCGGTACAACGCCGAGACCCTCGAGGTCACCTACGACGGGAAGTCGATCGCAGACGTCCTCGCACTCACCGTCGAGCAGGCGGCCGAGTTCCTCGCGGCCGTCCCGGCGGCGGCACGCAGCCTCCGCACCCTGCTCGAGGTCGGCCTGGGGTACCTGCGGCTCGGCCAGCCGGCCACCGAGCTGTCGGGCGGTGAGGCGCAGCGCATCAAGCTCGCGACGGAACTCCAGCGGGTGCGACGCGGTCACACCCTCTACCTCCTCGACGAGCCGACGACCGGCCTCCACCCGGCCGACGTCCGTCGTCTGCTGGCGCAGCTGAACGCGCTCGTCGACTCCGGCGACACGGTCGTCGTGGTCGAGCACGAGATGGACGTCGTCGCGGCGGCCGACTGGGTGATCGACCTCGGACCGTCCGGCGGCGACGCTGGTGGACGCATCGTGTCCGCGGGCACGCCGGACACCGTCGCCGCAGACCCCGACAGCCGCACCGCGCCCTACCTGGCGAAGCGACTGGCGTTGCTCGGAGCGGCACCGTCACCGGAGGACGCGTCGGCGGGATGACGCCCCGCCGTCGCCGAGCGCCTAGCGTGGAGTCCATGCAGACGACCGATGCACGCCGTGACCTCCGCGCTCAGCGCATCGCCGTCGTCGTCTGGGCGGTCGCCGCGACGGTCGATGCTGGTGCTGGCTCCCATCGAGGAACTCATCTGGGCGCCGCTCGCGATGACGGACGACTCCTACGGCCTCGAGGCGATCTACGGGGTGTTCGCGCCCACCACCCTGACCGTCGGCCTCGTCGGTGTCGCGATCGCGTTCCTGCTCGGCCTCACAGCCATTCTGGTGTTCACCCACTTCGGATGGCGCGGCCGGCTCGGCACACACTGGGTCCACGTCGCGACACTCGGATCCATGCTCGTCTGGCTCGGTCTCCTGGCCATGTTCGTCGCCGGCTTCGGCGTCGGGAACACCGTGTCCGACGAGATCCCGCCGTACGTCGGCCGGTCGTCATCGGTCGGCGAACTGCTCCAGATGCTCGCGCTCGTGGCGTTCCTGGCGACCGTCGTCGGAGCGATCTGCTCGCTCATCCTGATGTTCCGGTCGGCCGGGGTGGCCCGTCGCGCCTGGCAGGCTTCGCGATGAGCCCCTATCCGACACCTGACGTGTAAGGTCACGGAGTATGACGCAGCCCGAATCCGCGTTCCTCTCCGTGACCTACGTGAGCACCTCCGCTGCGCCGCTGACCCAGACCGCCCTCGAAGCGATCCTCCGGCAGTCCCGCGACAACAACGGACGCTCCGGCCTCACCGGCATGCTCGCCGTGCGCGGCGACGACTTCTTCCAGGTGATCGAAGGGCCTCCTACGGCCGTGCGCCACGTGCTGCAGCGGTTGCGCGAGGACACCCGACACAGCGAGCTGCGGGTCCTGGTCGAAGAGGAGATCGACTACCGGCGGTTCCCGGACTGGACCATGCGCTGCGAGAACCTCGACGACTACCCGGCTGATTCGATCCCCGGCTACCGCGCGTCGCACGAGGACGAATCGGATGCACGGCGCCATCGCATCCTGGACCTCCTGCGATGGTTCCAACACCGCGCGACCCGCGCCCTCGCCGAGCGTCGTCGCTCAGCGACGTCCCCGTCCTAGCCGCCGGCGAAGGGTGGGAGGACGTCGACCCGGGCGCCGAGCGGACGGGTGTCGTCGCGACTGACGACGCCGTCGACGAGGAAGGAACCGGACGCGAGGACCTTCGCCATCGCGTCGCCGTAGCGCTCGAGCAGCACCGACTTCAGCTCGCCGACCGTCGCGACCGCCGGCAAGGACTCCTCGGGGACGCCGGCGGCCTCCTCGGCAGCGGCGAAGTAGCGCACGAGCACCTGCAGGGTCGTCGTCTCAGCCACCGATCGCTCCCATGCTCCGCTCGGGACGGACGAAGTCGGGTGACGCGATGCGGTGCCCGGCCTGCTTGTGCCACATCGCCGCGCGCCAGCGATCCGCGATCTCGACGTCCTCGACGCCCGAACGCAACATGCCCCGAAGGTCGGTCTCGTCGTCGCCGAAGAGGCAGGAGCGGATCGTCCCCTCGGCGGTGAGCCGCGTGCGGTCGCAGTCGTCGCAGAACGAGCGCGTGACCGAGGCGATGATGCCGACCGTGGCCGGGCCGCCGTCGACGAGCCACTCCTCGGCGGGAGCGGAGGGGTCCTCGCGATGCGGGGCAGTGAGCGTGAAGCGGGAGCCGAGGACGTCGAGCAACTCGGCCGCGTCGACCATGTTCTCCCGCACCCACGCCTCGTCGGCGTCGAGCGGCATCTGCTCGATGAAGCGGAGACGGCACCCGTTCTCGATCGCCCAGGAGAGCAGGGCGACCGCGCCGTCGAGCGTGTCGCGCATGAGGACGGCGTTGATCTTGAGCGGCGTCAGCCCGGCGCGCTTGGCGGCCTCGATGCCGGCCAGGACGGCGGGGAGTCGGTCGCGACGCGTGAGTCGCGCGAAGTGGTCGCGGTCGACGGTGTCGAGGGAGATGTTCACGCGGGTGAGCCCGGCGGCCACGAGCTCGTCGACGCGCTTGTCGAGTCCGATGCCGTTCGTCGTCATGGAGATCGAGGCGTCGCCGGCGACCGCGGAGCTGCGGGCGATGATCTCCGCGAGGTCGGGGCGCATGAGCGGCTCGCCACCCGTGAAGCGGATGTCGTGCACCCCGAGGTCGCGGACGGCGATCTCGACGAGGCGACCGATCTCGGTGGGCGTCAGCAGGTCGTCGCGGGCGATCGCGGGGAGACCCTGCTCGGGCATGCAGTACGTGCAGCGCAGCGAGCACTTCTCCGTGATCGACACCCGGAGGTCGCGGGCGACCCTGCCGAAGCGGTCGATGAGGCCGTCGACGTCGGGGCGCCCGGCAGCGTCCGGGATGTGCCTGAGCGGCGACCCGATGCGTGGGATTCCGAGCCCGACTGTGGTCATCCCCCCAGGGTACGGGGATGGACGGCCGACTTGCCCCTCTAGAGCCGCTTCGGGGAGGAACGCCCAGCGGGCGCGCGTAGCATGACGGACATGGAGCCCCGCCGCCGCACCCTGCTCGCCGGTGCGTCCGGCGTCGTCGCAGCCGTCGCCACCCTCGGCTCGGCCGAGGCCGTCGCAGCCTTCGTCGCCCCCGCGAGCTCGCCGCTGCTCGCTGTGGGTTCCCTCGTGATCGACCTCGTGCCCGGTTGGGTGAAGGACCTCGTCATCGCCCTGTTCGGCACCAACGACAAGCTCGTGCTGCTCATCGTGCTCGGCGTCCTGGTCGCGGCCCTCGCCGTCGGGATCGGGATCCTCGAGGAGCGTCGCCCGGTGGTCGGCAGCATCGCGCTCGCGCTCGTCGGTGTCGTCGCGGTCGTCGCCGCGATCACCCGCGCGGACGCGGGCCTCGACTGGGCGTTCCCGAGCGTCGTCGGTACCGCGGTCGGCATCCTCGTCCTGCGACTGCTCGTGACCCGGCTCCGCACCTGGGACGACGCGACGGTCGCGGATGAAGCCCGGCCGGTCGTCGGCGCCTCGCGGGCCGAACTCCCCCGGCGCTCCTTCCTCGTCCTGCTCGGCGGCACCGCGGTCGGCGCACTCGTCGTCGGCGTCGGCGCGCGCGTCGCCTCGGCCGGAGCGGTCGCCGTGGAGACCATCCGGAAGGCGCTCAAGCTCCCGACGGCCGCCGTCGCCGCACCGCCGGTCCCCGCCGGAGCCGAACTCGGTATCGACGGACTCACCCCGGTCGTGTCGGCGAACGACTCCTTCTACCGGATCGACACCGCCCTCCAGGTGCCGAACATCGACCCCTCGACCTGGAGCCTCAAGATCACCGGCATGGTCGAGCAGGAGGTCGAGATCGGGTTCGAGGAACTCCTCGCCCTCCCGCTCCAGGAGTCGATCATCACGCTGACCTGCGTCTCGAACCCCGTCGGCGGCGACCTCATCGGCAACGCGCTCTGGCTCGGGTACCCGATCCGCGAGTTGCTCGCCCGCGCGAAGCCCAAGGCCGGAGCCGACATGGTCCTGTCGCGGAGCATCGACGGGTTCACCGCCGGCACTCCGCTCGAGGTCCTGCAGGACGAGGATCGCGACAGCCTCCTCGCCGTCGGGATGAACGGGCAACCGCTCCCGCTGCAGCACGGCTTCCCGGTGCGCATGGTCGTCCCGGGCCTGTACGGCTACGTCTCCGCCACGAAGTGGGTCGTCGAGCTGGAGGTGACCCGCTACGCGGACGCCCGGGCCTACTGGACCGACCGCGGCTGGTCCGAGCGCGGGCCCATCAAGACGGAGTCGCGCATCGACGTACCCCGCAACGGTGGACGTGTCGCGGCGGGGAACGTCGCGATCGCCGGCGTCGCCTGGGCGCAGCACACGGGCGTGAACCGGGTCCAGGTCCGGATCGACGACGGCGACTGGCTCGACACGACGCTCGCGACCGCCATCTCCGACGACACCTGGGTGCAGTGGGTCCTCCAGTGGGACGCCCCGGCCGGCGACCACACCATCGCCGTTCGCGCGACCGACGCCGCGGGCAAGACGCAGAGCGAGACCCCCGTCGACGTCGTCCCCGACGGCGCGGAGGGCTGGCACACCATCTCCGTCGGCGTCGACTGACCCGAGATCATCACGATTCCGAACCGGGACACCACCGTGTCACCGGTGCGGAGTATCGTCACTCGGGCACGTCCCTCACGCTCCTGTCCGGCTGCGCCGCCGACCGGAGCACTGGTCTCGCGCCAGGCCCGCTCCACCTCGTCACCCGTCCGCGCGATGCCCCGCGCCGGACACGAACCGTCTAAGGACCTCACGTGGCCCTCCTCGCCCTCGCCCTCCGACACGCCAAGCCGTACGCGGCCTGGGTGGTCGCGGTGTTCGTGCTGCAGCTCGTCTCGACGATCGCGGCCCTCTACCTCCCCAGCCTGAACGCCCAGATCATCGACCAGGGTGTCTCCCGCGGCGACACGGACTTCATCTGGTCCACCGGCATGACGATGCTGCTCGTCTGCCTCGTCCAGGTGGCCGCAGCCATCGGCGGGGTCTACTTCGGCGCCCGCACCGCCATGGCCATCGGCCGCGACCTGCGCCGGGAGTTCTACCGGAAGGTCGACTCGCTCGGCGCCCTCGAGATCGGCGGCTTCGGCAGCGCGACGCTCATCACGCGCGGCACGAACGACGTCCAGCAGGTCCAGATGCTGATCCTCATGACCCTCAACTTCATGGTGTCCGCACCGATCATGTGCGTCGGCGGCATCATCATGGCCCTCCGTGAGGACGCGGGGCTGTCCTGGCTGGTGTGGGTGTCCGTGCCGGTGCTCTTCATCATCGTCGGGTTCCTGGTCTACCTGCTCATGCCGCTGTTCCGGCAGATGCAGGACCGCATCGACGGCATCAACAGCGTGCTGCGCGAGCAGATCATCGGCATCCGCGTCGTACGCGCCTTCGTCCGCGAGCCGTTCGAGTCGGAGCGCTACAACCGTGCGAACGAGGCGCTCACGCGCGTCTCGATCAAGGTCGGCAACATCTTCGTCCTCATGTTCCCCGTCATCATGATGGTCCTGCACCTCGCGACCGCCGCCGTCCTCTGGTTCGGCGGTCAGCGGGTGGACGCCGGACAGATGCAGGTCGGTTCCCTCACCGCGTTCCTCCAGTACCTGCTCCAGATCCTCACCTCGGTGATGATGGGCGTCTTCATGGTCATGATGATCCCTCGCGCGGTCGTGTGCGCCGAACGCATCCAGAGCGTCCTCGACACCGAGCCGAGCCTCACGGTGCCGACCAGCACCGACATCCGCGTGCCGTCGGTCGGTCGCGTCGAGTTCACCGGCGTCACCTTCGGCTACCCCGGTGCGGAGCGACCGGTCCTGTCGGACGTGACGTTCACGGCGGAGCCCGGCAAGACCACCGCGATCGTCGGCTCGACCGGCTCCGGCAAGACGACGCTCCTCTCGCTCATCCCGCGCCTCTACGACCCGCAGCAGGGCCACGTCACCATCGACGGCGTCCCCGTCTCGCAGCTCACCCGGCAGCAGATCGCCGGGGTCGTCGGGATCGTGCCGCAGAAGCCGTACCTGTTCTCGGGCACGATCGCCTCGAACCTCCGGTTCGGACGTCCCGACGCCACCGACGACGAGCTGTGGAGCGCCCTCGACGTCGCGCAGGCTGAGGACTTCGTCCGCGCGAAGCCGAAGATGCTGAACGACGGCGTCGCCCAGGGTGGCACGAACGTGTCCGGCGGCCAGCGTCAGCGCCTGTGCATCGCCAGGGCCCTCGTCGCGAAGCCCCTGGTCTACCTCTTCGACGACTCGTTCTCGGCCCTCGACGTCGCCACCGACGCCCGACTCCGGGCAGCCCTCGGCGACAGCACCGCCGACGCGACCGTCATCATCGTCGCGCAGCGCATCGCGACGATCCGCGAGGCCGACCACATCATCGTCATGAACGACGGCGGCATCGTCGGCCGCGGCACCCACGACGAACTCCTGGAATCCAACGAGACGTATCGCGAGATCGTCCAATCGCAGCTCGCTGTGGAAGGGGTGGCGTGACCATGGCCCGTTCACCACGTGACAAGCGTCCCTCGCGCACCTCGAAGGACACCGCCCAGGCTCCCGAGCTGAACGCGATCGAGGCAGACGTCCTCGAGCCGGAGTTCACCCCGGGAGAGTCCGACGGCGACATGTTCGGCGGCACGCCCTCGAAGAAGGCCGAGCAGTTCTGGCCGTCCGCCAAGCGGCTCGTCGGTCTGCTCGCACCCGAGAAGGTGAAGATGAGCCTCGTCGTCGGGCTCGTCGTGCTCTCCGTCGTCCTCACGGTCATCGCCCCGAAGATCCTCGGGCTCGCGATGGACGCGATCTTCAACGGCGTCATCGGCTCGCAACTCCCGGCGGGCGTCCCGCTCGACCGGATCGTCGACGAAGCACGGGCCTCCGGCAACGACCAGTACGCCGACATGCTCGTGAAGTCCGACATCACGCCCGGCCAGGGCATCGACTTCACCCTGCTCGGCCGCCTCATCATCATCGTGCTCGCCATGTACATCGTCGCGTCGATCCTCAACTGGGCGCAGGGCTACATCCTCAACGGACTCGTCATGCGCGTGGTCTACAACCTGCGCCAGGACATCGAACGGAAGCTCAACCGCCTCCCGCTCAGCTACTTCGACACCCGCCAGCGCGGCGACCTCATGTCCCGGGTCACGAACGACGTCGACAACATCCAGACCGCCCTCCAGCAGGCGTTCTCACAACTCGTGCAGTCCGCCCTCACGGTGCTCGGCATCACGGCGATGATGTTCATCGTGTCGTGGCAGCTCGCACTCATCGCGCTGATCGCGTTGCCGCTGTCCGCGCTGATCGCCGGGGTCATCGGCTCCCGCTCGCAGAAGCTCTTCACCGCGCAGTGGAAGAACACCGGCTCGCTCAACGGGCACATCGAGGAGTCGTTCTCGGGCCTCGAGCTGGTGCGGGTCTTCGGTCGCGACAAGGAGATGCTCGCCGAGTTCGACGAGCGGAACGAGAAGCTCTACACGGCGGCGTTCGGCGCGCAGTTCGTGTCCGGCATGATCATGCCGGCGATGACCTTCGTCTCCTATCTGTCCTACGTGCTCATCGCCGTCGTGGGCGGCCTCCGGGTCGCCTCCGGGCAGATGACCCTCGGCGACGCGACGGCGTTCATCCAGTACTCCCGCGAGTTCTCGCAGCCGCTCGGCCAGATCGCGGGCATGGCCAACCAGTTGCAGTCGGGTGTCGCGTCCGCCGAGCGCACCTTCGAGCTGCTCGACGCCGAGGAGCAGGACCCGGAGACGGCGACGGCGCACCTGCCCGAGCACACCGACGGCCACGTCGAGTTCGACGGCGTCTCCTTCAGCTACGACCCCGAGAAGCCACTCATCGAGGACCTCTCCTTCTCCGCGCAGCCGGGTCAGACCGTCGCGATCGTCGGCCCGACCGGGGCGGGGAAGACGACCCTCGTGAATCTCGTCATGCGGTTCTACGAGCTCACCGGCGGACGCATCCTCCTCGACGGGGTCGACGTCACGGCGCTGACGCGTGCCGAGCTGCGGTCGCAGGTCGGGATGGTGCTGCAGGACGCCTGGTTGTTCGAGGGGACGATCCGCGAGAACATCCGATACGGCCGACTCGACGCGAGCGATGCGGAGGTCATCGAGGCCGCTGAGGCGACGATGGTCGACCGCTTCGTGCGGCAGCTGCCCGACGGGTACGACACCGTCCTCGACGCGGACGGCGGCAGCGTCTCGGCCGGTGAGCGCCAGCTCATCACGATCGCCCGCGCGTTCATCGCGAAGCCGAAGCTCCTCATCCTCGACGAGGCGACGTCCTCCGTCGACACGCGGACCGAGCTGCTGGTGCAGCACGCGATGGCGGCGCTGCGGTCCGACCGCACCTCGTTCGTCATCGCCCACCGCTTGTCGACCATCCGCGACGCGGACACGATCCTCGTGATGGAGAACGGCCGGATCGTGGAGCAGGGCTCGCACGCGCAGCTCCTCGAGGTCGACGGCGCGTACGCCGAGCTCTACCGCACGCAGTTCCGCGGTGGCGAGGAGCAGTCGGCGATCGACGAGGCAGCCGTCGCCAGCGGGTCCGACACGGCGCACGCACCGCGCAGCTGATCCGACACCGACGCCACGACGGGCGGGCGCTCGATTCCCGAGCGCCCGCCCGTCGGTTCAGCTGAGGGTGGTCGACCGCCAGGTGCCCTGATCGTTCACCCACAGTCGTCCGTTCCCGACGAGGATGTCGCCGGAGCGGCCGCCGTACGGCCGCGCGAGCCCCATGTGCCGCGTGGAGAGGTAGCTCGTGTTCGGCTGCGCGTTCGCGTGCGCCGTGTTGCTCGACTCCCAGCGGTTGCCCTGCACCACCGAATGCCCGGTCGTGCCGAAGGTGTCGAGGCCGTACTCGCACTCGCGCGCGGTGTTGCCGATGATCGTCGCGCCACCGGTGCAGTTGCTCACGGCGACCGCGACGCGGATGCGGTCGATGCGGTTCCCCATGACCACGATCGAGCCGGCACCCTGGTGGAGCACCCCGAACCCGTTGGAGGTCGCCGCCCCGGTGATGGAGTTGTCGGAGACCACCGCATCCTCGGCGAGGTACGACACGACACCGCCCACCGAGCCGGATGCGAGCGTGACGGCGACCCGGTTGCCCGAGACGACGGGTTGTCTGGTCCGATCGAGCGCGATCCCGATCGGGCAGGTACCGCCGGCGATGCGGACCACGTTGTCGGTGATGAGCGCGTCGACGGCGCCGATGACGGTGGTCGAACCGCGGGGCGGTGTCGCCGCCTGGGCCATGATGCCCGCGGCCGCGACGCCGCGGATCTCGATGACGTTCCCGGAGACCACGGTTCCCTGCGCGTCGCGGTAGATCATGACCGGGCAGCGCTTCGGCCCCCAGGCCGACCCCTGGTCGTCGTCGGCCGTCCGCGTCCAGCGCACCGTGTTCGCGACCAGGGCGACCGATCGGGTGTCGATGACGGCGAGTCCCCACCAGGTCGCGTCGGACACGGTGTTGCCGGTCACGACGGTGTGGGCCATGCCCTCCACGGCGATGGATCGGCGGAACGGCCCGGTGACGACGTTGCCCTCGATCGTGACCATCGAGTCGGCCCAGGACCCGGGATCGGCCGCGTAGTCGGGCAGGTTCTCGGCATGGATGCCGACCCGTGCGTCGGTGCCGGGGGCAGCCGAGACGATGTTGCCGATGACCGCCGAACGCGCACCCCAGACGGTGATGCCGTCGCCGCGGTCCTCCCCCGCGGACGAGGCGGAGCCTCGCCCTCCGCCCGAGCCGACGACGTTCAGGACATGGCACGCGGAGATGACGACGCCCTCGAACTCGCCTGACGGTTGCACGGCGATGCCGTTCTGGAACCCGTCGACGGTGACGCCGTCGATCAGGACGTCGCTCGCCCAGATGCTGATCCCGGTGTTGCGCTCACCCGTGCTCGATGCCGGCGGGCCCGCGTAGCTGACCCGGACACCGGTCACCGAGCTGCCCGACACGATGAGTTTCAGCGCCGGGGCCGCCTCGACACCTCCGACGAACCGCAGCTCGCCGCGCCCGCGGAGATGGACGCGACGGTCGATCCTGATCGTCGCGTCCACGGCGATGACGTCGCCGCCGCGGACGATCACGGTGCTGCCGGCCGGAACGGCCGCGAACCAGGCGAGGACCGCGGCGGTGCTGACGGAGGCACCGGTCGGATCGATCCCGGGACCCTCGAGCACGAGTTCGACGGGCGGGGCGGCCTGGGTGTCCGCGCTCCCGCTCGGTGCCGATGGTGCGGGGTCGGGGTCGGGTGGTGACGACGGGGCCTCGTGGTCGGGTTCGGGATCGGGATCGAGGGCCGTCGGTTCAGGTTCCGGGATCGGTTCGGGTTCCGCTCCGGTCCCCCGCCCCCGAGCTGTTCCGTCGCGCCATGATGTCTTGTCCACAATCCACACAGTACAGAAGCATGAGGCACAGAAGCATCCTAGAGTTGGACGTCCGGCGTGATCACCGCCGTCCGATCATTCAGGAGCACCATGCCGTCACCGGAGAACCGCGCGACCGGGCCGGGCCGCCGACCGGCACCCCGCGTCGACCACACCGCCTTCGCCGGAGCCCGCGCCATCGCCGCCTGGTGGGTGGTGTTCTCGCACTCCGCGGACTGGCTGTTCTCCGTCCTCCCCGAGCTCTCGTGGCTCGCGCCGATGGCCCACACCGGACTCGCCGTGGACGTCTTCTTCGTCCTGAGCGGGTACACGATCGCCCGGGCCTACCTGGATCGACGCTGGACCTGGCCCGCCTACGGTCGCTTCCTCCGGAACCGCGTGGCGCGCCTCTACCCGGCACACGTGGCCGTGCTCCTCGCCTTCGCACTGCTCTGCGTCGGCGGGGCGATGGTCGGTGTCCCAACGGACGACGGGGCGTTCCCGCCCATCGGCCTCCTCGCCGAACTCACGCTCACCCGCGCGTGGTTCGGCGACGCACTGTGGTGGAACCCACCCGCCTGGTCGCTGTCGGCCCAGTTCCTCGCGTTCATCCTGTTCCCGGCGATCGCCCTCGCCTTCCGCGGCCGGGTGCGCGGCCCGGTCCCGGTGGTCACCCTGTCGATCGTGCTCGTCAGCGCGACGACGATCGCCGCCGCCCTCGCCCCGTCGGCCATGAACGGCATGGCGACCCCGGCCGCTCCGGGTGCTGTGCTGTTTCGCGCTCGGCATCTGTGTGGCGGAGTGGACGGCGGCCCTCCCGGCCACCCGACGAGCGGCGTGGGTCGCTGCGGGAGGCGCCGCCGGCCTGGTGGTGGCGGCGATCGCACTCGAACCCGGAGCACCACGAGCCTGGGCCGCGATCACCTTCGCGGGGATCGTCGTCGGAGGCCTGGCGGTCGCGAGTCCGCGCTCCACCGCGGGGCTGCGCAGCCGCCCCGCGCGCTTCCTGGGGCAGCTCTCGTTCTCCACGTACCTCGTGCACGTCTTCGTGCTCATCCTGCTGGCGAAGGCGATCACGCCGAGCGCCGTCGACGGCATGCCGCTCCTCCTCCGTGCTCCGATCATCCTGGCCTGGTTCGGCTCGATCCTCGCCGCGTCGTGGCTGCTCCACACGCTCGTGGAGGTGCCGTGGCATCGGAGACTCGCAGCACCGCGCACGAGCCGGGCCGTCCACGCCGACGGATCGGCGACCGGCGCTTAGGCGTTCGTGCCCGACAGCGGACCCCGCGCCGACCGAACGCCCTGCGCGATGCGCTCGGGGAGCCGCAACGCGGCGCTGACGAAGGCGAGCACCGCCACGGCGAGCGACACCCAGAGCACGGACCAGGCGGCATCGGTGGGCGGGCCCAGCAGCAGCGACGCCGCCGCGTCCCCGACGCCGCCGGGGATCGCGACCGACACCGCGAACACGAGGGCGAGCCGGGCAGCGCCGAGCAGGATGAGCGTCAGGCCCGCCGCGAGCAGGACGCCGATCGCGGCTCCGGCCACGGTCCGGCTCGGGTTGCGGCGCCCCAGCCAGAGCAGGATCACCCCGAGTGCGAGGAGCCCGATCGCGAGCCAGGGCGACCAACCCGCCGCCGTCTCGATCACCTGGATTCCACTGAGTACCGGCGCGACCTGCGACGCCGGGACGACGTCGACCACGCGGTCGACGTCCGGGATGGCGGCCGCGAAGCCGAACCCCGCGTCGACCAGCCACGTGCGGGTCGCGGAGACGATCGGACCCAACTGCACGCCCAGGCCCTGCTCGGCCGAGACGTCGATGACCGCTCCCTGGGAACCGGAGACGCCCGCGACGAGCTGCTCATGCGTGACGCGGAGGGCTTCGGCCCAGGCGGTCGCGAACGCGGGCGAGGCCGCGAACTCGGCGACGTTCCGACGCAGGACCTCGCGCAGCGCATCCGCGGTGTCGCCACCGATCGCGCCGAGCACCTCCGAGATCGCCGGCGGGAGCGAGAGGGTCGCCGCGAGGTCGGCCGGTACTGCAGCCGCCGCATCGAGGTCGACCTGACTCTCCAGCGCGGCGAGCGCCTGGTCCCCCACGAAGGCCTGGACGGCGGGGTCCGTGGCCAGCGGGGCGAGGGTGTCGACGAACGCGTCGGTGTCGCGGAGCATCGTGTCCGCCCAGGTGCTGACGAGGGCGACCGGGATCAACAGGGCGCCGATCACGATCGCGACCGTGCCGAAGAAGCCCCATGCGCCCGCTCCACGTCGGACCGGCTGCTCGACGGCCTCCGCCCGGAGCGCGTCGAAGGTGACGAAGTCGTTGCGGGCGTCGGACGACGGGTGATCGGTCACGCGCCCGAGTCTACGAGTCGGCGCCGTCCGGGCGTCTGGATCCGCGAGACCGCGCGATCGCTTCGACCGCCGCCACCGTGGACACGGTCACCCGTTCCGGCAACACCTCGAGCGGGAACCACCGGAGGCCGCCATGCTTCTCCGGCTCTCGGAGTTCAGGCTCGCCGACGGTGTCCTCCGCGAGGTACACCGGCGAGATCCAGTGCTGCTGCAGCGCCTCCTCGAAATGGTCGACGACGCACAACAGCTCGATCGAGCCGAGCTCGAGCCCGGTCTCCTCCAGTGCCTCGCGACGGACGGCGTCTTCGAGGCGTTCCATCCAATCGACCTTCCCGCCGGGGATGCCCCAGGATCCGGCCTCGGGCTCGCGGAGGCGCTCGAGCAGGAGGATCCGACCCTCGCGGACGATCGCGACGCCGCACCCGGAGCGCGGGTGCGACACGGGCTCTTCAGCGGGCGGAAGCGCGGTTGACGACACGTGCTCACGCTACTCGACGCCGCACCGACTCGGCCGTGAACGATCACGGTACGCTTGCTCCCGGCACCACGACGATTCGATGATGAAAGCGCAGACCATGCCCTACGAAGCAGCCGAAACCCGTTACGACGACATGACCTACCGCCGCGTCGGCCGCAGCGGACTGCGCCTCCCCGCGCTGTCCCTCGGTCTCTGGCACAACTTCGGCGAAGGCCGCAGCATCGAGGTCCAGCGGGCCATCGTGCGCCGCGCCTTCGACCTCGGGATCACCCACTTCGACCTCGCCAACAACTACGGCCCACCCGCGGGTTCCGCCGAGACCGCCTTCGGCCGCATCTTCGCCGAGGACCTCGCCGCCCACCGTGACGAGATCATCATCACCTCGAAGGCCGGCTACTCCATGTGGCAGGGGCCCTACGGCGAGTGGGGCTCGCGCAAGACCATGCTGTCCTCGCTCGACCAGAGCCTCGCCCGTATCGGCGTCGAGTACGTCGACGTCTTCTACTCGCACCGCCCCGACCCGGAGACCCCGATCGAGGAGACGATGGGTGCGCTCGCGACGGCGGTCAAGCAGGGCAAGGCGCTGTACGCCGGCATCTCGAACTACTCCCCCGAGCAGACCATCGCCGCGGCGGCCGCGCTTCGTGAGCACGGTGTCCCGCTGCTCGTGCACCAGCCCCGCTACTCGATGTTCTCCCGCGAGGTCGAGGACGGCCTGCTCGACACCCTCGACGACCTCGGTCTCGGTGCCGTCGTGTTCAGCCCGCTCGCGCAGGGCATGCTGACCGACCGCTACCTCGGTGGGACGGTCCCGTCGGACTCGCGTGCGGCGACGAGCCACTTCCTCAACGAGGAGTCGATCACGGACACCTACCTCGAGCGCGCCCGCGGCCTGCAGGCGATCGCCGAGGAACGCGGCCAGACGCTCGCGCAGCTGGCGCTCTCGTGGGTGCTGCGTCGCGACACGGTCACGTCGGCGATCATCGGTGCCAGCTCGGTCGAGCAGCTCGAGGGCAACTACGCGGCGATCCACCGCCTGGACTTCGACGACGCCGAACTCGCCCGCATCGACGAGTTCGCCGTCCACGGCACCCTCCGCTGACGCCACATCCCCTCGCCTGACCCCTTCACGCTTGTCCCTCACTCAGGACAGCTCCGGCGCGTCGCCCCCGCACCCACCCGACCCGCCGGAGTTCTCCTGAGACAGGTTCACAACTCAGGAGGATGTCGGCGCGTCGCGCAGAACGCCCCGGCGTGTCGGGATGACACGCCGGGGCGTTCCTGAGTTGCGAACCGCGTCGGAGCTCGGGTCAGATGAGGTCGTCCGAGAGGTGGTTCGGCGTGCCGAAGCGGTGCGCCGTGATCGAGACCGCCTGCTCCTGGAGGAACGGCAGCAGCTCGATGCGGCCGGCCTCGGTGACGTCGCCCGCGTAGATCGCGACGTCGGGGCTGCCGGAGGTCGCGTGGGCGACACCCTCGGTCGTCCCACCGATGATCCGGACGCGCGCGCCGGCCTTCGTCCCGACGAGCGAGGCGGCGGTCACGTACCAGCGGTCCTCGCTCTCGACGGTGATCCCACCGGCGATGGCCTCGACGGCCGGGACGAGCTTCGGCGGCAGCGCGACGGCGGACGACACGTGCACGGTCGCGCCCGCGGTCGCACCGGCGGCGACGACACGGAGGAGCTCCGCGACCGAACCGCCGTCCACGAGACGCACGTGGACCTCACGCGGCACGTACCGGAACACGTTGCGCTCGGCGGTCAGCTTCGACACGTCCTTCGCGACCCCGAACTCGTCCGCCCACGCGGCTGCGTCGCTCGCAACCGACCGGCGCAGGAACGCGAACTCGTCGGCGGTGAGCACCGCGTCGGCGGCACGCAGCAACGAGGCGACAGCGGGCTTCGGGCCACGGCGCTCCGCCGACCGACCGACGGTGCGCTCAGCCGTGCTCTCGGCGCTCGACCACGAGCCGAGGCCGATGAGGTAGTTCGGGCCACCGGCCTTCGTGCCCGCGCCGACCGCGGACTTCTTCCAACCGCCGAACGGCTGACGCTGCACGATCGCGCCGGTGATGCCGCGGTTCACGTACAGGTTGCCGGCCTGGATGCCGTCGAGCCAGAGGCGCAGCTCGGCCGGGTTCAGGGAGTGCAGCCCGGCGGTGAGTCCGTAGTCGATCTCGTTCTGGATGGCGATGGCCTCCTCGAGGGTCTCGGCCGTCATGATCACCGAGGATCGGACCGAAGTACTCGGTGAGGTGGTACTCGGAGCCGCGGGCGACGCCGGCACGCACGCCGGGGCTCCACAGCTTGCCGCTGTCGTCGAGCTGCTTCGGCTCGACCAGCCACGACTCACCGGAGCCGAGCGTCGTCAGGCCGCCGAGCAGCTTGCCCTTCGCCGGCTCGATGATCGGACCCATCTGCGTGGTCGGGTCGACCGGGTAGCCGACCTTGAGCGACGTGACGGCGTCGACGAGCTGGTGACGGAAGCGGCGCGAGGATGCGACCGAACCGACGAGGATCACGAGCGACGCGGCCGAGCACTTCTGGCCGGCGTGACCGAAGGCCGACGCGACGACGTCCTTCACCGCGAGGTCGAGGTCGGCGCTCGGGGTGACGATGATCGCGTTCTTGCCGGACGTCTCGGCGAGGAGCGGCAGCTCGGGACGGAAGGAGCGGAACAGCTCCGCCGTCTCGTAGCCACCGGTGAGGATGACGCGCTCCACCGCCGGGTGGGCGATCAGGCGCTCTCCGAGCGAGTTGTCGGCCAGCTGCGCGAAGCGGAGCACCTCGCGCGGCACACCGGCCTCCCACAGCGCCTCGATCATGACCGCGCCGCTGCGGCGAGCCTGACGGGCGGGCTTGATGATGACGGGCGACCCGGCGGCGAGCGCCGCGAGGGTCGAACCGGCGGGGATGGCGACGGGGAAGTTCCACGGCGGCGTGACGACGGTGAGCTTCGCGGGGGTGAAGGTCGCGCCGTCCACGTGGTCGAGCTCGCGGGCGCGCTCGGCGTAGTAGTGGGCGAAGTCGATCGCCTCGGACACCTCGGGGTCGGACTGGTCGAGGGTCTTGCCGGTCTCCGACGCCATGACCTCCATGAGGTCGGCACGACGCTGCTCGAGGACGTCGCCGGCGCGGTGCAGGATGACCGCACGCTCGGCGCCGGAGAGCGAGCCCCACGAGGCGCCCGCTGCGGTCGCTCCGTCGATGACGGCGTCGAGGGCTTCGACGCTGTCGAGGATGGACGCGGCGACGGTGTCGTTCCCGAGCCGCGACTCGGTGACGCGGGTGAGGATGTCGCGTCCCCAGACCCGGTTCGCGGGGAGCGAGGGGTCGGTGTCGGGGGTGTTCTCGAACGCGTCGACCGGGGAGGCCTCGGCGGGCTTCGTGCGGTCCTGCTGCCGGTTCGGCGCGGGGACGGTGGTGTCCAGCTCCGCGAGCGACGCGAGGAACCGCTGCTCCTCACGGGCGAAGAGGGTCTCGTTCTCGCTCAGCTCGAACACGGCGGACATGAAGTTGTCCTGGCTCGCGCCCTCCTCCAGGCGGCGGATGAGGTACGCGATGGCGACGTCGAACTCCTGCGGGTGCACGACCGGCGTGTAGAGCAGGAGCTCGCCGACGTCGCGCTTCACGGCCTCGGCCTGGCCCTGAGCCATGCCGAGCAGCATCTCGAACTCGACGCCGCGCTCGACACCACGCTGCTTGGCGAGCAGCCAGGCGAAGGCGATGTCGAAGAGGTTGTGGCCCGCGACGCCGATGCGCACGTTGTCGATGCGGTCGGGGTGCAGGGCGTACTCGACGACGCGCTTGTAGTTGGTGTCGGAGTCCTGCTTGGTGGACCAGGTGGCGAGCGGCCAGTCGTGGAGCGACGACTCGACCTGCTCCATGGGGAGGTTGGCGCCCTTGACGATGCGCACCTTGATGCCGGCACCACCGGCGGCACGGCGACCGGCCGACCACTCCTGCAGGCGGATCATCGCGGACAGGGCGTCGGGCAGGTAGGCCTGCAGGACGATGCCGGCCTCGAGGTCGCGGAACTGCGGGAGGTCGAGGAGCTTGGTGAAGACCGCGATGGTGAGGTCGAGGTCCTTGTACTCCTCCATGTCGAGGTTGATGAACTTCGCAGGTGTGGCTTTGGCGGCACGCTCGAACAGCGGGGTGAGGCTCGTGACGACGTGCTCGACGGCTTCGTCGAACGCCCAGACCGAGTGGGGGCTGACGGTGGAGGAGACCTTGATGGAGACGTAGTCGACGTCGGGGCGCGCGAGCAGCTTGTGGGTGCCCTCGAGACGACGTGCCGCCTCACCCGTACCGAGGACGGCCTCGCCGAGCAGGTTGACGTTGAGCCGGGTGCCGGGCGTCTTGATCTTCGCGATCGCGGGGCCGAGCTTCTTGTCGGTGGCGTCGACGACGAGGTGGCCGACCATGTTGCGGAGCACCTTGCGGGAGATCGGGATGACGACGCCGGGCAGGATCGGGGCGAACGCACCGCCGCAGCGGACGGCGGCCTTCAAGTACCAGGGGAGGAACGCGGGCACCTTCGGGGCGATCGTCTGCAGGGTGCGGGCCGCGACGCGGAGGTCCTCCGGACGCACGACGCCGTCGACGAAGCCGACCGTGAACTCGAGGCCGGTCGGGTCCTTCAACACACCGGCGAGCTGCTGCGCGGAGGCGTCGGCGGGGATCGTCGAGGCCGTCTGGAGCCAGCGGCGGACGAGGGCGATGGCCTCGGTGGCGAGGGCGTCGCGGTCGAGCTGCTGCGTCGATGCAAGAGTGTCGGTCATGGTGCCAGTATCGGCGTCGAGACCAATAAGATACAGCGAAGGTTTTCGAACGATATTCATCGGTTGAGCCGATGGTTTTGGAGGGCACCGTGCTGGACGTCCGACGGCTCCGCCTCCTGCGCGAACTCAAGATCCGCGGGACGATCGCCGAGGTCGCTTCCGCCCTCAACTTCAGCCCCTCCTCGGTGTCGCAGCAGCTCTCCGTCCTCGAGCAGGAGACCGGCGTCGAGCTCCTGCGGAAGGTCGGTCGACGGGTGCAGCTCACCCCGCAGGCCGAGATCCTCGTGGGGCACACGGACGCACTCCTCGACACGCTCGAGCGCGCCGAGGCCGACCTCGGGGCGTCCCTCACGACCGTGTCGGGCACCATCCGCGTCGCGGTCTTCCAGTCGGCGGCGCTCGCACTCATGCCGGCGGCCCTGAGCGCCATGCGCCGCGACCACCCGGACGTCCGCGTCGAGATGGTGCAGCACGAACCGGAGACGGCACTGGCCGAGACCTGGGCGCGCGACTTCGACGTCGTCGTCGCGGAGCAGTACCCCGCCCACGCCGCCCCGCGGCACCCCGGACTCGACCGCCGTCAGCTCGCCACCGACCCGATCCGACTCGCGTGCCCGCCGGTCGCGAACGAGATCCACCCGGTGCTGCGCATCGAGGATGCGGCCGACCTCCCCTGGGTCATGGAGCCGCACGGAGCGGCGTCACGCCACTTCGCCGAGCAGTTGTGCCGCCGCGCGGGGTTCGAGCCCGACGTCCGCTACCAGACCGCCGACCTCCAGGCGCAGATCCGGTTGATCGAGTCCGGCAACGCGGTCGCCCTCATCCCCGACCTCCAGTGGGCGGGCGAGCCGGCCAGCTGTCGCCTCGTCGACCTGCCCGACCTCCCGCGACGCACCATCTTCACCTCCGCGCGCGAGGCCGGCGTCACCCGCCCGGCGATCGTCGCCTTCCGCGCCGCCCTCGAGGCCGCGGCGGCCTAGCCAGGACGGGCGGGAACGCTGCCAGCGAACGCGGCGCGCAAGGGGGTGCGCCTCCCAGCCGCCGGTGCTTGGCTGGAACTCCCGCATTCCTCCGAAGGAGCACCCGCATGACCGACACCACCGCACGCCCCGCAACCGCCGCCGGCACCTTCTCGCTCGGCGGCGACCTCACCGTCAACCGACTCGGCTACGGCACCATGCAGCTGACCGGCGAGGGCGTCTGGGGCGAGCCCGACGACCGCGACGGCGCCATCCGCCTGATCAAGCGCGCAGCCGAACTCGGCGTGAACTTCTTCGACAGCGCCGACGCCTACGGTCCGGACGTCACCGACACCCTCCTCCGCGAGGCGCTGCACCCCTACGACGACATCGTGATCGCGACGAAGGTCGGCCAGACGCGACAGGGTCCCGGCGAGTGGACGCCCACCGGCGTGCCCGCCTACCTCCGCCAGCAGGTCGAGCTCGGCCTCCGCCGTCTCGCCGTCGACCGCATCGACCTCCTGCAGTTGCACCGGATCGACCCGACCGTGCCGTTCGAGGACCAGATCGGCGAGCTGCGCAAGCTGCAGGACGAGGGCAAGATCCGACACATCGGCCTCAGCCAGGTCAGCGTCGCCGAGGTCGAGGCGGCCCAGCAGATCGCTCCGATCGCGTCGGTGCAGAACCTCTACAACCTCACCGACCGCTCCTCGGAGGACCTCCTCGACTGGTCGACCGAGCACGGCGTCGCCTTCATCCCGTGGTTCCCGCTGGCGACCGGCGCCCTCAGCAAGGAGGACGGCCCGCTCACGCAGCTCGCCGAGCGACACGACGCGACCCCGTCGCAGCTCGCGCTGGCCTGGCTGCTCAAGCGCTCGCCCGTCATGCTCCCGATCCCGGGGACGTCGAGCATCGAGCACCTCGAGGACAACCTGCAGGGTGCGACGATCGAGCTCACCGACGACGAGTTCGAGGAGCTGTCCGCCGTCTCGGAGTAGCCCGGACGCGCGGTCACTGACGCTTCCTTCCGGTCACTGAGCTTGTCGAAGTGCGCCCTTCGACAGGCTCAGGGACCGCACCGCCGGTCACGGAGCGGCCACCCGGTCACTGAGCTTGTCGAAGTGCAGCGCAGCTCAGGGACCGACCACCCGGCTCAGCGGAGCCGCTTCGACAGCTCGTGCGCCTGCTCCAGCAGCAGGCCACCGAGGAACGCCTGGCGCTCAGGCCGGAACCGGGACTCGATCCCGGTGAGACTGAGCGCCCAGGCGGGCTTCCCCGCCGCATCGAAGACCGCCGCGCCCATGCCCCAGCTGCCCTCGAGGATGAGCGCCGGGTTCACCGCGTACCCGCGCTCGCGCGTCTCGCGGATCCGCTCGCGCACGCGGTCGGCGGCGTGGGCCCCACCCCACCGCTCGACGAGGTCGGCGCGACCCAGGTAGTCGTCGATCTCCTCGTCGCTCGAGAACGCGAGGATCGCCAGTCCCGCCGACGCGACCCCCAGCGGGAAGCGGACACCCTCGGTCAGGACGAACGACCGCACCGGGAAACTCCCCTCCTCGCGCAGCAGACACACGGTCTCGAAGCCGCGACGCACCGAGAGGAAGGCGCTCTCGCCGCTCTCGTGCGCGAGGATCCGCACGCTCTCCCGGGCGAGCTCGGCGACGTCGTACCGCTCCGCCGCGAGCGATCCGAGGAGGAACAGCTCCGGGCCGAGGTGCCACCGGGCGGCGCGGACGTCGTGGTCGAGGAAGCCTTCGGCGGCGAGCGAGGCGAGCAGGCGGTGCGCCGTCGGCCGGGTGAGCCCGGCGGCCGCGGCCACCGCCGAAGACGACGCACCACCGGGATGCTCCGACACGATCTTCAGGATCCGGCTCACGCGCGAGACGACCTGGGCGCCGCGCATCCCCTCAGCCACGTCGTACCCCCAGTTTGTCCACATGGTGAGCCTACGCCGCAGCCGGGACCACGTCATGAGCGAATCCGGGATCGGGCCCCATGCCACCTTTGACACCGCAGGACGGCTGTGACTGACTACAGGAGAGACGAGCGGCCAGTGCCACCATGTGGTCAGGCCGGCCCGCCATCCACAAGGGAGTGACATGACGAAACACTGGTCGAGCGCCGCCGAGGCGTTGCACGAGGTCGTCCGGGACGGAGCGACCATCGCGGTCGGCGGGTTCGGCCTGAGCGGCAACCCGACCGACCTCATCGAGGCCCTCCGGGACACGGGTGCCACCGACCTCACGATCGTCTCCAACAACATGGGCGTCGACGGCAAGGGCCTCGGCATCCTCCTCGAGAACCGACAGGTGCGGAAGGTCGTCGCGTCGTACGTGGGCGAGAACAAGCTCTTCGCCAAGCAGTTCCTCGACGGTGAGCTCGAGGTCGAGTTCACCCCGCAGGGCACGCTCGCCGAGCGGCTGCGCGCGGGCGGCGCCGGTATCGCCGGGTTCTACACGAAGACCGGCGTCGGCACCCCGGTCGCGGAGGGCAAGCCGACGGAGGTGTTCGACGGGGAGACCTACGTCCTCGAGCGCGGCATCGTCGCCGACGTGGCCCTCGTGCACGCGTTCCGCGCCGACCGCGAGGGCAACCTCGTCTTCCGGCACACCGCTCGGAACTTCAACCCGATCGTCGCGACCGCCGGCCGGCTGACGATCGCCGAGGCCGAGGAGGTCGTCGAGGACGGCTACCTCGATCCGAACACCGTCGTCACCCCCGGCATCTTCGTCCAGCGCCTCGTCACGGCGACGCCGCGGGTGAAGGACATCGAACAGCGCACCGTCCGTCCGGCGGCCGCCACCACGACACCGGCAGGAGCCTGATCATCATGTGGACGAGAGACGACATGGCCGCGATCGCGGCGACCGAACTCCGCGACGGCGAGTACGTGAACCTCGGCATCGGCATCCCCACGCTCGTCGCGAACCACGTCCCGCCGGGGGTGCACGTGACCCTCCAGAGCGAGAACGGCCTCCTCGGCATGGGTCCGTTCCCGATCGAGGGCGAGGAGGACGCCGACCTCATCAACGCCGGGAAGCAGACGGTCACGCTCCTCGAGGGCGGGAGCTACTTCGACTCGGCGATGTCGTTCGGCATGATCCGCGGCGGCCACGTGCAGCTGGCCATCCTCGGCGCACTCCAGGTCTCGGGTGCGGGCGACCTCGCGAACTGGACGATCCCGGGCAAGCTCGTCAAGGGGATGGGCGGCGCGATGGACCTCGTCGCCGGGACCCCGCGGGTGGTGGTCGTCACCGAGCACGTCGCGAAGGACGGCAGCCCGAAGATCGTCGAGCGGTGCGATCTCCCACTCACCGGTGTCGGTGTCGTCGACCGGATCATCAGCGACCGCGCCGTCTTCGATATCGTCGAGGGGGCGCTCGTCCTGCGGGCCTTCGCGCCCGACACGAGCGTCGCCGAGCTGCGCACCCTGACAGGCGCGGAGTTCTCCGTCGAACTCGACCCCACCACCACCGGCGAGGTGCCGACCGCACCCGCCACGCCTCAGGAGGCACACGCATGAGCACCGTCATCGTCGGGTACGCCCGCACCCCGTTCGTGAAGTTCAACGGGGCGTTCGCGTCCGTGCCGGCCACCGAGCTCGGCGCCCACGCCATCCGCGCGGCCCTGTCCCGGGCAGGAGTCGACGCCGCCGACGTGCAGCAGGTCATCGCCGGCCAGGTGCTGCAGGGCGCCGCCGGCCAGAACCCCGCCCGGCAGTCCGCCGTCGGGGCCGACATCCCCTTCACCGTCCCCGCCATCACCGTCAACGCCGTGTGCCTCTCCGGCATGGAGGCGATCGTCACCGGCACGCGTCTCATCGACGCCGGCGAGGTCGACGTCGTCGTCGCGCTCGGCCAGGAGTCGATGAGCCTCGCCCCGCACGCCTGGTCGGGCTCGCGCGCCGGCAAGCGCTACGGCGCCATCGAGCTCGTCGACACCCTCGATCACGACGGCCTGACCGATGCGTTCGAGCACCGGTCGATGGGGTCGTCCACCGAGGAGCGCAACGGCTCACTCGGCATCGCACGCCCGGAGCAGGACGCCTGGGCGGCCGGGTCGCACCAGCGGCTCGCGGCAGCGGCGGACGTCCAGGCCGAGGAGATCGAACCCTTCTCCGTGCCGGGGCGCAAGGGTCCGACGGTCGTGAGCGCCGACGACGGACTCCGCGCCGACACCACCGCCGAGTCGCTGGCCGGGCTGCGTCCCGCGTTCGGCGGCGAGGGCACGATCACCGCGGGCAACTCCTCCCAGATCACCGACGGAGCGGCCGCGGTCGTGCTCATGAGCGAGGAGGCGGCTGCAGCCCGGGGACTCACCCCGATCGCCCGGGTCGTCGCGCACGCGCTCGTCGCCGGACCCGATGTGAGCCTGCACGCCCAGCCGTCGAACGCGATCGTCGCCGCCCTCGCGAAGACCTCCCACACGACGGGCGACCTCGCAGCGGTCGAGATCAACGAGGCGTTCGCCGCCGTGTCGGTCCACTCGACCGACGAACTCGGGGTCGATCCTGCGATCGTCAACGCGAACGGCGGCGCGATCGCCCTCGGTCACCCGATCGGCGCCTCCGGCACCCGGATCGTCGGGCACCTCGCCCGGCGCCTCGCCGCCGCCGGCTCGGGTTCGATCGGTGCCGCCGGCATCTGCGGTGGCGGCGGCCAGGGCTCCGCGATCATCCTCGAGGCCGTCTGACCCGTCCGTAACTCCTGCTTGACGCTCGGCACCGATCCCCGCCCGTGCGCAACTCCTGCTGATCGCGCCGCGTCGCCGCACGCCCCGGCGTGTCGGGTGAGCCGCACGGCTCCAAGCAGGAGTTGTGCGCGCGGGCGGGGATCACCGCCTCGGAGGAGCAGGAGTTGTGCGCGGGGCGAGCTGGCCGCGCTGCCGACTCAGACGGGCTCGCCGGTGACGGTGTAGCGGAGGTGGACGACGCCGGCCTCGAAGCGACGCTCGTCGACGAGTTCCAGACGCCGCCGGAGGTTGGCCGGCAGTGCACGCAAGCCGCCGCCGACGATCACCGGCGAGAGGAACAACTGCACCTCGTCGACGAGCCCCGCGGCGATCGCCTCGGCTGCGAGGTGTGGGCCGCCGACGCTGAGGTCGCGGTCCGATTCCGCCTTCCACCGGCGCACGGCCTCCGGATCGAACGATCGCTCGAGCGTCGTCCGGGCCGTCGAGACCGCGTCGAGCGACGTCGAGTACACGACCTTGTCGGCAGCGAGCCACAGAGCCGCGAAGTCCGCGATCTCGCGGGGCTCGTCCGGCAGCTCGTCCGCCGTCTCCCAGAACGTCATGATCTCGTACATCCGCCGGCCGAACAGGTAGGTGCCGATCGGCCGGGAGAGCTCGTTCACGAAGGCGTGCACCTCGGCGTCCGGGGCGCTCCAGTCGAAGCGGCCCTCCTCATCGGCGAGGTAGCCGTCGAGCGAGCTGATCGCCGAGTAGATGAGCCTGCCCATGTGTCCTCCGTCGCCAGTGCCGGTACGCGAGAGGCTAGGCCGCAGAGGCGACCGCCCACAAGGGGTGGCTCCGGCACCGACGGTCAGGCGGGCGGGATGACGAGCGTCGCGAAGGAGTCTGCCGGCAGGGTCGGCGTGATGACGTCGTCGCCCACCACGATCTGCACGGGGAGCGGTTCGCCGAGGTCGTTCTGCATCACGAGCACGACGCCGCCGTCCGGGTTGCGGAAGGCGAGCAGGTTCTCGTGCCCGGTCCAGCTCATCGTCGCGAGCCGCTGTGCCCCCGGCTGCAGGAAGTGCCCCAGGTGCCGCATGAGGAAGTACTCGTGGGTGTATCGGAAGGTCCGGGTCTCGGGGTCCACGACGACGAGCGAGTTCTGCGCCCAGCCCCAGCGGCTGACGCCACCCTCCGTGAGTGCGAGGTTCCAGTACGTGTAGGCCTGCGCGCCGTTCGTGAAGAAGTGGCGCATGAGTCCCCAGGTGTGTCGCACGAAGCGCCAGTCGTTCCGTCCGTCGCCGCACTCCTGCTCGGTCTGGTAGAGCGCGAGGTCGGGGTGGGCGTGATGCACGGCGGCGATCGCGCCCTTGCCGGCCCACTGGAAGCCGACTCCGGCGACCCACGGGCCGGCCGCCGGATCCCGGAGCACGGTCTCGATCTGCGCGTCGTGCGGCCGCTCCTGCGTGCCGAGGAAGACCCGCACTCCGAGACGGTCCATCTCCGGGCCGAGGACGGCGATGAACCGCGCGAGCCCCTCGGCCGTCCACACGCAGCTCGGGAACACCTGCGCCGAATTGAACTCGTTCTGCGGCATGACCATCTCGACGCGGATGCCCTCCTCGCCGTAGGCCTCGACGAAGCGGGCGAAGTACCGGGCGTAGGTCTCGAGGTAGCGGTCTTCGAGGATGAACAGATCGGTCCCCTCGGAGCCCAGCTGGTCGTCACGGATGCCGTTGTCGACGTCTGATCCCGCCCAGGGGCGTGCAGCCGCGTAGTGCCCGTTCGTCTTCATCCAGGTGGGCGGGCTCCACGGCGACGCCCAGAGACGCAGGTCGCCCCGGTACCGCTGCGCCGCCTGGATGAAGGGGACGAGCGTCGCGCGGTCGTGGTCGATGCTGAAGTGCTCGAGGTCGAAGTCGCCGTCGACCTCGTCGTAGGAGTACCAGTCGGTGGAGAAGTCGTTGGCGCCGACGGGCATGCGGCAGAGCGAGAGGTTCAGTCCAGCGCCCGGCGTGAAGAGGTCGGCACAGGATGCCCTCGCGGTCCTCCTCAGAGAGGAGCCCGAGCGCCGTCCAGCCGAGTTCGTTGAAGCACCCGCCGATGCCGTCGACGGTCTGCCGGGGGTTCATCACGTCGACCATGACGTTCGGCATCCCCGCGAGTCGTCCGAACCCGAGGGGCTCCTGCTCCTGCCAGGGTGCGTCCTGGGTGGTCACGACCCAGCTGACCGACCGCGCTGAAGGCGTGGTGCCTCCGCTGGCGACGGGGCTGCTGGCGGGACTGCTGCTCGTCATCGAGTGCCTTTCGACGGGGGTCCTCCGTGGACCGCGACCGGTGCTCCCACCAGTATGTTGCAGAACCCGCGAAAACCGAAGAGCAGTCGTCATTCACCATCGGACGCGGCGCACAGCAGGGCTCACCCGAGCGGCGCACCCGGGACACCCCGCTGGTATGCCGTTCGCAGGCGGTCGTACACTCGATGGATGGCCGATTCCACGACGGTCCGGGAGCCGCAACCCGGAGCAGACCTCCCCGACGCCCGCGGGCGCACCGGCCTGCACCGGACCGGCCTCGACCTCACCGGCAACCCGCGCGTCCAGGTGACCGACGTGGAACTGGTCGCCGCCGCCTGGCACGTCCTCCGCCGGACGACCCTGCGGGTCCAGGACCGCTCAGGCGCATGGTCGACGCAGCAGCGCGAGACCTACGACCGCGGCAACGGCGCGACCATCCTGCTCTACCACGGTGACTCCCGGAAGGTCCTGCTCACCAGGCAGTTCCGCTACCCGGCGTACGTCAACGGACACCCGACCGGCGAGCTCATCGAGACCGCCGCCGGCCTGCTCGACGACGACGATCCTGAGACGGCGGTCGCCCGTGAGGCCCGCGAGGAGACCGGGTTCGCGGTCGAGGCCGTCCAGCATGTGTTCGACGCCTTCATGAGCCCCGGCTCCGTGACCGAGCGCCTGCACTTCTACGCGGCCGAGTACGACCCCGCTGCGCGTCGCGGCGACTGGGGCGGGCTCGCCGAGGAGGGCGAGGAGATCGAACTCCTCGAACTCGACATCGACGACGCGATCGCGCGCATCGGCGACGACATCATCGACGCGAAGACCATCATGCTGCTGCAGTGGGCGAGGCTCTCCGGCCCGTTCGCGACGGCACCGACGCCTGTTCCGCCCGCACGCTAGTACCGCGGAGACTCCCGGACTCCGAGCTCGCCAGAACACCGTGCCACCCGACTCCGGGTGGCCGATCGGCGAACCCGAACACCGGTCGGCCCCCCGGTCCCTGAGCGAAGCGCCGGTCCCTGAGCGAAGCGCCGGTCCCTGAGCGAAGCGCCGTCCCTGAGCGAAGCGCCGGTCCCTGAGCTTGTCGAAGGGTGCCCCGACCGAGCCCGCCACCGCCCTTCGACAGGCTCAGGGACCGGCATGCGTCAGCTCAGGCCGAGCGGATGATGTCCGTGAGCACCGCGCAGCCGAAGTCGAGCGCGTCGAGCGGCACACGTTCGTCGACACCGTGGAACATCCCGGGGAAGTCGAAGTCCGCCGGCAGCCGGAGCGGGATGAACCCGTACCCCGTGATGCCGAGTCGGCTGAGCGCCTTCGCGTCGGTGCCGCCGGGGATGAGGTGCGGGAGCACGGTCGCACCGGGATCGTGCCGCTCGATGACCGCTTCGATCACCGAGACGAGCTCGCCGTCGTTCGGCGACTCCATCGCGATGAGTTCCAGCTGGACCTCGACGTCGACCCCCTCGCCCGCCGCCTCGCGGATGCGCGCGATGACCTCGTCCCGCTGGCCGGGCAGGAACCGGGCGTCGACCGTCGCGGTCGCGGACTCGGGGATCACGTTCTCCTTGTACCCGCCGGAGATCATGGTGACGTTCGCCACGTTCTGCAGGCCGGCGCGCAGCCGCGACGCACTCGGGCCGACGAGCGCGGCGAGTTCGAACGGCGACAGCTCGGAGGACGCTCCGGTCAGTTCACGCAGCCGCTGGAACAGGTGCGTCGTGGTCTCGGTGAACGACACCGGCCAGTCGAGCGCGCCGATCCGGCCGACCGCGGCGGCGAGCTTGACGATCGCCGAATCCTGACTCGCGAGCGAGGCGTGACCGGCGGCACCGTGGGCGGTCAGTCGCAACCAGAGCACGCCCTTCTCGCCGGTGTTGAGCAGGTAGGCGCGGGTGTCGGCTCGTTCGCCGAGGGTGACGCTGTACCCGCCGCCCTCGCTGATCGCGTCGCGGACGCCGGCGAACTGCTCCGGGTGGTGCTCCACCATCCACTGCGAGCCGAGGACGCACCCGGCCTCCTCATCGGCGAAGAACGCCAGGACGACGTCTCGCTCGGGCTGCTCCCCCGCCGTCACCATGCGCCGGACCGACGCGACGATCATCGCCACCATGTTCTTCATGTCGACGGCACCGCGGCCCCACAGCATGCCGTCGGCGATCTCGCCACCGAACGGGTCGACCGTCCACGCGGCCGCGTCGACCGGGACGACGTCGAGGTGCCCGTGCAGCAGGAGGCCGGGCAGGGTGCGGTCACGACCTGGCCACCGTGCCACGAGGTTCGTCCTGCCGGGCTCGGCCTCGAAGCGCTCGCACACGATCCCGACCTCACCGAGCAGGCGTTCGACGAGGTCGGCCGCGCGGGACTCGCCGACGGCACGCCCGCCGCCGTAGTTCGAGGTGTCGATCCGGATGAGGTCGCGCGTGATGGAGACGACCTCCGAGAGACCGACCGGGTCGCTCACGCGCTCGCCCACGCTCATTCGGCGGTCCGCGGGACCACGGTGAACCGGCGGTTGGCGAGCGAGGGCACCCGCGCACGGACGGCGTCGAGTCGCGCCGGATCGAGCTCGGCGAAGACCACCCCGGGCGCCTCGCCGGCGGCGGCGATGACGACGCCGGCCGGGTCGACGATGATCGAGTTCCCGGTGGCGAGCGGGCCGGTCTGGTTGGCGCTCACGACGTAGGCGGTGTTCTCGATGGCCCGGGCGCGCACGAGGGTCGTCCAGGCGTCCTCCTTGCCGGGGCCGACGATCCACATCGCGGGCAGCAGGATGACGTTGGCGCCGGCGTCGATGAGACGCCGCGCGCTCTCCGGGAAGCGGAGGTCGTAGCAGGTGAAGGCACCGATGCGGAGGTCGCCGAGCTCGAGGACGAACGGTTCGGTGAGCTCGCCGGCCGAGATGCCGTCGCTCTCCGCGTACCCGAAGGCGTCGTAGAGGTGCACCTTCCGGTACGTCGCAGTGATGTCCCCCTCGGCGTCGATCGCCACGAGCGTGTTGTAGGGCAACCCGCCGGGGTTCTCCTCGATGGTGCCGACGACCGTCGGGAGGGAGCGCGCGGCGGCTGCGGCGGCGACACCCGTGATGAAGGGTCCGTCGAGTGGTTGGGCGATCGCGGCGAGCGCGCTCGGCGGCTCCGAGGTGGCGTAGCTGCTCATCTCCGGCAGCACGAGCAGTTCGGCGCCACCCGCCGCGGCCTCACCGAGCAGGGCGACCACGCTGGCGAGGTTCTCGTCGATGTCCGTTCCGGCGGAGAACTGCCCGGATGCGATGCGCATGTGAAACCTCGTTCCGTGGGAAGGGCCGCGACCGTCAGCGCGCGGCCGTCCAGCCACCCTATGCCGAGAGTGGGGGCGTGCGCCGCCGGAGCCGGAGCCGGCCCTGGCTCACGAGGATGCCGAGCACGACGATCACGCCGCCGACCGGCTCGTTCCAGTGCAGGATCTCACCGAGCACGAGGATGCCGAGGACGACACCGACGAGGGGCGTGAGGTACGTGACGGTGGACGCCGCCGTCGGGCCCCAGGAGTCGACGATCGTCGTCATCCAGATGTAGGCGACGCCGGTACCGAGTGCTCCCAGGGCGAGCATGCTGAGGACGACCGGGGCGTCGAGCGACACCGGCTGCATCGCGATGAACGGCGAGAGCACGAGCATGATGACGGCGGCGAGCGAGATCTCCACGGCGGAGATGACGACCGCGTCGTAGCTGTGGGTGCCGAGGACGAACTTCCGGAGGTAGACGAAGGCGATGCCGTAGCAGAGGGTCGCGCCGAGGCAGGCGAGCTGAGCCGGGATGGACTCGAGGATCGCCGGGTCGGCCAGGACGCGCCAGGGGCCGACGACGATCGCGACGCCGAGGGCGCCGACGAAGATGCCGAACACCTGCAGGCCGTTCAGCCGTTCCTTCGGGAGGAACACGGCGCCGACGGCGAGCGTCATGATCGGCGTGGTCGCGTTGAGGATGCTCGACAGGCCGGACGGCAGGAACTGTCCCGCCCAGGAGAACAGGAGGAACGGGGCGACGCAGAGGAAGACGGAGACGACGGCGAGGTGCGCCCAGAGCCGACGCTCTCGCGGCCAGCGGCGTCGGGTGACGAGCATGATGATGCAGAGCGTCAGGGCGCCGAGCACCACGCGGGACAGGGCGACCTGCGCCGGAGCGAGCCCGGTCAGGCCGGTCTTCATGAAGAGGAAGCTGGCACCCCAGATGAGCGCGGCACCGAGATAGGCGCCCAGCACCCTGCGGGACCCTGGTGCGACGAGCGCGGTGACACGGGTGTTCGGTGCTGCGGCGCTCATCGTGCTCCCTCGAGTCGGACGACTCAGCTTGGCATCACCCACCGACGCGCGCGTGCACCGTTCTGCGACGCGGACGTCCTTGTCTCAGGACTCCTCCGGCACGCCGCCCTGCTCCCCGGGCGACGCGCCGGAGTTCTCCTGAGAACGGTCCGGTCGGTCAGACGGTGGTGGCGACGGGCTCCAGCCGGTGGATCGCCTCCACGAGCGGCGCGAGTTCCGGGAGCGACTCCGCGGTGGTGAGCGACTCCTCGAGGGCGCGGTCGTGCACCGGTCGGGCCTCCTCGAGCAGCGCCTTCCCGGCCGCCGTGAGCTCGGTGTAGACCCCTCGTCGGTCGTCGGCGCACAGCACGCGGGTGAGGAGCGCGCGGTCCTCGAGGCGGTTGACGAGCCGGGTGGTGGCGCTCGGCGACAGGGCCGTCGCGCGGGCGAGCTGCTGCATGCGCATGTGCCAGCCGTCCTGGCGCCCCAGGGCGTCGAGCACGGTGTACTCGACCACGGAGAGCCGGGCCTCGGCCTGCAGCGCGCGTTCCAGATCGGACTCGATCGATCCGTACAGGGCGGCGAGCGTCCGCCACCCCTGCGCGCGGATCTCAACAGCGTCGTCGGCGATGCCCATCGGGACTCCTCGGTTCGAACATCGATCAATTGATTGCAGACGCACATAGTTGCTTGCGCTATTACCTAGCGCGTGCAACGATATCTATCGCGCGTCTGCAACTATCAGCGTACGCGTCCCGGCTGCAGGCCACCAGCACTCTCCCCACGACCCCCAGGAATCGCAGGAATCGTCATGCCACTCGGTCTCATCGCCCTCGCCCTCGGCGGCTTCGGCATCGGCCTCACGGAGTTCGTCATCATGGGGCTGTTGCCCGAGGTGGCGGCCGACTTCGGCGTCTCGGAGGCCGCAGCCGGCTGGCTCATCTCCGGCTACGCCCTGGCCGTCGTCGTCGGGGCGCTCGCCCTCACCGCGGCGGTCACCCGACTGCCGAAGAAGCCCGTCCTGCTGGCCCTGATGGTGCTCTTCATCGTCGGCAACCTCGTCTCCGCACTCGCCGGCGACTACCAGATCATGCTCGCCGGCCGCATCCTCGCCGCCCTCAGCCACGGAGCGTTCTTCGGTATCGGCTCGGTCCTGGCGGCGGCGATGGTCCCCGCCCACAAACAGGCCGGCGCGATCGCGATCATGTTCACCGGCCTCACCGCGGCGAACGTGCTCGGCGTCCCGTTCGGCACGCTGCTCGGCCAGCACTTCGGCTGGCGCTCGACCTTCTGGGCCATCACGGTGATCGGGGTCGTCGCCTTCATCGGCATCCTGGCACTCGTGCCGAAGCCGAAGCGTGACGAAGCCCCGGACGTCGCTCCTCGCCGAGCTGCGCGCGTTCCGCTCCGGCCAGGTCTGGCTCTCGATCGCTGTCACGGTCCTCGGCTACGGCGGCATGTTCGGTGCGTTCACCTACATCGCGTACACACTCACGGAGGTCAGCGGCTTCGCCTCGACCACGGTGCCGTGGCTCCTCATCCTCTTCGGCGTCGGGCTCCTGGTCGGCAACATCGTGGGTGGCAAGGCGGCCGACCGGAACATCGACCGGACGCTCATCGTCGTCATCGCGGTACTGACCGTGATCCTGGTCGCCTTCGCCGCGACCGCACAGTCGCCCGTCGCCACCGTGATCGCCCTCGTCCTCATGGGCGGCTTCGGATTCGCGACCGTCCCCGCGTTGCAGATGCGGGTCATGCGGTACGCGTCGGCCGCTCCCACGCTCGCCTCGGGAGCGAACATCGCCGCGTTCAACCTCGGCAACGCGCTCGGCGCCTGGCTCGGCGGCGTCACGATCACCGCCGGCCTCGGCTACACCTCGCCGATCTGGGCCGGAGCGGCCATCACCCTGCTCGGCCTGATCGTCATCATCGGTGCGTCCACCGCCGCGAAGCGCTCCCGCCGTCGTCCACAACTCCTGCAGGATGAGCCCACCGACGCCGCCCGCCAGGAGGTCCCGCACCCCGTGTGAGCCGCGCGCGACTCCAGCAGGAGTTGTGGACGCTCTGGGCTTCGCACCTCGACAAGCTCGGTGACCGGATGGGAGGCTCGGCAACGGGGCGGGGGGCTCGGTGACCGGGGTAGGGGCAGCTCGGCGAGCGGGCCAGCGGCGAGCGGCGAGCGGAGGGCGAAGGGCGCGCTACCGTGGGCGGATGAGCCGAACCCCTCGCCCCAGTGACACCATGATCGCGGTCGCCGAGCACTGGGCGGCCGAGCGACCGGCGATGCAGCCCGGCAGCCCGACCATCACGATGCTCGGAGCGGGCACGGCGAACGAGGTCGCAGCGGTCGAACTCGACGGCGGCGAGCGCGTCATCGTGAAGCTCTCCCCCGCGGACGCGGCCGGCCTCACCTACGAGCGGTCCCTCATGGCGACCGAGGCGCTCGCGCTCCGCATCCTCGGCCGTGCGGAGGTGCCGCAGCCGGAGATCGTCTTCGAGGCGACGCTCGACGGACGCGACGCCCTCGTGATGACCGAGCTCACCGGCCGACCGGCGAACAGCACCGAGACCGTCCCCCTCGCCCGCGACGTCCTCGGCCGCACGCTCGCCCGTCTGCACGAGGCGGGTCGCACGCCGTTCCACGTGGAACCAGACGACGTCGACATCCCGGCGGAGGCCGCGTCCATCGATTCGGCGACCGGCCTCGCCGAGGGGAACCGATTCGGCTACCCCTTCCGCCCGGAGCTTCAGGCGGCCAGTGCCGCGGACGCCTACCGGCTCGTCGTGGAGGCCGTCCTCGCCGATGCCCTGCGGTTCGAGGTCGACCTTCCGGTCGCGGCGGACGAGATCCGACACCTGATCGACACCGCGCTGCCGGCCTTCGACAGCGTGACGGAGCCGACGCTCGTCCACTTCGACCTCTGGGAGGGCAACCTCCTCGTCATGCCCGAACACGGGGCGGAGGCCGCCCAACTGACCGGCGTCATCGACCATGAGCGCGCGCACTGGGCCGACCCCACCGCCGACCTCGTCTCCCTGGCGCTCTTCACCGACGTGCCGGAGACGGTCGCCGCCGACTCGGAACTCCTCCGCGCCTACCGCGAGACGTCCGGCCGCGAGCTCCTGCCCGATGAGGACGCCCGGACCCGCGCGCGCCTGTGGTCGCTGTACCTCGCGCTCGTCATGGTGGTCGAAGGTGTCCCGCGTGGCTACGAGGGCGACTGGTTCGACGAACACGACGCGTCGGTGCGCACGTGGATCGGTGACATCGCGGCCTCGCTCGCCTGAGCCGCGCGACTCTCCGGTCCCTGAGCTGACCTCCTCCGGTCCCTGAGCTGACCTCCTCCGGTCCCTGAGCTTGTCGAAGGGCGGTCGGGGCACTTCGACAAGCTCAGTGACCGGGGTGGGGGCTCAGTGAAAGGGGTCGGGCTCAGTGAAAGGGGCGGGCTCAGTGAAAGGGCAAGCTCAGTGACCGGGAGTCGTGCGCAGCGGCAGTTGCGCGCGGCCGGACCGGCGCGGCTAAACTGGTCGGCTCGCCAGGCGGTGGGCGGCCCGGCGCGAACCAGCGCGGGCCCGTTCGGGAGCGATCGGCTCCCTGGGGAGTGCGCACCATGGGCTACATCGACGTCAGCGACCTCAGCTACACGCTGAGCGACGGACGGACCCTGCTGGACGAGGTCTCGTTCCGCGTCGGCGAAGGGGCGATCGCCGCGCTCATCGGAGCGAACGGCGCCGGCAAGACGACGCTGCTGCGGATCATCCGCGGCGAGCTCCAGCCCGACTCCGGGGTCGTCTCCATCGACGGCGGCCTCGGCGTGATGGACCAGTTCGTCGGTCGCGGTGACGATGACCGGACGGTCCGTGACCTCCTCGTCCAGGTCGCGCCTCCGCGGGTCCGTGCCGCGGCAGAGGCGGTCGACCGCGCCGAGCTCGCCCTCATGGAGGACGACGTCGAGGCGACCCAGATGGCCTACGCGACGACGCTCGCCGAGTACGCCGACGCCGGCGGGTACGACCAGGAGGTGCTCTGGGACAGCTGCTGCGAGGCGGCACTCGGGGTGCCCTACGACCGCGCGCAGTGGCGGACGCTCGGCACGCTGTCCGGCGGCGAGCAGAAGCGGCTCGTCCTGGAGGCCCTGTTCCGCGGCCCTGAGCAGGTCCTCCTCCTCGACGAGCCCGACAACTCCCTCGACGTCCCGACGAAGCGCTGGCTCGAGGGGATGCTCGCCGAGACCCGGAAGACGGTCCTCCTCGTCTCGCACGACCGCGAGCTCCTGGCACAGGCGGCGACCCGCATCATCACCCTCGAGGTCGGCGCGGCCGGCAGCACGACGTGGACCCATGGCGCGAGCTTCCGCAGCTACCACGAGGCCCGCGACGCCCGCCTCGACCGACTCGACGAACTCCGCCGGCGCTGGGACGAGGACCGCGTGAAGCTGCGCGCACTCGTGCTGCGTCTGCGCGAGCAGGCCAAGTTCAACGACTCCATGGCCTCCCGCTACCGCGCCGCGCAGACCCGACTCGCCAAGTTCGAGGAGGCCGGTCCACCTGAGGAGCGGCCGAAGGACCAGCAGGTCACGATGCGCCTCCGCGGCGCACGCACGGGTCGCCGCGCGATCGTCTGCACGGGGCTGGAACTGACCGGCCTCATGCAGCCGTTCGACGCGGAGATCTGGTTCGGCGAGCGCATCGGCGTCCTCGGTTCGAACGGTTCGGGCAAGTCGCACTTCCTCCGGTTGCTCGCCGGCGGCGGGACGGATCCCGATCCGGGCGCCGGGCACCTCGCCGCAGCGGGCGACGCGCTCGTCCCGGTCGAGCACGACGGCGACGCCAAGCTCGGCGCGCGCGTGCAGCCGGGGTGGTTCGCACAGTCGCACCGGCACCCCGAACTCGTCGGCCGGACCCTGCTCGACATCCTGCACCGCGGCGACGAGCACCGGTCGGGTCTCCCCCGCGAGGCCGCCAGCCGCGTGCTCGACCGCTACGGTCTGGCGGGCGCGGCCGAGCAGCCGTTCGAATCCCTCTCGGGCGGACAGCAGGCGCGCCTGCAGATCCTCCTACTCGAACTCTCCGGTGCCACGCTGCTCCTGCTCGACGAGCCGACCGACAACCTGGACCTCGTCTCGGCGGAGGCGCTCGAGCAGGGTCTGGCGGGTTTCGAGGGCACGGTGATCGCGGTCACCCACGACCGCTGGTTCGCGCGCGGCTTCGACCGCTTCCTCGTCTTCGGCTCCGACGGCCGGGTGCAGGCCTCCGACGAGCCCGTCTGGGAGGAGACCCGCGTCGACCGCGCGCGATAGCGGGTGTCGCCGCAGTGTCACCGTCCAGGAGGACGACTGAGGCGACACCCCCCTGCACGTGTGGCGACCTTGGTCAACCCACCGTGATCCACAGGCACGTTCCATACGCTTGCAGCAACAACCCGATCCCGGAGGTGATGGTCATGCAGTACAGCATCGCCATCGGCCGCGTTTCGTACGACATCGAGTCGGGTGTCGACATCTCGGCACTGATGAGCGAGATCGAGTCCGCCGTCCAAGCCGGTGGTCGCTTCGTCCACGTCCCGCTCTCCGCAGATCGCAACCTGGACGTCCTGGTCAGCCCGGGCCTGCAGGTGACCGTGGAGTCCTTCGCGAACCGGGCGCTGGAGATCGTTCCCGCCATCGAGACGGAGAAGCTGTCGGGTCTCGACGAGTACGACGAGTTCGGCGACTTCTGAGCCGAACGGCCGGCGGCTAGGAACCGAGCGTCGTGCTCGGATACTCGCCGAAGCGGTTGGTGTACGAGGCGGAGAACCGCCCGAGGTGCGCGAACCCCCACCGCCTGGCGACCTCCGCGACCGTGGCCAGCCCGGGGTCGGCCTTCCGCAGTTCCTCTTGCACCCGGTCGAGCCTGACCCGTCGCAGGTAGTCGATCGCGGTGATGTCGTGCTCCCGACGGAACGCGCTCTGGAGGCTGCGCTGGCTCATCCCGACGGCTTCGGCCACGTCCTCCGTGCGGATCGGGAGGTGCGCGTTGGCGATCATGAATTCGATGGCCGCGCGGGTCTTCCCGGCGTCCGGCAGGCCGATCTCCACCGGCGCGTGCAGGGCCGTATGCGGGAACGTCTCGAGGAGCGCGATCGCCGCCGACCGGTTCGCCTCGGCGCGGAGGACGGCAGGACTGGTGTCGTCGTAGATGACCTTCGCGACGGTCGTCACGGAGGCGGCCCAGCGACGGAGCTGTTCGCCCGTGGGGCGAGCCGTCGTGTCGAAGAGGATCGGCCCACTCGTCCCCTCCACTTCGGCCGCCACGCGCTCCAGGAACCCGCCGTCGAAGTGCATGAGGTTCTGCCGGTAGTCGGTGAAGTCGAACTCGGCGAGTCGGTCGTTCGCGAACATCGCCGGCTGACCGTGCACGAGCTGCATCGGCGCGCCGGCGAGGTCGGTGGCCCCACTGCCCGCCGTCAGCCAGGAGACGATGTACTCGCCCTCGGTGAGCACCGTTCCGGTGACGCGTCCGGTGAACTGGGTGGCGCGCAGGGTCAGCTCGTCGTCGCCGATCGCGGTGTACCGGAAGGTGAACGCCGATTCGGTGGGTTCGATGATCATCGAGCCGGCGTTGTACGCGCCGGCGAACAGATCGCGAGCCTCATCGACGTCGCGGCCTGCGACCTCGGACCGCTCCGCGGGTCCCGTCTCTTCGCTCATCGCTCATAGAATCTCACGGCGGAGCCCGGCTGTCATCCCGTAGCGGGTCGTTTCCGGCCCGAGCAGACCACTCGATGTCAGGCGGTCCCTTGCAGGAAGCCGTGTTCCGCACCCAGGACCTCGGTGAGCGCGGACGACGCCATGCGGGCGAACCGCGGGAGGACCGTGGTCTCGTGGACGGCGGTCGGGCGCTCGGACCAGACGGTCACCACGATGAGGCCGCCTTCGGTACGGAGCGACCAGGCGACGATGTGATTCGCCGGAACCCGGACGGTGTCGCCGTCGACGTCGAGGCTGAGGGACGTCCGACTGAGGGACAGCCCGCCCTCCGCGTCCAAGCTGGCGTGCGAGGTCTGGAACACGATGTCCGTGCGGTCGATCAGGCGACGTGAGGCTCGCGCGTCGTCCAGGTCGAGGAAGTCGGGCGCGCTCTGGAGACCGGTGGTCACGGTGGCACCCCCAACTGGTGTTTCAGAGACGTCCGACGGCCGGAGCGCGTCGAGACGATGGTCGGTCAGTTGTCGCCGACCGTTCGGATCTACGCTGCGGACTCGACGCGCTTCGCGGCGCCGGCTGCCGGCTCGGGGACGACGCGCATGCCCTTGGCACTGTTGGCCTGCTCGAGGAGCGCGGCCAACCACTCACGGTTGAGCTCGGGGGCACGGCTGCCGTAGAACGAGAACTGGAGGGGGATCATCGGGTTCAGCCAGAGCGACTGACGTCCGGTCCCGCGGCCGGGAACGGCTTCGAGGTGGAAGGCGAAGCTCTCGTTGCGGCGGAACTTCGTGAAGATGACCGTCTGCAGGTGTGCGAGCAGTCGGTCTTCGATCTCGTGCGGGGTCGGAGGGGTTCCGTAGAGGAGGTTTCCCATGAGGCGCGCCATCCGTTCTGTTTCGGTGCCGGGCTGGTTCCCGGCGCCGTTGCTAACGCTAGATCTTCTAGCGATCCCCCGCTCTGACCTATCCGAAATGCGTCGGGTATTGCTCGGAACCGGGTCGGCGTTCAGGCTGCACTCAGCTGCCGAAGGCCCATGCCTCGCGGTCTCCGCGCAGTCTGGCGGCGAGCGCCGTCGCCTGTTCGTCGGTCAGCGAGGCGACGTAGTCGAGGATGCCGCGCGCCCGACCGAGGCGCCCCAGGGCGCGTGGGTCGCTCTGCGGGCGGCCACTGTCGGACTCGGGGTCTGCCGGGAGCCAGTCGGGGTTGTCCGCCCGGAGTCGGAAGTAGCCGTCGGTGGCGAGTTCGACGAAGTCGAGGAGCTTCTGCGGGGCGCGCGGGCCGTCACGGGGGTCGTCGAGCCAGCTGTCCAGTTCGGTGACGAGCACGTCGAGCACCCGCGACTGGCCTCGCTGGTAGGTGGCGAAGTCCGGCCGGTCGATGACGAACCGGGTGTGGACGAACTTCAGCACGGTGACGTCGTGCCACGCCTCGGGCAGGAGCGACACGTGCCCGGAGCGCACGTTCGGCTCCTCGACGACGAGGACGGAGCGCTGGAGGCGACCGATCCAGGACGACACGAACGATTCGATGGCGCGTTCGGTTCGGCTGGAACCGTCGAAGGGCACGGCGAGGAGTCCTTCGACGAGCTCGGTCGCGACCCGCTGGACCGACGCCCGGAAGTGCTCGTCGCTGGCGATCCACGGGTCGCGTGAGACGATCCGCCGGCGCAACAGCTCGAGCGAGTGGCCGGGTGCGCGGTTCCAGAGTTCGTCGGCGTCGAGCGCGGCGAGGGTGTGCTGGTCGCGGAGGAAGGTGCGGAACTCGACCGCGACCGCCGCCTGCTGCAGGACGCCGGCCCGGTAGAAGTCGTCGAGGTCGTGCAGGGAGTAGGCGATGTCGTCGGCGACGTCCATCACGGAGCACTCGACGGTCTGCTGCCAGGGCGCGATCGCGGTGAACGCGCTGCGGGCGTCGAGCATGTCGTCGAGATCGAGGGTGTACGCGGAGAACTTCGGCGGCGCGGTCTCCCAGCGGCTGGCGGTTGACCCGCGAGGCATGCGGGTGGGGTCTGCCGGGTCGAGGTCGGGGCGGTGGATGGTGCGGCCCCAGGGGTACTTGAGCACGGCGGCGCGGGAAGCGGCCGTGAGGTTGAGGCCCTCCTTCACCGTCTCGCACACGTCGAGTGCGGAGAGGATGCGGAACGACTGCGCGTTGCCCTCGAAGCCCTCCGCGAGGCCGAGCCGCTCACGTGCCAGGCGGTCGAGGACCTGCTCGCCGAGGTGGCCGAACGGTGGGTGGCCGAGGTCGTGGGCGGAGGCGGCGGCCTGCACCACGACCGGGTCGCAGCCGCCGAGCCGCTCGACGATGGCGTTCTGCTCGGGATCGGTCGTGGTGAGCTGCATGGCGATGGCGCGGGCGACCGCGGTCACCTTGATCGAGTGCGTGAGCCGGTTGTGGACGACCTGACCGACGCCGGAGGGCGAGACGACCTGCGTCACCGCGGACAACCGCGCGAAGTACGGGGAGAACCGGATGCGCTCGAGGTCGACCCGGTACTCGGGGTACTCCTCGCCGGTCGCGAACCGGTCCACCGGCTCGGGGATGAGGCGCCGTCGCCGCTGGTCGTCGTCCATCCCCTCACTGTATTGCGCGCGCGGGTGGGAGACTGCAGGGATGCATCCGATCGACCGTCTCCGAGCCGAGGTCGCCGCGCACGAGTCGAACGCTTGGGCCCACGAGCTCGGCTGGAAACCGCTCTTCGTCGCCTCCCCGGAGGCCCGCGTGCTCATCATCAGTCAGGCGCCTGGTCGTCTGGCGCAGGAGTCGGGCATCCCGTGGAACGACCCGAGCGGCGTCCTCCTCCGCTCCTGGATGGGTGTGACGCCCGAGGAGTTCTACGACCCGGCGAACGTCGCGATCATCCCGATGGACTTCTACTTCCCGGGCAAGGGGGCGAGCGGCGACCTGCCGCCGCGCCGCGACTTCGCGCCGCGCTGGCATCCACGCCTGCTCGAGCAGCTGACCGAGGTGCGCCTGACGATCCTCATCGGCGCCTACGCCCAGCGCGCCTACCTCGGACCGCGGGCCGGTCGCACCCTGACGGAGAACGTCCGTGCCGCGGAGACCCACCTCCCGCTCTTCCCGATCGTGCACCCGTCGCCGCTCGCGCGCGGCTGGCGCAGCAAGAACCCCTGGTTCCAGGAGGAGACGGTTCCCCTGCTGGCCGCGCGGGTGCGGGCGGCGCTCACGACGTGACGAATAGGCTGATGAGGATGCCGGCACGCCGGCGTCTGATCGAAGGGACGAGGGGCACGTCGTGAGCGATGAACCGAGCGCTGGCGACGGACTGCGGCCGCCGGCCGAACCGCTGTCAGGGCCGAGCTCAGCCAGGGAGCCTGCCGCGTCGGCCGCTGGATCCGTGTCAGCCGCCGACCCTGGAGCAGCCGACCAGGACGGACCGGTCACCGGGCGAGCGTCCGGCGTCGGCATCACGCTGCTCCTGTTCGGGCTGCTGGTGGTGAGCTGGCTCGTCCAACTCTCCTTCGCACTGCAGGGCGAGTTCGGTCCGTCCGAGGACCGGCTCAGTGGCGGCGGGACGCTCGCCGGGTTCGTGCTCGGCGCCGCGATCGCGATCGGTTCGCCCATCGTCGTGCTCATCCTGCAGGCGCGGGTCCACAAGCGGACACCTCGACACTCGATCGTCGCCGTCATCGGCGCAGTCGTCGTGCTCATCATCGCCGTACCGATCAACGCGATCGTCGTCGGCCTCCAAGCGGTGAGCGTCATCAGCGGAAGCTAGGCGCTCCGTCGCCGCGCCGAGCTCGTCCATCGGGACCACGTTCGCGGGCGGTGCCAGGGACGACGCAGGCGCTCTATTCGGGGCGCCACTGTCACCCAGAGTTCGGTGACTCGGGACGGCCCTCGCGGGTCCGTCGAATGCGGAGCGACCAGCCTCGCCGCCGTCCGATCTCCCGTGCTCCCACGTCGAGTTGCGACGAGGGGCTCGACGGTCCGATGCCCGGCGTGCGCCTCGAGACTGCGTCCGCTGCAGGGCCGTCCACACGTCGCTCACGCGCAAGGTTGAGCGATCGAAGGGCTGGTCGTGAGCGAACGACTCGCTCGTCCCCGCAACAGGCGGTCGAAGACGGCTCATCGCCGGCCTCCTGACATCCGAGGACGCGCTCGCCATCGCTGCCCGCCCGGTCCGCGGGACGCGGCTTCGATGCCGAGATGCTCGCGGTACCAGCGCCGTCGCGACGCCGACGGCGTCCGGAGTCGAGCTGCGCGAAGGAGACAACCCGCCGATGCCGAGAACTGCCCATGGGTCGATCGGGAGCTTATCGGAGCGCGATGCGAACGATCCGCCGACCCCGACGCAGACTCGAGATCGGTGCTGCGGCGACGATCACGGCACACTACGGTGCACGTCACGCTGTCGCTCACGTGATGGTCGATCTGCGGCTGGTCGAACCAAGTGACTCACCCGGAATCGTCTACGGCGCGAGCGGCATGTTGATCTCCGCTCAGCGGCATAGGCGTCCTCTGACGCCGGCATCGATGCCGAGCTTCTCGCGTTATCTCGCCGCGTCGTATGGGTCATTCCTGCGGGCACCCGCCGATGCCAAGCACGTCCTGGGTTGCAACGACGCGCAGAACACCGGCTACATGGACGACTGTTGGTCAGCGGGTGCCGCCGGCCATGTGGACGTTTGGTGAAACTGCGGCGTCTGCCGCAATCCGCGATGGTCGAGAGAAGAACTCGGCGTCCAGGTGGCACCTGGAGGCGCTATCGGCCGTGGCTGTCGATGCAGAGAACTCGATGGCACAGCGAACGCCGATGAGACACTTCACCGTCGCGCGTCGACTGGCTTCTTGCGTCTGCGACGTCTGGCCGGTGGCGAACCACTGATCCGAGACACCAACTCAAGTGCGCAGAACTGTCGTGGGTTTCGCCGGTCAGACGATCTACCGAACTGCAACGCTGCCCGCTCCACGAGGCGGCGTCGCACTGGACGCCTGGTGGCGCGAGGGGCGCGGATCAGCCGTGTCCGTCACGTTCAGGGTTCGTGGCACGCGACCCGTGGACAGCGCGACTGTCCGGCCTTCCACCTGTGATGTCATAACGTGTCAAACCAGTGGTGCGTTGAACCGGTTGAGACCACCATGATTTCCGGGCCACTTCCATCTACGCTCAACCGCGCGTGCACGAGCTGCTCGCACGGACAACCTGCGCGCGGGGCGCGCATCTGTCCTCACGCTCTGATCACCTGAGCACGATCGACCGGCCGTGAGTCGAACGAGACGAAACCGAAGTGCGGCGAACGCCTGAGCCGGCGATCCATGCACGCGATCGCACTCGTGGGCGCGCGAGCTCGCGCAGAACCGCGGCTTTGCCGATCTTCGAGCAACAGCTGCCCCGGTGACGATCGACCACGCGCAGCGATCGCGGCGACTCCGAAGCTTGGGAACCCTGGCCGGTGAACTATCCGATGATCGCGCGTGCGCGCCGAGCGCCAGCGCGCTGCGCGCCACGCCGCGTCGCCCCCGCTTCGCAACGCGACCCGACCGTGCGCGCGCGCAGCGGCCGCACGCGACGCGACCGAGCAGGAGCGGCCGCCGCCGTCGCCGCTGCTCGTGCAGCCGGTCAGGCGTGCGCGGTAGCCCACATGTTCGACCACGCTCCGCACGCTGCGACCTACGCCGCGAATGCCGTGGGCCTCAACGGAGACGGTAAGACCGCCGAAGAAGCTGAGCGCGCCTGGCAGTGGGAGGAACTGGCACCCAAGCTGCGCCCGATCGGCTTCCCCAAGGGTCGGTGACCGACCCCGCCGCGGGAAGGCATCCGAAGGCCGCGACAGCGAAGAGGCTGTTGTCGTATCGAGCCCGAGCGGCTCGCCGCGAGCCGCCCTTACAGACCGGCGATTTCAGCCGATCGCACGACGAAGTACACGAGGATGGCGACGAATGCCACGACGAGGACGACAGCGGTCCAGAACATCGCGATGCGAAGCCGCCGCGTCTGTGGAGATTCGCCGGGTCGATTCCAGGGTGCGCGAGCCATGGAGCAACCATAACGGGGGGCGGCCCACGCTGAGCAAGCCGCCGCTCAGGTGCCGAGCTCTCGACATCGCATCGGGAACGGCCGAGAGCCGACGCGACGTGCCCGAACCACCGCGAGCGAGGGTCGAGGAGCCCTGGGCAGGTTGACCGACCGGATGCCCCGGCACTAGGATGCTTCGGGTCGAGGGCGTCCCCGGCGCACGGGGATGAGCACTCAACGGCTACCGGGTCGATTGCGATCCGGTCGCATGGCTCCAGCGCCTCGCGGCAGATCGTCGAGATACGCCAGCTCTGCCTCGGACTCGCAGGGCACTCAACGTCGTCGATCCGCGAAGTGCGGACACGACGGCTGCAAGCTCAATCCCTTCCGCGATGCAGCAGCCGATTGTAGGCCTCGGCGACCAGGTCCGCGACGGCGGTCGAGATCCTGCGGTGCACGCGCGAGCGCCGCGACCAGGGCGTCGTCGCTGATGGGATTCGAAGGCTCCGGTAGACCTCATCGAAAGCAGAGCACCGACATGATCGCCGAGATCGAGATCATCGAGACCACGTGGCTCTCGTCACCGCCGGTCGCGCGCTGGCCACCCGCGCGCAGCGTGACGTACCGCGAGGTCCCATGCGTACGGATGAGGTCGCGCGAACGTCATCGAGCAACTGCGCGTTCGACGCGCGTCGCCACGAGAGGTCGACGTCAGCTCAGGCGACCTCGAGCGAGGTTGGATCGAGGTCATGTCCGGCACCGCCGCGACCCTGCGACAGCCCAACGGCAGTCGGCGACGCGACCGGCTCCGAAGCTCGAGCGAGTCGTCGGCCGGTCGCCCACCATGGAGTGAGACCGTCGCGGCGAGCTCGGAGCGCCACTACGAAGTCCGGCAGCTCGGACTGGGACGTCATCGTCTTCGCGGCAGGGTTCGAGATCGCCGGAGCTACCAGAGCCGTGACGGACGACATCGACGATCTGCGGCGCTCCAGCGCGTGTCGGAAGCGGTCACTGCGTCGCCGAGGGATAGCAGCCTCATCCATGCTGTCCGATCATCGCCCGGAGGCTTGGCGCGAGCGGCAACTGAGCGACGACGAAGAGCACTACTTCGCCGTCAAGAAGCGGGCGGAGGTCGCGCTGACCCGCCAGCCGATCGACTGGGTCATCCTCCGCCCGTCGCTGCTGACCGATGACCCGGCCCGGGGAACGGTCGCCCTGGGGCCCGCCGAACTCGCACGACGAGATCACGCGCGCAGACGTGGCTGCGGTCCTCGAGGCACTCATCCTCGAGCCGAACATCAGCCGACGGATCCTCGAACTGAACGCCGGGCCGACCGCCATCACCGAGGCGGTCGGCCGCATCGCACACGCCTACCAGGCGTAGGCCTCCGGGGCCTGGCCACCGGGGCCGGGGAAGAGCTCGTCGAGGGCGGTGAGGTCGTCGGCGCTCAGCTCGATGTCGACTGCTGCGACGGCGGACTCGAGCTGCTCGATCGTGCGCGGTCCGATGATCGGGCCGGTGACGCCGGGCTGATGCAGGAGCCACGCGAGACCGAGGGACGCCGAGGTCCAGCCACGCTCGGCCGCGAAGCGGTCGTAGGCGTCGAGCTGGTCCTGCTGCTTGGCTCGGGCCTCGGTGATGCGGGACTCGCCCGATCGAGCGCGCTTGTCGGAGGAGCCGCCGCTCAGCAGCCCACCCGACAACGGCGACCAGGGCAGGATGCCGAGCCCGTAGTGCTGCGCGGCGGGGATGACCTCGAGTTCGATCGAGCGCTGCGCGAGGTTGTAGAGCGACTGCTCGCTGACGAGGCCGAGGAAGTGCCGCTGTGATGCGACCTCGTTCGCCTGCGCGATGTTCCACGCCGCGAAGTTCGAGCTACCGGTGTAGACGACCTCGCCGCGCGCGACGAGCACCTCCATCGCCTGCCACAGCTCCTGCCAGGAGATGTGCCGGTCGATGTGGTGGAACTGGTACAGGTCGATCCGGTCCGTCTGCAGGCGCTCGAGCGACGCGATCGCCTCACGACGGACCTGCCAGGCCGACGCGCCACGCGCGTTCACGACGTCCGAGCCGTCGTCGTTCGGGGCGACCATGGGCGAGTGGACCTTCGTCGCCAGGACGATGTCGTCACGGACGCCGGGACGGGCTGCGAACCACCGGCCGATGATCTCCTCCGTCGCCCCACGACCGGCGCTGCCGCCGTAGGCGTTGGCGGTGTCGAAGAAGTTGACGCCGAGGTCGAACGCCCGGTCCATGATCGCGAACGAGTCCTCCTCGCTGGTCCGGTCGCCGAAGTTCATCGTGCCGAGCACGATCCGGGAGACCGCCGTCCCCGTGCGGCCGAGGTGCGTGTACTTCATCGTTGAGCCCTTCTCATCGTCGAACCGGGCCGCGATCCCGCGGCGCGTCGAGTGTGTCACGGAAGCCGCCCCCGGCACCCCCGGCTCGACAGGGCGGCCTCGACCGGCTACAGCCCGAGGCGATACCGTGGCCTGATGCTCAGCCTCACCGACGTCTGGCCGCTCTTCGGCCTGGAGATCCGCACGCCGAGACTCGTCCTGCGCCTCGTACGCGACGAGGACCTCCCCGGATTGATCGAAGCCGCCCTCGCCGGCGTCCACGATCCCGCCGTCATGCCGTTCTCCACGCCGTGGACCGACCAGCCGCGCGAACAACTCATCCGCGAGACCGCGCGGCACCTCTGGACCCAGCGTGCAGGCGCGACGCCGTCGTCCTGGACGCTCAACCTCGCGATCCTCCTGGACGGGACGCCGATCGGTCTGCAGGACATCGGCGCCCGCGACTTCGCCGTCACCCGGACGGTCGGGAGCGGTTCATGGTTGACGCAGGCACAGCAGGGCAAGGGGCTCGGCATCGAGATGCGGGCGGGCATGCTGCAGTTCGCGTTCGACCACCTCGACGCGCAGGTCGCGGTGTCGGACGCGGCCGTCTGGAACGGCGCATCGCTGGGCGTCTCGCGACGACTCGGCTATCGGGACAACGGCCTGCAACGCTTCATCGGCCGGCCGGGCGAGCTCGTCGAGTCGCAGGGCCTCCGACTGCACCGCGACGAGTTCGTGCGACCCGACTGGACCGCCGAGGTCACCGGACTCGATGCGGCACGGTCGGCGCTCCTCGGCGAGGCGTCACGCCGACTGAGGGCGCCAGTGTCCGACGTCATCGTGACGGCGATGACCGACGGGCTCCAGTCGGCAGCGACGAGGGTCGCCACGGTCGCAGCCGGGGACGCCGGCACGCAGCGGGAGAACTCCGCAGGGTCACGGAACCGCCGTGCGCGTCGGCGATCGCCCGCGCCGCCGGCAGGCCGAGCCCGACGCCCTGCACCGCCTGGTCCCGGGCGTAGTCGGCCCGGTAGAACTTGTCGAAGGCCTGACGGAGTTCGTCGGCGCTCATCCCGACGCCCGTGTCGCTGACGGTCACCTCGACGTGCCCGGCACCCGGCTCGACGACCACGTCGACCGTCCCATCGGCCGGCGTGAACTTCACGGCGTTGGCGACGAGCTCGGTGATCGCACGGTGGACCTGCTCGGGGTCCGCAGAGACGACCGCCGCCGCATCGGCGTGCAGTCGGACGACCGGACCGGAGACTCCCGCGGTCGCCGTCTCGATCGCACGCGCGGCGACGTCCGTGAGGTCGATACGGCTCGGCTCGATCTGGACCGTGGAGTCCGACGCGGCCAGCAGCTCCTGCACGCGCTGCTCGAGCGCGACCGCGTTGCGCTGGACCACCCGCAGGGCCGGAAGGAGACCGGGGGCGTCGACCTCGGCGTCGTCCATGATCAGTTCGAGGTAACCGTGGATGGAGGTGAGCGGTGTCCGCAGCTCGTGCGACACCGTCGTGAGGAACGCCTCACGGACGTTGATCGCGTTCGCGAGTTCGGTGACGTCGTGCGCCACGATGACCGTCCCCAGGTGCGTGTCGCCGTTCCGGACCACCCGGGTGGAACTCGCCAGGATCGCCCGCTGGCGGCCGGCCTCCCCCACCCATTCGAGGTGGTTCGACAGCAGCTCACCGCGGAGCGCTCTCGGGATGATCTGCTCGTCGAACGGGATGGGCGTCCGCCGGTCGGCCTGGAGGACGTGCGGACCGGCGTAGGGCGGGGTGTCGAGCCGGAACCCGACGGCGCTGACCATGTCGACGGCGTGCGCGTTGGCCAGACGCAGGGTGCCGTCGGCGGTGTAGAAGGCGACGCCGGCGTCGACCGTCTCGAGGATCGACTCGGCGAGCGCCTCAGCATCGAGGGCCCTCGCGAGCGAGACTTCGAGCTCCGCCGCCTGCTCCCGGATCGCCCGCTGGCCCCGTCGCAGTTGGCGGGCGCCGATGTTGACCGCAACGGCGATGCCGATCGTGAGCAACGGCAGCAGGGCCACGTTCAGCCAGTCCACGGCGCTGGTCGGCGTGCGCGCACGGAGCAGGTAGGGGGCACTGCTGATGAACAGGGTCCCCACGACAGCCAGGATGATCATCCGCGGGGTGAAGCCGAACGCCAGCCAGAGGACGGGGAAGATGCAGAGCAGGCTCGCCCCCGGGGCCACGCTGATGAGCTCCATGCGGACGCAGGCGACGGCCAGCAGGTCGAGGACGGCGATCGCGGCCATGGCGGACGTCGGCCAGCGCTCCCACGGGAGGACCGCGGCGAGGACGGTGCTGACCACCGCGATCGCCGTGCCCCCGAGCACGGCGAGGGTGAAGAACCGCTCCGGCAGGACGACCGCCACGAGGATCGCGACGATCGCGAAGGCGATCGCGAACGGCAACTGGGCGCGGGCGAAGACCCGGAGGCGGCCGTGTCGCGAGGCTTCGGGTTCCAACAGCGGCACGATCGCCCACTCTCTCCAGCGCTGGCCGAGGGGTCGTCGGCCGGATTCCACGTCGATCAGCTGATCGATCGTCAATCTAGCCGATCAGCGCGCGATCGTCCGTCGGCGAGCTGCTTGAGAGCGCAGCGGGCGGCGATTCGCGTTAATCGGACGATCGAGCGGCGCAGATCAAGCCCTCGCGAGCCGTGGATCGGCGTTCGGCGCAGGCTCCGGTGCGGACGGCCGGCGGTCCAGATGGATCCCGGCGATCATGCAGCGGACGGAACCCCCGGCGAGCTCGATGGTCGGGACGTCCAGTGGCAGGATCCGGCAGCTGCGCTCGATGACCGCCAACTGGTCCGACCGCAGGCTCTGGACGGCGCGACTCGAGATCGCGAGGAGGCGCTCCCCCGCCGCCGACCGCAACTCGATCGCGTTGCCGGCGAAGTCGCAGACCTGCTCGTAACTGAGGTCCACGATGTCGCGTCCATGCGCGGTCAGGCGCTCCACCACCTGCTCGCGGCGCACCGGTGAGGCGATGAGGTCGAGGCCGACGAGGGCGAACTCGGTCGCCACGCCCATCATGACGTTGGTGTGGTAGATCGGGACCCCGTGCGGGTCGACCGCGTCGAAGACGAGCGGCTCGTAACCGAAGTTGGTGCAGAACCGCTCGAGGGCGATCGGGTCGGCCCGGTGGGATCGCGCGACGAACGCCACCCGTGCCGCGTGGTCGAGCACCATCGCACCGGTGCCCTCGAGGAACACGTCGTCGAGCTCCAGCCCCGAGTAGTCGATGACGTCCTGCACGCGGTACTCGCGCTTCAGCATCTCGACGATGTCCCAGCGACGCTCGCGTCGGCGGTTCACCGCGTACATCGGGTAGACCGCCAGGTGCCCGCCCGCATGGGTGGACAGCCAGTTGTTGGGGAAGACGCTGTCGGGGCGGTCCGGGTCCTCGTCGTCGAACAGGTGGACGCGGACGCCCGCCGCATCGAGCGCCTGTGCCACGGCGGTGACCTCGTCGAACGCCGCGTGAGCCACCCCGGTCACGGACGCCGACGGGACGCCGTCCGCGACCTGGAACACGTTGTCGGCCGCGGTCAGCGGGTTCGGCGTGAACCGGTGCGGCCGGATGAGCACCACGGCCGACGGCGCCTGGACGGACATGTCGGACTCAGCCGACGGGAGAGAGCGCGCCGACGAGTCCGAAGAGGTCCTTCGGGTCGTCGGGGGCCGCGACGAGGTCGATCTCCTCGAAGTACTCGCTGCCGTCGACGGAGTCGCGGAGGAAGCGCAGCGCCGTGAAGTCCTCGATGGCGAAGCCGACGGAGTCGAAGAGCGTGATCTGCTCCCGCGAGCTGCGGCCGGGGACGGCACCCGTGAGGACCTGCCAGAACTCGATCACCGGGAAGTCGGGAGCCATCTGCTGGATCTCGCCCTCGATGCGGGTCTGCGGCGGGAATTCGACGAAGACGTCGGCGCGATCGAGGATCGACGCCTCGAGCTCCGTCTTGCCGGGGCAGTCGCCACCGATGGCGTTCAGGTGCATGCCGGGCTCGACCAGGTCGTTCGTGAGCACGGTCGCGAGCGCCTTGTCGGCCGTGCAGGTCGTGACGACGTCCGCGCCCGCCACGGCGTCGGCGGCACTCGTCCCGATGACGACCTCGAATCCGAGCGGCTCCAGGTTGCGCGCGAACTTGTCCATCGCGAGCGGGTCGACGTCCCAGATCCGGACGGTGTTGATCCCGAGGGCGGCCCGCATGCCGAGGGCCTGGAACTCGGCCTGGCTGCCCGCGCCGATGAGGGCGTGGACGCTCGAGTCGGGACGGGCGAGGTGCTTGGCGACCATGCCCGAGGTCGCGGCGGTCCGGAGGGCCGTGAGGAGCGTCATCTCAGCGAGGAAGGTGGGGTAGCCGTTGTGCACGTCGGCGAGGACACCGAAGGCCGTGACCGTCTGGTAGCCGCGTGCCGGGTTGGAGGGATGGCCGTTCACGTACTTGAAGGCGTAGGTCTCGTGGTCGCTCGTCGGCATGAGCTCGATGACGCCGAAGGGCGTGTGACTCGCGACGCGCGGGCTCTTGTCGAACGACGGCCAGCGGCGGAAGTCGGCCTCGAGGTAGTCGATCATGCCGGCGATGATGCGCTCGGGACCTCGGTCGGCCGTCCAACGGATCATGTTGCGGACATCGACGAAACGCGTCATGACGTTCCCTCCAGACGGGTCGGGGTGTGAGAGCCACCGTGCGCAGATCGCACCCGGTGCTTCGAGCCTAGATTTCGACGATCTGCACTTTCCATTCCAGAGATGCGCGATTTGTGCACAGGTTATGCACAATGTGAGTAAGTCGGTTGTACATTGTGAGCATGGCAGCGCTCGACGATCTCGACCGAAGGCTGCTGGCTGCGCTCCGAGCCGACGGCCGGGCATCGGTCGCGAGCCTCGCGCGGTCGCTCGACGTCACCCGGGCCACGGTCACCAGCCGCCTGGAGCGCCTCGTCTCCTCGGGCACCGTCGTCGGGTTCTCGGTCCGGGTGCGCGACGAACTGGACCCGGGGACCATTCGCGCGATCGCCTTCATCGAGGTCGAGGGCCGCTCCACGGACCACGTCATCCGCCAACTGCGCGGCTTCCCCGAGATCAGCGCACTCCACACCACCAACGGCGGGTGGGACCTGGTCGCGGAACTCCGCACCGAGACCCTCACCGACTTCGACCGCGTGCTCGGCGGCATCCGGCGCATCGAGGGCGTCGTCAACAGCGAGACGAGCCTCCTGCTGAGTTCCGTCCTCCGCTGACGACCCGGTCGCGGCGCTTCAGCCCCGGCCCCTGAGCTGAAACCCGGTCCCTGAGCTGAAACCCGGTCCCTGAGCTTGTCGAAGGGCACACGGCCTGACCCCGCCCTTCGACAGGCTCAGGGACCGGACGGGGAGCGCAGGGAACGGACGGGTGCGACGAGCCGACGCTAGAGGCGCGGGTCGATCGGCTCGGACTCCATGGCGAGCACGCCGAAGACGGCCTGGTGCACCCGCCAGGTCGGTTCACCGGCGACGAACCGTTCGACGGCCTCCACACCGAGCGCGTACTCGCGCAGCGCCATCGACCGCTTGTGGCCGATGTCCCGATCGCGCAGGCGCTCGAGGTTGTGCGGCTCCGTGTAGTCGGGACCGTAGATGATGCGCAGGTACTCACGGCCCCGCACCTTGATGCCGGGCTGCGCGAGCGACTTCTCACCGCGGACGAGGCCGGCCACAGGCTTCACCACCATGCCCTCACCGCCCGCACCGGTCAGCTCCTCCCACCACGTGGTCGCGGCGTCCTCGGAGGCGGATGCGGTGAGGTCGACCTCGACCGAGCGGGTCCGACGGATGAGCTCCGGGTCGGCGTCCGCGAGGCGGTCCGCGACCGAGAGGTGCCAGGCGTGGTCGCGGCCCAGGTGGCTCGTCCCCGGTCGAGGCGAGGAGCTGGAACGGTGCGAGCTGCACGCCCTCCAGACCGTTCGAGGGCGCGGTGTACGGGCGGTAGGCCGCGACGTAGGCGTCGGCGGCCTCGGCCCGTCGACGCGTCCGCTCGAGGAGGTCCGAGACGTCGACACCCGTCGCCGCCGCCTGCTCCAGCACGTGCACGGCCGCCGGGAGTGCAGCGGTCGCGGCAGCTCCGACCGAGGCGTACTGGTCGCGGATCAAGCTCTCCGCCTTCACCGACCACGGCAGCAGCTCGCTGTCGAAGAGCAGCCAGGAGGCGTCGAGCTCCTCCCAGAGACCGGCTCGCTCCACGGCGGCGTCGAGCCGGGTCAGGAGCGTCTGCGTCGTCTCCTCGTCGAAGAACGGCCGACCGGTGCGGGTGTGGACGGTGCCGCGCCACCCCGTGGGAGCACCGAAGGGTGCCGGATCACGCGTGAGCAGCACGACGGCACGCGAGCCCATGTGCTTCTCCTCGCAGACCACCCGGTCGAGCCCCTCCCGGCGATACGCCTCGAACGCCTCAGCGGGGTGCTCCAGGAGGTCCTTCCGCTGCGAGGTGCTCGGCGGACTCATCGTCGGCGGCAGGTAGACCAGGCGCCGCGGGTCGATCGCGAACCGGCTCATGACCTCGAGTGCGCCGGCCGCCGCATCTTCGCGGATGCCGACCCGGCCCGAGACACGGGTCTCGACGACCTGCTTGCCGAGGACGTCGTCGATGCGCAGCAGCCCGGGATCCCGCTGCTCACCGGCGGGACCGGTCGGGCGGCCGAGCGGCACGACGGGTTCGTACCAGACCTGCTCGGCCGGGACGTCGACGACCTCGCGCTCCGGCCACCGCAGGGCACTCAGCTTGCCGCCGAAGACGCAGCCGGTGTCGAGACACATCGTGTTGTTGACCCACTCGGCGTCGAGGGTCGGCACGTGGCCGTAGAGGACGGTCGCCTTGCCGCGGTAGTCCTCCGCCCACGGCAGCCGCACGGGCAGGCCGTACTCGTCGGTCTCCCCCGTGGTGTCGCCGTACAGCGCGAACGACCGCACCCGCCCGGAGGCGCGTCCGTGATACTGCTCGATCAGCCCGGCGTGCGCGACGACGAGCTTCCCGTCGTCGAGGACGAGGTGCGCGACGAGCTCGCGACAGAACCGCTCGACCTCGGCACGGAACTCCTCCGGCTCCTCGGCCAGTTGGGCGAGCGACTCGGCGAGCCCGTGACTGGTCTGCACCCGCTTGCCCTGCAGCGCGCGGACGAGCTTCGACTCGTGGTTGCCGGGCACCGCCAAGGCATGACCCGCGCCCACCATCCCCATCGCCAGTCGCAGCACGCCAGGGGTGTCCGGCCCGCGGTCGACGAGGTCGCCGAGGAAGATCGCGCGGCGTCCCTCGGGGTGCGCGGCGTCGATCGGTCGACCCTCCACGTCGCGCTCGATCACGTACCCGAGCTTCGTGAGCAGCGTCTCGAGCTCGCTCCGGCACCCGTGCACGTCGCCGATCGCGTCGAAGGGACCGCGCTCCTCACGGCGGTCGTTGAGCAGCGGCTCACGCACGAACGACGCCTGCGCGATCGCCTCCACCCCGGAGAGGACGTGGACCTTCCGGAAGCCCTCCTTGCTGAGGTGCCGCATCGACCGGCGCAGTTGGTCCTGCTGCCGGGTGATGACGGCCGCGCCGAACGAGCGGTCCTCGCGGGCCTCGTTGCGCTCGATGCAGACGCGCTCCGGGACGTCGAGCACCACGGCGACCGGGAGGACGTCGTGGTTGCGTGCCAGGTCGATGAGCGACTTGCGCGAGGCCGGCTGAACGTTGGTCGCGTCGATGACCGTGAGGAGCCCGGCGTCCAGGCGGCGAGCTGCGACATCGCGGAGTGCGGCGAAGGCGTCGGCGCTGGCGGCCTGGTTGTTCTCGTCGTTGGAGACGAGCCCGCGGAAGAAGTCGCTCGACAGGGTCTCGAACCGGCCGAAGTGCGTGGCGGCGAAGGTCGACTTGCCGGACCCGCTCACCCCGATGAGGACCACGAGCGACAGTTCGGGGATCGGCAGGGCGGCGGGGGTCTGCTCGAGGTCGCTCATGAGATGGCCTTCCGGAAGATGGCGAGCTGCGTCGGCGAGCCGAGCTGCGGGTCGACGTCGCCGACCGTGCGGTGCTCGACGCCGTAGCCGTACCGCTCGGCCGCGGTGGTGCACCAGGTCGCGAACTCCTGACGGTCCCACTCGAAGCGGTGGTCGGGGTGTCTGAACCCGCCCGCCGGCAACGAGGGGTACAACGCGTTGTATTCGCGGTTCGGCGTCGTGACGATCACGGCTTCGGGAGCCGCAGCACCGAAGATCGAGGCCTCGAGTGCATCGAGGCGCTCGGCGTCGATGTGCTCGACGACCTCCATGAGCACGATCGCATCGAGTCCGCGCAGCCGGCCGTCGGCGTAGGTGGCCGAGGACTGCAGCAGCTGGACACGCTCGCGGACGCGATCGCTCGCGTCGCGGAGCCCGAGCCGCTGCGACGCGGCTGCGAGCGCGCGTGCGGAGACGTCGGTACCGATCACCGAGGTGACCAAGGGATCCGCCATCAGGCGAGTCAGGAGGGCGCCCTCGCCGCACCCGACGTCGGCGACCGACCGCGCCCGCACGTCGGCGAGCGCCTGCAGGACCGCCTCGGCGCGCAGGCCGGCGAGCGCCGGGGCGCGCTTCGTCTGTGAGGCGGTGGCCGCGTCGTCCCCGTCGGCACCGTCGGTCCGCGCCTCCGGGTCCAGCTGCGACTGCGCATCGGTGACCATCCGCGACTGGTGCGCGAGATACCGCTTGGTGATCAGGTCCCGGTCGGGGTGGTCGGCCAGCCACCCCTCGCCGGCGCGCAGGAGTTTGCCGACCTCGTCGTCGGAGACCCAGTAGTGCTTGGCGTCGTCGAGGACGGGCAGCAGGACGTAGAGCTGGCGGAGCGCGTCCGCGAGGCGGAGGTGCACCGGTCAGCTCGAGGTCGACGTATCGCGAGTCGCCCCACGCGGGGACCGTCGGGTCGAGCGGGATCGCCCGTTCGACGACGGTCCAGCCGAGCGGACCGAAGAGTCGGGTCGCCAGCTGCTCCAGGCCTCGCGACGGCACCGCCGCGACCGTGATCGTCAGCGGGAGCGCTGCCGCGGCGAGCTCCGGGTGGGAGTCGCTGCGGCCGGTCATGGCGCTGCGGAACACCTGCCCGATCGCGACGGCGACCATCGACGACGACGCGTACGGTCGGTCGTTCACGTACTGCGAGAGCGACGCGCTGTCACCGCCGCCGAAGCGCTTCTGACGGACGAGCGCGATCGCGTCGACCTCGAGCAGCAGGGCGATGGTGCACCGCTCGTCGGTCGCCTCCGGGTAGAACACGTGGGCGCGCCCGACGCTGAGGTCGAAGCTCTGCGCCCGCGCGGGATGCTTGCGGACGAGGTGCCCCAGGTCGGCGGCCGAGGGCGCGGTCGAGGTGATGGTGACGAGCACAGGTCCATCCGTCCGGTCGGCGGCGAGGTTCCTGAAAGCCTAGCCGCGGTCGTGGTGCGTGCGTGAGTCGCCCGAATCTGCACGGAATTCGGCGATTTCCGTGCAGTTCCGGGCGACTCAGCGCTGCAGACCGGCCCGCCGCCAGACGAGGAGCGCGAGGTACGCCGGGAGCGAGGCGCCGAAGAACGGCAGGAGCGTCGGGAACAGGTAACAGGCCAGGGCGAACGTCACTTCGCCGATCAGGAGCAGCAGGGCCGTGAACGGCCGACGGGCGACGAGCGCCCCGGCCCCGACCAGCCATGCCCGGGCCGACGCGTCCGGTTGCAGCGCCGCCGACGCCGGAAGGGCGAGCAGGAGGAGTCCGAGGGCGAGTGCCACCGGCGCGGTCGCGGCGAGCAGGGCGATCGCGATCGCCGATCCCTGTTCGAGCTGCGCGGTCAGGAACGCGACGTCGACGACGAGCATCGCCATGACGACGACCACCCCGACGCCGAGCGGCAGCGAGCGTCGCCAGGTCGCCGCGAACTCCCGGAAGACGCCGGTGAAGACCGCGTGCTCCTCGCCGTCGAGCCAGCGTCGCATCGAGCGGCTCGCCGCGATGACCGCGGGGACGGCGGTCACGACACCGAGCGACAGCACTGCAGCGGCCAGACCTGCCGCCGCGACGTTCATGGGGTGGACGAGCACACCCAGCAGACGGCCTTCCCAGCCGGTGCGCTTGACTGCCATGCCGCTCATCCTCGCAGTCTCCGTCCGGCGAAGCCGTTACCGGCCGCGTCCATCCCGTCATGATGTGGTCGCGCTCCATCGAGCCGCACGACCACCTGCTCCACGTCCGTGAGCCCGGGGATCGTCACCACTAGTCCCTCGTCGTCCTCGGTCATCGTCGCGGCCGGCGGCACAGGCTCACCGAACCGCACGGGTTGGAGCACGGACACGAACCGCGCCGAGTGCGACGGGGACGAGGTCCGGCGCAGCGTGTGCTGCACCCGCTCGATCTCGAGCCCCGGTGTCGACGAGGTCGGGTTGGCCTGGACCGACGTCGGGTGGACGACGTCGATCGAATCGACGTCGTCGAGCGAGGTCACGAGGAGGCCGGCAGCGCCGGCGGGCGCGAGCCGACGTCCGTCGTCCAGCAGAGCTGCGGGGTGCGTCGTCTGCAGCAACCACGTCCAGGAGCGGGCGGTGTCCGCCTCGAAGTCGTCGACGAGGACGAGCGCACCGCTCGGCGTCCGCACGAGGTGACGCCGGAGCCTGCGGACGCCGAGTTCCGGCGCGTACAGGGCGCCGATCTCGCTGACCGTGTGCACCCAGTCCTCGGCGAGCGTGACCTCGAGCATCTCGCCGACGTGGTCCTCGGCGAGGCCGGCGTGGACGTCGTAGTGTCCTTCACGCCCGTACCCGACGCCGTCGACGAGCACACCGTTGTGGTGCTCCGTCCGCTTGCGGGAGGAGTAGCCCTCGTCGATCGCGAGGTACTCGCCGCCACCGAGCAGGACGAACGCGCCGGCGTCGGGGTGATGATGACCGGTGTTGAGGGTCGTCCAGCCTCGTTCGCGTCGGTGACGGTGCGACTCCCGCCACGCCCGCCAACCGCCGCCCGGCGACGCCTTGACCGAGACCAGCGTCGCATCCGCGTCCCACGACGTCCGGCCGGCCACGAGGCCGAGATCGGGGAAGTACCTGGCCGTCGGGAGCTCCTCAGGACCGATCGCCTCGACCGTGGGGTCGAACCAGAGCAGCTCCTGATAGGCCTCGGGCAGGACCCCCGGGCGCACACCGCTCTGCGACGCCTCCCGCCAGAGGAGGTCGGTCGACACACGATCGGCCAGCCACTGGGCCTGCGGGATCCGGTACTCGGCGGCCAGCTTCCGGTACAGCGCGATCGAGTGTCCGCTGCGATGGTCGTGGCAGTCACCGTGGTCGACGATGCGCTCGAGGTCCGGAGCGGCCTGGTGGAGCCGGAACCAGAAGGTCTCCCGGAGGTGCTCGCTCCGCGGGAACCAGTCGACGCCCTCGGCGGCACGCAGCACGTCGAGATAGCTCACCAACCACGGCTCGCCGTAGCGCCAGTACACGACGCCCTCGTGGTTCGAGCCATCGGTCGGCAGGAGGTCGAGGACCTCGTCGAAGTTCGCCTTCGCGCGCTCGGTCCAGGCCAGCGCGCCGGGGTGCTCGTCGGCCAGGACGTACCCGGCGGTGGCGAGACCGGTGAAGCAGATCCAGTTGTGGTTCTGCCAGTACGACGACGACCACCAGTCGCCCTCGGTCTCGACGGCGAAGTCGAACAGGCGGGTGCCCTGCAGGATCAGGCGGTCCCGGAGCCGGGTCCGCTCCCCCTCGTCGAGCGCATCACCGGCCCAGGCGAGGGCCAGCGACAGTCCGTGGAGCAGCCAGCCGGCATCGAGGTCGTGGTCCGGCAGATGCGCGCGACCCCAGTGCTCGAAGGCCAGTGGTGGCGCGAGCCAGCGTCGCAGCTCGTCGAGGTACTGCGGCTGCCCGGTCAGCCGGTGGGCGAGCGCGAGGTTCGCCGCGGCGGGGCCGAAGTACGTGATCGAGGCCAGCGGGTGCTCCGTCGGGAGCTCGATCCCACGGAGGCGTTCGCACTCGTCGAGCAGGCGACGGAACTCGCGATGCCGCACGCCGGTCAGCTCGGCGCGGAGGCGGTCCTCCCGCCCGTCGAGGAGCAGTGCGCGGGATCACGGCAGCAGCTCCCGTTCGAGGGTTCGTCCGTCGGACAGGCCGACGACCAGGCGACCCGCATCGAGACGGATCGACGTGATCGGCGACACCTCCGCCTCAGCGAAGACCGACACGAACGTGACCTGCGCGGCCGTCGCCGTCCAGTCGCCGACGGCCAGGGGGACGGTCGGGTCGTCCGACGGCCCTCTGCCCGGGGCGTCCACGAGGACGGACGCGACATCCGCGACATGGTGGCCGTGCAGCCGACGCCCGGACGGGCCGGACCAGCCGGTGCGCCACCCGTCACCGTGCTGGACGACCTCGAACGGCACGGCGGGTCGGAGGGCGGAAGTGAAGGTCCGGAGCGAGCCGTCGGCGGTCGCTGCACGGAGCACGTCGATGAGGATCCCGCCGGTGGACTCGACCCGCCGGTCGAGTCGGACGCCGGCGATCGCCTCACTGGAGGACGCGTGGACGAGCGTCGTGTCGGAAGCAGGGTCGACCTCCCAGCGCTCCACGTGGGCCGAACTCTCGAGCTGATCGGCGTCGTCCGCCCGGACGGTCGGGTGCGCCGTCGTCCTGGCGTAGTAGTCGCGCCGCAAGGCGCTGCCGTACGGCGGGACGCCGGGAGCGGGCTGCCAGGCGACCCCGTCTCCGTACAGGTACAGGGCGAGGGTGTCGAGATGCCCGTGCGAGCCGCCGTGCGGTCCGGCGTCGAGCACCGCCTGCAGGGAGCTCGCCTCGGAGCGCACGACCGCGTAGCCGACGTCGGCGAAGAGCGCCGAGCCACGGCCGGGTGCGTCACCTGACATCGCGAGCGGTGCCCCGGAGAACCAGCCGTCGAGGAGGTCCTCGAGTCCGTCGTGACCAGCACCGATACGACGCCGAGCCCAGGCCTCGACCGCGTCGAGACCGGTCCGATCCCAGAGCTGCCCGGCGAGGACGCAGATCTCCAACACTTCGAGGTGGACGCCGAGTCGGTCGTACGGGCCGTCGTGCAGCATCGGCAGGCGACCATCCGGTCCGGCGAAGCCGACGAGCACATCGACCATCCGACGCAGCCGGTCGACGAGGGCCGGATCGAGCGCCGCCGGGTCGGCCCCGGCGAGGGTGAGGAGATAGGCGCGGAGCACGAACAGGTGGTAGTAGGTGGACCCCTCCCACTCCCAGCCGTCCTGGCCGATGGCGACGGCCGAGTGCACGACCGCCTGCTCGATCCAGCGCGCCTGATCGCCGTGCGGCGCGACTCCGCCCACTGCGGCGAGCGCCCGGGTGGCCAGGCCACCGGCCGCGTCGAGCCAGGCGACGTAGTTGCTCGTGAGGTCGTCGCGCTCGATGACGAGCACCCGACGGGACTCGACGATCGTCTCCATGAGGGCCTCGAGCATCGTCGCGACGGGTGTGCCCATCGCCTCCCGGGCCGCCTCGTCCTCGGCGAGCACGACGACCGCGTCGGCGATCTGGGTGGCCCAGATCGCTTCGGTCAACGCCTGCTTGAAGAGCTTGCCCTGCAGCATCCAGCTCTCGCTGTCGCGGTTCCACTCGGCCGTGATCTCGGCGGAGTAGTCGGCGAACTCACGCACGATGGCGAGGGCCTGTGCCTGGTCGGCCGGGTCGCCGTGTCGACGGAACCGTCGCGACGCCGTCCGCGCGAGTCGGGCCGCGGCCTGATGCTCGAGCACCAGCCACGCCGAGGCGTACGGCTAACGTCCTCAACAGTCGCTCCGACCGGATGCAGCCCGAGACCCGCGACCGGGTCTTCGCAGCAATCAGAGCCCTCGACTACCGACCCAACCGGGCAGCACGGCAACTGCGCACCGGGCAGACGAAGACGATCGGCCTCATCGTGCCGTCGGTCAGCAACCCGTTCTGGGGAGCGTTCGCCCGCGAGCTCGAGCAGGCCGCACTCGGCCACGGCTACAACGTCCTCCTCGGCAACAGCGAGCGCGACCCCGGACGAGAGCTCGGGTACGTCGAGGAGCTGTGGGACAACGGCGTCCGCGACATCGTGCTCTGCACCTCACTGCCGTCCCTCGACCACCTGGCGTCGTTCGTCGAGCGCGGCCTCAACCTCATCCTGTTCGACCGCCCCGTCCAGCCCGGCGACCCGCCCCTCGTCGCGAGCATCGGGATCGACAACCACGTCGGCGGCAGCGTCGCGACGTCCCACCTGACGGGGCTCGGGCACCGCCGGATCGCGTTCGTCTCCGGGTCGCAACGTTCGGTGAACCGGACCGTCCGGCACGCCGGCTTCCTCGCGGCGGTCCAGGCGGCGGGCCTCGACGCGGCGGAGTTGCCGGTGTGGGCGGGGCTTCCGGCCGATGCCGACGAGCTCGAGGCACCCGAGGTCGGCCGGCGGGCCGTGCACGACCTGTTCAGCGCCGGTCCACCGCCGACGGCCATCATCGCGATCAACGACATGACGGCCCTCGGGGTGTGCAAAGGCATCCGCGATCTCGGACTCGGCATCGGCACGGACGTCTCCGTCGTCGGCTTCGACGACATCCCCCTGGCCGATCTCGTGTCACCGTCGCTGACGACCGTCCGTCAGCCGATCGCCCGGATGGCGGCGCTGGCGGTCGAGCAGGTGGTCACGCGCGAACGGACCGACGACCGGGAGTCGACCCACGCGATCCTGCTCCGCCCGGAACTGGTCGTGCGTGACTCGACGGGTGCGGCGCCCGCCGAGCCGGCACGCGGCTGATCAGCCCCCGAACAGCTTGCCGAAGAACCCTTTTCGCGGCTTCCAGCCGGCGGCGGTCAGGGCGTCGATGACGGGTTGCTTCACCTCGTCCGTCGTGAACTGGTAGCCCATGAGGTGGCCGGTCGTGGTGCCGTTCCGGTCGGTCGACTGTGCGATCGGCGCGGCGCGCCCACCGAAGGTGAAGGTCTTCTGGGGCCCCGACTGCCACGTGCGCTTCGTCGAGAGCCCGTCGAGGCCGACGGTGGTCTTCGAGGAGGAGGAGTGCTCGTGGAACTCCCATTCGCCGTCCTCCGGGTGCAACTCGACCCGGAGCTCGTAGTCGGCGCTGAACAAGCCGGCGCCGAGGAATCCGAGCCACCGCTGGTCGGCGTACCGCCAGTGTGCGACGACGCCGTCGGGAGTCGGGTCGTAGATGAACGGGAGGTCCTCGCTGTTCAGAGCGAGGATCCGGGCCTGGGCGTCGGCGAGGTCGAAGGTCATGTCGCCGAGTCTATGCACCCGGCCGCGCTCGGCGACATGGGGACAGCTCCCCGTCACCCGGCTCCCCTACGCTGGCCGGGTGAGCGAATCCATCCTGACCCAGAACGTCCTGACCGTCATGAGCTACAACATCCGCACCGCCGTCGCCCAGCCCGGTCACGAGTGGGTGGACCGTGCACCGCTCGTCTCACAGGTCATCGCCCGCAACGCCCCAGACCTCCTCGGGCTGCAGGAGGTCCGCGAGCACCAGCTGCACGACCTGCTCCCGGGCCTCGCCGAGTACGACTGGTTCGGGCAGGGCCGTGACGGCGGTTCGGCCGGCGAGTACGGGCCGGTGTGCTTCCGCCGCTCGCGGTTCGAACAGCTCGACGCCGGCGAATTCTGGCTGTCGGACACCCCCGACGAACCGGGCTCGAACACCTGGCCGTCGCTGCACGCACGGTTCGTCACCTGGGTCAGGCTCCGCGAGCGTCGCACCGGCGACGAGCTCGTCTTCGCCAACACCCACCTCGACCACGAGAGCTCACCGCACGGCGACGACGTCCGCACGCGCAGCGCGAAGCTGATCGCCGACCGATTCTCCGGCGTCGACGTCCCCGTCCTCCTCACCGGCGACTTCAACACCGAACGCGGATCGGCGGCGCACGACTCCCTGGCGGACGCCGGGTTCGTCGACCTCTCGCCGGTCGAGAGCGACGGTATCGGCACGTTCCAGGGCTACGGTCCCCAGCGTCCCGGGAACGCACGCATCGACTGGGTGCTCGGTCGCTCAGGCAGCGTCGCTCCGCACACCCGACTGGAACCGATCGAAGCCCTCGTCGACGAGCAGGACCCCACCTCGGAGGCGAGCGACCACTTCCCCATCCTCATCCGGGCGCAGCTCACCCACTGACGGCGATCAGACGCCGAGGTGTCCTCGCCGACGCCGTCCGACGATGTCGGGCACGATGGATCGAGAGCGGTCGTACGATCGCGCCCGCACCACGAGGAGGAACCATGTCCGTCGTCACGCTGATCCGATCCGACGAGCTCTCCGACGCCGCGGAGTACGCCTACGCGTCATCCGTTCCGGCGAGCGCCAGGCTGTTGTTCCTGGCCGGATCCTGCCCGCTCAACGTCGACGGCTCGACCGCTGCCGTCGGGGACGTCGCCGGCCAGGCGGAGAAGTGCGTCGAGAACCTCGTCATCGCCCTCGAGGCCGCCGGTGCGACGCTCGCCGACGTGGCCAGTACCCGGGTGCTCGTCGCGTCGACGAAGCAGTCCGACCTCGTCACCGCATGGGAGGTCGTACGCGCCGCCTTCGGCGATCACGACGTGCCGTCGACGCTCCTCGGGGTCACCGTGCTCGGCTACGACGACCAGCTCGTCGAGATCGAGGCGACCGCCGCCGTCGCCTGACACCGATCGGTGCCGATGCTCGTCGTCAGTCGCTGGAGGCCGTCGGCGCGAGCCGGAGGAGGACCAGCCCGACGATCGACGGGAGGAGGGGCAGCGCCGCACCGAACACCGGGTCCACGCCGGTGAGGAGCGCGCCGCAGAGGGCGCCCGCCACGAGCAGCACGATCGCGCCGATCCGGATGAGGTGGTGGTCGTGGACGCCGTCGGCGAGGCTCTGCATGAGACTCGTGAGGGTGCCGGTCACGAAGGTGGTGGTCACGCCTGAGCGTTCGATGCGACGGGCGACGGCCGTCTGCCCCGCCATCGCGAGCGTGGAGAGCGCGATGAGGACGCAGATCACGGGCGTCGTGCGCGTCTCGGGAGACACGATCCATCCGATGAGGACGCACGCCTGCGCGATCACCGCACCGCCGAGCACGAGGACGAGCCGGTGCTGCGGCGCCTCCGGGGTCGGTCTGTCAGCGGTGGCGACGAGCCTCGTGAAGCGGAAGGCGAGGAACGTCCCGACGGAGAACAGCAGCACGGCGACGGTCGCCCCGAGCAGCACCTCGCCGAAGTCGGGCCGGCTCGTGAGTCCGGCCAGCACGAAGTTGCCGGTCATGTTCGCGGTGAAGACGCCGCCGAGCTGCAGGAACGCGAAGGCGTCGGTCGCCCCGGCCGCGAACGACAGCACGAGCGCCATCGCCGCGATCATGCCGGCACGCGTCCGACGCCGGGTGGTCGTCAGGGTCGGGTCGGTGCCGCCGGTCTCAGTCACGTGCACATCGTCCCACGCCCGTTCGCCCACGTTCGGGCGAACGGGAGCCCGCTCGCCCGAAGATGGGCGAACGACGCGTCAGGCGAGGAGGTCCGCGAGGAAGGTCAGCTGCGCCTGCTGCTGCACCGGCCCGCCACCCTCGTGCCCGTTGTACGGATAGACGGCGATGTCCTTCTGCGTGCCCGCGTAGTGGTTGAACGCCGCGTACACCGTCGAGGGCGGACACACCGCGTCGCAGAGCGCGACGGAGAACAGCGCGGGGGCGGTCGCGCGGGCGGCGAAGTTCGTCGCGTCGAAGTACGAGAGCGTCCGGAACACCTCCTCCTCGTGGCCGCGTCGGCTGATGAGGTACGTCTTCAGCTCCGCGAAGGGGCTCGCGTCGGTGATCTGCAGGGCACGACGGAAGTGCGACAGGAACGGGACGTCGACGAGCGCCGCCGCGAGTCCCTCGCAGAGCCCGGCCGCGGCGAGGGCGATGCCGCCACCCTGGCTGCCACCGGCGACGACGACCCGGGCGGGGTCGACCTCCGGGAAGCTGCGCACCACGTCGACGGCGAGTGCCGCATCCGTGAAGACCCGACGGTAGTAGTAGGTCTCGGGGCTGCCGAGCCCGGCGCTCATCTTCCCGGCGACCTGCGGACCGCTCCCGAACGGGTCGGCCGTCGCGCCCGGCAGGTTCGCGCTCCCCTGGCCGCGCGTGTCCATGACGAACACCGCGTAGCCCGCGGACGGGTGCATCGTCCATTGGTGGGCGAGCCCACGACCGCCGCTGTAGCCGATGTAGTGCACGATGCACGGGAGCGGCTCGGTCGCGCCGGCCGGTCGGATGAACCACCCCTTGATCGGGTCGCCACCGAACCCGGAGAACGTGACGTCCTCGACGACGAGACCCGTCAGCTCAGGGTTGGATCGTTCACGCACCGTCGGCTGCGCGAGGGCGTGGGCTTCGGCGAGGGTGTCCGTCCAGAACGCGTCGAAGTCCGGCGCCTCCTCGCGGTCGGGCAGGTACTGCTGGAGCTGGGCGAGGGGCAGGTCGAATTGCGCCACGGGTCACCTTCGGTTCGTGAGATCGGATACGGGTGGGGAAGAGGTCAGGAGGAGGGGATCGCGGAGATGAGGCCGAGACCGACGCTGATGCGGTCGGCCACCTCGATGAGGTCCTCGGTGAGGACGTCGAGGTTGCGCTCTCGCATCAGGCTCAGCCGACCCGAGATGGAGATCGCCGCCACGACTCTGGCGTTCGCGTCGCGGATCGGCGCCGCGATCCCGAGACGACCCAACGCGAGCTCCTGGTCCTCCATGCAGACGCCGCGTTCCCGCGCCGTCGCGAGCTCGGCGGCGAGGGCCGCGTGCTCCGTGACGGTGTTGGCCGTGTAGCGCGGGAGCGGCTCATCTCCGAGCAGCGCACGGAGGCCGTCGGCGTCGAGGTCGAGGAGCAGACACTTGCCGAGCGCGGAGGCGTGCAACGGCTGGCGCAGCCCGATCATCGAGTGCGACTTCGGGGCGAGGGCTCCCTCGAAGTGGCAGAGGTAGATGAGGCTCGAGCCGTCGAGCACGCCGACGTTCACGCTGAGGCCGATCCGCTGTGCGAGTTCCTGAGCGGGAGCACGCGACTCCCGGTGCACCGGGTTCTGGTTGAGCCCCTCGCTCGCGAGCGCCAGGATGGTCGCGCCGATGGCGTAGGACGGACTGTCGGCCGCCTTCGTCACATAGCCGAGCTCCTCGAGCGTGCCGAGGAGGCGTGCGGTCGTCGAGGTGCCGAGACCGGTCGCACGGGCGATGTCGGAGGCCCGCAACGGTCCGGTGGTCGATGCGCCGAGAACGGCGAGCACGGATGCTGCACGGCCGATGCCCTGCTGGATCTCACCTGCCACGGGTCCTCCACGGTGTCGGTGTCGGTTCGGATGTCCGGCCTCGGAGGCCGTGTTCAGCGTAGCGGTCGGGCTCGGCGCGGCCGGGTGGTGCGCCCGCTCGGCTGCTCGAAGACCTTCACACTCGCGACGCTCACGTAGGGCGACCCGTTCGTGGCCGTGACGACGACACGGAGGGCGTCGACCCGCACGGGTTCGACGTCGTGGATCCGATGCCGGTGCCGGTTCCCCTCGACCTCGGCCAACACCGTCCACGTCCCCTCAGGAGCACCCGCCGGTCGTGCCTCGAGGCGGTACGCGGCGACGAGCTCCGGCACCGCCTCGAAGTCCGTGCGGTGGTGGTGCAGGTTGATGAGGTCCACGTCGACGTCGTCGTTGAACACGATCCGGACGGACGCGACATCGACCGGCTCATCCCAGTGCAGGGTGAGGACCTCGGGCTCGGTGACCAGGTCGCGGTTGTCCTGGAGCCGCGCCGAGGACCACAGGTGCGGTCCGCCGTAGGGGCGCTGGTACCCGTCGACGATCCGCTCAGGCCGGTACGCCGTGGTCTCCCCGCCGACGGTCAGCGCGACGCTCCGGCCGCGGAGCTTCCGGGCGTTCCAGTCGAGGATCGCCTGGTCCTGCTCCTCGGGGATGTGGTCGTCGAACACCTCGTCGGACGCGTGCTTGGCCGTCAGGATGAGGAGCCCGTAAGGGTGGCCCTCGGTGAGGAGCAGGCTGACGTCCGGGTTGGCGCGGACGACGAGCACGGCGTTCTGCTCGATCTCGGGCGTCCATCCGAAGCGGACGGTGGCGGGCACGCCCACCCCGGCGGTGACGTCGGCCGTGCCGTCGAGGAGGTGCTCGACGGGGACGGCGTTCTGCCGCTTGCCCGCGCTCCACAGTTCGACCCGGAGGGTGGTGTCGCTCGCGGCGTCGACGAGCAGGGTGATCCGGTCGAGTGTCGGGGCGACGGGCACGAGGATCGCGACGTCGCGGTCGAGGGCGAACCGCTCGCCGGAGCCGAGGTGCTCCAGCGTGGAGATGGTGTCGAGCGCGCTCGAAGCGGAGACCGTCGCCCGCCCGGCCAGATCGTCGGGGTCGTCCGTGGTGATGCCGATGACCGGGGCGTCCTCGCGCAGGAGCGTGCGCTGCAGGAGCGGGAGCGCCTGCCCGGCGAGCTCCCGCGGCGTCAGTCCATCGCGGGCGATGAGCGCCGCAGCCGTCCCCACCGCCTGACCCTGCGTCGCGCAGGTCGCCATGACGCGGGTGGACCCGAACGCGACGTGGGAGGCGGAGATGTTGCGTCCGGCGAACAGCAGGTTGTCGACGTCGTGCGAGTACAGGCTGCGGAAGGGGATCCCGTAGGTGCCGTTGCTGAACCGCTGCTGCGCGCCGGCGGTCTCGGCGTAGACGCCCTCAACCGGGTGCAGGTCGATCGACCAGCCACCGAAGGCGACCGTGTCCTCGAAGTCGACCTGGTCGAGCAGGTCGTTCTGCGTGAGGGTGTGGTCACCCAGCAGCCGCCGGTACTCGCGCTTCCCCGGGATCGATCCGACCCACTCGAGCGTCAGGGTGTCGGCGTCGAACTCGCCGGAGTTCTTGATGTAGTCCCAGATCCCGAAGACGACGCTCCACAGCTCGTCGCGGATCTGCTCGTTCTCGGCGACGGTGTCGAGCTCGCCGCCCCACTCGATCCACCAGTAGTTGCAGCCGTTGTCGCCGGTCCGGATGATCCGGTTGGTGAGGATCGGGGTGTCGCGGATGTCGCGCGCGATGTCGGGGGCGACGAACCGCTCGGGGCGTCCCGTGTCCTTCGTGTAGAAGAAGATCGAACTGCCGAGGAGCTCGTCGTCCGCGACCTCGGGCGCCCACGGCTCGCCGAGCTCGGCGCGGCCCTCGCGCCCGATGCGGGAGGTCGCGCCCGCGAGATGCCCCACCAGCCCGTCTCCGGTGCAGTCGATGAAGACGGGTGCGACGAACTCCGTCTCGATCTCGCTGCCCATCGTCCATCCGGTGACGGACGCGATCCTCGGTGTCGGCGACGCCACGCCCTCAGCGCCCTCCGCCATCGTGACGATGCGGACGTCGGTGTTGAGGTGCAGCTGCAGGTTCGGCTCGGCCCGCACGAGGTCGAGGACCGTCTGGTCCCAGTAGAACGGGTTGCCCTCCGGGTTGCGGTACTGGTTCTCGAGGAAGAGCTCCCCCATGATGCCGGTCTCCCGCGCGAACCGCTGGTGCCCGTGCGCGGTCGCTCCGACGACCCACACCCGCACCTCGCTCGACGAGTTGCCACCGAGCACCGGCCGGTTCGTGACGAGCGAGACCCGGGAGCCGAGACGGGCGGCTGCGACGGCGGCCGAGACCCCCGCGAGACCACCGCCGATGACGACGACGTCGGCGGACTGGGTGCGGTGCTGCATGGGAGACACTCCTTCGTGATGCGTGATCCTGGAAGCCGTCGGACACGTGTCGACCACCGGACGGTTGCCACGCTACCATTCAGCGGTACGACTTTCCCATTCAGTGGGTAAGATTCTTCGGCAGGTGAACCTCGAAGCACCCCGACAACGATGTGAGGACCGATGGACGAGAGCAGGACCCAGGCCGCAGCCCTGGCCGAAGCCGCCGCGCACAGTGCGCAGACCCCCTACGACGACGCTGAGCGATCACGCCGGATGCGGAAGGTCATCTGGGCCGCGGGGGCCGGACACTTCGTCGAATGGTTCGACTTCGGTCTGTACGGCACGCTCGCGACGGTCATCAGCCTCAACTTCTTCCAGCAGGGCAACACCCAGGCGGCGCTCCTGTCCGCGTTCGCGGTGTTCGGCGCCGGCTTCGTGATGCGTCCGCTCGGTGGCCTCTTCTGGGGCTCGCTCGGCGACCGCATCGGGCGCAAGACGGTCCTCGCGACGGTGATCCTCGTGACCTCCGGGGCGACGGTCGTCATGGGTCTCCTGCCGACGTTCGACCTCATCGGCCTCTGGGCGCCGATCCTGCTCGTGATCGTGCGGCTCGTCCAGGGCTTCGCCGCCGGCGGCGAGAGCTCCGGCGCCACCACGCTCCTCGCCGAGTACGCCCCGTCCAACCGACGCGGCTTCGTGACGAGCTTCATCGACGTGTTCGGCTTCGCGGCCTTCGTGGTCGGTGCGGGCCTCGTGCTCCTCTTCACCTCCACACTCGGCACGGACGCCCTCAACGAGTGGGGTTGGCGCGCCCTCTTCTTCCTCGCCCTGCCACTCGGCCTCGCCGGCCTCTACCTGCGGAACAAGCTCGAGGACACCCCGGAGTTCCAGGCGATCCAAGCGAAGGGGGCCGTCTCGAAGTCACCGCTGCGCACGTCGTTGCGGACCTCGTGGAAGGCGCTGCTCTTCTGCGTCGGCTTCGTCGTGATCAAGGCGGTCGGCCACTGGATCCTGCAGACCTTCATGCCGTCCTACCTGCAGACCGACCTCGGCTACTCGCAGCCGCTCAGCTACGGGGTCACGGTGCTCGGGCTGCTCGCGATCGCGATCCTCGTACCCGTTCATGGGCCTGCTGAGCGACCGCATCGGACGGAAGCCCGTGATGATCGCCGGTTGCGTCGGGTTCCTGGTGTTGACGTATCCGACGCTCATGCTCATGAGTGCGGGCAACTTCGCCGCCGCGGCAGTCGCGATGGTGATCCTCGGCGTCTTCATGGCGGCGTACGACGGTGCGTCGAGTGCTGCGATGGCCGAGCTGTTCCCGACCAGTATCCGTTACGGCTCGATGGCGATCGCGTACAACCTGTCGGTCGCCGTGTTCGGTGGGATCACACCCTACTTCGCGACGTTCCTGATCGCCTCGACGGGCAACCGGTTCGCGCCCGCGTTCTACGTGATGGCGGCGGCGCTCATCACGTTGATCGTCGTGCTGCGGGCCCGCGAGACGGCCAAGCTGCCGCTCCCGCGCTGAGCGGACCCGAACGAACGCCGGCGTCGACCCGAGGGGTCGACGCCGGCGTTGTCGTTCAGGGACGACTCAGCGGGTGAAGTCGCGCAGGTCGAGGTCAGGGTCTTCGAGCACGTCCGTGGTCTCGATGGAGTCGCGCGGCTCGTAGGCCGTCGTTGACGGGCGGATGTCGTCGAGGTAGCCCTGCAGGCGGTCTCGTCCCTCACTGAAGTCGGGGACCTCGTCGGTCCAGCTGTGGGGCACCGAGAGGACGTCGTTGCCGAGGCCGATGACGAGCTGCGCGGACGCCGGCCCGTCCTCATCGCCGTCGGACTCGACCACGATCGGGATGGTGACGGCCTCGGCACGGCCGCGCTTGGCCAGTTCTGCCGTCAGTTCGACCAGGAGCTGCGCGACCTCGTCGGTCGTCACGACGTTCTCGCCGGCGTAGGTAATGCATCGCATGGATCAACCCTGCCGGACGGATGCTGCGAACCAGGGCCCCTTGACAGGCACCCGGGCGAGATGACTAGGCGTCCTAGCGATCGCGCTCAGCGCGTCGTGTTCCGGCGGCGCCGCGACCGCCACGCGCGCCAGGCACCGGTGGACCACAGGGCCCAGAGGACGAGGACGGGCTGGAAGACCAGGCGGACGGCACGGGCGATGTCGCTGTCCAACCCGAAGGCGTCGGTTCCGCGGACGAACTGCTCGAGGTTGCCGGGGAAGACGGCGACGAAGAAGGCGGCGACGATCCAGCCGACGGCGACGCGGTACCGGGCGAGCAGGATCAGCGAGAGGCCGAGCAGGATCTCGACGACTCCCGACGCAACGACGACCACGTCGACCGGCAGGGGCAACCACTGCGGCACCTGGGCGACGAACGACTGCCGCGCGAAGGTGAGGTGGCCGACGCCGGCGAAGGTGAGGACGGCTCCGAGGAGCCAGCGGGCGAGTGTGCGGACGAACTCCATGTCAGCTCACGGCCGTCACGGCGTACTTGAAGCCGCGGTGCGAGCCGACGAAGCCGAGGCGTTCGTAGAAGCGGTGGGCGTCGACCCGGGCCTCGTCGGAGGTCAACTGCACGATCGACGAACCGGTCGCCGGAGCGGCGACGTCCGTCACCCAGCGCATCATGGCCGTTCCGACGCCGCCGGATCGCAGCGCTGGAGGACACACGCACCGCTTCGACCAGCAGCCGTGTCGAGCCGCGACGGGCCATCCCGGGGATGCGGGTCAGCTGCATCGTCGCGATGACGGCGTCCGCCGCGTCGACGACCAGCAGGATCTCGTTCGCCGGGTCGTCGATGAGGTCCGCGAGCGCACGCTCGTAGGCGGGGAGGTCGCTCTCCTGGGCCTGGTCACCACGGGACGCGCTGATCGGGTCGTCTGCGAGGAGCGCCATCAGCGCATCGAGGTCGGCGAGGGTGGCCCGGCGCAGCAGTAGCTCCTGTCCTGGCGTGGTGAGGGTGGCGGGGAGCGTGAGCGCAGCGATCATCCGTCCACCCTCTCACCTCTCGATCGTCAGATCCGTCCACCGCCCGCGCGACCGACCGGAGTGCGTGCGCCCTCGTCGCCGCGTACGACTCCTCCAGCACGGCTTCGAGCCCCGGGTACTCGGTGTGCCCGGCGGGGAGGACACTCAGCTCGAGGTCCTCGAGCGCGTTGGCGACGGCGAACTGCCCGGGTGGTGGCACGTGTCCGTCCCAGAGCGCGGCCTCCACCCGCACCGGCACGTGGACGAACCCCGCGGCCGTCGACGCGTCGAAGAACCGCAGGACCTCGCGCGCCTCGGGGTGCTCGGCGACGTGGTGTCGCACCCGCTCCCCGCTCCCCTCGCACGGCAGGCGCAGGCGCACGTCGTACTGACCGAAGCTCGGCACCACGAGCGTCGCTCCGACGAAGCGGTCGTCCCACGGCAGGGCGAGCGCACCGATCCCACCGCCGAAGCTCTCACCGACGAAGTAGAGCGGGAGCGGTCCGACGACGTCGAGCAGCGCCGACGCCGCGTGCCAGAGGTCGACGGCACAGCGGCCGAGCGCGTACCGCTCGACGCTGTCGATGCCGAACAGGACGTGTCCGTCCTCCGGCGTCGGTGCCCCGAGTCCGGTGTTGAAGACGCCCTGACCGCGGGCGATCGGGAAGATGACGGCGGCGTCGTCCGGGACGCGGGACCAGTCCGGTGCGTCCCGTCCGCCGTAGCCGTGCCCGTGCACCATCCCGAATCGCGCCTGCCCGTCCGCCGGCGTCGCGAGCCATCCGCGCAGGCGGAGGCCGTCGGCGACCGTGTGCTCGACGACGAAGACCTCGTGCGCACCCTGCCGGCCGATCGGGGTCAGGACCGGATCCGGGGACACCTCACGTGCCGCCGCGTACCACCCGCGCCACAGCTCCTCGAATCCGGCCGGCGGCACGACCGGTTCGACCGCCAGGAGCCCCTCGAGGTCGTAGCCGTAGGTGCCGTCGCGCACCTCGTCGCCGAACCAGTCCCGATGTCGTCCCTCACGCATGCGTTGTCCGCCTCCGTCTCGTCGTCGTGGATCGCCGGTGCCGAGGTTCGCCGTGCGCGCGTGCCAGACTGGCAACCGGGTCGAAGGAGGACGCTGTGCTCGGTGCGGAACGCAGATCGCAGATCATGTCGGAGGTGCGCCGCAACGGTGCGGCGAGCGTCGTCGACCTCGCGACCGCACTCGGCGTCAGCGAGATGACCGTGCGACGCGACATCGAGCAACTCGCGACGGAGGGCCTCGTCGACCGCGTCCGTGGCGGCGCCACCACGCCCAGACTGCCCGACCGTGCCGAGCTGGGCTTCCCCAACCAGGCACGCCGACTGCTCGCCGAGAAGCGCGCCATCGCCCGTCGCGCGGCCATCCTCGTCGAGCCCGGCATGTCGGTCGGCCTGTCCGGCGGGACCACCACCTGGGCCCTCGCGCAGGAGCTGCGAGCCATCCCGGAGCTCACCATCGTCACGAACTCCCTCCCGGTGGCCGACGTGTTCGCGCGGCCCGACCGCGCCGACGAGCCGTACACCCAGACGGTCGTGCTGACCGGCGGCGTCCGTACCCCCTCGGACGCCCTGGTCGGCCCGGTCGCCGTGCGCGCGATCGAGTCCCTGCACTGCGACGTCGTCTTCCTCGGCGTCCGCGGGATCGACCTGCAGGCGGGGCTGACGACCTCGAACCTCCTCGAGGCCGAGACCAACCGGGCGTTCGTCGGCGCCGGGCGTCGCTCCGTGGTCCTCGCCGACCACTCGAAGTGGGGCGCCGTCGGACTGACGACGATCGTCGACCTCCGCGAGGTGGACCACCTCGTCATGGACGACGACGTGGCCGAGGACGTCGAGACCACGCTCCGCGCGCAGTTCGGCGAGGTCTGGCTCGCGCCGGTCGCCTCCGCTTCCGGCCGACGACGACCGCATGGACGCCTGACCGCGACACCTCCAGCACCCCGCGCACGGCGGAGCGCCGGCCTGTCCTCCCGCTCATGGACCTCAGCGCGCCGTGCTGTCCCGCACGACGATCCGTGCGTCGACGACCACGTGCCGGACCGGCGTGTCGGCACCGGGCGGGGCGGCGATCTGGCGTTCGAGCTCGGTGAAGGCCGCGCGCACGATCGCGTCGTAGTCGGGAGCGACCGTCGTGAGCGACGGGGTCGAGAACTGGGCGGCGTGGACGTCGTCGATGCCGATCACCGCGACCTCCTCGGGCACCCGCCGGCCGGCTTCGTGGAGGGCCGCGAGCACGCCGAAGGCGATCGAGTCGTTGGAGCAGACGACGCCGTCGAGCTCGACGCCCTCGGCGGTCATCCGACGCATCACGCGGCGTCCCTCCTCGGGGGTGAACGCGTCGACGTGCCCGATCAGCGACGGCTCCTGCGCGAGCCCGAGCCGCGCGACCACGTCCCGATACCCGGCGTACCGCTGATCCGCCGCGTCGGACGGACGTTCGTCCCTGGGCCCGATGAACGCGATGCGGGAGCAGCCGACCTCGGCGAGGTGCGTCGTCGCGGCGTCGGCGGCCGCCCGGTTGTCGATGGAGATGTGCGTGAACGGGCTCACCTGGATGTGCTCGCCGAGGAGCACCAGGGGCCCCGGGGAGGTCCGCCGCGTGAGGTCGCCGACCGTCAGCGAGCGGGGGATGTGGATGAGTCCGTCCGTGAGCGGCAGGCCCACCCCGTTGGCGATGTCGACCTCGCGGTCGTGGTCGCCCTCGGTGTGCTGGATGAGGATCGACAGTCCACGCTCGTCGGCGCCGCGGACGAGGAGCGTCGTGAGCTCCGCGAAGTACGGTTCGTCGAGGTTCGGGACGGCGAGCGCCACCATGCCCGTGCGCGAACGGCGCGGTACCGGTGCCGACCGCTGAGAGCCGAAGGCGGCGTCCGACATGGTGCTGCTCCTCACTGCTGACCGGGTGGATCCCGGCCGCTCGGGACCGTTGCGGTCCCGACTGAGCACAACGCTATCCCGGGACATCGTCGTTCCTCGCGGATTCGGTGGCCGGTGCCGCGATCGCCTCGATCTCGAAGACCCGCGCGACGTCGGTCGCCGAGGCGGACGGGTCGGTGATGAGGAGGCGCACCGCGTCGACGACGAGTCCGTCCACGGGCGCGGTGACGGTGCCTGCGGTGTTGTCGTCGAACCGTCCGACCTCGACCCAGGCACCGCCCGTCCGGACCTCGATCGTGAAGTCACGGAGCACCGAATCGGTCGAGACTCCCCCGGCGTAGCCGCTCTTGACCCTGACCTCGGCGAGCGCCGTCGGGGTCTGCCAGGCGGCCGTGATCGTGGGTGCCGTGTCGCCGACCGCGGAGATCCAGCGACTCGCGTCCGTGCACACGCCGTCGACGGCGAGCGCCCCGCCGGTGTCGGCGCGCAGCGACGGACGAGGCACGCTGACGGTCGCACCGAGTGCCACGTTCGTGCCGCCGACGCTTCGCCACGAAGGCCCGGACACGATGTCCTGCGAGCGAGGTCCCGCCGGTCTCGGCCGACGCCGCTCGCGGGGATCGCCGCGTACCGGACGGTGCCGCGGGTGGTCTCGCTGAGTGGCGCACGTCAGGTAGAGCACATCCGTGCCGCTCGACGGTCTCCGCCCGCAGCCGTTGCTGGCCGAGTCGATCGGATCGCCGACCGTGCGGGCCGTCCAGCGCGGTGCCGGCTCGTCTCGCGCTCCAGCCGGACCACCTGGCTGCGGTTCTCGCCGCAGACCTGCACGGCGAGGACCGCGTACACGCGGTCGACACCACCGGCGCTCGTCGCGTCGATCGCCGGCGACGGTCGAGACGCCGGAACCGAGCGCGGAGGCGTCGATGAGCGACTCGTCGCTCCAGGCGCCGCCGTCCCACGAGGTGTATCGCACGTCGTACGCGGTCTCGATCGGCTTCGACGAACCGGTAGACGATCCCCGCGAGCTCCGTGCCGTCGAGGGCGAGCTTCGCGGTCTGCAGCGCCGGCGTGTAGCTGCCGATGGCCTCACCGGCACCGAAGGGGCGCCAGACGACGGATCCCGGGGTGGTCGGGGTGATCGGTCCGGTGAGCGCGGTCCCCGCGACGTCGGCGAAGGAACCGTCGGACGGGTCGTACGTCGCGTACGAGCCGAGGTGCCGCGCCGGGTCCGCCGGGAACGGGCCCCATTCCCACAGCACGTGGACGCGGCCGTCGGCGTCCACCTCGAGGTCGTCGGGGTAGAAGGAGTAGCCGGTCGCCGCGGCGACCACCGCTTCGCGTTCCCAGACACCGGTGTCGAGGTCGTACCGGTAGAGCCGACCCTCCCGCCGCCCCTGCGTGTCCGTCCCGACGCGCACGAGCACCCAGGCGTCGCCGTCCGGGCCGCGCGCCGTCACCGGATAGGTGATCGCCGCGTCGAGGTCGGGCATGGACGACGTCGCCTCCACGAGCGAGGTGACGTCGCCGGGTGCACTGGACCGGAACACGTTCCACTGCTCGTTGTGCATCGACACGAAGGCGTGGATGATGCCGTCGCCGTCGACCACGATCGACGGCTGGTTGTGGCCGTTGTCGTCGGTGAAGGTCACGCAGGCACCGCCGGCCGTCGAGCGCAGGCACCCTTCGGTCCACGTCCCGTCCGCGCCCCGCGAGGCCAGGTGGACCTCGTGCTTGGACGCGGTGGACGCCGGCGCGTTGAAGGCGAAGTAGGAGACACCGTCGACGACGTCGAGCGGTCGCCACCAGCCGGCCTGGTTCGACGTGTCGACGGTGACGGGCACGGTCTCGACCGTGTCGGTCACCGCACTCCCGCCCGCGTCGCTCCGCACCGGTCCTCCGGGGGCGGCGACCGCCGGCGCCGTCACCCCCAGCGCGAGGACCGTGAGCGCGGCCGCGGCGAGCGCGCGGACGGTGTTCGATGAGCTGCGTCGCATGGTTCCCCCGGTGCCGGTCACAGTCGTCCGATCGTCGATCCGCGGCTCAGCCGACGAGCTTCTGCGCGGCTGCCCCGGCGGCCTTCATGGCTTCGGCCGGCTTGCTCCTGGCCGACGAGGACCGCCTGCACCTTCTCCGCGATCTTCGTCTCGATCTGCGAGTACTGGACGAACTTCCAGAACGGGTTCGTCGAGCTCGTCTTGGTGATGCGGTCGCTGAAGTTCGTGGCGAACGAGTCGTTCTTCACGGCGTCGGAGTTGAGCGCGTCCTCGGTCGCCGGCGGCAGACCACGGGCGGCGAAGTCCTCGAGCACGGTCTCCGGGTCGGACGTCACCCACTGGGCGAAGTCCGCTGCGGTGCCGGCGGCCGGACCGTCGACCACGGCGAGCGCCCCGCCCCACACGAGCGCACGCGGCGTGTCACCCTGCTTGAGGACCGGCCGGGAGACCGGCTGCAGCTTGCTCGCGAAGTCGGGGTCGGGTGATTCGCCGGTCACGGCGCTCCGTCCGACGATCGCGTCGTCGTAGATCGCGGTGCGCCCCTGCGCGAACAGCGAGCGTGCGTCGAAGCGGTCGACGTCTGCTGCGATGAGGCCCTGGTCGTACAGGCTCTTGTACCAGGTGACCGCCTCGATGCTCGCGTCGTCGCCGATCGTCACGGTGTCCCCGTCGACCAGCGGGCTGCCGAAGGTCTGCATCCAGATGAGGATGTCCTTCAGCTGCGCGGCCTTCGTCGACGCCGCGTAGGGGATCATGCCGTTGCCGAGGCCCTTGAGCTGCTTGAGTGAGCCCTCGAACTCGTCGATCGTCGTGGGGAACTCGCCGATGCCGGCCTGGTCGAGGATCGCCTGGTTGGTGACGAGGCCGATCGCGCCGATCGTCCACGGGAGGCCGTACTGCACGCCGTCGAACGACGCGGCCGTGAGTCCCGCCTTCGTGTAGCCACGTCCTTCGGTCAACCCGGACACGTCCTGCAGCTTGCCGAGGCTCGCCAGCGAACCGAGCCAGGCGACGTCGACGTGGGCGACGCCGGAGAACTGCCCGCCGCGGACCTGCAGCATGAGCTGGTTGATGTACTCGTTGTAGGGGAAGGACACCTCGCCGACGTCGATCTTGGCCTTGCCCTCGTACTTCTGCAGGAGGCTCTGGATGGCGGGTGCCGAAGCCTTCTCGGTGAGCGACCAGCTCGCGAAGTCGAAGTCGGTCGCGGTGCCGCCGGCGGTCGCCTTCGGGATGGAGCCGGCTCCTGGGTGCGGCTCCGGTCGGGGCGCACCCGGCGAGGGTGGCCGCGGCGACGCCGATGCCGAGGAACTGCAGGGCGCGGCGGCGGGTGATGACGGTCTGCTGTGCGGCGGTGGCGAAGGACGGGGTGGTGTGGGACATGGCTCCTCCTCGAGCGTGATCCTGGTGGGACGTGTCTGGGTTGGTGGAACGGATTGTGGGGAGGCCCGGCGGCGGGCCGGTTCGGTGTGCTGCGCTCAGCCCTTCACGGCACCGGCGGTCAGTCCGCCGACGAGGTGACGCTGCAGGGCCATGAACGCGATCGCCACGGGTAGGGAGACGACGAGGGACGCGGCCATGAGCTCGGGCCAGGCCGTGGCCGCCTCACCGACGAAGGTGTTCACGAGGCCGGGCGGGAGCGTCTGCTTGTCGGGACCCGCCAGGGTGAGCGCGAAGATGAAGTCGTTCCACCCGCGGACGAAGGCGAACAGGCCCGCGGCGACCAGGCCGGGTGCGGACAGCGGCAGCACGATGGAGTGGATGATCCGCAGTCGGGACGCCCCGTCGACGCGAGCCGCCTCGATGAGTTCGTCCGGGATCGTGTCGAAGAACCCCTTCAGCATCCAGACGCACAGCGGCAGGGTGAACGTCGTGAACGAGAGCACCAGCGCCGCATAGGTGTTCAGGAGTCCGTAGGCGCTGAACACCGAGTACAGGGTGATCAGCAGCAACGCCTGCGGGAACATCTGCGAGGCGAGCACGAAGTACATGAGGGATCGACGGCCGCGGTAGCGGAACTTCGAGAACGAGTACCCCATGTAGGCCGAGACGATCACGGACAGCAGGGCGGTGATGACGGACACGATGATGCTGTTCCGCAGGTAGCCGAACAGGTCCGGGTTCGATGCGAGGGCGGTGTAGGCCTCGAAGCTGATCTCCGTGGGGAAGAGCTTCGGTGGGTACGAGAAGACCTGGGCCCGTGGGGTCAGCGAGGTCGCCAGCAACCAGTAGACCGGCAGCAGCCCGAAGCCGCCGCAGACGATCACCGCGACCCAGGCGCTGATCCGCACCGCCCGGCTCTCGGATCGGAAGAGCGACGGACGACGCCGGAGCGTGCCGAGCTCGGTGGCGGCGAACGGGGGCTGCGGGTCCGGCGTGGTGTCCTGCGGCGCAGGCGGGTGCGGTGGAGACGCTCATTTCTGCTCGCCTTTCTCCGAGAATCGGACGTAGACGACGACGAGCGCCATCAGGAGGATGAGCCAGAGCAGCCCGAGGGCGCCCGCGTGGCCGAGGTCGAAGCCGCGGAAGGCGGTCTCGTACACGGCGGTGGCGAAGGTCTGGGTGCTCCCAGCCGGGCCGCCGCCCGTCAGGACGTAGATGATGTCGAAGTGCTGGAAGTTCCAGATGAACTCGAGCAGCAGGACGAGGCCGATGATGCCCTTCAGCTGCGGGACCGTGATCGAGAAGAAGCGTCGGATGGTCCCGGCGCCGTCCATCTCGGCCGCCTCATGGAGTTCCTGTGGCACGGTCTGCAGGCCGGCGAGCAGCATGACCATGATCCAGGGGAAGGACTGCCAGGTCTTCGCCACGATCACCGCGAACATGGCCGTCTGCGGTTGTGCCAGCCACGCCTGCGCGTCGATTCCGAACAGACCGAGGATGGCGTTCGCCACTCCGTAGTTCGCGTTGAAGATCCACATCCAGAGGAACGACACGACGACGCCCGGAACGAGCCACGGGATCAGCATGAGTCCGCGCAGCATCTTGGCACCGCGGATGCGCGTGTTGAGTGCGAGGGCGAGCGCGAAGCCGATGATGAAGGGGGCGATGGTCGTCCCGAGGGTGAAGACCATGGTCTGCCCGAGCAGCTTGAGGAAGTCACCCTGGAGCACGTCGATGATGTTCTGGAGTCCGACGAACTCGCGTCCGGGGACGACCAGGCTCTGCTTGAAGAACGCCGTGACGAGCGCGGTCAGCAGCGGATAGGCGACGACCGCCACCAGGAGCGCGAGCCCCGGGAGGACGAGGACGAACGCGAACATCCCGTCCGGCATCCGTCTTGGTTTGTTCGAAACTGTATCTAACTGTGAAGTCGTCATACTCACATCCTTGTGAGGAGCATTCCGCTGCATGCGGGGCTTCCTGGGGCGGCGGCGCTCTTATCAGCGGCCAAGTGTTGTTCAGCATGCCCGGTGTCCGCGTGACAGGTCAACGCGCGGTGGTCACGGTTCCATAACGGACTGTTCATACTTGATTGAAACTGTCTCTTAAGAGCGTCCGTCCGCTGCCGGAGTGGACATGGGAGAGTTGATGGGTGAACTACGACCTCAGCGCTCCTGCTCGCCGCGACATCAAAGGCCTCACGGCCGCCATCGAGTCGGCCGAGGACGCTGCTTCACTGCAAGCGCGTCTGAGCGTGCCCCGCTACGGCGTGTTCGACCTCGTCGGCCGGGCCCGCCGCTCGCCGATCATCGGCGGACTCCTCCTGGCCGGCACGGCACTCGATCAGAACGGCAAGCCGACGAAGCCGCTGCAGGTGCTCGAGTCGATCCCCGAGCTCGACCCCGTCGACCCTGATCCCGGCGCCGTCGTCGCGCAGCTCGCCGAGCTCTCACACGGCGACCTCGTCACGGTGCGGTTCTCCGATGGCGCTTACGGCGACTTCGGAGTGACCGGCATCGCCGTCTGGTCGGTCCCCGGCACCACCTTCCTCGTGGGCGGCTGGCTCATCGGTTCCGCGGGTGCGCCGGCGCCCCGGGTCACCGAGCTCGTCCGTCTCGCACCCGTCGGCGACCACCCCTGGCCCGTCCCGGCCCAGATCACCGTCGTCGGCGAGGACATCGGCATCGACTGACCGCGCTTCGTTCGCCCATGTTTGGGCGAACGAACAAACATTCGCCCGAAGATGGGCGAACGAACGGACACACCGGAGGCGCTGGGGGGCGAACCGATGAGCAGGATGGTCCGCGAAGTCGTCTCGGCCGGGATGATGTGCCTCCCGCTGGCAGCTGGGATCGTCGCTGCCTGGACCGTTCTCCCGACCGCACCCCCGACGCTCGACGTCCACGTCGACCGGAGCGGAGTCGGTCGACGGCACCGCGCCGACCTGGCTCGTGGTCACGGTCCCGCTCGCGCTGTCCGTGGTCGCCGCGGTCCTCGGCCTCGCCGGGCTCCGCGAGTCGTGGCAGGCGAACCGTCGGGTGCAGCGAGCACTCGCCGGAGGAGCAGCCGTGCTGGGTCTCGTCGTCTGGATGTGGTCGGTGGAGTTCACCCGGCTGGCCGGCACGGGAGCCGACCTGGTCGCGCTGCCGGTCGTCCTCTCGGTGTTCGGCGCGATGTTCTGGGGCGTCCTCTGCTTGGTCGTCACCCCGCCTGATCTCCTCGCGGACTGAACCTCGGCATGGGCACCACTCCCCATTCACCGCTCGAGACGCTCGACCTACGCTCGTGATGTCCGAGCAGTCGAACGAGAGGAACATCATGACCACACGAACGATGCGCAGCAGGATCGCCCTCGCGGGGGCCGCCCTCGGCCTTGCCATCGCCGGCTCCGTCGGCGGCGTGGCGACCGCCGCACCGGCCCAAGCCGCCGGCCAGTGCGTCGACTACCAGTACTCCGCCGGTGGCGACGGGAGTTGCGTCGCCAACATCCAGACGCTCCTCAACGCCTTCGGACCGAGGATCCCCGGTGGTGTGTCCAACCTGGAGGTCGACGGTCAGTTCGGCGAGCAGACCCGGGCGGCCGTCGTCGCCTTCCAGACGTACTGGGGCATGCAGGTCGACGGCGTCGTGGGCGCCGAGACCTGGAACATCCTCTGCGGGCCGCAGATGGGCCCCGGCCCGATCTCGTGGTACCCGTACGACGCGGCTCGCGCCTCCGGCTGCAACATCTGACCGGACCCGCACGACGACACTCCCTCGCCCGTGTTCGGGCGAGGGAGTTCTCGTTCGCCCGGGAACGGGCGGACGAACGCGGCGGTTACTCCGCGTCGAGGGTGAAGAGCTGCGCCTGCTCGGGAGCGAGGAGCGGCATCGCGATCCCGACCTCGGCCAGCGCGCGGCCGGTGAGCACGACCGAGCCCTCGGTCAGCCACACCGGCGGCACGTCCTGGATCGACCGGGCGGGCGCGCCGAGGTCGAGCGGGCGGACCCGATAGCGACGCTCGGGATCGAGGCCGGGCACGCGAAGTGGCGCGGGGATCGCCGTCAGCGGTGCGGCGAGCGCCACCTGCGCGACGATCGCGGACGAGCGGTCCTGGGCGATCACCCCGTGCGCGTGCAGTGCCGGGTCGGCGCTGTCCATGCGGACGACCTCGCCCGTGTGCAGCAGCGGGCGGAGGCGCTTGTAGTGCGCGATCCATGCCGCGATCAGCTCGAGTTCCGACTCGCTCGCCTCGTTGAGGTTCCACTCGATGCCAGCGCTCCCGAAGAGGGCTGTGGCCAGGCGGAACGCGAGGTCCGAGGTGCGCCAGGTGGTGTGCGAGCGCGCCGCACCGAGGTGACCGCCGAGATACTCCGGTGGGATCACGAGCCCCGTATAGCGCTGGATCGACTGCCGCTCGAGCGGGTCGTTCGTGTCGCTCGTCCACACCCGCTCGACCCGTTCGAGGATGCCGAGGTCGATCCTCGCGCCACCTGACGCGCACGACTCGATGTCGACACCGGGATGCAGGGCACGCACCTCGTCGAGCAGTCGGTAGAGCGCCGTCGTCTGCCGGTGCGCCGAGCCGCCGAGGAGGTCGCGGTTGTGGTCCCACTTGAGGAACGCGATGTCGTACTCGGTCAGCAACGCGTCGAGTCGGCCGAGGAGGTAGGCGAAGGCGTCCGGGTTGTCCAGGTCGAGCACCCGTTGGAAGCGCCAGCTCGGAGCGTCCGGATGCCCGAGGACCCAATCGGGATGCGTGCGCGCGAGCTCCGAGTCGGGGTTGACCATCTCCGGCTCGACCCACAGCCCGAAGTCCATGCCGGCACCGGTCACCGCGTCGATGAGTGGCGACAGCCCGCCCGCCCAGCGTTCCGGGTCGACGAACCAGTCGCCCAGCGCACGGCGGTCGTCCGTGCGGCCGGTGAACCAGCCGTCGTCCAGGACGAACCGCTCGACGCCGACGCGCTTCGCCTGCTCGACGAGGGTGAGCAGTGTCGGCAGGTCGTGGTCGAAGTACACGGCCTCCCAGGTGTTCAGCACCACCGGGCGGGGCTTCGTGATCGTGCTCCACGAGCGGATCCAGGGGTGCAGTCGCGCGGAGACGCCGTCGAGACCCGCGTCGGAGTAGACGGCGACCGTCCACGGCGACTCGTAGGTCTCCCCCGGCGCTAGCGTGACCTCGCCGGGCGCGAGGAGTTCACCGGAGCCGGTGACCACGGGGCCGAGTGGCGAGCGCTCGCTCCAGATCACCTTGTCGCCGCTCCACGCGAGGTGCGTCGCCCACACCTCGCCGCTGCGGAAGTCGAAGCCTGGTGCGCCCGTGACGGACAGGAACGCGTCGTCGTGACCGGGTCGTCCGTGACGGTGCTCGCGCGTCCAGGCACCCTGCCCGAGGCGGTGGCGCTGCGGCGTGCGCTCGTGCGTCCAGAGACCGGTGAAGTCGAGGAGTTCGGTGGCGCGGTCGGGAACCGGGAGCACGACGGCGAGGGCGTCGACGGCGAGTGGTCGGTCGACCTCGGCGTCGTTCCGCACGGTGTGCCGGACGCGGAGCACGCCCTGGGGGGTCAACTCGATCGTCGAGACGATCGCCACCGCGGCACGCTCGTCGGACGTCGTCAGGACCAGCGAGGTGTCGGTGGCCTGCTGGTCGATCAGCCGCAGCGCGAGCAGGTTCGACGCATCGGTTCCGCCCGGCCGGTGCACGCCGACACCCGGGCGGCCGCTCCAACCGTCGAACACGGTGGGCAGGAGGCTGAGGCGCGGCGGGGCGTCGATGGAGGAGGGCGGGATCGCCGGCGTCAGCCCGTGGGCGAGGGCGATGAGGGAGTCGGCGGCGAGTTCGCCGACATCGGCTCCCCAGTGGAGGATGGTGGGCACCTTCGTGCCGCGGGCGTCGACGATCAGGCTGACGCCCGCGGCACGAAGGTGGTGGATCACTGTTCTGTTACTCCTTGACGGGGATGGACTGCGCCTTCAGGGCGTCGATCGTCGCGGACTGGCCCTTGGTGAGGGCGTCGAGCAGGGTTCCGTCACCGGAGACCGCAGCCTTGAAGCCGTCGGACACGTCGTTGTACGTCTGCGTCATCGTCGGACCCCAGGCGAAGTCCTCAGACACCTCGGAGGAAGCCTCCGCGAAGACATCGTAGATCGGCTGGCCGCCGTAGAAGTCGACGCCCTCCTTGAGGACGGGCAGGTTCAGGCCCTCCTTCGTCGCCGGGTAGATGTTGGCGCTCTTGTTGAGCATGGTGAGCGCCTCGTCGGAGGTGTTCAGCCACAGCGCGAACTTCGACGCCTCATAGGGGTGCTTGGAACCGGTGAAGACGGCGGTCGAGGAACCGCCCCAGTTGCCGGCCGCGGAGTCGCCGGCCTCCCACTGCGGAGCCTTCGCGACGGCCCACTTGCCGGCGGTGTCGGGAGCACCCGACGCGATGGAGTTCGCGCCCCAGACGGCGGAGTTCCAGGTCCAGGCGGCGCTGGAGTTGTAGGCGTTGTCCCACTCGGTCGTCCAGGTGGGGACGGTCGAGACGAGGTCCTCGTCGATCAGGTCCTGCCAGTAGTCGGCGACCTTCTTGGAGGCGGGGTCGGTCAGGTCGACGGTCCAGTCGGAGCCGTCGTTGTTGAACCAGCTGCCGCCGGCCTGCCAGACGAAGCCGGCGAACTGGTTGATGTCGCCCTGCGAGAAGTTCGTGATGTACGCACCGGTGGCGCGGACCTTCTTGGCGGCCTCCTTGTACTCGGCCCACGTCGTCGGGATGGCGATCCCGTTCTGCTCGAACAGGTCGGCGCGGTAGAACATGGCCATCGGGCCGGAGTCCTGCGGGACGGCGTAGACCGAGTCGGACTCACCGAGCGAGACCTGACCCCAGGTCCAGTCGACGAAGTCGTCCTTGGCGGCCATGACGTCGTCGCACGCACCGAGGTCCATGAGGCCGTTCTGCACGCGGAAGTTCGGCAGGGCGTCGTACTCGATCTGGCCGAGGTCGGGGGCGTTGCCGGCCTTCAGCTGGTTGAAGAAGTTCTGGTAGGTACCGCTGTTGCCGTTCGGGCCGGTCTGGACCTTGACCTGGATGTCGGGGTTCTCCTTGTTCCAGACGTCGACGACCTCTTCGATGCCGGGGATCCAGGAGGTGAAGCTGAGGTCGACCTTGCCCTCGGCCGGGGCGCAGGAGGCAGCAGCACTGCCGCCCTCCGACCCGGTGGAGGAGCAGCCGCTCAGGACGACGGCCGACAGCACCGCTGCGGCGACCGCTGTTCTCTTGAGGTTCATAGCGAATCCGTTCTTCTGTGAATGGTGCGGGATGGGTGTTGGTGCGGGATGGAGAGGAGTGTCTGCTCGTCGGTCCGACTACTTCACGGCGCCGGCACCGAGGCCGGAGCGCCAGAACCGCTGGAGCAGGAGGAAGGTGATGACGAGCGGGATGATCGACAGGAATGCGCCGACGAGGACGTAGAGGCGCAGTTCGGGGATCTGGTTGACCTGCGAGTTCCAGGAGTAGAGCCCGAGGGTGACCGGGAACAGGGCTTCGTCGCGCAGCATGATGAGCGGCAGGAAGAAGTTGTTCCAGATGGCGACGAACTGGAAGAGGAACACGGTGACGAGCGCCGGGAACATGAGTCGCACGGAGATGGTGAAGAAGGTCCGGATCTCACCGGCGCCGTCGAGACGCGAGGCCTCGAGGAGTTCCTCGGGCACGCTCGACGCCGCGAAGATCCGCGTCAGGTAGACACCGAAGGGGCTCACCAGCGAGGGCAGGAAGACCGCCCAGAACGTGTTCGTGAGGCCCACCTGGCTGAAGATGAGGAACAGCGGGAGCGCGAGCGCGGTCGCGGGGACGAGCACACCGCCGAGGACGACGTTGAAGATCAGGTCGCGTCCCGGGAACCGGTACTTCGCGAGGGCGTAGCCGCACATGGCTGCGAAGAGCGTGCCGAGCAGTGCGCCGAGGCCGGCGTAGAGCACCGAGTTCAGCATCCACTTGAGGTAGACGCCGTCGCGGTAGGCGACGAGCTGGCCGATGTTCTCGAACAGGTTGAAGTCCGCGAACCAGAGCGGAGCCGAGTTGCCGAACTGCGCTGACGACTTCGTCGAGGCGATGAACAGCCACCAGATGGGGATGAGGAAGTAGAGCGTGAAGACGAGCATCACGATGAGCGCGCCGGCGCGCGACAGGCGGCTCTCCTGCGGGCCGCGGCCGGTGGACAGGATGGCGGTCATTTGCCTTCCTTTCGCTGCGTGAACTTCAGGAACCCGAAGGAGAGGACGAAGGTCGCCAACGCGAGCACGACCGAGAAGGCGGCTGCGAGGTTCACGTTCGGGATGGACGAGGTGGTGTAGACGGTGAGGTTCGGGGTGAAGGTGCTGCTGACGGCCGAGCTGAAGGTGCGGAACACCTGCGGCTCGGCGAGGAGCTGCAGCGTGCCGATGATCGAGAAGATCGCCGTGAGTACGATCGCCGGCATCACGAGCGGGATCTTGATCGACCAGGCGATGCGCGCCTGACCGGCGCCGTCGAGCCGGGCGGCCTCGTAGATCTCGGTGGGGATGGAGAGCAGCGAGGAGTAGATGATGAGCATGTTGTAGCCGACGAACACCCAGGTGACGACGTTCGCGATGGCCCAGAGCACGAGATCGGCCGAGAGGAAGTCCACGCTCTGCGTGACCGCGGTGAACGGCGACAGGTTCGGCGAGTAGAGGAAGCCCCACATGATGGCGGCGATCACGCCGGGCACCGCGTACGGGACGAAGAACGCGAGGCGGAAGAACCGCTTGCCCCGCAGGAGCGGCGAGTCGAGCAGCAGCGCGAAGAGGAGCGCGAGCCCGAGCATCACCGGCACCTGGACGACGCCGAACAGGAGCACCCGTCCGACGGACTGCCAGAACGGGCCGTTCTGGAAGACCTGCACGTACTGCGCCAGTCCGCCGAACACCTCCCGGGCCTGACCGAAGGTGCCGTCACGCTCGATCACGAGCAGCGACTGGTAGACCGCGTACCCGATCGGCACGAGGTAGAACAGCGCGAACAGCACGGCGAACGGGACGATGAAGATGGCGATCGCCCGCTTGTGCTGCACCACCGCCTTCGGCAGCTTGGCCGCCCTCGGCGGGCGGACGGGCCGTGGCGACGTCGCCTCGGCCGTCTCGATGTTGACGCTCATCGCGTGCGGTCCTCTCTGATGACGCGCACGGCGCCGGCTGGCACGCGTGCGATGGAGTCGACGGGTTCGCCGGTGACGAGCTCGCGCCCGCTGGCCGGCAGCTCGACGTCGTTCGTCGAGTGGTTGATGAGGAAGAGGTAGCTCCGTCCCTCATCGGCGCGGCGGACGACCTCGAGGCCCGGCTGGTCCGGATCACCCTGTGGCAGCGCCCCGGCCCCCGCGGCTGCGTCGCGGAGCACCTCGTCGAGTGCGCCGGCGTCCAGGTTCGTCGCGAGGTACCAGGCGTCGCCGCCACCCGCGATGCGGTTGCGCGTGATGGCCGGGCGACCGGCCGACGGGCCGTCGGCGAAGGAGTCGACGACCTCGGCTCCGCGGGCGCGGGTCCGCTCGGACCATGCCGTCGCGGTCCGGCCCGACGCGAGCGTCAGCACCTGGCCGGGGAGGACGGGGGCGAACTCCTCGACGTTGACGCCGAGCAGCTCGCGGAACGCACCGGGGTAGCCGCCGGGGCGGACCCGGTCCTCCTCGTCGGCGATCCCGCTGAAGAACGTGACGACGGCGTGCCCACCGGCCGCGACGAAGTCCGAGACGACCGCGGCCTCGCTGTCGCGCACCAGGTACAGGTTCGGGACGACGACGAGCCGGTAGGCGGAGAGGTCGGCGCCCGGACGCACGACGTCGACGGTGTGACCCAGACGACGCAGCGACGCGTGGACCGCGTGGACCTGCGAGAGGTGGTCGATCGCGTGGGTCGGGCGGCTCTCGCCGTCGGCGGCCCACCAGTTCTCCCAGGAGAAGAGGAGCGCCACGTCGGCCTGGACGCGCGTGCCGGTGATCTCGTCGAGTCGGTCGAGCGTGCCGCCCAGCTCGACGACCTCGCGCCACACGTCGGAGTCGGTGCCCGCGTGCGGCAGGAGGGCCGAGTGGAACTTCTCCGAGCCCTGCAGCGACGCGCGCCACTGGAAGAAGCAGATCGCCTCCGCGCCCTTCGCGACGTGCGTGAGGGAGTTCCGGGTCATCTCGCCCGGTGCCTTCGCGAGGTTCTGCGGCTGCCAGTTGACCGCACCGGTGGACTGCTCCATGAGCAACCACGCGCCGCCACCCGGCGAGACCGCGCGTGAGGTCGCTCGCGAACGCGAGTTCGGCCGTGGGGTCCGCGAGGCGGTTGTCGAGGTAGTGGTCGTTGGCGACGACGTCCATCTCGGGCGCCCACTGCCAGTAGTCGAGGTTCCGGATGTGCGCGGTGACCATGAAGTTGGTCGTGACGGGCACGGAGCTGTGGCGGCGCAGGACCTCGAGCTCGGCCCGGTAGTAGCCGAGGAGCTCGTCGGAGGAGAAGCGGTGGAAGTCGATGACCTGGCTCGGGTTCCGGCTCGACAGGGTCAGGCGCGGCGGCAGGATCTCGGCGAAGTCGCTGTACTGCTGGCTCCAGAACGACGTGCCCCACGCGGTGTTCAGACGCTCGATCGTCTCGTAGCGGGCGCGGAGCCAGCCCCGGAAGGCCTCGGCGCTCTCGTCGTCGTAGCAGAGCGCGTTGTGGCAGCCGAGTTCGTTCGACACGTGCCAGAGCTCGACGGCGGGGTGCGCGCCGTAGCGGACGGCGACGCGCTCGACGAGTTCGAGGGCGTAGCGACGGAAGACCGCGGACGACGGGCACCAGGCCTGGCGACCGCCGGGGAAGCGCGTCGTCCCGTCCTCGGTCTCGGGGAGGATCTCCGGGTGCCGGAACGTCAGCCACGGTGGGGCCGATGCGGTGCCGGTCCCGAGGTTGACCCGGATGCCGGCCTCGTGGAGCAGGTCGAGGATCTCGTCGAGCCCGGCGAAGTCGAACTCCCCCGGCCGTGGCTCGAGGTGCGACCAGCCGAAGATGTTGAGGGCGACGAGGTCGACGCCCGCCTCCTGCATGAGCGCGACGTCTTCGCGCCAGACGGACCGATCCCACTGCTCGGGGTTGTAGTCGCAGCCGTAGGCGATGCCGTCGTGGCTGAACGTGGGGGTCGTGCTCATGGTGCCTTCCGCGATCTGTGAACGTGCACAGATCGAAGAGCGACAACTCCACGTTGAGAGTCTGTGAACGTACACAGAGTAGGCGTGCGTTTCTGAATCTGTCAACACGGAGCCCGCCGAAGGCCGCCCGGACCGGCGCTAGGGTGGAGCCGTGACCCCTCCGCCGACCCGACGCAAACGAGCGACGGTGCACGATGTCGCCGTCGAAGCCGGCGTCTCCCGGGGCACGGTCAGCCGGGTCGTCAACGGCGAGCGCTACGTGTCGGCCGAAGCGCGCGAGGCGATCGAGGCCGCCATCGAGAAGGTCGGCTACGTGCCGAACACGGCCGCCCGGAACCTCGTCATGCAGCGCACCCAGGCCGTCGGGTTCGTCGTCCACGAGCCGCACAGCCTGTTCGTCGACGACCCCAACATCGGCAACATCCTGCTCGGGGCGAACGAGGCCCTGTCACAGGCCGACCACCAGCTCGTCTGTCTGGTCGTCGACTCCGAGCGCGACACCGACCGCATCACCCGGTACCTCTCGGGCGGCTTCGTCGACGGGGTGATCATGGTGTCCGCGCGCCAGAACGACCCGATCACGCGCGTCATCGAGCGCCTCGGCCTCCCGGCGACCTTCGTGGGCCACCCGCCCGACCTCCGTGAGCTCCCCTTCGTCGGGATCGACAACCGGTCGGCATCGGTCGACATCACCGGTGAGCTGATCGGCGCCGGCCGACGGCACATCGGCATGATCGCGGCAGCCCTCGACCGGGACTCCGGCTCCGACCGACTCGCCGGGTTCCGCGATGCGCTCGGCGACCGCTTCGACGACCGACTCGTCGTGGAGGTCCCGCTCTACTCGCACCAGGACGGCTTCGCCGGCATGTCGGAGCTGCTGCGCCGGGAGCCGGCCGTCGACGGCGTGTTCGCGGCTTCGGACGCCGTCGCGGCCGGAGCGCTCGAAGCCCTCCGTGCGGCAGGGCGGAGTGTGCCGGAGGACGTGTCGGTCGTCGGCTTCGACGACTCGGCGTGGGCGCTCCGTTGCCACCCGCCGCTCACCACCGTCCACCAGCCGGCGGCGGCCGTCGGTCAGCGCGCGGCGGAAGTGCTCCTCGCCCAGCTCCGGGGCGAGAACGATCTCGCCGGTCGGCTCGTTCGTCCCCACGTCGATCGTGCGTCGCGGGAGCGTCTGAACCCGTTCGTTCGCCCATTCTTGGGCGAACCAGCACTCCGTCGCCCAAGAATGGGCGAACGAATGCCGGAGGAGCGACTCAGAGCTGCGGTGACGGCCGTCGGATCGCGGCGCGCTTGGCCTCGTCGAAGGTGTCCACGTGCAGCCATTCAGGCGGGCTGGGCGCGACGATGAGCACGTCGTAACCGGTGCCCTGTGCCTCGACGTACGCGAGACAGCACTCGGGTGAGGAGGGATCGGCGTCGTTCGAGATCCGCCATTGCCGGGCACCGATCGGGACGACGTGGTGCCGTTCGGACGAGTCTCGCGCTGGAGACACATCGTGCTGCGAGGGAAAGGACGGCTCGAGCGACACTGCTGGAGCATGCTTCGTGACCATGACCTCAGGCTACGTCGGCGCACGGACCGGTCCACGAGGCTTGACTTCACAGGTTCACGGCGACGCGCCGTGCGGTGGGAGGACGGTCAGCGCGGTGGCCGGCGCGAGGTCTCGAGCCCCAGCAGGATGAGCGCGACGACGATCGGGCCGTAGACGAACCCGTCGGCGAGCGTCAGTGATTCGCCGAGGAGGAGGACCGCCACGAGGACCAGCAGCACCGGTTCCAGGTAGCTGAGCAGTCCGAAGACGCCGAACGACAGCAGGCGACTCGCGACGAGGTACAGCACGAGGGCGACGCCACCGATCACCCCGAGGAGCACGATCCCCCAACCCAGCTGCGGGTGCGCGGCCAGGATGGCGAGTGAGGACGGTTGCAGCGCCAGCACGATCGCGGCGGGGACGAGGACCGCCAGCTCGAAGCAGAACGCACCGATCGAGTCGAGCCCGGCTCGGCGCCGGATCGCGAAGTACACCGGGTAGCCGACCGCGACCGCGATGGTCGCCCAGGACAGCCCACCGGCCACGACGATCGCGGCGGTGACGCCGATGGCGGCTGCGGCGACCGCAGCGATCCGGAGCGGTGCGAGTCGCTCCCGATGCAGGACGACGCCGACCACGACCATCGCCAGTGGCATCAGGAGGTAGCCGAGCGCGAGTTCGAGCCCGTGCCCCGTCTGCGGTGCCCAACCGAAGAGCCACAGCTGCAGGGACAGCAGGAGCCCGTCGACCACGACCACGAGGACGAGGAGCGGACGACGCGCGAGACGGACCGCGATGTCGCGGACGTCCCGCCACCACCCGAACACGACGATGAGCGTCGCCAGCACCGGCACCGTCGCGATCACGCGCCAGGCGAAGATCTCGTTCGCCCCGAACGGCTCCAGCAGCGGTGGCAGGAAGAACAGCGCCGCGAACAGGAACGAGGCGACGACGGAGACGAGGACCCCGCGGGGCGTCGTCTCGCGATGCTCAGGGGGAAGGGCGGCCGTCACGGGTCCTCACCCTATCGTCGCGCGGGCAGCTCAGCTCGCGCCACACAGAGCATGAACACCTGCGCCTTCAGGCCGAACGCTGGAACGTACTTCACGCGTCCCCACCCCTCATCTGGTGCATGACATCGCCCACGCTCACCAGGTGTACGGGTCGAAGGTCCACGTGCCGTCGGTCGACAACACGACGGCACCGTCCACCCACACCTCGCAGTCCTCCGCGGTCACGATGCCGTATTCGCCCGACGCCGAGGCGAACGCGGCGAGGAAGTCGGCACTACCCCGACGGGTGGTGGTCACGAGGAACCCCGCCGTCGCGGAGTACTCCGAGAACTCGAACTCGGGACCACGGGTCAACAGCCAGGTGACGCCCGACATCTCGTCGCCCTCCGAATTGTCGATCGCGATGGAGCAGCCCTCGGGTTCATAGGACGTCGATGCGATGCAGGCGTCCACGTACGCGTGGACCGCAGCGGTCGCCCCCTCCTGCCCGAGCGCCGTCAGTGTCGGGTACAGATACGCCGTCGGCCTGCCGTCCCATTCGGCCTCCACGCTGGGCACCTCGAAGTCGAAGAAGCCGGTGGTCGAGTCGGCCGCGATGTCGTACTTCCCCGGTCCGACGACGTAGACCGTCGTCTCATCCACTGTGCCCACGTGCTCGCCTCCGACGGAGAGGTCCAGCGCACCGAACCTGACCGTGGGCACCGTGATGGTCGGCAGGCTCGCCGGTTCGATGCGCCACGCGCTGAACCACAGGAAGCCGGACGGCTGTGAGCGCAGCGTGAACGCCGTGGTCTGTCGTTCACCGCCGCGCTCGAACGCGACGTCGACCGTGGCGACCCCGTTCTCGGTCCGGGTCGCTCCGACGCGATAGGCCGTCGGGCGGTCGGTCGCGAGCGCGTACCGCTCATCGGTCAGGAGGTCGACGCTGTAGCCGAGTTCGGCGGCGGCGGCAGCGGTCCCGTCCATCGCGACCGCCCGTTCGAGGTGCCCGTCCTCCAGTGCGTCGAGGTACGGCTGCAGCATCACCGACGGTGCCGTGGCCGCCGTCAGCGACACCGACGCGCCGACCACCCAGGCCGCGGCGACGACGACCGTGGCGGCGATGACACCGCCGAAGGCGACCGGACGCAGTCGGTGCGACGGCGAAGCGACGGGGGCGACGCTGCCGCCTCGGGTGACTGGTTCAGCGGTGTCGGCCGCGCCGACGGTCGGGTCCTCGTGCACCGGGCATCCTTCGATTCCGGGTCGCAGGGAGGAGCTGCCGTCCCGGAACCCGCAGCGCCTCGCGCATCGGGACGGACGTGGCGGAGGACCGCACGCGTTCGAGGCAGCACCGCATCATCTCACCTCACGGCCGCGGAGCACCAGATGCCACCGCCGCCGCCGCTCACCAGTCGTGGACGGTGCCGTCCGTCAGCCGGTTCACCGGCAGGTACGCCTTCGTGTACTCGAACGCGGCGGCCGCGTCCTCGTCGAGTTCGACGCCGAGGCCGGGCTGCTCGCCGGGGTGCAGGAAGCCGTCGTCGAAGGTGAAGGAGGTCTGGAACACCTCGAGGGTCTGCTCGTTGTGCGGCATGTACTCCTGGATCCCGAAGTTGTGGATCGCGAGGTCGAGGTGCAGCGCTGCGGCCATCCCGATGGGCGAGATGTCGGTGGGGCCGTGGATGCCGGAACGGATCCCGTAGATCGCCGCGAAGTCGAGCAGTTTCTTCATCGCCGTGATGCCACCGGTGTGCGTCACCGCCGAGCGGACGTAGTCGATGAGGCGCTCGGTGATGAGGGTCTGGTAGTCGTACACCGAGTTGAAGACCTCGCCGATGGCCAGCGGCGTGGTCGAGTGCTGGCGGACGAGTCGCAGGGCGGTCTGGTCCTCCCCCGGTGTGCAGTCCTCGAGCCAGAAGAGCTTGTACGGCTCGATGTCCTTCGCGAACCGGGCGGCCTCGATCGGCGACATGCGGTGGTGTCCGTCATGCAGGATCCGGAGGCCCGTCCCGAAGTCCTCGCGGATCCGTTCGAAGACGCCCGGCATGTGCGCGAGGTAGCCGGCGGTGTCCCAGGACTCCTCGGTCGGTGCCGTGGCTGCCGAGCCGTCCGCCGCGCGCTTCGCCGGCTCGTAGTCGTAGCGGACCCCGGGCCCTGAGGCGGACACCCCGTAGACCTGCCCGAGCCCCGGCACACCGGTCTGGACGCGCACCGCGGTGAACCCGAGCTCCTGGTACCCGGTGATCGCGTTGGCGAGCGCCTGGTAGTCCGTCCCCGAGGCGTGGGCGTACGCCCGGATCCCCGATCGACTCGCCCCGCCGAGCAGCTGGTACAACGGCACCCCGGCCTTCTTGGCCTTGATGTCCCAGAGCGCCATGTCCACCGCGGCGATGGCCGCCATCGTGACGGGGCCGCGCCGCCAGTACGGTCCGCGGTACAGGTACTGCCAGGTGTCCTCGATGCGGTCCTCGTCGCGGCCGATCAGCATCGACGCGACGTGGTCGCCGAGGTACGACGCGACGGCGAGCTCGCGCCCGTTGAGGGTCGCGTCGCCCCAGCCCACGACGCCGTCGCTGGTGGTGATCTTCAGGGTGACGAAGTTCCGGCCGGGACTCGTGACGATGACGTCCGCGCGTTCGATGCTCATGGAGGTTCCTTTCGAGGAGGTCGGGTGCCGGTCAGATGGCGTCGCGCGGGTCGGTGAGGTCCCGACCGGCGACCTCGGGCATCCAGATGGACGCGACCAGGGCGCAGAGGGTGAAGACGCCGAGCATGATGATGATCGGGATGAAGGAGCCGGTGGCGGCGGACACCCAGGCGGCGGCGATGACGGGGCCAGCGCCGGTCGCGACGATCGCGGCGATCTCCCGGGCCATCGCGGTGTAGGTGTAGCGGTTCCGCGCGCCGAAGAGTTCCGGCAGGGTCAGGTTCTCGAGCGACGCGAAGCTCATCACGGCCAGGTTGTGCAGGACGACGTAGCCGACGAACACCTGGACGGTGTCCTTGCTGTGGATCATGAGCATGGTCGGGACGATGATGATGAGCGCGATGATCGCCCACACCATGTACATGCGCTTCCGTCCGTACCGGTCACCGAGCCAGCCGGAGAGCGGCACGGTGATGAAGGCGACGAGCGAGGAGACGATGACGGCGTTCACCCCGATCGACCGGTCCAGCAGCAGGACGACGGTGATGTAGCTGATGAGGTACGTCTGGACGAGTCCCGAGTTGCCGGCCTGACCGAACCGCAGCAGGAGCGCGATGCTGAACGCCTTGATCGGCTTGCGGTTCATGGCCTCGAGGGTGCGGAGGTTGCCGGTCTCGGTCGCGAGGGCGATGGTCTCCTGCTTGGTGAGCGCCTTGCCGTCGACGACGTCGTCGCGCTCCTCGAAGACCGGGCTCTCCTTGAGGTTGAAGCGGACCCAGACCGCGAAGAGCATGATCACGACGCTGCCGATGAAGGGGATGCGCCAGGCCCAGGCGATGACCTCGTCCTCGCTGAACGCCAGGAGCAGACCGGCCCACAGCGCGGAGGCGAGCAGGGTGCCGCAGTTGGTCCCGAGCGCCACGAGCGACGCGATGATGCCGCGGCGCTTGGCCGGGGCGTACTCGGCGAGCATGACGCCGGCGCCCGAGATCTCGGCACCGGCTCCGAAGCCCTGCGCGATCCGCAGGAGGACCAGCAGGATCGGCGCGAGGATGCCGACCTGCGAGTAGGTCGGCAGGAATCCGATGAGCGTCGTCGACAGGCCCATGAGCAGGATCGTGTAGAAGAGGACCTTGGTCCGGCCGGTCTTGTCGCCGAGCCGGGCGAAGAAGAACGCGCCGACCGGACGGGCGACGTAGCCGACCCCGTACGTCGCCATCGCGGCGACGACGGCCATGGCCGGGTCCTCGTTGGAGAAGAAGAGGTCGGCGAACACGAGCGCGGCGGCCAGCGAGTAGAGCTGGTAGTCCATGAACTCGAGCGCGGTGCCGAGCCACCCGGAGATGGCGGCCCGGACGAGGTCGCGGACGGATCGGTTCGCGGTGGGGTCGCCGGTGGCGACGGACGACTTGGGTTCTGACATGAGGTACTCCTTCGGACCTACGGGATGCAGCGGAAGTGGGGGTGGGAGTGTGCGGTGGGTGGCTCAGAAGGCGAGGAGCACCTTCGCCGAGCGGGACGAGTCCCGCGCGACGGCGAAGGCGTCGACCGCCTCCTCGGCTGGGATGACCTGGGTCACGACGGCGTCGAGGAGATCGCCCTCGGCGAGGAACGCGATCGCGTCGTCGATCTCGGTGGAGAAGCGGAACGCGCCGCGGATGGTGAGCTCCTTGGCGAGCATGGGGGCGAGGTTGATCGGGCTGTCGGCGTCGGGGAGCATGCCGACCTGGACGATCGACCCGCCTCGTTTCGCGGCACGAACCGCCTGGGTCAGGGCGACCGGTGCGCCGGAGCATTCGAAGACGACGTCGTAGGACTCGTCGGCGACGGCGTCGCGACCCACGAGGAGGAGCTCACCGGCTCCGACGGTCGCGGCGCGTTCCAGTGCCTGTTCGCGCATGTCGCTCGCCGCGATCCTCGCTGCACCGGCCCGGGCGGCTGCGGCGATCACGAGCAGACCGATGGGCCCTGCACCGATGACGAGGACCCGCGCACCGCGCACGTCGCCGGCCAGCCCGACCGCGTGCATGGCGACCGCGAGGGGTTCGGCGAGCGCCGCCCGCTCGAGCGGGAGCCCGTCGGGCAGGACGCGCACCATCGAGTGTTCGACGATCAGGTACTCCGAGGCCCCACCCTGTCGGTGCGGGTCCGCCGCGGCGCTCCCGAGGTAGTCGCCGCCGGGTCGCAGGTGTGGGCGGTCCTCGAGCCCCGGCAGGCTCGGGCCGTATCGCGCCGGGTGCACGGTGACCCGGGTGCCGGGGGCGAGCCGCCCGGAGGGGTCCACGTCGACGACGGCCGAGAGCTCGTGGCCGGGGGTGAGCGGTTCGCGGATGACGTACTCGCCGTTCGCTCCGTTGAAGTAGTAGTGCAGGTCGGAGCCGCAGATACCGACGTACCGCACCCGGAGGCGGACCTCGCCGTCGCGTGGTTCCGGGGTGGGGGCGTCCTCCCAGCGGATGTCCTCCGCGCCGTGGATCGCGAGCGTCTTCATCGGTTGGCTCCTGTCGTGGTCATGGGTGCCTGCGAGGCGGCGATGCTGTCGCGGATGGCCGCGTCGACGCCGTGTCGGCGGATGGTGTCGATCAGTTCGCCGACCCGCGAGATGAAGGTCGGCTGCTCGGCGAGGTCCTGCCCGAAGAGGTGCAGCTCCGCGATCACCCGATGCGCGAGGTGCCGACCGTCCGTCGACGTGCCCGCCAGCCGGGCGAGCTCCTCGCGGGCCGGATCGACCATGGCGCGCGCGTGCGGACCGGGGTCGAACCCCGGCATCGGGGCGATGCAGGACAGGTAGGCCGCGACCGTGAGGGCGATGAGGTGTGGAACGGATCCGGCCTCGAGCAGACGGAGGGCGGGCTCCGGGATGCGCTGTCGCAGCTTCACCGACCCGTCGGTGCCCACCTGCGCCGTGCGGTGCCCGAGGGCGTGGTTCGCCCAGCGTTCGAAGAGCTGCCCCTCATACGTGCGGACGTCGACGCCGGACGGGAACCGCACCGACGGTTCGTACTCGTCGCGGAGGATCGCCAGTGCGGCGGATTCGACGGCGGTGTCGGCGATCGACTCCGAGATCGTGGCCACCCCGCGGAGCGCACCGAGGTAGGCGATGAGCGAGTGCGTCCCGTTGAGGAGCCGCACCTTCATCTGCTCGTACGCCCCCACCTCGTCGGTGAACACGGCGCCTCCGGCCTCCCAGGCGGGACGCGCAGCGGCGAAGCGGTCCTCGATCGCCCACATCGTGAACGGTTCGGCGGAGACCGGTGCGTCGTCCCGGACGCCGAGGCGGGCTGCCACGAGCTCGCGCAGTTGCGGGGTCGTCGCCGGGACGATGCGGTCGACCATGCTGGACGGGAAGGCGACCGCGCTGTCGAGGTAGGCGAGCGCTTCCGCGCCCTCGGTGCCGCGCAGTTCGGAGAGGAAGGCCCGGACGAGCGCCTCCGTGCGAGCGCCGTTCTCGCTCAGGTTGTCGCAGCTCAGGATCGTGATCGGGGCGCCGCTGCCGGAAGCCCGCCGCTGCAGACCGCGAGCGAGCTGGCCGATGGTCGTCTGCGGGGCACCTCCCCGGAGGTCGGCTGCGATCAGCGGGTCGTTCAGGTCGAGGAGGCCGGTCGACGGCGAGGCGCTGTAGCCGTGCTCCGTCACGGTCAGCGTGACGACCCGGATGCGGTCGTCCGCGAGGGTGCCGACCACGCGCTCCGGATCCTCCGCCGCGACGAACGCGTCGGTGTGCACGGCAGGCACGGAGAACGAGGCCCCGGTGGGTGAGATCTCGGCGACCGTGTAGCGGAGATCCTGCGCCCGCATGGCGTCGACGACCGCTCGGGACCGGGATGCGACACCGACGATGCCCCATTCATCGCCGCCCGCGCTGAGCGCAGCCGCCGTGTAGACGGCCTGGTGCGCTCGGTGGAAGTTGCCGAGACCGAGGTGCAGGATGCCGGCGGCGGACGGTGCCGGGTGCTCCGGACGCGGGCCCGAGCCGGCGCCCAGTCGCGGCGGCAGGGCCGTCATCGCCGAGCCTCGGGGCACCGCGTCGTCGGCTGGAGGAGATCCACGTCGATCATCATGAAAGCGATTCTGAATGGTTTGTACAAAGTTTGTCAAGTAGTTTCATGGCAGCACGATGCCGCATCATGAGTACACCCGACCCCGCGAAGGATCAACCGTGACCGCCACCCTCACCGATGTCGCCCGTCACGCGGGCGTCTCCATCGCCACCGCGTCGCGGGCGTTCGGCGAGCCGGATCGCCTTGCGAACGCGACGCTCGAGCGGGTCCTCACGGCGGCGGCGGACCTCGGGTACTCGAACCCGAACGGTTCGACGGCGGAGAAGACGTTCGGCGTCATCGTCCCCGACATCGCCAGCCCGGTCTACGCGACCCTCCTGAAGGGCGTCCACGCCCAGGCCTGGCAGGGACGCCACCGCCCGGTGTTGTTCGACACCGATGAGGACCTGCATCGCGAGCACGAGCAGCTCGAACTGGCGCGGAAGCTCAACGGGATGCTCCTCTGCTCGCCACGCCTCCCCGACGACGAGATCCGCGCGCTCGTGGGCGACACCCCGGTCGTGGTGGTCAACCGCATCATCGACGGCCTCCCCTACGTCGTGATGGACACCGAGAGCGGGCCACGGCAGGCGGTCGAACACCTCGCCGCACTGGGTCACCGACACATCGCCTATGCGGCCGGTCCGAAGCACTCCTGGGCGGACCTCCGCCGTGGCGACGCGGTCGCGGCGGCATGCGAGCAGCTCGACATCGAGTTCACCCGCCTGGGCCACCAGGCGGCCTCGATCCAGGGCGGCCTCGCCGCAGCGGCCACGATCGTGGCGAGCGGCGCGACGGCGGTCATCGCCTACAACGACCTGGTCGCCCTCGGCATCGACGCCGGGATCACGTCGATGGGCAAGCGCTGCCCCGACGACCTCAGCATCATCGGCACCGACGACATCGAGATGGCGTCCATCCGCCAGCCCGGTCTCACCACCGTGCGGCTCGCGATCAACCGGTGCGGGTCGTTGGCGGTCGAGGTGCTGCTCCAGGCCATGGCCGGCGGGTCGCCCCGTTCGGTCGCGAGTCTCGACTCGCAGCTCATCGTGCGCGATTCGACCGCAGCCCCGCGTCGGGACTGACGCGGCGGACGGCAGCTCCGCCGATCAGCCGACGTCCCATCGGTGGAGCCGAGCGGCCGCGAGACCCGACACGAGCGCGCACGCCGCCATCAGGCTCCAGACCACTGCGAGCGGCACGGGCTGAGGGCCTCGGGAGATGGTCGCCTCGAGCGCGCCGACGATCCAGGTCGTGGGCAGGACCCGGAAGAGACCGGCGACCCACTCCGGAAGGATCGCGAGCGGGAAGAGGGCCCCGGACGTGGCGAGAGCGAGCATCGGCAGCAGGTACGCGAGTTGCATGGCGATGTCCGGGTTCGACAACCGCGCCGCGAGGAGGTAGCCGAAGCCGAGCAGCATCGCGCCACCGAGCAGGATCGTGCCGGCGATCGCGACGAGGTCGGAGAGTGGACGGGTGGGCACCGTCCAGGCGGCCAGGGCGATGATCACCGCGGCCTCGACGACGACCAACCCCACGCGGATCGGCAGGTGTCCGAGCAGATAGGCGTCGCGACGGGCCGGCGAGGTCGACAGCGCCCGCAGCAGGCCGGTGCTGCGATGCCGGACCAGCGGCACCGTGGTGAGCATGAAGGCGATCGCCATCGTCCCCGTGCTCGAAACGAGCGGGAGGGCGCGCTCCAGCACACCGGCAGGCGTGTCGGACGCCGTCGCCACGAGGGCGTCCACCCCCCAGAGCAGTCCGATCAAGGCGAGGAAACTCGCCACGAGTGCGATGATCGAGCGCGGGTCCCGGACGAGGTCGCGCGCGTGGGCCGCGGCGAAGCTCCGGACCTGCGCTGGGAACGCAGGCGTCGTGCTCATGGGCTGTGGGCCCGGTCGCCGTCGGCTGCGGACGTCGGCCGATTCGCGAGATCGATGAAGAGATCCTCGAGCGACCCGTGCGCCACTCGGAACCCGCGGGGTCTGAGACCGGTGGAGAAGGTGAGTCGGCGCAGCACGGCGTCAGGGTCGTCGGTCACGATCCCGACCAGGCTGACGGCGCCCTTCGCCGTCACGGTGATCTCGCCGGGGATGTCGTGCGAACGCAACTCGTCCGCGGTGGTCCGGCCGGGGACCTCGAAGGTCACCGTGGCCGTCGCGGCGTGTTCCCGGACCAGGGTCTCCGGCTCCCCCGAGGCGGCGATCGAGCCGTCCACGAGGACGGCGATCCGGTCGCAGACCTGGGTGGCCTCGTCCATGTGATGCGTCGAGAGCAGGATCGTGGTCCCGCGTTCCTGCTGGCGCCGGATGATGCCCCAGAGGTTCCGTCGGGCCTGCGGGTCGAGTCCGGCCGACGGCTCGTCGAGGACGACGATCTCGGGATTGCCGATCAACGCGATGGCGATCAGCAGGCGACGCTCCTGGCCGCCTGAGAGGTGCTTCACGCGCACGCGCCGTGCCTCCCCCAGATCGAGCTCGTCCAAGACCTCCTCGGGACGCCGCACGTCGCGGTAGAACGACGCGAAGAGGTCGAGCGTCTCCGCGACCGTCAGCGTCGGGAACAGGGTGGCGGCCTGCGGCTGCACCGCCATCCGCTCGGTCACGTATCGGCGGTCGATCGACGGGTCTCGTCCGAGCACCCGGACGGTTCCGTCGGTGGGACGGCGGAGTCCGACGATGGTCTCGAGCGTGGTGGTCTTCCCGGCGCCGTTCGGTCCCAGCAGGCCGAACACCTCGCCCGCGTGGACCCGGAGGGAGACGTCGCGCAGGACGCTCCGGTCGCCGTAGCGCTTGCTGAGCCGGTCGACGGTGACGACCACTCGGTCCGATTCGTTCATCGTCGTCCTCCAGACGGCGGGGCATCGTGTTCACCCGGGAAGAAGATCTCCTCGATCGGGCGGGAGAGCAGTGCGGAGACCCGGAACGCCAACGGCAGGGACGGGTCGTAGCGCCCGGTCTCGAGCGCGTTCACCGTCTGCCTGGAGACGCCGAGTGCTTCAGCGAACTGGACCTGGGTCCACCCGCGTTCGGTGCGCAGGGCGCGGACGTCGTTCTTCATCGGGTGGCCCGGAAGGAGACGACACCGATGGTCACGCCCCAGACCGCCATCCCGCCGATGAACACCCACCATTCCGGCTGGGGGACGACGACACCGGCGGTCGACAGGAACACGACCGCGAGGCTGATCAGCATCGCCGCGCCGAACCCGATGGCGAGACTCAGCACGATCACTCCGCGCTGCAGTTCGTCGACGCGGCGCACGTGTCGGACGAGTGCGATCACGATCCACACCACCGGCACGAGCGGGACGAGTGCGACCGCGACGGCTGCGGGCGATCCCGGCTCGGTGGGGAACAGCTCCGGCAGGAAGAGGAACGTCACGAGGAACCCGACGGCACCGGCCGCGATCTCCCACATGTATCTGCGGGACGCACGACGCTCCTGCGGCGTCGATCCCCGTGTCGTGTGCTCGTTCATGCTGCCACCTCTCGTTGCGTGTCGGACATCGTGGTCGTCCGCCCGTCGCGCTCGGACTGATCCCACTCGAACCACCGCACGGCGAGCACGCCTGCTGCGACGGTGACGAGCGACATGAGCCCCCAGAGCGCGGGGACGGGGAGGAACGGTTCGGCCCCGGTCAGTGAGGCACTCGCGGCGGCGACGAACCAGGTGGTCGGCAGGCAGTTCATGGCGACCTGCACGGCGGCAGGGAGGATGGACTGCGGCAGGAGCCCGCCCGACGCGAACACGAGCCCGATCGTCACCATCACCATCGTCTGTTGTGTCGCCTCGGCGTTCCGCGATCGGGCGGCGAACACCAGCGCCAGAGCGAACAGCATCGCCGCTCCGAGGAGGAACGAGACCCCCAGGGCCAGGAGGTCCACGCCGTCGACGTACCTGCGCCAGACCGCGATCCCGGTCGTCAGCACCAGGATCCCCACCGCCACCAGCGCGCGCAAGGGGAGCTGCGCGAGGAGGAAGGTCGACCGGCGGAGCGGCGTCACGCCGAGCAGCCGGAGCAGCCCGCGCTCCCGCATCGCCACGAGTGGGACGGTCGTGCCGATGAACGCCAGGCTCGCGACCCCGACCAGGACCACGATGCCGAGGTTCTCCTGGAGCGGGTCGATCTTCACGTCACCCTCGTCGTCCATCACCGTCACCCCGTGGGCCGGGACGCCTGCGTCGCGCAGCCCTCGCCAGATCGGGTCCCATGCAGCCTGGTCCGCAGCGTCGAGCACCACCAGGGCGCGCCCCTCGTGCACGGTCACCCGCGTGTTCCGATCGGGGTCGTCGGGGGCGACCACCTGCACACCGGCCCGCTCGAGCGCCGACGAGACTCCCGGTTCGTCCGTGTCCAGCGCTGCGACCGGAGCAGGGCCCAGGACGACGAACGCGAGCCACATGGAGACGTAGATCACGAGGATGATGCCGGTCATGAACCACATCGAGATCCCGGTGAGCGGGTTCCTGAGCACGTCGCGAGCGCTCATCGACGCCAGCCGCCGGAACGCGGCGCCGCCGCAGCGGGCCGACCTGTCGTTCGTCATCGTCGGCGCATCTGGACGATCGAGTCCGAAATGACAAGGAAACCTGACATACGTCAAGCATGCTTGTCATCCGGCGACGTGTCAAGCTTCCTTGGCAACGACAGGCACGGCAGGATGGGATCGTGCTGAACCGACTGGGTCTCCTCCGTATGACCGGCCGCGACCCCGGCGAGGGGCACCGGGTGGCGAGCCCGTTGGAGCTGCTCTTCGACCTCGTGTTCGTCGTCGCCGTCTCCCAGGCCTCGCAGAACCTCCACCACGGGATCGTCGAGGGTCACGCGGCGGAGACGACCGTCTCCTACGCGATGATCTTCTTCGCCATCTGGTGGGCGTGGATGAACTTCACCTGGTTCGCGTCCGCGTTCGACACCGATGACTGGCTCTACCGCATGACCACCATCGTGCAGATGGGCGGGGTCCTCGTGCTCGCCGCCGGCGTGCACGACGCCATGGTCGACGGCGAGTGGGCGATCATCACCATCGGCTACGTCATCATGCGACTGGCGATGGTGGCGCAGTGGCTCCGACTCGCGTTGTCCGATCCGGAGCAACGCGCGGTGGCCCTCCGGTTCGCGATCGGGATCAGCCTCGTGCAGGTCCTCTGGGTCGCGCGACTGGCCCTTCCGGTGGAGGGGCAGTTCTGGACCTTCTGGCCCGCGATGCTGCTCGAGGTGCTCGTGCCCGTCTGGGCGGAACGGGTCCACCGCACGCCCTGGCACCCGCATCACGTCGCCGAGCGGTACGGCCTGTTCACGCTGATCCTGCTCGGCGAGAGCCTTCTCGGTTCGGCGAACGCCATCATCGACGCGGCGAACAGCGACGAGCGGATCGACGGGCTCGTCGGCTTGGCCGTGGCAGGCATCGTCCTCGCCGCCGGGATGTGGTGGATCTACTTCAGCCGGGAGCAAGGGGGTCGCCTGGCCTCGTCCCGCCAGGGGTTCGCCTTCGGGTACGCGCACTACGTCGTCTTCGCCGCCGCCGGTGCCGTCTCCGCGGGGATCGAGGTGGAACTCGACCTGCTGACGCACGCGGGCGAGCATCTCACCGCCGCCGTCGCGTCCTTCTCGCTGACCATCCCCGTCTCGGTGTTCATGGTCGCGGTCTGGTTGGTCCTGCTCCGCGGCAGGATCTCGACCACCGCCTCGATCCTCTTCCTCCTGGCCGCCATCGCCGTGCTGGCCTCCGCCACACTCCCGATCGTGACCGTCCTCGGCACCGCGACCGCCGTGGGGCTCGCCGTCCTCATCCTGGAGGTGCAGCGCGTCCGCGAGCGCCGGTGACGGTGAACCCGCCGCGACACGTCTCCGTCACCGCCGTGGGCGGACGAGACCACCTTTGGCCAGATCCATGTACCAGTTGTAGAGCGAGGACCGCTCCGCCAGTCGTCGTCGAGGATTCCACCGACCCCGGCGGTCGTCGTCTCGTAGGCGTACTGCTCCGCCGATCGACGTCATCGCCGCGCGCGGGCATCGTCGGCCACCAGGAGGTAGCGCTCGTCGTCGAGGATTCCACCGACCCCGGCGGTCGTCGTCTCGTAGGCGTACTGCTCCTCGATCGACGTCATCGCCCGCAACTCGTCGAGGTACCCGACGAGGACGGGAAGATAGGCGCCCTGCGCCAGTCGCCAGGCGGCCTTCTCCTGCGCGCGCCGGAAGCAGATCGCCAGATCACGCGGGAGCGCTCGCACGAGTGGTTCAGGATCCCCCGCCGCGCCGGGCGCCGCCCCGAACGCCCGACCGAAGTCGACCAGCAGGGAGTTCCCGTACGTACTGAACGCCGCAAGATCCCGGGTCGACCCGGGCGAGACGACCAGGGTGTAGCCGTCGCGGTACGGCGACGGACGGTGTGGACCACGACGATCCGGCACCGCCAGCGGCGCAGTCACCCACTCGCGGACGATGGCCGACGTCCGGTCGTGGTCGTCGACGCGCGTCCGGGACTAGATAGGCGCCGCAAGATCCCGGGTCGACCCGGGCGAGACGACGAGGGTGTAGCCGTCGCGGTACGGCGACGGACGGTGTGAACCACGACGATCCGGCACCGCGAGCGGCGCGGTCACCCACTCGCGGACGATGGCCGACGTCCGGTCGTGGTCGTCGACGCGCGTCTCGGCGCTGCTGAACACCGAGGAGCGGTCGGCCAGCAGTTCCAGGAGCAAGGAGCGGTCGGCCAGCAGTTCCAGGAGCACTCGGCCGTCGTGCAGCATCGTGATCGCGATGCCCATCGGCATCCGGGGGTTCTCCATGTCGACACGGTAGCGGTCACGCCCGGACGGCGGGAACGACGAAGGCCCCCGATTCCTCGGGGGCCTTCGTGTCACATCAACTGGTGCGCGAGGCGGGACTTGAACCCGCACGCCCTTTCGAGCACTGGCACCTGAAGCCAGCGCGTCTGCCAATTCCGCCACTCGCGCGAGACACCAGACGTCGCCGCTCTCGCGGCAACTTATCGAGGATAGCACGCGGAGCCCGGGTGGCAGAACACCGGAGATCCGCGCCAGAGCAGGACGAAACGGCCCCGACGGTCCTGTTCCGATGCCGATCTCCTGCTGCCGAGCGGGTGAACACCTGGCGTCGGCGCCCGCGTCGATTGGCCTCGTGTGCAGGCAAACCGTCTAACATTGCCTGGACACCGACACGAATCGAGAGACCGTGGGCATTCTGGACAACTTCGAGAAGGGACTCGAGCGCGCCGTCAACGGCGCCTTCGCGAAGACCTTCAAGTCCGGACTCCAGCCGGTCGAGATCACGAGCGCGCTCCGACGCGAGCTCGACACCAAGGCCGCCGTCGTCTCCCGCGACCGCATCCTCGTGCCGAACAAGTTCACCGTCCGCATGTCGCCCACCGACTTCGAGCGCATGGACGCCATCGGCCCCTCCCTCATCGACGAGCTCGGTTCGCTCGTCCAGAAGCACGCCAAGAGCCAGGGGTACTCCTTTCCGGGTGCCGTGACCATCAAGCTCTCCGGCGACCGCTCCCTCCCCGACGGCCTCGTGCAGATCGACAGCGTCAACCTCAAGGGCTCCGTCACCTGGGCACCCGTGCTCGACATCGGCGGTAAGCGCTACCCGATCACGCAGGCCCGCACGGTCATCGGCCGCGGTACCGAGGCCGACATCACGATCCCCGACACCGGCACCTCACGGAAGCACGTCGAGATCCTCTGGGACGGCAACGCCGGTCAGGCGCGCGACCTCGGCTCGACGAACGGCTCGAAGCTCAACGGCCAGTCCTTCCGCCAGGCGGCCCTCTCCCCCGACTCCGTCATCGAGATCGGCCGCACCAGGATCGTGTTCCGGGTGGTCGCCAAGGCCGGCGGATCCGATCGCCAGATGAGCGATGCGACCCGACGTCACGATGTGTCGTCCTTCGGCGACTCGTGGGGGGACGGCGCGTGAGCGAACTGACCCTGCTGGTCCTCCGCATCGGCTTCCTGCTCCTGCTCTGGACGTTCGTCTTCGGCATCGTCTACGCCCTCCGCACCGACCTCTTCGGACCACGTGTCCGGAAGCCGCAGCAGCAGTCGTCGAACGGAGCCCCGGCCACACCGCCGCAGCCGATGCGCGCCGCGGCCGCCCCGGCCCCCAGTCGGCCCGCCACCGGCGGATCGAGCGGCACGCCTCCGCGCGCCACGGTCGACAACACCTCGCGCCTCGTCATCGTGTCCGGGCCCAAGCAGGGCACCGAGCTCCCCCTCGGCCGCGAGCCGATCACCATCGGCCGCTCAGCGGACTCCGGCCTCATCATCCGCGACGACTACACGTCCACGCATCACGCGCGCCTCATGCTCTGGAACGACGAGTGGATGGTCCAGGACCTGGATTCCACCAACGGCACCTTCCTCGCCGGCAAGCGCGTGAGCGTCCCGACGCAGATCCCACTCGACACCCCCGTCAAGGTCGGCCAGACCAGTTTCGAGTTGCGGCGGTAACCCGGTGACGACCAGCGGCGCCGGCGCAGCGCTCTCCCACGTGGGTAAAGTGCGCTCAAACAACCAGGATTCCGGCTACTCCGGGCACCACCTGTTCGTCGTCGCCGACGGCATGGGCGGCCACGCCGGCGGTGACGTCGCCTCGGCGATGGCACTCAACCGCATCATCGAGGCCGACGAGCCGTACCCGTCCTCCGAGGCCGCTGAGGCGACGCTCCAGTCCGCGATCCTCGCGGCGAACTCCATCCTGGGCGACACGGTCTCGAAGCACCGCGAGCTGACCGGCATGGGCACCACGGTCTCCGCGCTCGCGGTCATCGGCAACGAGGTCGCCATCGCCCACATCGGCGACTCCCGCATCTACCTCTTCCGTGAGGGCGAGCTCAGCCAGATCACGGTCGACCACACGTTCGTCCAGCGTCTCGTGGACTCCGGCCGGATCACGGCCGAGGAGGCGATGGTCCATCCCCGCCGATCCGTGCTGATGCGCGTCCTCGGCGACGTCGACGCCTCCCCCGAGATCGACACGATGACGCTCGGAACGCAGCCGGGTGACCGCTGGATCCTCTGCTCGGACGGTCTCTCGGGCGTGGTCGACGAGACGCACATCACCGCGACCCTCACCGAGAAGCTGTCGGCGCAGCGCACTGCCGAGAAGCTCGTCCGGCAGAGCCTGGACCGCGGTGCACCGGACAACGTCACCGTCGTGGTCGTCGACATCGTCGACGAGCCGGTGAGTGACGGTGAGCCCGTCGTCGTCGGTTCGGCCTCGAAGCCCGTGGCCTTCGCGCTCACCCCGTCGGTGAAGAAGCCGTCGCTCATCCCCAACAGCTGGCTGCACCCGGGGCGGGTCACCTCGCTCGGCAACTCGCACTTCGAGCCCGCCTCCGAGGACTACCTCGACGAGCTCATCGAGGAGGACGAGCGCCGCGCGAGACGTCGGCGCATCACCTGGCTCGTCGGTCTCATCGTGGTCATCGTCGCGATCGTCGGTGGTGTCGTGCTCGGGTACGCGTGGACCCAGACCCGCTACTTCGTCGGCGGCGACGACGACACGGTGGTCATCTACCAGGGCATCCAGCAGGACGTCGGCCCCATCAAACTCTCGAACGTCAAGGAGGACACCGGCATCCCGCTCGGCTCGCTCTCCGACTTCGACCGCCAGGCCGTCGACCAGACCATCAGCGCGTCCTCGTTCACCGAGGCCCTCGACATCGTGAAGCGATTGCGGGTGACCGATGACCAGTGACGTCGCAGCCCCCATCCAAGCCGACACCGGCGTCATCAAGACGATGCGCCGACTCCGGCTGCCGAAGAAGCTCCGCAACCTGGAGCTCGCGCTCCTCATCTTCGCGTTCGCCATCAACGCGGTCGCGGTCATGCTCGTGCAGCTCGGCGCCCTCGGGCACCTCGACTTCGCCCTGATCACCTTCGGCTCGGGCCTGTCACTCCTGGTCCTCGCCTTCCACATCGTGCTGCGCTACACCGCGGCGGAGGCCGACCCCTTCCTGTTACCGATCGCCACCGTGCTCGGCGGCGTCGGCATCGCTGAGATCTACCGGATCGACATCGCCCTCGGCGACTCCGGTTGGGCGAGCGCCGCGGTCCGACAGATGGTGTGGAGTGCGATCGCGATCGCCGGGGCCATCGCCGTGGTCCTGATCATCCGCAACCACCGCGTGCTCTTCAAGTACACGTACATCGCCGGCCTCTTCGCCTTCGTCCTCCTCCTGCTGCCCCTGCTGCCGGGCATCGGTCGGGAGGTCAACGGCGCCCGCGTCTGGATCGGCATCGGCGACGCGGTCACCTTCCAGCCCGGCGAGATCGCGAAGATCGCTCTCGCGGTCTTCTTCGCCGGTTATCTCGTGCGCACGCGCGACAGCCTCTCGATGGTCGGCAAGAAGTTCCTCGGGATCCAGTTCCCCCGTCTGCGCGACCTCGGCCCGATCCTCGTGGTCTGGGCGATGGCGATGGGCGTGATCGTCTTCCAGCGCGACCTCGGAACCGGTCTGCTCTACTTCGGCATGTTCCTCGTCATGCTGTACGTCGCGACGAGCCGCGCCAGCTGGATCATCATCGGCCTGACGATGTTCTTCGCCGGTGCGTTCATCGCCGGCCAGACCCTCTCCTACGTCGCCGGTCGGTTCCACAACTGGTGGGACGCCTTCAACCCGGAGGTCTTCGACCGCGACGGCGGCAGCTACCAGCTCGTGCAGGGCATCTTCGGCCTCGCCCACGGCGGACTGCTCGGCACCGGGCTCGGCCAGGGCATGCCCGAGATCACCCCCGTCCCGCAGAGCGACTACATCATCGCCAGCCTCGGTGAAGAGCTCGGCCTCGCCGGTCTCTTCGCGATCTTCGCGCTCTACCTGCTGCTCGTCTCGCGGGGCTTCCGAGTCGGCTACGCCGGTACCGACGACTTCGGCAAGCTCCTCTCGATCGGCCTGGCGTTCACCGTCGCGCTGCAGGTCTTCGTCGTCGTCGGCGGCGTGACCCGCATCATCCCGCTCACGGGGCTCACCACACCCTTCCTGGCGGCCGGCGGGTCGTCGCTCGTCGCGAACTGGATCATCATCGCCGTCCTGCTCCGCATCTCCGACACGGTCCGAACCCAACCCAAGGCGGTGGTCTCATGAATCGCGAACTCAAGCGGGTGAGCATCGTCGTCCTGGCGATGTTCCTGGCGCTCTTCGGGTCGACCACGATCATCCAGATGTTCCAGGCCGACACCCTCAACGCCGACGGTCGCAACACGCGGACGCTCTACGACAGCTACCGGACGGAGCGGGGTCCCATCCTGCTCACGGACGGGACCGCCATCGCCTCGTCCGTCGCCAGTGACGACGAATACAAGTACCAGCGCGTCTACGCGAACGGCCCGCTGTACGCGCCCGTCACCGGCTACTTCTCGCCCACCCAGGGCTCGTCCGGTCTCGAACTCGCGACGAACGAGTACCTGAGCGGTACGTCGAACTCCCAGTTCCTCGACTCCATCAACCGGCTCATCTCCGGCCAGGCTCCGAAGGGTGCGGCGGTCGAGGTCACCCTGGACCCCGTCGTGCAGCAGGCCGCCTTCGACGCGCTCGGCGACCAGGAGGGCGCGATCGTCGCCATCGAGCCGAAGACGGGCAAGATCCTCGCCTCGGTGTCGAGCCCCGGCTACGACCCGAACGTCCTGGCCAGCCACGACAACGCGGCCGTGCTCGACGCCTACCGGACCCTCGACGACGACGACCGCCAGCCGCTCCTCAACAAGGGCGTCGACGGCGACCTCGATCCGCCCGGTTCCACCTTCAAGCTCGTCACCGCGGCCGCGGCGTTCGCCTCGGGCGACTACACGCCGGAGTCGGAGTTCCCGAACCCGTCCACCTACACGCTCCCCGGGACGAGCACCGTCATCCGCAACTCCGAGGGCGGAAGCTGCGGCGGCGGCGCGACGGTGTCCATCGCGACAGCCGTCGAGCTCAGCTGCAACATCCCGCTCGCGGAACTCGGCGTCGAACTCGGCTACGAGAAGATCCGCGACATGGCGCAGAGCTTCGGCTTCAACATGGACGTGAACATCACCGGAACGGGACTCAACCCCATGCCGATGCAGCCGAGCACCTTCCCGAACGCGCTGAGCGACGACCAGACCGCCATGGCAGCCTTCGGGCAGTACACCGTGCGGGCCTCGGCACTCCAGATGGCCATGGTCTCGGCCGGCATCGCGAACGGTGGCATCGTCTGCAACCCGCAGCTGGTGAACCGCGTCGTGAACCCCGATCTGAGCGTCCTCAAGGAGTTCGAACCGGCGCAGCTGTCGCAGCCGATCTCGAGTTCGGTGGCCAAGGAGATCACGGACATCATGGTCCAGGGCGTCCAGAGCGGTGCTGCGACTAATGCAAGAATAGATGGGGTCGATGTGGCTGGAAAGACAGGCACGGCACAGAACGGATCCGACGATCCGTACACGCTGTGGTTCACCGGTTTCGCGCCTGCGGACGACCCGAAGGTCGCCGTGGCGGTCGTTGTTGAAGATGGCGGTGGACTCGGACAGGACGGTTACGGCAACCTCGTGGCCGCGCCGATCGCGAAGAAAGTACTAGAGGCGGTGCTGAACAAATGAGACCGACAGCCGGGCTGACCTTCGGAGGTCGCTACGAACTGCAATCTCGCATTGCGATCGGTGGCATGGGCGAGGTGTGGCAGGCCACTGACCTGGTCATCGGCCGGACCATCGCCATCAAGATCCTCAAGGACGAGTACATGGGGGACCCCGGGTTCCTCGAGCGGTTCCGTGCCGAGGCGCGGCACGCCGCACTCGTGAACCACGAGGGCATCGCCAACGTCTTCGACTACGGCGAGGAGGACGGCAGCGCGTTCCTCGTCATGGAACTCGTGCCCGGTGAGGCCCTGTCCACCGTGCTCGAGCGCGAGCGTGTCCTGCCCACCGACAAGGTGCTCGACATCGTCGCGCAGACCTCGTCGGCACTCCAGGCCGCGCACGCCGCGGGCCTCGTCCACCGTGACATCAAGCCGGGCAACCTGCTCATCACGCCGGACGGCCGCGTCAAGATCACCGACTTCGGCATCGCCCGTATCGCCGACCAGGTGCCGCTCACGGCCACCGGTCAGGTCATGGGCACCGTGCAGTACCTCTCGCCCGAGCAGGCGAGCGGGCACCCCGCCTCACCGTCGACGGACATCTACTCGCTCGGCATCGTCGCGTACGAGTGCCTCGCCGGACGCCGTCCGTTCACGGGCGAGTCGCAGGTCGCCATCGCGATGGCGCAGATCAACGAGCAGCCGCCGGAGCTCCCCGTCACGATCGCCGAGCCGGTCCGCCGGTTCGTCATGTCGATGATCGCGAAGAACCCGGTCGACCGTCCGGCATCGTCCGCCCACGTCGCGCGCGCCGCCCAGGCGCTCCGTCGAGGCGACCTCAACGCCGCGGCCGCAGCCGTGCCGATGATCCTCGGTGGGGCCGGCGACGCCGCGACCACCGTGATGGACCAGACCCGCCGGATGCCCGCAGCCGACGACGCGACCACGCAGTTGCTGTCCGCCGCCGAAGCGGACCAGCTCGAGGACGACGTCGAGGGCGAGGGCGAGAAGAAGAAGCGCAGCAAGTGGACCTGGCCGCTCATCGGTCTCGTCGCCCTGCTCGTCATCGTGCTGGTCGGTTCGCTGATCGCCGTGTTCGCGAACCAGGGGAACGACGCCGGGAGGTACGACTCCGTCGGCGACACGACGTCCAGCGACGCCGAAGCCGACGAAGACCCCGACGCCCGACGCCGACGCCCACGCCCACGGTGTTCCCGATCAACCTGAGCGACCTCCAGGGCCGGTCCTTCGACGAGCTCAACACGATCTTCAGCGCGCCGCCGTACAACTTCAGCGTGTCGAAGAACGTCGGCGACCCGGCCACGACGCCGGAGCAGGTCGACACCGTCTACGACGTGAACCCCACGGGCAACGTCAAGACCGGTTCGGCCATCACGCTGACCGTCTACGACGAGATCGCGGTCATCAACCCGCCGACCGAGGCACCGAAGCTCGACCAGTCGGTGCTCGACGACGGCTCGCTCGTCATCCCGAAGGACGCGACCTCGACCTCGATCAAGGTCGACTGGCTCGCCGTGCAGAACGCCTGCCCGACCGGGGCCGACTTCCTCGGCTACACCGTCGCCGTCTCCGGCGGCTACTTCCAGAACAACTCCTCGGGCCAGTTCGATGCGAACACCACGACGGGTACCATCACGGTCGACGCCGGTGGGCACGCTCTCGGTCTCGTACGCGGTCCGCTGCAGCACGGGTACCTCCTCCGGATCGCCGTCCTCCGAGTCGATCAACGTCATCAAGGGGCAGTAGGCCGATGCCGCGACGAGTGCTCTCAGGGTCATCCCTGAGAGCACTCGGAAGGTGCCCGGGTAAGCTGTTAGTGTTTGTCCTCCAAGCGAATTCAGGGGTGGTACGTGGCTGACGATCAACGCCTGCTCGCAGGCCGATACGTCGTCGGCGACCTCATCGGTCGCGGGGGCATGTCCAACGTCTTCCGCGGCGTGGACACCAAGCTCGGTCGCACCGTCGCCATCAAGGTCCTGAAGTCCACGCTCGCCACCGACCCCGCATTCCGCTCCCGTTTCCGTCAGGAGGCGCAGGCCGCCTCACGGATGGCGCACCCCACGATCGTCCGCGTGTACGACGCCGGCGAGGAGCGGGTGAAGGACGGCTCGGGGCACGACCTCATCGAGCCGTTCATCGTCATGGAGTACGTCGAAGGGCGCATGCTCAAGGACCTCATCGCCGAGGGTCCCGTCGAGTCCGAAGAGGCGGTGCGCATCGCGCACAGCATCCTCACCGCGCTGGAGTACTCCCACCGAGCCGGCGTCGTGCACCGCGACATCAAGCCGGGCAACGTCATGATCACCACGGCCGGCGACGTCAAGGTCACCGACTTCGGCATCGCACGCGCCGTCTCCGATTCGTCCACGACGGTCGCCCAGACGACAGCCATCCTCGGTACGGCCGCGTACTTCTCGCCCGAGCAGGCCAAGGGCGAGACGGTCGACGCCCGGACCGACCTCTACTCCACCGGCGTCGTCCTCTTCGAGATGCTGACGGGCAAGGCGCCCTTCCGCGGCGACACCGCCGTCGCCGTCGCGTACCAGCACGTGAGCGAGCGCCCGGTGAAGCCGAGCTCGATCAACCCGAAGGTGTCGCCGGCGCTCGACCAGGTCGTCCTCCGAGCCCTCGCGAAGGATCGCTTCGAGCGGTACCAGAGCGCCGTCGAGTTCCGTGAGGATCTCGACGAAGCCGGGGCCGGCCATGTGCCGGTCCGACGCGACGACCACGACTCACTGTTCGGCCCATCACCGACGGCGGCGTCCAGCACCGAGCAGGCGATCCGTCAGCTCACCTCGGACGACACCGTCACGCGTACCCAGCGCCGCCCGCCGGTCGTGTGGATCTGGGCTGCCATCGCCGGTATCGCCGTCATCCTCTTCTCCCTCGTGTTCTGGGTGGTGCAGCTGCCGCCCGCGACGAGCATCTCCACGGACTCCCGAGAGGTGCCGGATCTCGTCGACGCCACGTGGGAGAGCGCGAACAGCACGATCGAGCAGCTCGAACTCGTCCCCACCAAGTTCGACGAAGCGAGCAGCGACTACAAGGCGGGTCACGTCATCCGCACCGACCCGCCCGGCGGCACCACGGTGACCAAGAACACGCAGATCAAGGTCTACGTGTCGACCGGCCGTGCTCAGGTCGAGGTCCCCGACGTCGTCAACCAATCCTCGGAGGCCGCGTGGGCTGCGGTCGCCGCCGCCGGCCTCACGCAAGGCTCCGTGACCCGGGAGAACTCGCCGACCGTGCCGGCAGGTGTCGTGCTGCGGATGGATCCCGGAGCGGGTACCTCCGTCGACCAGGGGTCCACGGTCAACCTCGTCGTCTCCAGCGGCAACGTCACGCTGACGGACGTCGTCGGGCAGCCGCTCCTCGACGCGACGAACTACCTCCAGGATGCGACGAGGCAGTTCACCGTGCAGCCGCAGGCCGACGCGACGTGCAAGGCCGTCGCCGGCGACCCGGTCACGGCCATGTCACCCGCACCAGGCGACATCCCGCAGAAGTCCGTCATCACGCTCACCTACTGCACCGGTCCGTAGGCTGCGCCGGTTCCTAGGCTCTCGAAGGACGGTCCCTGAGCAAGCTCACCGGTCCCTGCGCAAGCTCTCCGGTCCCTGAGCCTGTCGAAGGGCCTACCGGGTCATGAGCGGGCTGAGCCCTCGTGCCCGCTCATTCGCACCGGTGAGCCCGGTCGTCTCGAGCCAGTTCGCCAGGAGCTGGTAGCCGCCCTCGGAGAGCACCGACTCCGGATGGAACTGCACGCCGTGGATCGGGGCGTCACGGTGGCGGAGCCCCATGATGACGCCGCCGGTCGTCCGGCTCGTCACGACGAGCTCCTCGGGCACGCTGCCGTCGACGACGGCGAGCGAGTGGTACCGGGTGGCGTTGAACTGCTGCGGGATACCCCGGTAGAGGACACTGCCGTCGTGTTCCACGAGCGAACTCTGTCCGTGCATCAGCTCGTCGGCGGTGTGCACGGTCGCTCCGAACGCCTCGGCGATCGCCTGGTGGCCGAGGCACACTCCGAGGAGTGGCGTCCCGGTTCGGTACGCCGCGCGCACGGTGGCCAGCGAGATCCCGGCGTCAGCGGGCCGACCGGGTCCGGGTGAGACGAGTACGCCGTCGAACCCGAGGATCCGCTGCTCGAGGTCGTCGAGCGCGACGCCGTCGTTCTGCACGACGACGGTCTCTGCACCCAGTTGTTCGACGTACCCGTTCAGCGTGTAGACGAAGCTGTCGTAGTTGTCGACGACCAGGACGCGGGTCATTCGTTTCCGACGGTCACATTCTGATCGACGATGAACGAGTCCACGTAGGGGAACACCCAGGTGAAGAGTGCGGCCACGACCGCGACGAACAGGACGACGAGGATGATGATCCTCAGCCACACGGGTCCGGGCAGGACCCTCCAGAGTGCGCCGTACATCGTCAGCCTCCAGCGGCCGCGACGGACGCGGCGATCTCGGCGGGCGGCCCGGCGGACAGCGGCTGCCAGGACTCGTACACCGCGTAAGCGATACTGCGTTCCGCCGTCGAATAGAGCGGGTTGCAGGTGGTCAGGGTGAGGATGCGCTGCGTCGGTGCGACACCGTCGACCTGGGGGACGGGGTTGAGGACGTCCACCTGGGTGGGCAACACGTAGGTGATGTTCCGGAACACGTAGGTGTAGTAGCCGTCGGCCGTCTGGACGTAGACCTTGTCGCCGATCTGCAGGTCGCTGATCAGGGTCATCGCGCCGCCATAGGCCTTGCGGTGACCGGCGACGACGAAGTTGCCGACCTCTCCGGGCATCTGGGTGCTCGGGTAGTGACCGACGCCGAGGTCGAAGCTGTTGAGGACGGTCGCGGTGTCGACACCCTCGGCCACGACGCGGCGGTAGTCGGCGCCGTACCGCGGAACGTAGAGCACCGCGAACGGGTCGCCCGGCGCGGGACGGGCGGTGACGGGCGGCTCACCGTAGTTCGGCGCGCCGGTCGCATCCACCGTCGGTTCGGGTGCGGGAGCGGTCTCGGCGTTCTTGATCCACTCCTGCGACTGGCTCGACGCGGCGTTCGCCTGGCTGCCGGCCATGATCATGTCGTTCCACCAGAGCTGCCAGGCGAGGAACAGCAGGACCACCATGCCTGCGGTGATGAGCAGCTCGCCGGCCACCCCGAAGACGCTGATGCGGTGCTTCGACGGCGCTCTGCGCTCAGCGGCGCGTGCGCTCGCTCGCGAAGGTAGGTCGTCGGTCACGCATGGATTCTACCGAGAAGAACTCGGGATCGGCTGATCCCCAAGGCACCGATTGGGGTGAACAGGTAGAATGTCGGCATGGCACGCACGAAGTCACGAAGCAAACCGTCCCGCGAACCCGAGCAGACGAGCGGCGAACCCGCACCGAACGCGGTCTGGTTCAAGCCGGTCATGTTCGGCTTCATGCTCCTCGGCCTCGCCTGGATCGTCGTCTACTACCTGAGCGGCACGCTGCTCCCGATCCAGTCACTCGGGCCGTGGAACATCCTCGTCGGCTTCGGCATCGCCTTCATCGGGTTCCTCATGACCACCAGATGGCGCTAGCCTCACTCACTTCACGTCGTGCACAGCGGGTCGTCCTCTCGGACGGCCCGCTGTTTCGTGTACCGGGCATCCGTCGTAGCGAGTTCTCCACAGGAATGTGGAGAACTTCCGAGTTATCCACATGCCGGTGTGGAGAACCGCCGGGAGTCCCGGAAACACGGGGAACCACACCGGTGTAATTATCCCCAGTGTTCATAACTCTGTGGATAACTCGCGTCAACCTTCAACGTCTGCTGCATGGTTGCGGCTCACGGCCGAGCGCACCACTGGTCGACGCGGGTCGCCGGGTAGTACCCGGTCACCGAGCCCGGTCGCCGAGCCGAACCCGGTCACCGAGCCGAACCCGGTCACTGAGCCGACACCCGGTCACTGAGCCTGTCGAAGTGCGGTCCCGCTCAGAGCAGGGCGGGCAGCAGGCTGGCGCCCACGAGGACGACGCTCAAGGCGCCGATCAGGACTGCCTGGAGCGGCTGCTGGGTGCGCTTGCGGGTGTTGACGAGGATGAGGCCGATGAGGGCGCCGCCGACGAGCCCGCCCAGGTGGGCCTGCCAGGCGATGTTCACGCCGGGGATGAAGCCGATGACGAGGTTGATGCCCAGGAGCACCAGCAGCCCGCGGGTGTCGGCACCCATGCGTCGCTGGATGACGAGGAACGCCCCGAGGAGACCGAAGATCGCGCCCGAGGCGCCGACGACGGCCGTCCTCGGGTCGGCGAGGAACAGGACACCGACCGAACCGGCGAACCCGGCGACCAGGTAGAGCGCGAGGAACCGCCAGTGCCCGAGCATGGTCTCGAGGATCCGGCCGAAGATCCAGAGCGTGTACATGTTCAGCAGGATGTGGAAGATGAACCCCTGCGAGTGCACGAACACGGCGGTCAGCATCCGCCAGGGCTGGAGGGCGCCGTACGACGGATCGGAGTACACGCCGGCGTAGAGGAGCGCGTTCGTGACGCCGAGCCCGGGGATCCACTGCAACAGGAACACGAACGCCGTCACGGCGATGATCGCGTACGTGACGATGGGGGAGGAGTTGCTGATCCTCGCGCCGAGACGGTTGCGAGGGGCGCTCTGTCGTTGCGCCTTCATGTCCTCCGGACAGATGAAACCGACTGCCCCGGGCGTCTGGCATTCTCCACAGATCGTCCGACCGCAACGCTGGCAGAGCACGAAGCTCTGTCGGTCGGGGTGGCGATAGCAGAAGTTGGCCGACGGATCCCGGGGCAGGGTCACGGTCTGTCCTCCGAGCGGGGTCTAGGCCTCGGAGATGGTGACGCTCTCGAGGACGACGGGCTCGATCGGCTTGTCGCCGGCACCGGTCGGGACGGCCTGGATGGCGTCGACGACCGCGCGGGACTCGGCGTCGGCGACCTCACCGAAGATGGTGTGCTTGCCCTGGAGCCACTGCGTGGGAACGGTCGTGATGAAGAACTGCGAACCGTTCGTGCCCTCGACGGCGCCCGTGATGGCGTTGCGGCGCTTGCCGGCGTTCGCCATGGCGAGGATGTAGGGCTCGTCGAAGTTGAGCTCCGGGTGGATCTCGTCGTCGAAGTTGTAGCCCGGGCCACCGGTGCCGGTTCCGAGCGGGTCGCCGCCCTGGATCATGAACGCGGGGATGATGCGGTGGAAGATGAGGTCGCTGTACAGCGCGTCGTTCCGGGTCTGGCCCGTCTTCGAGTCCGTCCACTCGCGCCCGCCGGTCGCCAGGTCGGTGAAGTTCTTGACCGTCTTGGGAGCGTGGTCCCCGAAGAGGTTGACCTTGATCTCACCGTGGTTGGTGTGCAACGTGGCGACTGCGGTGTGCTTTGACATACTCCCAATTCTTGCACAAGGGTTCGGGACTCTCGGATGGTATCCAGGGGTCTAAGTGGCAAGATGGAGGTTACGTTGTTGCCGCGATCATTGGAGATGACCACATGAGCCTGTCACGCAAGCGCCGGAAAGAGCTCAAGAAGCTCAAGGGTTCCGCTGCCGACCTCTGGGACTCCCAGCAGGATGTCCTGAACCACGCCAACGAAGTCGCTCGTGAGGTGAGCCGTCAGCTCGGGAACTTCTCGAAGGAGCAGGTGGTCCCCGTCGTGCGCGACACCTACGAGCACCGCGTCGTCCCGACGGTCGACCGGGGGATCAAGGTCTCCCGCAACGCCGTCGACGGCGTGCGCAAGGGCATCTCGGATGGCGTCGTCCCCGCTGTCGGTGGCGTCGTCGGTACGGTGCTGAGCATCGGCGACATCGCCAAGGACACCCGCGTGCAGGCGGCTCTCCGTCGCCTCCACGTGCCCGAGCAGGTGCTGCCCGCCAAGAAGGGCGCGAGCGCCGGTACCGTCATCGCGATCGGCCTCGGCGTCCTCGCCGCTGCCGGTGTCGCCTACGCCGTCTGGCAGACGTTCCGCGCAGACGACGAGCTGTGGGTCTCCGACGAGGAGCCTGCCGCTTCCTGATCACGCTTCGCACGACGCAGCCCCTCGCCGGTCTCCGACCGGGGAGGGGCTTCGTGTTGTGACGGCTGTGCTCAGATGAGGCCGGCGAAGCGTCGTCCGACGTCGACGAGGCTGACGCGGTCGAGTGAGCCGACCTCCTCGAGCGGGTACCACGCGGCGTAGTCGGTGCTGCCGTCGGCCTCGTAGGTCAGCGTGCCGCCGGTGAGGTGCGCCCGGTAGACGATGCGCAGCGTGTGGAGCGGCCCGGTGGCCGTCGTGCTGAGGCGACGCTCCGCCGGAACGACCTGCGAGTCGACGCCGATCAAGTCGTCGAGCTCCGCGTGGTAGCCGGTCTCCTCGAACACCTCGCGGACGGCCGCGTCGGCCGGGTCCTCACCGGGGTCGATCCCGCCGCCGGGGAGCGTCCATCCGCTGTGTCCGCTCTCGTTCCAGTGGGAGAGGAGCATGCCCCGTTCGTCGACGATGACGGCATATGCAGCGACGCGGATATCCATGCCGTCAGCCTAACCGCCGGGCCCCGCGACAACGGAGAACGCCCCCGGCGTCTGCCGAGGGCGTTTCTGGACTGTGGAGCCTGGGAGAATCGAACTCCCGACATCCTGCTTGCAAAGCAGGCGCTCTACCAACTGAGCTAAGGCCCCGGATGGAACAGATCCGGAGATCCGATCCAATCGGTGTGTTGCTGGTCGTGCAGGGTGGGGCTACCAGGACTTGAACCTGGGACCTCTTCGTTATCAGCGAAGCGCTCTAACCGCCTGAGCTATAGCCCCGTTTTGAACCTTGTTGAGACTACCCGATTCCCGCCGCAACTCATAATCGAGCGGCGCCGCACGGGGCGGCGCCGACCCGACGGAGCGTCAGTTGTTGGTGAACCCGACGAGGAGGCCACCCGTGATCTTCACGCTGAGGTTGTAGAGCCCCGCGAGGAGCGCTCCCATCAGCGTGATGACGATGAGGTTGAGCAGCGCCACGATGCCGGCGAAGGCCATGACCTGCGGCAGGTTGACGTACTGCAGGATGTTGTTCCCCGGTCCGGCGATGTCGGTGAACAGGCCACCGACCTTCGTGAAGACACCGGTGGTGTTGAGCACCGTGTAGACGAGGAAGAAGAACACCACGATGACCACGGCGACCGCGATCGCCGCCAGGAACGACAGCTTCACCGCCGACCAGAAGTCGATGTACACCAGCTTCAGGCGCACCTGCTTGGTGCTGGTGCGTTTGGTCGACTTCTTGGCCAACTTCTCTGCGACGCTACTGCTCATCTACTTCTTCCTTCATCGCCGGAGTCTCGTCCGGCACGGATGCCTCGGGTTCTGCACCCTCCGGGGCGGCTGCGTCTGCAACCGTCTCCGGAACATCCTGGGTCTCAAGGTTTCGGTCACTGTTCTTGGCCAGCGCGATGATTCGGTCGCTCTCCGCGAAACGTGCGAAGACGACGCCCATCGTGTCGCGCCCCTTCGCTGGAACTTCGGCCACGGCAGACCTTACCACCTTGCCACTGGCAAGAACCACAAGGACCTCGTCGCTCTCGTCGACGATCAGGGCGCCCGCGAGGGTGCCTCGATCGTCGTTCAGCTTGGCCACCTTGATGCCCAGACCACCGCGGTTCTGGCCGCGGTACTGGTCGATGTTGGTGCGCTTCGCGTAGCCGCCCTCGGTCACGACGAAGACGAACGCCTCGCGTTCCTCACCCTCGACGGACGGCAGCACCGACGCCGAGAGCAGCTTGTCGTCGTCGCGGAAGTGCATGCCGATGACGCCGCTCGTCGCGCGTCCCATCGGCCGCAGGGTCTCGTCGCTCGCCGTGAAGCGGATCGACATGCCCTTGCGGGACACCAGCAGGACGTCGCTGTCGTTCTCCACGAGCAGCGCGGAGGTGAGCTCGTCGCCCTCGCGCAGGTTGATCGCGATGATGCCGCCCGAGCGGTTCGTGTCGTACTCCGAGAGCGCCGTCTTCTTGACGAGGCCGTCGTGCGTCGCGAGGACCAGGTACGTCGCGGCCTCGTAGTCGCGGATGTCGAGGATCTCGGCGATCTCCTCGTCGGGCTGCATGGCGAGCAGGTTGGCCACGTGCTGGCCCTTGGCGTCGCGGCCGGCCTCCTGCAGCTCGTAGGCCTTCGCGCGGTACACGCGACCCTTCGTCGTGAAGAAGAGGAGCCAGTGGTGCGTCGTCGTCACGAAGAAGTGGTCGACCACGTCGTCCGCGCGCAGCTGGGCGCCCTTGACACCCTTGCCACCGCGGTGCTGCTGACGGTAGTTGTCGCTGCGCGTGCGCTTGATGTACCCGCCGCGGGTGACGGTGATGACCATCTCCTCTTCGGGGATCAGGTCTTCCATGTTCATGTCGCCGTCGAAGCCGAACATGATCTCGGTGCGGCGGTCGTCGCCGTACTTGTCGACGATCGCGGTCAGCTCCTCGCTGACGATCTCGCGCTGACGGACCGGCTTCGCGAGGATGTCCTTGAGGTCGGCGATCTGCGCTTCGATCTCGGCTGCCTCGTCGATGATCTTCTGACGCTCGAGGGCGGCGAGACGACGCAGCTGCATGTCGAGGATCGCGCTGGCCTGGAGCTCGTCGATCTCGAGGAGGTCCATGAGGCCCGTGCGCGCCTCGTCGGCGGACGGCGAGCGACGGATGAGCGCGATGACCTCGTCCAGTGCGTCGAGCGCCTTCAGGTAGCCGCGGAGGATGTGTGCGCGCTCCTCCTTCTTGCGGAGTCGGAACACGGTGCGGCGGACGATGACCTCGACCTGGTGCGTCACCCAGTTGGTGATGAACCCGTCGAGCGGCAGCGTGCGCGGGATGCCGTCGACGATCGCGAGCATGTTCGCGCCGAAGTTGTCCTGCAGCTGCGTGTGCTTGTAGAGGTTGTTGAGGACGACCTTCGCGACCGCATCGCGCTTCAGCACGATGACGAGCCGCTGGCCGGTACGACCGGAGGTCTCGTCGCGGATGTCGGCGACGCCGCCGAGACGACCCTCCTTGACGAGGTCGGCGATCTTCAGCGCGAGGTTGTCGGGGTTCACCTGGTACGGGAGCTCGGTGACGACGAGGCAGGTCCGGCCCTGGATCTCCTCGACGTTCACGACGGCCCGCATCGTGATGGAACCGCGACCCGTGCGGTAGGCGTCCTGGATGCCCTTGATACCGAGGATCTGCGCGCCGGTCGGGAAGTCCGGCCCCTTGATGCGCTGCATGAGCGCCTCGAGGAGCTCTTCCCGGCTGGCCTCGGGGTTCGCCAGGTGCCACAGGGCACCGTCGGCGACCTCGCGGAGGTTGTGCGGCGGGATGTTCGTGGCCATGCCGACCGCGATGCCGACGGAACCGTTGACGAGGAGGTTCGGGAAGCGCGCCGGCAGGACGACCGGCTCCTGGGACTCGCCGTCGTAGTTGGGCTGGAAGTCGACGGTCTCCTCGTCGATGTCGCGCACCATCTCCATGGCGAGCGGGGCCATCTTCGTCTCGGTGTACCGAGGGGCGGCCGCGCCGTCGTTGCCCGGTGAGCCGAAGTTGCCCTGGCCGAGCGCCAACGGGTACCGCAGGCTCCACGGCTGGACGAGGCGGACGAGCGCGTCGTAGATGGCCGTGTCGCCGTGCGGGTGGAACTGACCCATGACGTCGCCGACGACGCGCGCGCACTTGGAGAACGAGCGGTCGGGGCGGTAGCCGCCGTCGTACATCGCGTAGATCACGCGACGGTGGACGGGCTTCAGGCCGTCGCGGACGTCGGGCAGGGCGCGGCCGACGATGACGCTCATCGCGTAGTCGAGGTAGCTGCGCTGCATCTCGAGCTGCAGGTCGACCTGGTCGATCCGTCCGTGCACGCCGTGGTCCTCGTCCGGGACCGTGATCTCGTCGTTGGTTTCGTCTGCCATGTTCTCTTACTTCTCCTGGTCCCTGAGCTTGTCGAAGGGCCTGTTTGATGCGAGGTGGATCACTTCGACAAGCTCAGTGACCGGTGGATGAGGGTGGTTCGTGCCACTCAGATGTCGAGGAAGCGGACGTCTTTCGCGTTCTTCTGGATGAAGGTCCGGCGGGACTCCACGTCCTCGCCCATGAGCGTGGAGAAGATCTCATCGGCAGCCGCGGCGTCGTCGAGGGTGACCTGGAGGAGCGTCCGCGTCTGCGGGTCCATCGTGGTCTCCCACAGCTCCTTGTAGTTCATCTCGCCGAGACCCTTGTAGCGCTGGATCCCGTTCTCCTTCGGGATGCGCTTGCCCGAGGCGACACCGTCGGTGAGGAGGGCGTCGCGTTCGCGGTCGCTGTACACGTACTGGTGGTCGGCGTTCGACCACTTCAGGCGGTAGAGCGGCGGCTGCGCGAGGTACACGTATCCGAGGTCGACGAGCGGGCGCATGTAGCGGAACAGGAGCGTCAGCAGCAGCGTCGTGATGTGCTGGCCGTCGACGTCGGCATCGGCCATGAGCACGATCTTGTGGTACCGCACCTTGTCGGGGTTGAAGTCCTCACCGATGCCGGCACCGAAGGCCGTGATCATGGCCTGGACCTCGTTGTTCGCGAGCGCGCGGTCGAGGCGTGCCTTCTCGACGTTGAGGATCTTGCCGCGGAGCGGGAGGATCGCCTGGGTCTCCGGGTTGCGACCCTGCACGGCGGAGCCGCCTGCGGAGTCACCCTCGACGATGAAGATCTCGGACAGCGACGGGTCCTTCGACTGGCAGTCCTTGAGCTTGCCGGGCATGCCGCCACCCTCGAGGAGACCCTTGCGACGGGCCGTCTCGCGCGCCTTGCGGGCGGCGAGACGAGCGGTCGCGGCCTGCAGCGCCTTCCGGATGATCTCCTTGGCCTGGTTGGGGTTGCGGTCGAACCAGTCGTTGAGCTGCTCGCTGACGACCTTCTGCACGAACGCCTTCGCCTCGGTGTTGCCGAGCTTGGTCTTCGTCTGGCCCTCGAACTGCGGCTCGGAGAGCTTGACGGAGATGACGGCCGTGAGGCCCTCGCGGACGTCGTCGCCGGAGAGGTTGTCGTCCTTCTCCTTGAGGATGCCCTTCTCACGTGCGTACCGGTTCACGAGCGTGGTGAGCGCCGCACGGAACCCTTCTTCGTGGGTGCCGCCCTCGTGCGTGTTGATCGTGTTCGCGTAGGTGTGGACGCTCTCGTTGTACGCCGTCGTCCACTGCATCGCGACCTCGAGCGCGATCTTGCGCTCGGTGTTCTCCGACTCGAAGGAGATGATCTCGTCGTGGACGAGCTCGGCACGCTTGGCCTTGTTCAGGTACTCGACGTAGTCCTCGAGACCGCGCTCGTAGAAGAAGACGTCCTTGCGCTGCGAGTGGGCCGCCGAGTTGTCGTCGACGTCCTCGGCCTCGATGGCGTCGCGCAACGGCCGCTCGTCGGCGAGCTCGATGCGGAGGCCCTTGTTGAGGAACGCCATCTGCTGGAAGCGGGTCCGGAGCGTCTCGTAGTCGAACTCCGTCGTCTCGAACGTCTCGGCGCTCGGCCAGAAGGTGATCGTGGTGCCCGTCTCGGAGGACGGCTCGTCCTCGTGGAGCGGGGCGTCGGGGACACCGTGCTGGAAGCTCTGGCGCCAGACCGAACCCTGACGACGGACCTCGACCGAGAGGCGCGTGGACAGTGCGTTGACGACGGACGAACCGACGCCGTGGAGCCCACCGGAGACCGCGTACCCGCCGCCACCGAACTTGCCGCCGGCGTGCAGGATGGTCAGGACGACCTCGACGGTCGACTTCTTCTCGACCGGGTGGATGTCGACCGGGATGCCTCGACCGTTGTCGATGACGCGGACGCCGCCGTCCTCCAGGATGGTCACGAGGATCGTGTCGCAGTAGCCGGCGAGGGCCTCGTCCACGGAGTTGTCGACGATCTCGTAGACCAGGTGGTGCAGACCACGTGGACCGGTGGACCCGATGTACATACCGGGCCGCTTCCGGACGGCTTCGAGACCTTCGAGAACCTGGATGGCACTTGCGCCGTAATCAGAGTCTTGGGCGTGCGTGTTGGGTTCTGATGTCATAGGAAAAGAGGGCTCCAAACCGTCGAGATTCGACCGTTCCATCCTACCAAACAGACCCCGTGAAGCCGCGAGAAAACGCCCGTTTGAGGCACTTTTCCATGCCCGGAGGCCGTATTTGCCTCCCTAGCCGTAAGTATCGCGTGGACCACGCCCTGGGATCGACCTGGGGCCTCTTTTCCAGGAGGGTGCTCCGGGGCCCTGGAAACGGATCGTGTCGACACCGGCGTCGGGATAGCGTTCGGCGATGCGGACGAGGATCTCGTGGCGCATGTGCCGCAGCTGTGTCGCCCAGGCCGTCGACTGGCATTGGACGAGCAGGACGCCGTCCGCGATCGACACCGGTTCGGAGTACCTGGCGGTGTCCTCGCCGCACAACTCCGCCCAGTTCCCGAGGACCTCGTGCTGGGCGAGTGGCGAGTTCCACCCGAGTCCGGCGGTCAGCGAATCGATGACCGTCCCGAGGCCCTTGGGGTCGCGACCGACACCGTACGGCACCGAGTCCTGCGGCCCCTCGGCCGAGCGTTCGCGGCGCTTGCGATCACGGGAGATCCGTTCGCCACCGAAGATCTCCTTGAACCGGAGGTACACCGTGGCGGAGAGTTCCCCCGCCGGGTCGGCGTCCCGTCCGAGTCGCCGCGGCTCAGTCATGCGTCGACTCCGTGGGAAGCGGCTCGTTCACTGGGCCGGCCGCATCTTCCGGACCGTCGACGATCCGTCCGGCCTCGATGCGCACGACGTGCGCGGTGAACCGTTCGGGGACGTCGTCGAACACGGCCGCGGTGATGATGACCTGGTCGTACTCCGCGACCGCGGCCGCGAGGCGTTCCCGGCGACGCGAATCGAGCTCGGCGAAGACGTCGTCGAGGATGAGCACCGGATCGCCGAGGGACGAGTCGGCCCGGAGGAGCTCGGCCGAGGCGAGTTTGGCGGCGAGCGCGAACGACCACGATTCGCCGTGGCTCGCGTAGCCCTTGACCGGCAGCCCGTTGAGACCGAAGAACACGTCGTCGCGGTGTGGTCCGACGAGCGTCAGGCCCCGCTCGAGTTCGGCCGACCGACGCTGCGCGAGCGCAGCACGGAACCGTTCCGCGATGCGCGCCAGATCGACGGGCGCGCCCGGCTCCACGCCCTCCGTGGGATCGGCGGCTGCCGACTCGTCCTCGGCATCGGTGCCGGCGATACTGAGCACGGGCAGGAGGACCGGTCGGTGATCGTCGCCGGCCACGGCCTCGTACGCGGCACGCAGTGGCCCACCGAGCATGGCCAGGAGCTGCAGACGTTCGGCGATGATCTCCGTGCCGTACTGCACGAGTCGGTCGTCCCAGAGGTCGAGCGTCGCCAGGGGCCCGGACTTCAGCCCACGCGCCCTCGCCGACTTGAGGAGCGAGTTCCGCTGCTTCAGGGAGCGGTCGTAGTCGGCCATCACCCCGGCCAGGCGGGGGATCCGCTGCACGAGGAGCTGGTCGATGAACCGCCGGCGCGCCGACGGGTCGCCTCGGACGATCAAGAGGTCCTCCGGGGCGAACAGCACGGTGGACACGTACCGCGGCAGTTCGCGCGGCTTGATCTGCGACCGGTTCACCTGCGCGCGGTTGGCCGAACCCCGGTTGAGCTGCACCTCGGCGAGCAGCTCACGACCGTCGTGCACGATGCGCGCCCTGATGATCGCCGCGTCGGCACCGTGTCGGATGAGCGCCTGTTCGGAGGAGACCCGATGGGACCCGAGGCTGCTGAGGTATCCGATCGCCTCGACGAGGTTGGTCTTGCCTTGGCCATTGCGACCCACGAACAGATTGGGTCCGGGTTCGAGCGCCACATCGACCACCGCGTAGTTGCGGTAGTCGGTGAGATTCAAGTGCCGCACGATCACCACGTCACCCTACCGCCTCGCCCTGACGCCGAACGGGTCGGGGCGCCGTCGGACGTCCGAGCGCGCCCGTCACGACGACGCAGGGTGAACGAAATCGACCCTCCAGCGGAGCGGAAGGCTCCGGGAGGGTCGATTTCGTTCGTCAGGAGACGTCGTGTCGTCAGTCGTCGGCCTTCTTGACCGCGTGTCCGCCGAACTGGTTGCGGAGTGCGGCGACCGCCTTCATGGCCGGCGAGTCCTCCTGGCGCGACACGAAGCGGGCGAAGATCGATGCCGAGATGGTCGGGACGGGCACCGCGTTCGCGATGGCCTCCTCGATCGTCCAGCGGCCCTCACCCGAGTCCTCGACGTAGCCCTCGATCTGCTCGAAGTCCGGGTCCTCCTCGAGGGCGCGGACGAGGAGCTCCAGCAGCCAGGACCGCACGACGGTGCCGCGCTGCCAGGCCTTGAAGGTGCCGGGCACGTCCTTGATGATGTCCTCGCGCTTGTCGAGGAGCTCGAAGCCCTCGGCGTACGCCTGCATGAGCGCGTACTCGATGCCGTTGTGCACCATCTTCGCGTAGTGGCCGGCGCCGACCTCTCCGACGTGGACGAAGCCCTCATCGCGCGGGCCTTCAGGACGCAGGGCGTCGAAGACGGGCATGACCCGCTCCACCTGCTCCTTGGAACCGCCGACCATGAGGCCGTAGCCGTTGTCGACACCCCAGACACCGCCGGAGACGCCGGCATCGATGTAGTCGATGCCCTTCGCCGACAGCAGCTCAGCGTGCTTGAAGTCGTCCGTGAAGCGGCTGTTGCCGCCGTCGATGATCAGGTCGCCGGCCTCGAGCAGGCCGTTCAGCTCCTCGACGACGGAGTCGGTGATGGCCCCGGCGGGGACCATGACCCAGACCGTGCGAGGTGCCGGGAGCGCAGCGACGAGGTCGCTGATCGTCGCGACGTCGGTGACATCGGGGTTCCGGTCGAAACCGGTGACCTCGATGCCGTTCGCACGCAGACGCGTGCGCATGTTGTTGCCCATCTTGCCGAGACCGACGAGACCGATGTGCATGGTGGATCCTTTGCGTGTCAGCGCAGCAGCAGGTTCGGCTGCAGCAGGTACTTGTAGCTGTCGGCACCCGGCTGATCCTTGGAGGATTGGCTCGTGATGAGCATGGGTCCCGGCTTGTTCGTGTTCTCCGTCTTCGTGAACGAGAACCGCACGTACTCGCTCCGGACCGCGGTCAGACCGTCGATCAGGAACTGCGGCTTGAGGGAGAGCACGATGTCGTCGCCGGTGAGGAGGGCGTCGATGCCCTCGGATGCCTGCGCCTGCTCGGATCCGACGGCTTCGAGCGTGAGGCCGTCGATGGTGAAGGTGAAGCGGAGAGCCGCTTCGCGCTCGAGGACGAGCGACATGCGCCTGGTCGCCTCGATGAGTTCCGCGGTGTTGATGATCGCGTAGTTGTCGGTCGTCTCGGGGAAGAGCCGCTTGACCGGCGGGAAGTTGCCCTTGATCAGCAGCGAGGTGACCGTCTTGCGGTCGGCCCGGAACGCGATGAGCTCGCGGTCGTCGCGATTCGTGATCGCGACGTTGATGTTGCCGCTGTGGCCGAAGGTCTTGCCGACCTCCTGGAGCGTGCGGGCCGGCACGAGGGCCGTGATCGTCTCGCTGGAACCGTCGCCCTGGCCCGAGTCCCAGTCGATCTCGCGGACCGCGACGCGGTAGCGGTCGGTCGCGACGAGGCTGAGGCTCGTCTTGGAGACCTCGAGCTGCACGCCGGTGATGACCGGGGTCACGTCGTCGCGGCTTGCGGCGACAGCGACCTGGCTCACTGCGGTGGCGAACTCGTCGGCGGGCACGAGGCCGAAGTCGGCGTCGACCTGCGGGATCGTCGGGTACTCCTCGACGGGCATCGATCCGAGCGTGAACCGGGCAGAACCACAGGTGACCTCGATGCGGTTCTCGACCTTGCTGAACCGGACGGGCGCGTTCGGAAGGCGGCTGGCGATCTCCGAGAGCAGCCGGCCGTTGACGAGTGCCGTGCCGGCCTCCTCGACCTCGGCCGCGATGCCGGTCTGGCTGGAGACCTCGTAGTCGAAGGAGGACAGGATGAGACCGTCGTCACCGGCTTCGATGAGGATGCCGTTCAGGATCGGCAGCGTCGGGCGCTGCGGGAGCAGCTTCACTGCGAACGAGACGGCTTCGCTGAATACATCCCGGTTGACGCTGAATCGCACGACAAGTCCCCTGTCTCTGGCTCTCGATGACGTCACCAATGCTAGTGGGTCTGCTTCCGGGGTCGAGTGGGACGAGGTGCTGTGGAGAAGCGAGCCTGGGGAAAGGTTGTTTGGCGGAGAGATCATTGAATTAACGGTTAACAGTCTTAACCGGTGTGGAAACTGTGGATAAGTCCGCCGAACCCGCTCGAACACAGGGAACTACATGTGTGTAACTTGGTGGTGGCCTGTGGAGAGAACGACACGAGGGTGTGGGACGCGGAGGCCGGTGAACGATGTTCACTCACAAGCCTGCCCGGAGCTTCCACATCTCTCCACAGGTTATCCACAGGGCTGCGAGGTCCGAATGTGGACAGATCGGGCTCGGATCATGTCGTCGAATGAGCGCTCGTCGTCGCCTGATGAACGAAATCGGCCCCTCGAGCGCACCGAGTGCGTCGAGGGGCCGGAAACGTTCACCAGGACGCGTCAGGCGCCGTAGCGGTTCCCCGGTCCCCGAGCCTGTCGAGGGGCCTTCGACAAGCTTAGGGACCGAGCGAGGCTCAGTGACCGAACAAGGGGTCAGGCGCCGTAGCGGAGGTTCTGCTTGATGCGGCTCGTGAGCTCGGTCACCTGGTTGTAGATCGAGCGCTTCTCCTGCATGAGGTCGGTGATCTTGCGGTTGGCGTACATGACCGTCGTGTGGTCCCGGTTGCCGAACAGCTGACCGATCTTCGGGAGTGAGAGGTTCGTGAGCTCGCGACAGAGGTACATCGCGATCTGACGCGCCGTCGCGACCGCCTGCGACCGGCTCGAGCCGTACAGGTCGTCGACCGAGAGCTTGAAGTAGTCGGCCGTCGTGTTGATGATGTCGATCGGCGAGATGACGTTGTCGTCGTCGAGGCTGATGACGTCCTTCAGCACCGTCTGGGCCAACGTCATGTCGACGGCGGTCCGGTTCAGGCTCGCGAACGCGACGACCCGGATGAGCGTGCCCTCCAGCTCACGGATGTTGCTCGACACCTTGGTGGCGATGAACTCGAGGACCTCGTCCGGGATGTGCAGCTTCTCGTTCTGCGCCTTCTTGCGCAGGATCGCGATGCGCGTCTCGAGGTCGGGAGCCTGGACGTCGGTGATGAGTCCCCACTCGAAGCGCGAACGCATCCGCTCTTCGAAGCCGGTGAGCGCCTTCGGCGGCAGGTCGCTGGTGATGACCACCTGCTTGTTGTGATCGTGCAGGGTGTTGAAGGTGTGGAAGAACGCCTCCTGCGTCTCCGCCTTGCCCTGGAGGAACTGGATGTCGTCGATCAGCAGGATGTCGATGTCGCGGTACCGCGACTGGAAGAACGAGCCGCGGTTGTTGGCGATCGAGTTGATGAAGTCGTTCGTGAACTCCTCGCTGGACACGTACCGGACGCGGATCCCCGCGTAGAGGTTCATCGCGTAGTGGCCGATGGCGTGGAGGAGGTGGGTCTTGCCGAGCCCGGAGTCGCCGTACACGAACAGCGGGTTGTAGGCCTTGGCCGGCGCTTCGGCCACGGCGACCGCGGCCGCGTGCGCGAACCGGTTGGACTGACCGATGACGAAGTTGTCGAAGCTGTACTTCGGGTTGAGTCGGGTGTCGTTCTCGCGAGCCGGCAGCGTGGGGGTCGGGGTCAGCTGCGGTTGCGGTGACTCGAGCGGTGCCGGGTCGATGTGCTGGAAGCCGGTCTGCTCGTACCGTTCCTCGACGATGTCGGGGTTGACGACGATCGCGTAGTTGCCGACGGGACCGCCGTCGACGATGGACGCGAGTGCGGCGAGGATCGGTGCCCGCATGCGCTGGTTGAGCATGCCCATCGTGAACTCGTTGGGCACCTCCAGGTAGAAGGTGCCGCCCATGATGCCCTTGGGGACGATGAGGTTGAGGAACCCGCGGAGCGGCGGGGTGATGCGGTCGTCGACGGAGAGGATCTCGAGCACCGATTGCCAGGTCTCAGCGATCGCATCGTCGGCGTCCGACATAGTTCTCCCCACACATACTCACAGGTTCATCCACAGGCTCTCCCCTGAGTATTCGGGGCTGAGCGCGGTGCTATCCACACGCTGTGCATAACCCGAGGGCTTACGCTAACAACACGTCGCCCCAGTCCCAAATCACTGTACGGCCGCCCTGCGTGTCACTGCTACAATTTCTGTGAATCCTGTGGATAATCATTCGTTTGGGCGCCGCTGGTTTGACCTTCGCGCGAGTAGACCGTAGGTTTAATCAGTTGACTTCTGCCCACGGGCACCCTTCCGTACCCTGCTGCCACCTGTGCAGTGGTGGGTCATGATCCGGAGATCGTAATTATGAGCAAGAGAACCTTCCAGCCGAACAACCGTCGTCGCGCCAAGAAGCACGGCTTCCGTCTGCGCATGCGCACGCGTGCCGGCCGCGGCATCCTGTCGGCTCGTCGCGCCAAGGGCCGCACCGAACTCTCCGCGTAGAGCCGTCGTGCTCGAGCGTGCGAGCCGGATCACGTCCGGCGACGACTACCGAGGGGTAGTTCGTCGCGGGTCCCGGTTCGTCGGCGAGCACACGGTCACGTACGTACGCATGAACCCGAAGGGCGGACAGCCGCGCTTCGGGTTCATCGTTGCGAAAACGGTCGGTAACGCAGTGACCCGCAATCTCGTCAGACGTCGCTTGAAGGCCATCTGCCACGACAGCGTCGTTCAGGCTGCCCACGGCGCTGACGTGGTCATCCGGGCGCTGCCGTCTGCAGCGACGGCGCCGTTCGCCTCGCTCCATGCCGAGGTCGATCGCGCCTTCGCGAAACGCGGCGTGATCGTCGAGAGTTCGGACGCGCACCGATGAACGGCGTCCTCGCTGCCACCTGCCTCGCGCCCCGCAATGCTGCGGTGCTGGCGCTTCGCGGGTATCGCGCCGCGATCTCTCCGCTGTACGGCGACGTCTGCCGGTATTACCCCAGCTGTTCCGCGTACGCTCTGGGAGCGGTGCAGCAACACGGTGTCGTCGTCGGTTCGGCGATGGCAGCGGCCCGCATCGCGAGATGCCACCCCTGGGCAGCACCTCGCTTCGACGAGGTGCCACCCAAGAAGAACTTCCGGTACAGCGTCACTTCTCACGGATTTGTCGTGCAACCGAGCCACGGAAAGGGCTGACCCGCACCTATGGACATCATCGGCACAATTCTCTGGCCGCTCAAATGGGCGGTCGAGCTGCTCCTCGTGGGCTGGCACCTGCTGTGGACGGCCATCGGACTCGACCCCGCGGCCGGTATCACCTGGGTCCTCTCGATCGTCGGGCTCGTCCTCGTCGTCCGTGCCGCCCTGATCCCGCTGTTCATCAAGCAGATCAAGAGCCAGCGCAAGATGCTCGAGATCGCGCCGCAGATGAAGAAGGTGCAGGAGAAGTACAAGGGCAAGCGCGACCAGGCCAGCCGTGAGGCGATGTCCCGCGAGACGATGGAGCTGTACAAGAAGCACGGCACCTCCCCCGTCAGCGGATGTCTGCCGCTGCTCGTCCAGATGCCGATCTTCTTCGCCCTGTTCTCCGTGCTCAACGACGCCCAGAAGAGCAAGGCCGGCGTCGGTCCCCTGAACGAGACCCTCGCCGTGCAGTTCGGCGACGCGAACCTCTTCGGGATCGCTCCGCTGCACACGAGCATGCAGGCGGCACTCGCCGGCAACCCGGTCAACTGGGCGGTCGTCATCATCGCCGCCGTCATGGTCATCCTCATGTGCGCGTCGCAGTTCATCACGCAGCTGCAGATCGTGTCGAAGAACATGTCGGCCGAGACGAAGGCCAGCCCGCAGTTCAAGCAGCAGCGGATCCTCCTCTACATCCTGCCCTTCGTGTTCCTCTTCTCCGGCTTCGCCTTCCCGCTCGGCGTCATGTTCTACTGGCTGACGTCCAACGCGTGGACGATGGTGCAGCAGTTCCTCGTCATCCGGAACATGCCGACGCCTGGTTCCGACGCTGCGAAGGCTCGGGAGGAGCGTCTCGCGCGGAAGGGCAAGCTCATGACGCCGAACGGCGACGTCATCTCGATCTCCGAGGCGCCGGTACCCGAGAAGAAGACCCCGACGCAGCGCCAGCAGCCCATGGGCAAGGCGCGTGCGAAGAAGCAGCAGACCGACGGACGAGACAAGTAGGAGTATCGGTGACTGACCAGGAACTGGCCCCGGCCCAGGACGAAGCACCCACCATCACGCAGCTCGAAGAAGAGGGCGACGTCGCAGCGGACTACATCGAGGAGTTCCTCGACATCTGCGACATCGATGGCGACATCGACATCGATGCCCGCAATGGTCGTGCGTACGTGTCGATCGACTCCCCCACGGAGAGCAACCTGCGTCTCCTGTCGCGTCCCGACACGGTGAACGCACTGCAGGAGCTGACCCGCCTGGCTGTTCAGAACCGTACCGGTGGCTTCTCCCGGCTCATCCTCGACATCGGCGGATCCCGCGAAGCGCGTCAGCAGGAGCTCGGCGCCCTCGTGGAGCGAGCGGTCGAGCGCATCGAGGCCGGTTCCACCGAGGCGGCACTCCCCCCGATGTCGAGCTACGAGCGCAAGCTCGTCCACGACATCGTGTCGGCTCGCGGCTTCGTGTCCGAGTCGCACGGCGAAGGCCGCGACCGTCACACCGTCATCACCCGCGGCTGACGCGGCCTGATCGTTTCACGTGAAACTGCGATGACTGACGTGCCTGCAGGACTCGAACCGGAACCGGCGGAAGCAGCCGAGTTGTTCGGCGACCGGATCGATGTCGGTCGTGCATTCGCCGCGAACCTGGCGGAGTTCGGTGAGCCACTCGGGCTGATCGGGCCCCTGGAGCTTCCGCGTCTCTGGACGCGCCACATCCTCAACAGCGTGATCGTGGCCCCGCTCCTTCATCCCGGACGAGTCGGGGACGTCGGCACTGGCGCGGGGCTGCCTGGACTGGTCCTTGCGATCGCCCGGCCGGACGTCGAGTTCGTGCTCATCGAACCGATGGAACGTCGGGTCGCCTGGCTCAACGATCAGGTAGGCGTCCTCGGGCTCGAGAACGTCACCGTCGTGCGAGCGCGCGCTGAGGAGGTTCGTCTCGATGAGCCCCTCGACCAGGTGACCGCACGGGCGGTCAGCGCATTGCGAAAGCTACTCCCCCTCACCGCTCCCCTGCTTCGGGACGGCGGAGAGCTGGTCCTCATGAAGGGTGCCGGCGCGCAGGCGGAGGTCGACGCGTCGACCAAGGAGCTTCGCAAGTACCGGGTCTCCGGCGTCGAGGTTCGAACGCTCGGCGAGGGCGTTCTCGCGGAGCCGACCCGAGTCATCGTGGGAACCGTCCGCGGCTGAAGTCGGGCGAGAGCTCTTGGGGCCTCCGCGAGGGGCCTCACAGACGATGTTCGGCGGTTTGCGAGCTCTCGGGAGAATGGCTCCTGACGAACCCCGCTGGAGAGCGAGGCCATTTCAGGGGTCCTGAGTTCGTCAGGAACGATTCTCCGGTCCATTCCGTACGCGGATCAGGCCCGCTTGGCGGGCTGGATTCGAGTGTTTTCTGGCCTTTGTCAGCAGTGTTGCTGCTGATATCTCATATATGTTCTTCGATCGGCCTGTAGCGCGAGTCTCGTGACGCGGAGCCGGCCCCGCCATTGACGGGCGGCGATGCTCCGTGCTCCGGTGATCGGCACACCCAGACGTCGATGCTCGACGCGGTGGCCGGCCAGCTAGCTGTCACTTCGGAGATGGCGGACGAGTGCGGGTGGCAACGGTGGACCTCTCAGGTTGGTGATCCGGTCGGGCTTGTCAGGGATCTGTGGCCTTCGTTCGAAGTCCCGGGTAGGTCCGAGGCTGTCCTTGGTTGCAGGGAAGATGCGTCGCCCCGTCCCCGTCCCACACGTTCAACTGACTCGCGGTGGTGCATCACGTGGCGGACCTGTCGTTGGAGACCTGCTGCGAGATGCACATTCCGCCAGTTCCTCAGGTTCCTGTGGGCCGACTGGCGCCCGAGCGTCGGCAGGCTCATGTCCGCCGGCGGGTCGGTGTTGGCGGAGGTGCTGGGTCAGTTGCCGGCCGGAGAAGGAGAGGATGGTCTGCCTGCCGCTATCGCGTGCGTCGAAGTCGTCCCGTTCTTCGAGGTTCTGGCGCGGTGCGGTGCGTTCACATTGGAGCATCCCGTGCTGCTACTCCGCGCTCTCCCCGGCGGCGAGGTACCGTGCACGGCGCCCATTCTGCGTAACGATGTGTCGAAGTGCGCCGGCACCGCGGATGTCGTACTCGTGACTCCTGTGAGCTTGGAAGGAGCAGGCGTATTCCCGATCGACGATGCATGATTCTGCGCCCAGGTGGCCTCGGCGGAGGGTGCTTGCCACCGGAAGGGTGAGATTGCGCGACGTTTCACGTGGAACGTGGGAGCGATGCCACTCGCTGGAGTCCTTCGTTCTCAGGAGTGGTTCCTGTCGGCCTGGAGTCGTGTGATCCAGTTCACTCAGTGCGTGCACGCCCAGGGAGGCCGTCGTGCTGGGACCGCCGCGGTGTTCGATGTTTCACGTGGAACATGGGTGGCGGTCTGCTCCTGCGTGGCTGTAGCGCGGTGGTGGAGACAAGTTGAGTTCGACGAGCACAGTGCGCGGTAGCAGGCTGGCCTGCGCTCGAGACCACACCCATCGGTTGCGTTGGTCCTGTCGAGAGGGTTTCACGTGAAACAGCGGCCGGGTACGACGGACCGGGTGTGAGATCGGACCGGTTGCGTGATACTTCGTCGATACCGCTCCCCCAGTGTGGGATCACACCGGTGAGGCGGATAGCGGGCTGTGGCCAGGGGCTGCGAAGACGCCTATCGATATGAGCCGTCCGACGGCTCGGCGTGCGCGGAGTCTCGGTTTCACGTGAAACGTTGGCGCGGACTCGTGCCTGTCGTGCAACTCTCCACCATACGAGCGTGTGGGACTGGGGCCTGTGGATAACTCTGTGGACAGTTCTGGCGCGCAACCGCAGGAACTGGTGATCCTCTGCGAAGAAGGGGGCCCCGCCCGGCCCACCACCGCACTGTGGCCAACTCACACCGGGGCGAGAGCCCGGACGTGCCGGGCCCGGAGTGGGACGTGCGGGTACGAACTTCCGCGGAAAGACGCGGATCTCCGCCTGATCGCAGAGGAACCTCCCACATGGTTGTCAACACACGTCCGCCGGTCTCGTCTCGGGTTGATCTGACCAGCATCGACCTGCACGCCCGGGGCTCGCGCGGTTGCGCGGGATCGGCCACGCCGGTGCCCTGTGGATAACCCTGTGGACGCAGGAGGGGGAGGTGTCCCTTCTGGGCACCATCCGGGACGTTCGACGATATGCGGGTGTCGCAAAACGGCGCTCGAGGGCCTCCGTGCGTACGCACTCCCCCGATCACTGTCGGAGATCGCTCCCCTGGCGTCAGCCCACGCTGGTACGGTTGAAGGACACGTTTCGAGCAAGAAGGTTTCACGTGAAACAACCCGAACCAACGCATTCCGCGGCTCCCGAGCGCGACTCCGTTGGTAGCGCCTTCGACGCGTCCACGCCGTTGGCTCGCGAGCTCCACCATCTGACTGAGAGGCGTAAAGCCTTGGCTCACGCAACCCTGCCGACGCCCGACCACACTCGGGTCTTCACGGTCTCCAACCAGAAGGGTGGAGTCGGCAAGACGACGACCACCGTCAACATCGGCGCCGCCCTCGCTCGTTCGGGCGCTCGTGTCCTCGTGATCGACCTGGATCCCCAGGGGAACGCGTCAACCGCACTCGGTGTCGAGCATCACTCGGACGTCCCGAGTGTCTACGACGTCCTGATCGACGACTTCCCCCTGGCCGATGTCGTCCAGCAGAGCCCCGAGTTCCCCACGCTGTTCTGCGCTCCCTCGACGATCCATCTCGCCGGCGCGGAGATCGAACTCGTGTCACAGGTCGCGCGTGAGCACCGACTCCGCACGGCGCTCGAACAGTTCATCCAGGACGCCGAAGAGCCGTTCCACTACGTCCTGATCGATTGCCCGCCGTCCCTCGGCCTCCTGACGATCAATGCCTTCGTCGCGGCCAAAGAGGTACTCATCCCGATCCAGTGCGAGTACTACGCGCTCGAGGGCTTGAGTCAGCTCCTCAGTAGCATCCAGCTGATCCAGCGGCACCTGAACCCAGGGCTCGCCGTCAGCACCATCCTCCTGACGATGTACGACGGGCGCACCAACCTCGCGCAGCAGGTGGCCCAGGACGTCCGAGACCACTTCACCGGGCAGGTCCTCGAGTCGGTCATCCCACGAGCGGTGCGCATCTCCGAAGCCCCCAGCTTCGGGCAGAGCGTCATCAGCTACGACCCCACGTCACTCGGCGCGGTGTCCTATCTCGAAGCAGCGGCGGAGATCGCCAACCGATGGGCCGCAGGCTCCTCCGATACACCCGATACGAACCACCCTGAGGGAGTCAGTCACTGATGGCAACGAAACGAACTGGACTCGGTCGCGGGATCGGTGCACTCATTCCGACGACGAGTTCAGACTCGCAGGCGAACCGTCCCGTCGACGTCTTCTTCCCCGACAACCAGGGCACTGCCCGCAAGGCGGCGAAGGACGCGGCTACTGCCGCCGCGGACGCCGCCGCAGCAGAGGCGGCGGCAGCCGACGCCCCCACTGCACCGGACGCCGCTGCGACCACGGCAGATGGGCCGCAGCTCGTGGCCGTCCCCGGTGCCCGGCTGGCGTACCTCTCCCCCGAACTGATCGTGCCGAACGCCAACCAGCCGCGCACGGTCTTCGATGAGGACCACCTCGCCGAACTCGTCACGAGCATCCGTGAGGTCGGCGTGCTGCAGCCGATCGTGGTCCGACCGATCCCTGGCGACGACGAACGATACGAACTCATCATGGGTGAGCGCCGTCTTCGCGCCTCCAAGGAGGTGGGTCTCGACCGCATCCCCGCGATCATCAAGGACACCGCCGACGAGGACATGCTGCGCGATGCGCTGCTCGAGAACCTGCACCGCTCGGAGCTGAATCCGCTCGAGGAGGCTTCTGCATACCAGCAGCTCCTGGCCGACTTCGGAATCACCCAGGACGAGCTTGCCAACCGCATCGGTCGTTCCCGCCCCCAGATCAGCAACACCATCCGCCTGCTCAAGCTGCCGGCGGCCGTGCAGCAGCGCGTCGCTGCCGGTGTGCTGAGCGCCGGACATGCTCGCGCCATCCTGTCGCTGACCGATCCTGAGGCACAGCAGCGCTTGGCCGACAAGATCGTGAACGAGGACCTGTCGGTTCGCGCGGCCGAGGCTGCTGCGGCTCAGGGTGTTCAGGCGAAGAAGCCGCGTCCGGTGGCCGGATCGCGACGCGGACAACTCGATGAGATCGCAGACCGCCTCGGCGACCGCCTGAACACCCGCGTGAAGGTGACGCTCGGTGCGAAGAAGGGACAGATGGTCGTGGAGTTCGCGACCATCGCCGACCTCAACCGCATCCTGAGCGAGCTTGGCGAGTCAGGATTCGGTCAGTCTTCCTGACGCTGTTTCACGTGAAACATGGGCCGTTCGGCCGCGGGGTCCCGTATGCGCTTCGCCAAGCTCAGGGACCAACGCGGTGGAATCCGTGGATTGGCGGACAGCCACCCCATCTCGGCTACTGAGCTCTGTCGAAGCGCGGCGCGGGTGCACTGTGATTGATAACCCCTGATCAGAGCGACAATTCGGGGTGTTTCACGTGAAACTCCTCGACAGCGAAGAACCGCCCGGCTCAGATGAGCCGGGCGGTTCCGTGGTTCAGAAAAACCTGATCAGGCGAGGAAAGCCGCGAGATCCTTCTCGAGTGCGGCCTTCGGCTTGGCGCCGATGACGGTCTGCACGACCTCGCCACCCTTGAAGACCTTCATCGCGGGGATGGAGGTGATCTGGTACTTCATGGCCAGGTTCGGGTTCTCGTCGACGTTCAGCTTGAGAACGGTGATCTTGTCGCTGTTCTCGGAGCCGATCGTGTCGAGGATCGGGCCGACCGCGCGACACGGACCGCACCAGGCGGCCCAGAAGTCGACGAGGACGGGCTTGTCGCTGTTGATGACCAGTTCGTCGAACGTGGCCTCGGTGACTGCATCTGACATGAGTGTTCTCCTTCGTGGTGGCCAGGCCGACAGCCTGGCCGTCGATCAAACGGTGGTGGTGAGCACGGGGTCGGCCGGCTGCGGACGACCGGCCGTCTGTGCTTCGCCGATGGCCGACGCTTCCCCAGCAGCCTGCTCGAGGTCTGCGAGGTAGTGCTCCGCGTCGAGGGCGGCGATGGTGCCGCTGCCGGCCGCGGTGATGGCCTGTCGGTACGTGGGGTCGATGACGTCGCCCGCGGCGAAGACGCCGGGGAGGTTGGTCTTCGACGAGCGGCCCTTGACGGCGATCGTGCCCTCGGGGGCGAGCTCCAGCTGGCCGTGGATGAGGTGCGTGCGCGGGTCGTTGCCGATCGCGATGAAGAGGCCACCGAGCGGCAGGTGTGTCTCGGTGCCGTCGGTGGTCGAGCGCAGCGTCACGCCGTCGACCGCGTCGGCGCCGGTGATGCCGGCGACTTCGCTGTTCCAGATGAACTCGATCTTCTCGTTCGCGAACGCACGGTCCTGCATGATCTTCGACGCGCGCAGGGTGTCCTTGCGGTGGATGACGTACACCTTCGACGCGAACCGCGTGAGGAAGGTGGCCTCCTCCATGGCGCTGTCGCCGCCGCCGATGACCGCGATCGTCTTCTCCTTGAAGAAGAAGCCGTCGCAGGTGGCGCACCAGGACACACCGTGGCCGGAGAGTCGCTCTTCGTCGTGCAGGCCGAGCTTGCGGTAGGCGGAGCCGGTGGCGAAGATCACGGTGTGGGCCTCGTGCACCTGTCCGTTGCCGAGGGTGACCGTCTTGACGTCGCCGTCGAGCTTGAGCTCGGTGACGTCGTCGTAGAGGACCTCGGTGCCGAACCGCTCTGCCTGCTCCTGGAGCTTCATCATGAGCTCGGGGCCCTGGATGCCCTCGGGGAAGCCGGGGAAGTTCTCGATCTCGGTGGTGTTCATGAGCTCGCCGCCGGCCTCGACCGATGACGCGACGAGCAGCGGCTGCAGCGAGGCGCGGGCAGCGTAGATCGCCGCCGTGTAGCCGGCGGGTCCTGATCCGATGATGATGACCTGACGCACGATGCTCCTCAGTGGTTCGTGGGCTCCCGGACCAGGTGGGTTCCGGGGTTCCGAGTGGTGTAACACATCCTAACCGGCCGCTATTCCGCTCCCCCCGGGGCCTCGGGCAGCTCTCAGCCGGTGTGCGTGAGGTGGTGTCGACGCGTGGGTGTCAGCGCCCGAAGCGGGCGAGGACGGGCGCCAAGGCCGCCTTGAGCTCCGGCGTGCGGAGGAGGGCGAGCACCGCGAGGTACACGGCGGCCATCGCCGCCCCGACGACGGCCATGGTGACGATGGCGCCGGGGATCGTGGCGGTCGGGAACCCCTCCTCGCTGACACCGCCGAGCAGCAGCAGCACGACGACTCCGACCACAGCCGCAGGCACGGCGGCGGCGATGAACCGGACCAGGCTCAGGACGATACGTCGGCCGTCGAGACCCCCCAGCCGGCGCCGGAGCAGCAGTGCGGCGACCACGGTCTGTGCGATGCACGCGATCGTGATGGCGAGCGCGACGCCGGCACCCACCAGATGCGGTGGGAGGACCAGGAGCACGATCAGCGCCAGGAGGACGAACAGGAGGGTCTGGAACAGGGTGAAGAAGAAGGGCGTCTTCGTGTCTCCGAGGGCGTAGAAGGCGCGCTGGAGGACGAAGAGGATGCAGAAGGGCACGAGTCCGATCACGAACGCGATGATGATGCCGCCCATCGCCTGCGCCTGTTCGAACGTCTCGGCGAAGACACTGCCGAACGGCACGGCGACCACCATGATGACGGCCGCTGCGAGCACGATGAGGACGCTCACGACGCGGATGGCCCCGGAGATGTCGGCCTGCAGCCGCGGGATGTCCCGTCCGCGATCGCGTGTGCCCTGCGCGTGCTCGCTCATCCGCGTGAAATAGGCCGTCGCGATCGAGACGGTGATGATCGAGTGCGGGAGCATGAAGATCAGCCAGGCGTAGTTGAGGATCGCGACCGAGGGTCCCTGCTTGCTCACGGAAGCGACGATCTGGGTCTCGACGATCCCCGCACCGGTCGTCAGGAGCAGCATGCCGAAGGTCCAGCTGGCGATCCGCCCGGTGGCGCGGAGGCCGACGCCTCGCCACTGGAAGTCCGGTCGGAAACGCAGTCCGGCCCGACGCCAGAACAGCATGAGGAAGGCGGCCTGGACGACGACGCCGAGGGTGGCGGAGCCTGCGAGGAGCACCGTTCGACCGTCGGTCCACTCGCTGACCGCGAGGTCGCCGCTGCCGTACAGCGTGATGAAGGCGATCAGCCCGGCGATCGCGATGACGTTGTTGAGCACCGGTGCCCAGGTGAACGGTCCGAACATCTTGCGTGCGTTCAGGACCTCCCCGAGGACGGTGTAGAGCGCGTAGAACAGGATCTGCGGGAGACACCAGTAGGCGAATGCCGTCGCGAGCGCGAATTGATCAGGCGACAGCGTCGCGGCGACGATGAACACGAACACGGGTGCGAGCAGGGTGATGAGCGCGGTGGCCCCGCCGATGAAGACGAGGGTGATGGTGACGAGCTTGTTGATGTACGCGTTGCCACCGTCGGCATGGATCCCCGCACGGACGATCTGTGGCACGAGCACGGCGCTGAGCACGCCGCCACCGATGATGACGTAGATCGTGTTCGGGAGCTGGTTGGCGATCGCGAAGGTGTCGCCGATGACCAGGACGCCGATGGCCTGAGCCACGAGGATCGCCTTGACGAAGCCGAGCAGTCGGGAGACGAGGGTTCCCGAGGCGAGGAGCGCGCTCGCCCTGCCGATGCCGTCAGCCATTCGTCTCCTGTCGTCCGGGTGACGACTCTACCGGGGGCTCACCGCCGGGGGGCTGACCGCTGTCCGGAGCATCTGTGGGGGCGGCGGACGTGGCACCCGAGCCGCGTCGCTTGGCTCGTCGGCTCACCACCATGCGGACCACACCGCTGACGAACAGCAGGGCGACGAGCAGGGCGAGGACGACGGCACCGATGCCCTCCCAGTCGGCGCGGACGTTCACGCCCACGAAGGACTGTTCGCCGATCGCCTGCCCGCTGGTGCTGAAGAGTTGCAGACGGAGGGTGACGTCGCCGTTGCCGATCTGCGACTGCACGGGGACGAGCACGGTGGCGCGCGAGTCCGCGGCGATCTCCTGCGTCACGGAACCGGAGATGCTCAGTCGACCGTTGCTCGGCGAGGCCTCCATGACCACGGTGACGGGATAGGGCAGGTCATTGCGCACGGCGAACGGCAGGGACACCTCGCCGCCGACCATGTTGATGCGACTGCTGTCGGTGACGCGCACCGACGCGAGGACCGTGTCCGTCCGTTCCTGCTGCGCGGTCACCGCCGATCCCCAGTCGCCCTCCGTACGCAGCCAGCCGGCCGCGAGGCTGGAGAGCAGGGTGGCGCGCTCCCGTCCGGTCAGCAGCTCGGGTTCGTCGAGCACCGAGGAGAAGGCGGTGACGTCCTGTTCCTCGTCGAGGAGGACCTGCACGTCGGACACGCGTTCGCTGTCGGGTGCCATCGCCCCGAGCGTCGCCGCGGCAGGGGGCTCGGCGAGCGTCGCCGCCAGGGAGGTCTGCGTCGTGGCCGGCAGGGAGCGGAGCGCGTTCACGGTGTCGGCGAGGGCGGGCAGGGTCGCGTCCACTCCCCGAGGCAGCACGGCGACGACCGTTCCGCCGGACGAACCCTCGGTGCCGATGGCGGCCGCCCGCGCGTTCACGTCGGCGATGGCGCTCTCGAACGCGGCGTCCGTCGTGGCGGCGGCGGCGTCGCCCAGCGACTCGGCGAGGCCGTGGTCGGCCAGCAGCGTCTGCGCCGTGCCGACCGCCGTCGAGGCGCGCACGGACTGTCCGGTGTCGGTCGTGTTCGCGGAGTCGAGCAACGTGACCGTTCCGCCCGATGCGGCGAAGACGGCGAGATCCGCATCGGTCACCGCGCCGCCCGCCCACACGATGCTGGGGAGCGAGTAACTCCACCTGAGGAGCTCGTCCATCGTCGGAACGGTCGGCACCGCCTGGCCGGGCGTCTCGGAGGGGCTCGGTGTGGGTGCCGGTTCCTCCGACGGAGTGGCTGCCGCCGATGGTTCGGAGGACGTGGCCGGTGAGGAGCCGGCCTGCGGAGTCGGCTGGACGTCGTCGGGCCCGGTGGTCGGCGACGCGGTCGGGGTGGGCGTCTCGGTCGGCTGCACGACGGGGAAGTCGGCGACGTTCAGGGCGAAGGAGAACGAGCTCGGGGTCAGCAGTCGGTCGAGGCCGGCTTCGGCCTGCACGGCGGGTTCGGCGTCGCCGTACTGGAGCGCGAAGGTCTCGTTCGGAGCGGCCTCGAGGCGGGCGAGCCAGGCGACGGCGCTCTCCGGTGCGCGCGTGCCGAGCGCCCGGATGGACGCGATGATGCGTGGGTCGATCCCGAGCGCGATCTGCTCGCCGAAGAGTGCGTCGAGCTGCGTCGTGAGCGCGCCGTCGTCGGCCGTGAGCTCGGTGAGTTCGTCCGCATCGAGGAGTCCGCCGTAACTGAGCGGCACGGTGAGCGGGGCGACGAGCGCGACGGTGGCTGACGTGGGCTGTCCTTGCGCCCGCCAGACGAGCGCCGTCCGACCTCCGGCCGCCGTGTCGCCCGCGACGTAGCCGGCTGAGACGCCGTAGGAGCCCCACGCGTCGGTGTCGTCGAACCCCAGCGCCGGAGGAGTGAAGTCGAGCCCGCTGACGACGTACTGCTGCCCGGCGATGAGCTCGGGGATGTCGATCGTCCGCACCACGGTGGTGCCGGCGGGGGTCGCGGCCGCGTCCGCACCGGTCGTGTCGAGCCAGGCGTCGAGCGCCGCCGTGCCGGTGATCCGCGCCGTGGTGATCGCCACGGACACGGAGCCGGCGGGGAGATCGGCGTCGGTGCCGTTCGTGAGCGTGATGCCGAACGAGGTGAGGGACGAGGGTTCGACCGCTCCCCCGTCGCTCGGACTCACCTCGACGGACACGAGGCCGTCGGGAGTCGATGCCGTGTTCGCGCTCAGCTCGGGCGAGGCGATCGCGCTGGAACCCGTGGACCATCCGCCGGCGGACACCACGGCGAACGACAGCGCGGCTGCTGCGAGGGCGCTGAGGAGGCGTGGGCGGTGGCGGTGGCGTGTCATGGGCGGTGGGGACGGTCCGCTCGGGCGGAGCCGTCCGGTGACGATTGTACGGGGGCCTCCCAGTCGAACCTGGATGCTTGTGCGCTGTACGACGCCGATGCGACGTCGGCGGAGGTGTGAGGCGGCCTCGCGTCCTACGCCCGCGGGGCCGGGTCGGACGTCTCGGAGGAGTCCGTCCCGTCCACTCGTGCTCCGGCTTCGTCCTCTCGGTCCTCCCGGCGCCCGGCGCCGAGCGACAGGGTGGCGAGGAAGCCGACGGCCAGGAATCCTGCGGCCGCGAACGCCGCGGAGCGGGTGCCGTCCGACAGGGCGATCCTGGCGTCCTCGGCCACCGTCGCGGTCGCCGGGTTCGCGTCGAGACCGGCGATGGCGGCGCCCGAGCTGTCGACGACACTCGTCACGAGGGCGTCGCGCTGCGCGGTCGGCACACCGGCGTCCTCGAGTCGTCCGTCGAGGACCGACGCCGTGCTCACGAAGAGGATGGTCCCGAGGACGGCGATACCGAGTGCCGAGCCGATCTGCCTCGCCGTGCTCTGCGTCCCGGAGCCCTGGCCGCTCTGCTCGACGGGCACGTCCTTCAGGACGACGCCCGTCAGCTGTGCGGTGGCGAGACCGACGCCGAAGCCGTAGACGAACAGGAACGGCACGATCGCGAACCATTCGGTCGCCGGCCCGACGACCAGCCCGATGCCCGCGACACCGATGATCTCCGCGACGATGCCGACGCGGACGATCAGGACGGGCGCGACCCGGTTGCCGAACGCGCCGGCGAACCCGCTCGCGACGAAGGAACCGATCGCGAGGGCCAGGAGGATCAGACCGGTCTGCAGTGCGCTGTAGCCGAGGACGAACTGGAGCCAGATCGGCAGCGAGAGGATGATGCCGAACTCCCCCAGCGAGACGATGAGGGCGGCGATGTTGCCGTTCCGGAACGACGGCAGTGAGAACAGGGAGAACGCGATGATCGTGCTGCGCCCCTGGCGCATCCGGTGGCGTCCCCAGAGGACGAACGCGACACCTGCGAGGACCGTGACCATGAGGGCCACAGGTACCGGGGAGAGGGTGAACGGCCAGGTCCAGTCCCCGATGACGAGCGGGGTGTCCGTGAGCCACCACCCGAGACTCCGGCCCTCGATGAGTCCGTAGACGAGGGACGCGCTCGTCAGGATCGACAGGACGGCGCCGACGGCGTCGATGCGGTCGGTCGCGGGTTCCCGCGACTCCGATACGAACAGGAGCAGTCCGACGATGATGAGGACACCGAGCGGCACGTTGATCCCGAACGCCCAGCGCCAGGAGAAGTCGGTGGTGAGCCAGCCGCCGAGGAGCGGACCGACCGCCACCATGCCCCCGATCGTGGAGCCCCAGACCGCGAAGGCGATCGCACGGTCGCGGCCTCGGAAGGTCGCGTTGATGATGGAGAGGGTCGTCGGCAGGATCATCGCGCCGCCGACGCCCTGGATGACCCGGGACAGGATCAGGAGGTCGCCCGTCGGCGCGATGGCGGCGAAGACGGAGGCTCCGCCGAAGACCACGACGCCGATGAGCAGCATGCGACGACGGCCGAACCGGTCGGCGAGCGTGCCGAACACGATGAGCAGTGCGGCGAAGACGAGCGTGTAGGACTCCTGGACCCACTGCACCTGGGTCGAGGAGATCCCGAGGTCGTCGACGATCGACGGGATCGCCACGTTGACGATCGTCGAGTCGACGATGATGAGGGCGACGGCGATGCTGATGACGACGAGGCCGAACCATTTGCGACGGTCCGACGGCGAGCGCTCAGGCTTCGCGGAAGGCGTGGACTCCGTCATGCGCGGAAACGATCAGCTGGCTGCATATTCTGATTATGCGCCTTCTCGAGGCTGATGTCACACGGACATCCGGTGGTCAGACGAGGAGCGGCTGCAGCTGGTGCGAGCCGTCGAGCAAGAGGTCCAGGAGTGCGGCGGGGCGCTCGATCCGCTCACTGGGTGCCGAGAGCGACAGCCCCGCGACGAGACCGCCGCGGTCGTCCCGGATCGGGACCACGAGGCAACCGTGACCGGGCGTCACCTCACCCACCTGTCGTGCATACCCGAGTCGTTCGACGTCGCGGATCAACGGCTCGGCGTCCCGGAACGGCCGTTGGACGAGTCCTGACCAGTCGTATCCGCCATGAGCGAGCTCGTGCAGAAGGAGGCGCCCGATCGCGGAGGTGTCGAGGCGCCTGACGATCCGCTGCTCGTCACTCAACGGGAAGTCGGGATCCGCATCCGCGATCCTGATCCGATCGCCCTCGTACCGCACGAGGTGGACGCCTCCTCGGACGCTCGACCGCAATCGTCCGATCACCTCGCGCGCAGCGAGCGGGGGTGGGGCCGGAGCGACGAGATGGGCGAGCTCGACGACCTTCCGCCCGAGTGCGAATCCGCGCAGGTCGGGCATGCGGACGAGGTATTCGTCCTGGACGAGGAGGTTGAGGAGTCGGTAGGTGGTCGCCCTCGGCATGTCGAGTCCGGCTGAGACCTCCTGCGCCGTCACACCGGCACCGCATCGCGCGACCTCTTCGAGCACGGTGAGCGCGCTGTGCACGGCCTTCGGCTGTCGGGCGCGGAGCTCGCCCGCGCCGCTCACCGGTGCTCCGCGGACGGTCCGCCGAGCACGTCGGCGCTCACCGTCTCGTCGTAGACCCCCACGGTCGAACTCAGCCACGGTCGGCGTCGATGCCGGATCGCCCAGATCGTGATACCGAGCGCCATCGTGACGAGGAACACCCAGACGCCGACGCCCCGTTCGCCGGTGCTCTCGACGACCAGGTAGACGACGAGCGCGACGGACAGCAGCACCCCGGCCACCACCGCGCGCAGGAGCGGCCAGAGCGTCAGTTCTCCGATCCGCCAGAGGAAGACCGGGGCTGCGATGCAGACGAGGACGTAGGCGGTGATGTACCCGGCCGCGGCCACGACGATGAGGACCTGCATGGCCGCCCAGGCTCCTCCGGTCAGCAGGAGCGCGAGCACCGAGACGGGCGTGACGATCGCCAGAGCCGTGATGATCGCCACATGGGGCGTTCGGAACCGGCCGTGCGTGGTCCCGAGGCGCGACGGGAGGACCCCTTCTCGACCCATCGAGAAGACGACCCGCGAGAACGCCGTGATGGAGGCGATCGCACAGGCGAGGAACGAGGCCGCGACGGACAGGTCGAGCAGCAGTCCCATCCATTCGACCCCGGAGGCCAGCGCCAGGTCGTTGATGGGCGTCCGCGTCGCGGTGATGTCCTCCCCCAACGCCGCGAAGCCCGCCAGCTGACTGTACGAGGTGACGAGGAAGAGGAGACCCGCGCCGACGACGGTCCAGACCAGGGACCGTGGGATGCTCGCGAAGGGCCGGCGGGCTTCGACGCCCAGCGTCGAGGAGCTCTCGAATCCGACGAAGGCGGTCACGGCGAGGACCGATCCGACCGCGAGGTGTTCCGGGGAGGCGTCCAGCCCGAGCACCGCCCAATCGGGCGTCGGTCCCAGCTGCGACAGGAGCACGCCCACGAGGATGAGGATGATCGCGACCGAGGCGCTCTCCACGATCAGGGTCACCCGGGTGGACAGGTGGATCCCGCGGACGAGCACGACGAGGCAGACCATGGCCATGCAGACGAGCAGTGCGGACACGACACCCGTCGAACTCGGCATGCCGGGCCAGAACCGGTGCAGCAGGATCGACAGGTAGTACCCGGCTCCGGCCAGGGCGAACATGGCGATGAAGCCGTACCCGATGAGCAGCGCGACGCCCGTGACGAAGGCCGCACCCGTTCCGAGCCCCTTGGAGACGAAGGTGTACAGCGAGCCGGTCGCGGCGATGCGCTTCGCGAACACGTTCACGGTGGTGGCGACGAGCAACGACAGCAGCATCGCGATGGCGAGCGACCACATGGTCGCCCCGCCCGCGGTCACGGTGACGATCAACGGGATCGTCGTCGCAGCGGCGGACGGCGCCACCGCCGAGACGGACTGGGCGAACACGTCGATGAACCCGACACTGCGCCGCTGGAGGCCGTCGACCGGTGACCGGGACTCGAGACCACGGACGCTCGGAGGATTGCTGATCGCGCGTTCCAGAGCCGTCACGTCCCTCACCTCCTCCTCGTCGTTCAGGCTAGGCGCGTCCCGTTGCACCGGCGTGGCGGGCGTGTTTCGGCTTCATGACCGTCAAATGAGACAGCGGTGTCGACCGGTCTCATTCGGTGCCGAGCAGGTGTTACGGCGACGAGACGAGGCGGCAACAGGAGACCGGGATGCTGGCCTCGTCCCGATACCGCCGCATTGCTCGAGGAGTGTCCATGACCGTCACGAAAGGTCCGGCCACCGATGCCGGACAGCCCACCCGGTCCCTGAAGGGATCGCTCGGCGTCACCGCCATCGTCTTCATGGTCGTCGCCGCGGCGTCGCCGTTGACGGTCGTCGGTGGAGCCGCACCGCTCGGCATCCTGCTCGGCAACGGGGTCGGCTTCCCGAGCATGTACGTCGTGTCCGCGGTGATCCTCCTGCTGTTCGCCGTCGGACTCTCGGCCATGACCCGGCATGTGCCCAAGCCGGGTGCCTTCTTCACCTTCGTCGGATACGGGCTCGGCAAACCGGCCGGTCTCGCGTCGGCGTTCCTCGCCCTCCTGACCTACACGACCATCCAGGTGTCGGTGTACGGCTACATCGGCTACCTGTTGAGCGTGACCTTCGCCGGTCTCGGCGCTCCGGAGATCCCCTGGTACGTCTACTCGCTCGCGTCGATCGCCGTGGTCGGTCTGCTCGGCTACCGCCACATCGACCTCAGCTCGAAGGTCCTCGGCGTCCTGCTCGTGGCGGAGGTCGGGATCGTCCTCGTCCTCGCCGGGGCGGTCATCGTGACCGGCGGTGCCGACGGGCTGTCGGCCGAGCCGTTCGTGCCCGAGCAGGTGTTCTCCGGGTCGCCCGGTGTCGGACTGATGTTCGCGATCGCGGCGTTCATCGGGTTCGAGGCGACCGCGATCTTCCGCGACGAGGCGAAGGACCCGTCCCGCACGATCCCACGGGCGACCTACATCGCGGTGATCGGGATCGGCCTGTTCTACACCCTCGCCTCCTGGGCGCTCGTCATGGCCTGGGGGCCGGACGACGTCCTCGCCGTGGCCGGTGAGGACCCGGGTGCGATGATCCTCCGCACCACGCTGCTCTACCTCGGTCCGGTCGGAGAGCTCGTCATCAACGTCCTCCTCATCACGAGCATGTTCGCCTGCGTCCTCTCCTTCCACAACGTCATCACCCGCTACCAGCACACGATGTCGAACGCCGGCGTCCTGCCGGGCCGGCTCGGCGGCGTCCACCCCAAGCACCTCTCGCCGCACACCTCGTCGCTCGTCCAGAGCGCAACCGCAGCGATCCTGATCGTCGTCTTCGCCGTGCTCGGTCTCGACCCCGTCCTGCAGGTGTTCACGTGGTTCGCCGGCGTCGCGACCCTCGCGATCGCGATCCTCATGGCGGTCACGAGCCTCGCGGTGATCGTGTACTTCGCTCGCACGAAGCAGGATCGGCGGCTGTGGAACACGGTCGTCGCACCCGGCCTCGGGTTCATCGGACTCGTCGGTTCGGCCGTCGTGATCGTCGTCTACTTCCCGATGCTGGTGGGAGACGTGGATGCGGGCGGCAACCCCGTGTTCGGAACCGTGAGCGCCGTCCTCCTCGCCCTCATCGCGGTCTGCCCCGTCGTCGGCCTCGTGCAGGCCGCGTACCTGCGTCGTCGTCGCCCGGCCGCCTACGCCGACGTCATGGACGCCATCGGCGGTTGACCATCCGACCCTTCCCCTCGCCACCCGCGACCACCCGCATCACCGAACCAGGAGCATCACGATGACCATCACCGACCCCACCACCCTGCGCAGCGCCGACGGCGACGCCCCCGTCCAGCACCCGCTCGCCAGCCTGTCCGCACCCGAGTTCGACCGCATCCGCGACATCGTCACCGGCTTCGACGACTTCACCGAGACGACCCGGTTCGCCTACGTCGGCCTCGAGGAGCCCCACAAGCGGGCGGTGCTCGCCTGGCAGGCCGGCGACGGTCCACTGCCGGAACGCCTCGCCCGCGTGATGCTGCTCGACATGGCCACGGGTCGATCGACGGACAACGTGGTGTCCATCGACAGCGGGTCCCTGCTCAGCACGGTCGTGCTGGACGGCTCCCGCGGCCAACTGCCGATCCTCATCGAGGAGTTCGACGCCATCGCGGAGATCGTGGCGGAGGACGAGGGGTGGGTCGCCGCCCTCGCCGCCCGTGGCTGCACGGTCGACGAGGTGAAGGTCGTCCCGCTGTCGGCAGGCTTCTACGACTATCCCGAGGAGGTCGGGCGCCGGATCGTCCGGGTCCTCGCGTTCCGCCAGGACTACCCGGCCGACCACCCGTGGGCCCACCCCGTCGACGGGCTGAGCGCCTATGTCGACACCGCGGCGCGGCGGATCACCCGCCTGATCGACGCGACCGCCCTGGCGATTCCGGCGGAGCCCGGGAACTTCGACGACCCGGCGGTCCAGGGTGCTCCGCTCTCCTCGCTCAAGCCGATCGTCATCACCCAGCCGGAGGGTCCGAGCTTCCAGGTCGACGGCGAGTTCGTCGAGTGGGGCAATTGGCGGTTCCAGGTCGGGTTCGACGTCCGTGAGGGCCTCGTCCTCCGTCAGCTCTCGTTCGACGATGCCGGCGAGGAACGACCGATCATCTACCGGGCGTCGATCAACGAGATGCTGGTCCCCTACGGTGACCCCTCCCCCGTGCGCTTCTGGCAGAACTACTTCGACACCGGCGAGTACCTGTTCGGCCGGTTCACGAACTCCTTGGCGCTCGGGTGCGACTGCGTGGGCGAGATCAAGTACTTCGACGCGGTGCTCGCCGATGAACTCGGCAACCCGTTCACGATCGAGAACGGTATCTGCATGCACGAGGAGGACTTCGGCACCCTCTGGAAGCACTCCGACCTGTACACCGGCTCGAACGAGGTCCGGCGGTCGCGTCGGCTGGTCATCTCGTTCTTCACGACCGTCGGCAACTACGACTACGGGTTCTACTGGTACCTGTACCTCGACGGCACCATCGAGTGCGAGTCGAAGCTGACGGGCATCCTGTTCACCTCGGCGTACCCCGGGCTCGACGCGGAGGGCGCCGACTACCCGTACGCCTCGGAGGTCGCGCCCGGGCTCGGTGGGCCGTACCACCAGCACCTCTTCTCGGCCCGTCTGGACATGATGGTCGACGGTCTGTCGAACGCGGTCGAGGAGGTGGACGCGGTCCGGGTGCCGATCGGGCCGGGGAACGAGCACGGCAACGCGTTCACGAAGCGGGTCACGCGGCTCAGCACGGAAGCGGGGTCCGGACGCGTGGCGGACGGCTCGGCCGCTCGGGCCTGGCACATCGTCAACACGGAGAAGACGAACCGGATGGGACGCCCGACGGGGTACGTGCTGTACCCGCAGGAGTCGCCGACGCTCATGGCCGACGCGTCGTCGTCGATCGCCAAGCGGGCGGAGTTCGCGACGAAGCACCTCTTCGTCACGAAGTACGACCCGGCTGAACGATACGCGGCGGGCGACTTCGTCCACCAGAACCCGGGTGGCGACGGTATCACGCGGTTCATCGAGGGCGACGAGTCGATCGACGGCGAGGACATCGTGCTCTGGCACACCTTCGGACCGACGCACTTCCCCCGTCCAGAGGACTGGCCGGTGATGCCGGTGGACTACGCCCGGTTCACGCTCAAGCCCTACGGTTTCTTCGGCAAGAACCCGACCCTGAACGTCCCGCCGAACGAAGCGGTCGGGCACTGTTCGCACGACACCGGCGCCGCGCACGCGGGACACGGAGGTCACGACCAGGGCGCCGAGGAGCACTGTGGCCACGGGCACTAGGTCGCGGCGATGAGCGAGGTCCTCCACCTCGGGGCGCTCGTCCCGGCCGCCGTCGGCGCCTGTTGCACCGTCGGCGGCCGACGCGGACCCCTCGACCTCGTGGCCGCGATCGTCATGCTCGCGGCGATGCTCGACCTGGCGACCGGTGTCGGGATGCTGCATCCGTTGCTCTGGGCCGTCGTCCTGATCGTCCTCGCCGTCGCCTCGGCGGTCCGGCTTCGGTCCATCGCCGGACTGCCGGCTCCGGTCGACGACGCTGTGTCGCTCGCCGTCACGCGCCACCGTGCGGCGATGACCGTGCACACCTCAGGCGGTCTCGTCATCATGGCGGCGCTCGTGTGCACCATGGCGGGTCATGCCGCCGGGAGTATATATGCCGGATCGGGTATACACCCGGCAGGCCATCAGATCGGAAGCAGTGCCCTCCCTGCCGTGCTCCTGGCGGGCGCCATGGCGGGGTTCATCGCTCTGTCCACGCGCATCGCGGTCGACGCGGCTCGGCGGCGTGAGCGGGTCGTGGTCGTCGAGGTGGTGAGCATGACGGTCTCCGTCGTCGCCATGGGGCTCGCCGCGGCGCTGTGACCTGGGCGGCGGCGTCGATCTACTCGGCGTCGTCGCCCTCCCACGGCGGCCGGGCGACCTTGCCGGACATCCGCCATACCGCTCGGGTCAACTCGGGGTGCACGCGGGCGATCTCACGGAGTACCTCGTACTCCAAGTGGTCCGCGTTGTCGCGGTGGTCCTGGGCGTCGTCGAGCGACGAGTACCCGGCGAGCCGCGCCATCGCGTGCTGGGCGGCCAGACCCCGGGCGTGCAGCGCGTCGTCCCGGAGGACGGCGACGACGAGCTCGTCGACCGTCGGCATCGAGGGCAGGAAGTCCCAGGGGTCCTCACCGTCGCGGGCGCGGTGCTCGATGATCACCTCGCGCTCGAGCTGTGCGTCGCGGCGCAACCTGGGGAGGTCGACGGCCTGCAGATCCACGTACCCTCCTCGCTCCGGCGCACCCCGCGGCGCGCACTCGGGTATCAAGGGTACGCCCGGTATCGGTGGACCATGCCGTCAAGGCGCAGCTCCCTCGCGGCCGAGGCTGGTACCGCAGGACCACCGATGTCGTCCGATCGGCGGATGCCGGGGTCGCATCAGGTCCATCCTCATGCGGATGTGGTCGGTGGCGGCGCTCCATAGCGTGGAGTGGGGCGGATCGCGCCCACTCCGCGACCGAGAGGCCCGTCCTTCCATGTCATTCCTCACGAGGCTCAGCCTCGCCAATCGACTGATCGTCGGCCTCATCACCGCGGCGATCGTGGCCTTCGGACTCTTCGCGGTCGGTTCGCTGAAGCAGGAACTCCTGCCGTCCGTGCAGCAGCCGGGTGCCGTCGTGGCCGCGACGTATCCCGGTGCATCGCCGTCGTCGGTGGAGCGCGAGGTCACGAAGCCCGTCGAGCAGGCGGTCCAGGGGGTCAAGGGCGTCACCGGCGTCACCTCGACGTCGGTCAGCGGTTCCACGTCCGTGCAGGTGAGCTGGGACTTCGGCCAGGACGACGAGAAGATCGTCGGCGACATCCGCAGCGCGCTCGCCGGCCTGAAGAGCACCCTTCCGAACGACACGAGCACCGAGGTCTACGCCGGTGGGAGCGACGACATCCCCGTGCTGCAGCTCGCGGTCGCGTCCGAGGACGAGTCCGGCGAGTTCGCGGGCAAGGTCGAGACCACCGTGCTCCCCGCGCTCCGTGGGATCGCCGGCGTGCGTCAGGTCGATCTCGCGGGTGAGAACGCCACGCAGCTCGTCATCACGATGCGTCCGGCCGACCTCGCGGCCAAGAAGGTGACCGCGGAGGAGGTCATGGCGGCCGTCCAGGCGAGTGGTGCCGTGACGGCGGCCGGCACCAGTGTCGACGCCGGCAAGGAGCTCTCGATCGAGGTCGGTTCGCGCCGTCGGCTCGCTGGCCGAGGAACTGCAGGCGCTCCCCATCCAGCACGAGGACGGGCCCGTTCGCGCTCTCCGCCGTCGCGGACGTGGAGCTCGTGCCCGCAGCCGAGACCTCCATCGCCCGGGCGGACGGTCTCCCGTCGCTGTCGCTCACGATCCTCAAGGACCCGTCGGCCAACGCCGTCCAACTCGCCCACACCATCCGTGACGCCCTCCCCGGGCCTGGAGCAGGAGCTCGGCTCGGGTGCGGCGTTCACCGTCGTCTTCGACCAGTCGCCGATGGTCGAGCAGTCCATCCACGACCTCTCCGTCGAGGGCGGGCTCGGGCTGTTGTTCGCGATCATCGTGATCCTGGTCTTCCTGCTGTCGATCCGGTCCACGATCATCACGGCCGTGTCGATCCCGCTCTCCCTCCTCATCGCGATGATCGGTCTGTGGATCGGCGACTACTCGCTCAACATCTTCACGCTCGCAGCGCTGACCGTCGCGGTCGGGCGGGTGGTCGACGACTCGATCGTGGTGATCGAGAACATCAAACGTCGGCACACCGGGCGGGCGATGACGACCACGAGCGTCGTCGAGGCGGTCCGCGAGGTCGCCGGGGCCGTGACCGCGTCGACGATCACGACCGTGGCCGTGTTCCTCCCGGTCGCCTTCGTCGGCGGGACGGTCGGCGAGCTGTTCCGACCGTTCGCCGTCACCGTGTCGGTCGCGCTCATCGCGTCCCTCGTGGTGTCGCTCACGATCGTGCCGGTGCTCGCTTACTGGTTCATGCGAGGCTCCTCCGCCCCGGCTGTGGGCAAGGCCACCGAGCGACGCGGCCACCGAAGAGGCGTCCGTCGTCGAGGACGAGTCCGAGGCGTACTCGAAGCTCCAGCGCGCCTACCTGCCGGTCCTGCGCACCGCCCTGAAGCGTCCGGTCGTGACCCTGCTCGTGGCGGCGGTCGTGTTCGCCGGGACGATCGTCTCGGCCGGGTTCCTGAAGACCGACTACCTCGGCGACATCGGGGGCGAGAACACCGTCACGGTCACGCAGGAACTCCCCGAGGGGACGAGCCTCGACGTGACCAGCGACGCGGCCGCGGCCGTCGAAGCGGTCCTCGCGAAGACCGCGGGCGTCTCCGGGTACCTGACCACCGTCGGTGGGAACGGCTCGAGCAACACGGCACAGATCAGCGTGACCGTCGGTGAGGAGAGCTCACGCGAGGGCGTCGCCGACACCATCCGGAAGGCCGTGGCGAAGCTCGACGACGTCGGCGAGGTCACCGTCGGCGACGCCGCCGGTGGATTCACCGGTGGCGGAGGCGGCATGGAGGTCACGCTGCAGGGTGAGGACCCCGTGGCGCTCGCCACAGCGGCGGCCGCGGTGCAGGACATGCTCGGCGGTACGGACGGCCTCCGCGATGCGACGAGCGACCTCGCCGACGAGCAGGGCCTGCTCAAGGTGAACGTCGACCGCGCCGCCGCCGCCCGGTACGGCTTCACGCAGGAACAGGTCGGCCAGGCCATCGCCAGTGCGCTCCGCGGCACGCCGATGGGTTCGGTCATCCTCGAGGGCTCGTCTCGCGACATCATCGTGCGCTCGCAGCGGGTCGGCACGACACCGGCCGAGATCGCCGCGCTCCCCCTTCCGGTCAGCGCGCTGCAGCAGGCCGCGGCCCAGAAGGCCGCGACCGACGCCCTCACGGCCGAGCAGGACGAGGCCACCCAGCGTGCGAAGGACGAGGCGGCATCCCAGGCCGCGACCCAGCGCTCGGAACTCCAGGAGGCCCGCTCGACCGCAGCCTCGCAGCTCGACGCCCTGCGGGCTCAGCTGAGCGCGTTGCAGGCGGCTCCCGTCGAGGTGCCGCCGGTCACGCCCACGACCCCGGAGGAGGAGGCGGCACGACAGGCCTACGAGGCCCGCGCCGCCCAACTCGCCGGGCTGAGCGACGCGATCTCCCAGCTCCAGGGCTCGATCACGACCATCGACGAGCAGCTGACCGCGATGCGGGACGCCGAGAGCGAGGCCGCCGAGCAGCAGGCGGAGGCGGACCGCCTCACCCAGGCGCAGAAGGACCTCGCCAACGTCAGCGCCGTCCCGATCCCGGTCAGCGCCGTCGCGCAGGTGGGCGAGGAACGTGCCGCCGCGGCGATCACGCGCATCGACGGCGTCCGGACCGTGACCGTGTCGGCGACGCCGACGGGTGACGACCTCAGCGCGACGACGCTCGCCGTCCGGGAGGGCCTCGACGGCCTGGACCTGCCGAGCGGGGTCACGGCCTCGGTCGGTGGTGTCGCCCAGGACCAGGAGGAGTCGTTCGCGCAGCTCGGCCTCGCGATGCTCATCGCGATCGTGCTCGTCTTCATCGTCATGGTGGCGACGTTCCGGAGCCTCTTGCAGCCGCTCATCCTGCTGGTCTCCGTGCCCTTCGCGGCGACCGGCGCGATCGCGGCGCTCCTCATCACCGGGACACCGCTCGGCATCCCGTCGATGATCGGCCTCCTCATGCTCATCGGCATCGTCGTCACGAACGCGATCGTCCTCATCGACCTGGTCAACTCGTACCGGGCTCGGGGCGACGGCATCGACGACGCGGTCCTGCACGGAGCCCGACTCCGTCTGCGGCCGATCATCATGACCGCCTGCGCGACCATCTTCGCGCTCGTGCCGATGTCGCTCGGCCTCACCGGCGGTGGGGTGTTCATCTCGCAGTCGCTCGCGATCGTCGTGATCGGCGGCCTGGTGTCGTCGACGCTCCTGACGCTCATCCTCGTGCCGGTGCTGTACCTGCTCCTGGAGCGCCGGACCGAGCGCCGTCTGGCGAAGCGCGAGCGGAAGCGCACGGCGAAGGCCGCGCAGCGCGAGGTCGAGGAGCACGACGAGCAGACCGATGAGGACCTCGACGCGATCCTCACCACGGATCGCTGACGGCGGCTGCAGGGTGGGCGGCTCGGCCCACCCCGCAGCTGGCACACTGGTGGGCGTGGACCAGCGACTGATCGACCTCCTCCGTTCCGACCTCGACGCGGCCGGGTACACGGTGGAACGGGTGCGCGGCCTCTGGGGTGAGACGGCCGAGGCCGCCCTGCACCGCTCCAACCGGGTCGTGGCGATCCGCTCACTCGACGAACGCCGCCGGACCGCGGGGGTGGAACCGATCGCGACGCTGGCGAGGCTCTTCGTGCTCGGTGTCGCCGTGGAGGCCGATGACGCGACGCGGGCACTGCCGTCGCTCGGTCTCGACGGCGCGGTGGCGCTCGGTCTCGTCGGCCTGAGCGACGACGGATCCGTCGCCCCGGCCATCGATCTGCGGCCGTACGCCTGGGTCGACGCCAACGGGAGCGGTGCCTGGTGGATCGCCTCCGATCTCGGCGAACTCGCGCTGGGTCACGAGCTCGGCGAGGAGCACGTCCTCGGGGTCGGCGGCGCGTCGATGACCCTGAGCGGCATCATCCTCCCCGAGCGGATCGGAACGGCACTCGACCTCGGGACCGGGTGCGGCATCCAGGCGCTCCACCTGTCGCGGATCGCGGATCACGTGGTCGCGACGGACATCTCCGAACGAGCCCTCGAGCTCGCCGCACTCAACGCGCGCCTGAACGGCATCGACTCGATCGAATTCCGCCACGGCAGCATGTTCGAACCCGTCGCCGGCGAACGGTTCGACCGCATCGTCTCCAACCCGCCGTTCGTCATCACCCCGCGTGCCGAGGGCGTGCCGAGCTACGAGTACCGCGACGGCGGTCTCGTCGGCGATGCGCTCGTCGAGTCCGTGTTCCTCGAGGTCGCCCGGCATCTGACGCCCGGCGGGGTCGCGCAGTTCCTCGGGAACTGGGAGTACCGCGACGGCGCCGACGGGCTCGACCGCGTGGCCGGGTGGGTGGAGCGCAGTCCGGAACCGGTCGACGCCTGGGTCATCGAGCGCGAGGTGCAGGATCCGGCCGAATACGCGGAGACCTGGATCCGGGACGGTGGCACCCGGCTCGGGACGCCGGAGTTCGAGCGCCTCGCGGGAGCCTGGCTCGACGACTTCGCGGCTCGGGCCGTGACCGGCGTCGGTTTCGGGTACGTGCTGCTCCGTCGATCGGACCCGTCCACTCCGCTGCGCCGCTTCGAGCGGCTGCACGGGCAGGCGGGCTCGAACTCCGCCGGGCTGGGTGCGCACCTCGCCGTGTGTCTCCTCACTCACGACTGGCAGGTGGCGCTCGACGACGACCAGCTGCTCGGTGAACGCGTCATCCTCGCGGGCGATGTCACCGAGGAGCGCCACTACTGGCCCGGGGACGAGGACCCGACGGCGATGACGCTGCGGCAGGGTGGCGGCTTGGCTCGCTCGGTGGGCATCGACACGGGCCTGGCGGGGCTCGTCGGGGCCTGCGACGGCGAGTTGACCCTGGGAGCCATCATCGACGCGATCGCCCAGCTCGTCGAGGTCGATGCGGCGGAACTCCGCGCCGAACTCATCCCCCGGGTCCGCGCCCTGCTGGACGACGGCATCCTCCTGCCGAGCTCCTGAGGTGTTCAGGCACGCTGGCCCTACTCGTCGTGGAACCGTGCCTGGGCGATGAGGACGCCGTCGTCCGTGATGCGGGAGACCAGTCGATGCTCCACAGCACCGACAGGGTGCCGGTTCGGGCGGTCTTCCAGGTGATGGCGATAGTCTGCCGTGTCGGACCGACCGACGCCGCCGACGAAAGCGACCACCCTCCATGCCGGAGAGCCCACTCTCAGCCAGCCCGTACGAGGTGCTCGGCGTGAGCACGACGGCGACGCAGGACGAGCTCCGGAGGGCCTACCGACGGCTCATGCGCGAGACCCACCCCGACCTCGGCGGAAGCGCGCGGCAGTTCAACGCCGTCCAGCTCGCCTGGGAGCGCGTCGGAACCGAGCAGGACCGGGCCGCCTACGACCGCGGGCGCAACGTTCCGTCCTCCGACGCGGGCGACGACGACGCGCCGACCTGGTCGGCGTCGACCACTGGTCGGTCGGGTACGCAGCGCGCCGACTCACGCCCTCGCGCTCGTGCCTACGGACACCCCGGCGGAGACTCGCGGGAGGCCTACCTCGGGCTCATCCGGGAGTGGGTCGGCCGAGGTGTCCCACTCGACGACCCCTACGACCCGAAGCTCGTCCGCTCGGCTCCGCGCGAGATCCGGCACCAGTTGGCCAACGCGCTCGCCGAGGAGCAGACGGCGCGCACCGTGGCGACGCTCGGCATCGGATACACGGTCTGGCACGACGTCCTGGCGCCGGGCGAGGCGAAGCTCGACCACGTCGTCCTCGGCCCGACCGGCCTCTTCGCGGTCAAGTCGGAGGACTGGGGTGGGCCGGTCCGGGTGCACCGTGGAGAGGTCGTCGGGGAGACGCTCGATCCTCGCGAGGAGCCCGTCCGGTCGATCGTGCGCTCGGCTCGGACCGTCGCGAAGGCGGCGCGGGTGAAGTTCACGGCTTCCGTCATCGTCGTGCCGGACGGCGCCACCCCGGAGTCGGTGGAGTTCATCGGTCGCAAGCATCCGGTGACGGTCCTCGTCGAGCGCTCCCGCCTGGCCGACCTCCTCCGCACCGGTCTCCCGGGCGTCGACCGCATGGGCGGCAACCAGCTGTTCGACATCCGCACGCGTCTGCAGCAGACCATCCGCTTCGTCGGCCTCTGACACGCGCCGTGACACGGCACGGGAGGAATCCCCTCCCGCCCCACTCGGGGACCTTGTGCCGTCGTGCTCCGGGCCCCAGCATCAGGGCATGACTTCTCCCGCAGGCTGGTATCCCGATCCCGAGCAGCCCGGCCGGCAACGATGGTGGACCGGAGTCGGCTGGGGTGGGCAACGCATGCCGGCGGCCGTGCCCGCTCCCCCGGTCGCCGTCCCTGCCTGCTGCTGCCGGGGCAACCCGGACGCGCCGCCTCGGTCCGCTCCACATCGTCCTGCTCAGCCTGGTCGGAGCACTGTTGCTCGTCAGCGCCGTCGGTGGCGCGTTCTGGGCGATGCTCGCACTCGTCGCCATCGTGGCCGTGGTCATCGGCGTGGTCGCGCTCGTCCGTGGTCGCGTCTCCTCCCTCGGGATCCGCAACCGCGGGATCGCGGCCGCCGTGATCGGTGCCGCCCTGTGCCTGGTCGTCGTGGGCGGAAGCGCCAACGCGGCCATCCACCCGGTCGGGCCCCGTCCGGCGGCGCTGTTGTCGGCTCCGGAGGGGACGTCCGTCGCCAAGCCGAGTGCCACGCCGACCCCCACCCCGACCGAGGTCGTCACCGAGGTGACCGAGGTGGTGGAGATCCCGTTCGCGGTGACCGAGGTGCAGGACCCGAACATCGACGTCGGTCAGGTCGTCGTGACGACGACGGGCGTCCCCGGGCAGCAGACGAACACCTACCGCGTCACCACGCGAGCCGGGGTCGAGATCGCTCGAGAGCTCGTCGCACAGCTCGTGTCGGTCCAACCGGTCGCGCAGGTGACGTCCGTCGGGACGCGGCAACCCGCTCCGCCGCCTCCCGCTCCCGTCGCCGATCCGGCCGGTGGAGGGTGTGACCCGAACTACGAGGGGCAGTGCGTTCCGATCGCCAGCGACGTCGACTGCGCCGGGGGAAGCGGCAACGGACCGGCGTACACGCCCGGCCCGGTGTACGTCGTCGGGAGCGACGTCTACGACCTCGATCGGGATGGTGACGGTATCGCCTGCGACGCCTGAGCAACCCCGTTCGCGTTCGGCGGAAGTCCGGGTCCGAGATGTGGAGCCGAGCGTATCGTCGCTGGCGAGGCGCTGGACGGTGCCTCGACGCTGACGGATTGGAGCGACGATGAGCGCAGCACTCAACGGCAAGCAGGTGGCCTTCCTGCTCACGGACGGCTACGAGGACAGTGAACTGACGAGCCCCTGGGAGGCGGTCACCGGAGCCGGAGCGACCGCCCGACTGGTGTCGCCCGCCACCCAGGACGTGACCGGCAAGAACGGACACGTCCAGCCCGTCGACGTCGCGGTCGCCGAGGCCTCCTCCGACGATTACCACGCACTCGTGCTGCCCGGAGGCGTCGTCAACGCTGACGACCTCCGCGTGGACGAGACCTCGATCGCCTTCGCGAAGGCGTTCTTCGAGCAGGGCAAGCCGGTCGGGGTCATCTGCCATGGCGCATGGATCCTCATCGAGGCGGACGTCGTCCGTGGTCGTGAGCTCACGAGCTACCCGAGCCTCAAGACGGATCTGCGGAACGCGGGCGCGTCCTGGGTGGACGAGGAGGTCGTCGTCGACCAGGGCCTCGTGTCGAGCCGGACGCCCGACGACCTCCCGGCCTTCAACGCGAAGCTCGTCGAGGAGATCGGCGAGGGCGAGCACGAGGGCCAGCACGCCTGACTCGGGTCGCAGCGCGACGCACGAACGCCCGGTCCTGGTGGACCGGGCGTTCGTCCGTGCGGGTCAGGCCCAGCCGCAGATCGCGCGGAGCAGCTCGAGCAACTTTCGATAGAAGTCCATGAGACCACCTCCTCTCATATCAGCTTCTGACGTCAAACATCAGACATCCTGACAGGGCGCAGAAGGTCGCACAGTCCCCGCAATGGCGGACACCCCGCGGTCGCCGGCCTTCCTCCGACACGCACGAACGCCCGACCCCTTGGAGGGGCCGGGCGTCCGAGTGCTGTGTGGAGGCGCTTACGCCTTCTTGTTGCGGGTCAGTGCGCCGTAGATGAGGAGCACGACGATGGATCCGCCGATGGCGAGGAGCCAGGTCTGCAGCGAGAAGAACTCCTGCAGGTTCGCGCCGAAGAGGATGCCGCCGAGCCAGCCGCCGAGCAGTGCACCGACGACGCCGAGCAGCAGCGTGATCAACCAGCCGCCGCCCTGACGGCCCGGAAGGATCGCCTTGGCGAGGGCGCCGGCGATGAGGCCGAGCAGCAGGAAGCCGAGAAAACTCATGATGTCTCCAAATGTGATTGCTGGATCGAACGGGGTGCCGGTCGACCGTGTTACCGCCCCCGCCGGTGGGCGGGGGCAGCCACTGTATCGCGAGGACTAGTGCTTGAACGCGTCCTTGACATTCTCGCCGGCCTTCTTGGCGTCGGCCTTCGTCTGGTCGGCCTTGCCCTCTGCGACCTTGCTGTCGTCGCCGGTGACCTTGCCCAGGGCTTCCTTCGCCTTGCCCGCGAGGTCCTCAGCGGCGTTCTGGATCTTGTCCGATGCACTCATGGCGTTCTCCTTCGTCTGCGTTGGAAACCGGTGATGATGTCCGGTCATCGGGTAAGACGCAGCTCGGCGGGCATTCGTCACGAAATCCGTCGAAAAACTTCCGGGACGCCGCCGGTGTCCGATCGAATGCGAGACTGGAGGTTCGTGTTCCGCCAGGCAGCGCCGCCGTCCAGACCCGCCAGGAGGTGAATCGCTTGAGGACAGCACCCCCTCGCTCGGGCTTCGCGCGCTTCCTGCGTGTCGTCCGCAACACGATGTTCTGGATCATCGGCGTGATCCTCGCCATCGCGTTGGTGATCTTCGTCTGGTTGCAGCTGACCCCGTGGCCGGGCTCGATGGTCATCCGCATGGCATTCGACGAGCGGGCGAAGGTCGTGCAATCCGACCTCGTGAAGTACGTCCCCGACGGTGTCGACGTCCGACAGGACATCCCGTACCGCTCCGGCGACGCGGACGCGCTGCTCGACGTCTACACGCCCGACGGGGTGCGCGGCAGCGGTGCCGCCCTCCCGACGATCGTGTGGGTGCACGGTGGAGCGTGGATCTCCGGCAGCAAGGAACTCATCTCCAACTACATGCGCGTGCTGGCCGGCGAGGGGTACACGGCGATCGCGGTCGAGTACACGATCGCGCCCGAGGGTCAGTACCCGTTGCCCATCGAGCAGGTCGCCGACTCGCTCGGCTACCTCGACGCCAACGCTCGCGCGCTCAACGTGGATTCGTCCAAGCTCATCCTCGCCGGCGACTCCGCCGGTGCCCAGATCGCCGCCCAGGTCGCGAACGTGGTCACGAGCTCCGAGTACGCCAGCTCCATCAAGGTCGAATCGCCGATCGAACCGGAGCAGCTCGCCGGGGTGGTCCTCGCCTGCGGGGCCTACGACCTCAGCCTGGTCAACGCCGAGGGCAGCTTCGGGTGGTTCCTCGACACGGTGCTGTGGTCGTACTTCGGAGCGCGCGACTACAAGACCCGGCCGGAGGTGGCGTCCGCGTCCGTCGTCGACTATCTGACGGCGAAGTATCCACCGACGTACATCACGGTCGGCAACTGGGATCCGCTCTACCCGCAGTCGGTCGAGTTCAAGGCGAAGCTCCAGGGCCTCGGTGTGGACGTGCAATCGATGATCTTCAACCCGGACTTCCGGCCAGGGCTCGAGCACGAGTACCAGTTCCTGCTCAACGACCAGGGTCGGTTCAACCTCCAGCGCATGGACGCCTTCATCGACGGCGTCACCGACACGAGCCTGCCGTTCGGGCAGCAGGGTCCGCCCGTCCGCTGAACGACCTGTGTCAGGGGAGGCGGATGCGGTCGCCGTCCTCGACGAGACGACCGTGAAGCACCGCCTGGGCGAGCGTCAGGTCGAGCCATCGTCGAGCGGTCTCACCGAGGCGACCGTAGCCGAGCACCGACGCCGCCTGCATCGGCAGCTGCTCGCGGTCGACCTCGTGCTCGGGGCTCGCGGTGATCACGAGCTCCATGGCGTTGCAGATCTCCGCGGGACTGATGTCGGTGACCGCGCGGTGGTCGCGATGCACGACCCGGCGGACGCCTCGCCACGTGACGACGTCGAGTCCGGTGGGCCAGGCGAAGCCGTTCTGGACGACGAACGCCTCCGTCACCAGCGCTGACAGCTCGGTGCGCGACTCCTCGGACGGTCGGTCGACGCCGAAGCGCCGGGCCACGATGGTCACGAGTCGCGGGACGGCGATCGGGCCCTCGGTCGTGAGGATCGCCGACGCGACGCGGGTCACGGCGGCCTTCGTCAGCTCGAGGTTGTCGAGGACGGACGCCGGGCCGATGACGGAGTCGTCGGCGAGCTCGAAATCGGTGATGGCGACGCTCAGGGGGACGACCGGGGCCGACGCGGTGACGGGGAGGGCGACCGGGTCCACCAGGCGGGTCGCGGAGTGCTCGTCGGCCGGCGCCTGCCCCGTGGACGTCCGGGCCGGCGACGGGTGTCCGGGGTGCGTTCGCCTCGCGGTCGTCCAGCGGCTCCGAGCCGGTGGATTGCTGCGCAGGGGGCGTCGGCGTCGTCCGCGGCGCGGGATCCGGCGTGCGCCGCGGCGAGTGGTCCGCTGAGGACTCGGCGTCGTCCGTGTCCGGTGCGGCCGGCGTCGAGGGGTCCTCCGCGAGCGCACGTTCAGCGCGTTCGCGCCACGCCTTCGGAAGCCATGTCGACTTCGCGACGAAGCCGTTCCACCCGCGACTCACGGTGCCACGCTCCGCTCGGGACGCGGGCTGGCAGAGCGACGATGCCCTGCTGGGTGGGTCGTCGAGGTCAGAGGTGGCACCTCCACAGGATAGACCGCGGCGGACGTGCGCTCAGCTCGCCGTCTGTCGACGCGCCTCGCGTCGGCGCTCGCGTTCGAGGTCGGCGGCTGCAGCCTCGGCGGGCGTCGGCGCCGTTCCGCCCAGGGCGCGAGGTTGCCACCACGCCCCGGTCCCGTCGACGGGATAGTCGCGTTGCAGTTCGTCGACCATGCCCTGCAGGCGGTCGCGGAGCTGCTCGGTGCTCGTTCCGACGTCGTCGCCGGGCGCGACGATGATCGGCTCGCCGAACGAGAAGTGCACGGGGACCCCGAACCGCTCGCGGAAGCCGACCCGGTGGTTCTTCGTCAGGAGGCGATGACCGCCCCAGACCGCGACGGGGATGATCGGCACGCCGGCCTCCTGCGCGAGGCGGACTGCGCCCGACTTGAGGTCGCGGACGGTGAACGAGGCGCTGACGCCGGCCTCGGGGAAGACCCCGACGAGCTCGCCGCTGCGGAGCGCTGCGACGGCGTCGGCGTAGGCGGCCGCGCCGGCGCGCATGTCGACCGCGATGTGCCGCATGCTCCGCAGGAGGCGGCCCACGACGGGCTGGTCGAAGGCGCCCTGCTTGGCCATGAAGCGGATACGGCGGCGGTTGTGGAGCACGGTCGCCCACTCGACGAGTGCGAACTCGAGGTACCCGAAGTGGGTCATCGCGATCACCGCGCCACCCTCGTCGGGCAGGTGTTCGATGCCGGTGGTGTGACGGCGCAGGCGCCAGAAGCCGAAGAGGGAGCGACCGACACCGACAGCGGCGTCGTACACGGGCTCGATGCGGCGTCTCATGGCGACACCGTACGACAGCGACCTGGGGAAGTGCCGGGGTGGACACCTGAGGAAGGAGCGGGCTAGGGGCGCCTCGGGAACCCTTCTCCGGCGGTCCTCACGCCCGATACGATCGCAGGATGACGGTGACGCAGACGGGCCGCTCCCGCGGCAGCTACGCCAAGACGGCGGCAAGACGTCGGGAGATCCTCGAGGCGGGGATGGACGTCTTCGCCGAGCAGGGGTTCCGCAGTGGATCGCTCCGTGAGGTCGCGGAGCGCGTGGGCATGAGCCAGGCCGGCCTCCTCCACCACTTCTCGACCAAGAACGACCTGCTCGCCGCGATCCTCGACTTCCGGGACGACCGGGATCGCGAGGAGTCCGGCATCGAGATCGGGAGCGGCATCGAAGGCATCCGCGGGCTCCTCCGCCTCGTCGAGCACAACATGCGCGTCCCCGGTCTCGTCGAGCTCCACTGCGTGCTGTCCGCCGAGGCGACCTCACCGGACCACCCGGCGCACGAGCACTTCGTCCGGCGGTACAGCTGGTTGATCGACGGGATGACCGTCTCCTTCGAGGTGATGGCGCGCGAGGGCCAGCTGGTGGCCGGCGTCGAGCCCGCGAGCGCGGCACGCATGCTCATCGCGATGATGGACGGTCTCCAGCTGCAGTGGCTGCTCGATCGTGATTCGGTGGACATGGCCGAGGAGACCCGACGTTCGCTGCGGCCGCTGTTGACCGTCGAGCTGTAGCACGGCACTCCCCCGGCCGTGATCGGGATCTCTCCACATCCGGCGGTGTCCACCGGTCCATCACTCATATCTGATATTAGAGTTGGAGTGGCTGCGGGACAACGCGGAGGGGAAGTCCTTATTTTGACTAATTCAAAACAACTCGGTACGGTGGCTGCATGAACGGATCGGAGGTGGAGTCGGCGGCGTTCGACTTCAACACGAAGATCCGGGCAGCCGGGCTGCGGGTGACCACGGGACGCCTCGCCGTCCTCGAGATCCTCGCCCGGACACCGCACGCCGACGTGGAGCAGGTGGTCGCGTCCTTGAAGCCGCGAGCCCCGCAAACCTCCCCACAGGCCGTGTACAGCGTGCTCAACGCCTTCGTCGCAGCCGGTCTCGTGCGCAGGATCGAACCGGACGGCCATCCCGGCCGGTACGAGCTGCGCGTCGACGACAACCACCATCACCTGGTGTGCAGCTCGTGCGGCGCCGTGGTCGACGTCGACTGCACGCAGGGTGCGGCGCCATGCATGCACCCCGACGACACGGCTGGGTACGTCATCGACACGGCCGAGATCACGTTCTGGGGAGTATGCCCCGCGTGCCAGGCGGATGCCGCCTGACGCCGTTCCACAGACCACTCGACGGCACCTCCATGCCGATCGTCAGCTGACACCGCCAAGGTGGCAGTGCTGAATCCATCCGACCGTCCGACCAGCCCCACCCTCGAGGAGAGACATGTCCGAGACCAGCTACACCACCACCAACAGCGGAGCACCCGTCGCGAGCGACGAGCATTCGCAGAGCGTCGGCGCAGACGGAGCGATCGCGCTCCACGACCACTACCTGGTCGAGAAGCTCGCGCAGTTCAACCGCGAACGGGTGCCGGAGCGCGTCGTCCACGCCAAGGGCGGCGGTGCGTTCGGACGGTTCGTCACGACCGGTGATGTCTCCCAGTTCACGCGCGCCGCGCTGTTCCAGCCGGGCGTCGAGACCGAGATGCTCGCACGCTTCTCCACCGTCGCCGGTGAGCAGGGCAGCCCCGACACCTGGCGCGACCCCCGTGGCTTCGCGCTGAAGTTCTACACGAGCGAGGGCAACTACGACCTCGTCGGCAACAACACGCCGGTGTTCTTCATCCGCGACGGCATCAAGTTCCCCGACTTCATCCGCTCGCAGAAGCGTCTCCCGGGCTCGCACCTGCGCGACCACGACATGCAGTGGGACTTCTGGACGCTCTCCCCCGAGAGCGCGCACCAGGTCACCTGGCTCATGGGCGACCGCGGTCTGCCGGGCTCCTGGCGCCACATGGACGGCTTCGGGTCGCACACCTACCAGTGGGTCAACGCCGCAGGCGAGCGGTTCTGGGTGAAGTACCACTTCAAGACCGACCAGGGCATCGAGATCCTCACGCAGGACCAGGCCGACCAGATCGCCGGCGAGGACGCCGACTTCCACATCCGCGACCTCTCCGAGGCCATCACGCGAGGGGAGCACCCGAGCTGGACGCTCTCCGTGCAGGTCATGCCCTACGCCGACGCCGCGGGCTACCGCTTCAACCCGTTCGACCTCACCAAGGTCTGGCCGCACAGCGACTACCCGCTCATCGAGGTCGGCAAGATGACCCTCGACCGCAACCCGGAGAACTACTTCGCGCAGATCGAGCAGGCGACCTTCGCGCCGTCGAACTTCGTCCCCGGAATCGCTGCGAGCCCCGACAAGATGCTCCTGGCCCGCATCTTCAGCTACGCGGACGCACACCGCTACCGCGTGGGCACCAACCACGCACAGCTGCCGGTCAACGCGCCGCACGCGCCGGTGCACACGTACTCGAAGGAAGGCGCCATGCGCTACACCTTCAACGACGCGGACGCGCCGGTCTACGCACCCAACTCGGTCGGTGGCGCCCACGCCGACCCTGCGCGTGCCGCTGAATCCAACGGCTGGCAGTCCGACGGCGAGCTCGTGCGGGCAGCCGCGACGCTGCACGCCGAGGACGACGACTTCGGCCAGGCCGGGACCCTCGTGCGCGAGGTGCTCGACGACGCCGCCCGCGACCGTCTCGTCGGCAACATCATCGGCCACGTCTCGAAGGTGACGCGCCCCGAGCTCCGTGCGCGGGTCATCGCCTACTGGACCGCCGTCGACGGCACGCTGGGCGCGCGCGTCGCAGCCGGCCTCCCGCCGCTCGTCTAGAGCTCACCGCCGAACACGCGGAAACGGTCGCCATCCTTCGCGGATGGCGACCGTTTCTGCGATCTCGTGGGCTCAGACGCCCATCGGGCCGCCACCACGGCGCGGAACGCCGCCGGTGCCTTCGGCCAGGCCTCTCGCGCGTTCGCGCTCGACCTCCGCGTCGTTGTCGTGCGAATGGTGTTCGTCGGCCGAGCGCGCGGCGCGGTCTCGCCGTGACACGTACCAGACGGCCGCGATCGCCAGGAGGACGAGCGCGGCGAGGATGACGATGGTGCCGATGTCCATGTGATGCTCCTCTCCTCGTCCATCGACCCTAACGAGGCCTCGGATGCACGCAACCCCCTCGCCCGACGGGCGAGGGGGTTGCGGAACGGGGGTGTGTGATCAGCCGGCGACCTGTTTGGCGCGGGCGAAGACCTTCTCGATCTCCTCACGACGACCCGGCTGCTTCAGGGACAACGGCGAGGGGTGCGGAGCGTTGAAGGCGCTGTAGGTGTTGCCGAGCAGGGGCTCGACGTGCTTCCACCAACCGTCCTGGGCGTGGGGTCCGCAGAGGACGACGACGCGCAGGTTCTTGAGGAGGGGCAGGAGGGCACGCAGTTCCATCGCTCCCTGAGCGACCTCGGGCGCGTTCGGCTTCTTCCGCCCGGCGCTCAGGTACCACGGGACGATGTTCCACACCATGACGTCGTCGAAGCCGATGTCGTTCCGCAGATTCCAGAGGCTCTCGGCGATCGGGTCGTCGTTGTCGACCGAGGCGAAGCCGGATCCCGGGGCGTCGAGGCTGTCGGGGGCCAGGGTCCCCGGGGCGTCGAGGAGGATCAGTGTCTTCGCGTTGACGGCCGCATCGGCCGGGTCGACGAGCGGGAGGACGAGGTCCGCCTGCCGCCGTCCTCGGCGGGTCATCATCGCGTCCGACCAGTCGCGCAGCGGCGCGAGTGCCGGCGACTCGGCCAGCATGCGGTGTCGTTCGGCCAGTTCGTCGGGGTCTTGCAGCCCGCGAGGGGCATCCATATGCATCTTCCGAGCGTAGCCCGTGACGGCTGCCCCGTCATCGTCTGAGCCGGTTCTGAGGGTGAAGATGCTGCACAGGACGGCGGATCCGCGCCCGTCAAGCCGGGGTGGACCGGGTTGACGCGGGCCTAGGCTGGCCAGGATGACTGACGAGCGAACCGCCCCCGACGACCGGACGAAGTGGCGCGCGTTCGCCATCTGCGTGTCGGTCGCCGCCCTCACGATCCTCGACCTCTCGAAGGTCAACGTCGGACTGCCGTCGATCGAGGAGGCGCTCGACGCCGGCCCGACCGCCCTGCAGCTGATCGTCGCCGGGTACGCCCTGGCCTTCGGTCTGATCCTCGTGCCCGCCGGGCGCTACGGCGACCTGCACTCGCGGCGTCGCATGTTCATGATCGGCCTGAGCGTGTTCGGGGCGGCCAGTCTCGCCTGCGCCGTCGCACCGAGCGTCGGCATCCTCATCGGCGGGCGGATCCTCCAGGGCATCGCCGCGGGTCTGCTGATGCCGCAGGTCATCGGGCTCATCCAGCAGTTGTTCGTGGGGAAGGAGCGCGGCCGCGCTTTCGGTCTCTTCGGAGCCATCATCGGCCTCTCGACGGCGTTCGGACCGACGCTCGGCGGTCTGCTCATCGCCATCGGCGGCCCGGAGGACGGCTGGCGCCTGCTCTTCTGGATGAACGTCCCGCTCGCGATCATCCTGTTGCCGATCGCCGCCCGACTGCTGCCCAAGCAGCAGCCGCACGAGGCGGGTGCCGGATCGCTCGACCCGGTGGGCATCGTGTTCCTCGGTCTCGCCGTGCTGTCGCTCATGCTGCCGTTCGTCCTGACGACCGGTTCTCCGGGCGACGACCCGGCGCGCTGGTGGTTGCTGGTCGCGTTCGCCGTCTTCGCCGGCCTCTTCGCCTGGTGGGAGGGTCGCTATCAACGCGCCGGGAAGACACCCGTCGTCGACTTCTCCCTGTTCAAGCTCGGCAGCTACCGCAACGGCGTCCTGATCTCCACGACGTACTTCGCGGCGATGCCGGCCACCTTCCTCACGCTCACGCTGTTCGTGCAGCAGGGGCTCGGGCTCGAGCCGGTCTTCGCGGGCATGATCACGATCCCCTTCGCCCTCGCCTCGGCCGTCAGCTCGTGGTTGAGCGGTCGGGTCGTCGACCGACTCGGACGTCCCCTGGTCGTCGGTGGGCTCGTGCTGGTCGTGGTGGGGTTCAGTCTCAACTCGCTCCTCGCCTTCATCACGCCCCCGGAGATCACGCCGTACGCGATGGGTGCCGCGATGCTGCTCGCCGGCATCGGCGGCGGCGCGGTCATCTCTCCGAACCAGACGCTGATGCTCGCGGACATCCCCGTGGCCTCCGGTGGTGTCGCCGGATCGATCGGTCAACTCGGCCAGCGCATCGGCACCGCGGTCGGACTCGCCGCCGCGACGGCCACCTTCTACGCGACCGTGTACTCGGAGAACGGCGGCGATGCGTCGGGCGCCTCGCTCGACGTCTATCACGACGCGTATCGCAACAGCACCCTCGTCACGATCGGCTTCGTGGTCGTGGCGCTCGTCTTCGCGCTGCTCGACACCCGTTCGCGGAAGGTCGCCGCCGACGCACCCGGATCCTCCAAGTAAGGGTGACCTGAGTTAGGGTAGCCTCAGTCGCGGCCGTCGGAGCCGCCGGAGGAAGGGGCTCGAGTGGCTCGCACGAATGCCGAGACGGCGCGCATCAAACCCGAGGCGGCGACACTCCTCACGCTGCGGGTCGTCCGCCGCTCGCGTATCTCGCCGAACATCGCCAGGGTCACCCTCGGTGGCGGTGACATAACCGACTTCACGTTCCTCGGTTACGACCAGTGGTTCCGGTTCTTCATCCCGGTCTCCGAGGGCGGGCTCGAGCGGCTGCCGACCAAGCTCGACATGCTGGCCTACGCCAAGTACCTCGCGATCTCCAAGTCGGTGCGACCGGTGCTCCGGAACTACACGGTGCGGGATTACCGGCGCGACGGCCCCGACGGGCCGGAGCTGGACATCGACTTCGTCATCCACGGGTCGGCCGCCGAGGGGACTGCGGGGCCCGCGGCGAGCTGGGCCCAGTCATGCGAGGTGGGCGATGCCGTGGCGCTGCTGGACGAGGGGCGCATGTTCAACCTCCCGGCGGACCTCGACCGGGTGCTGCTGGTCGCGGACGAGACCGGACTCCCCGCCGTCGCAGGCATCCTGACCTCGCTTCCGGCGTCGACCGTCGGGACGGCGATCGTCGAGATCCCGTCCGCGGCCGACGCGCAGGACGTGCGTGTCCCGGACGGGGTCGAGCTGCGATGGGTGGTCCGAGAGGATCCGCACGACGTCCCTGGACGAGCGGCGCTGGCCGCCGCGACGGCCCTCGGCGTGCCGTCCGCCCCGTGCTACGGGTGGGTCGTCGGAGAGCAGTCCCTGGCCGCGAACGTGCGTCGGCTCTGGGTCCGTGGTGGCATGCCGAAGGACCGCGTCATGTTCTGCGGCTACTGGAAGGCCGGCAAGGCGCACTGATCGGCCGACGGTGTCGGCGTTCGCGTCGACCGTGCGGTGAATTGGGTCGATCACCCGAATTCGGGGTGTCCCCGACGCGCTGGGCTGACGGCTCCACTAACCTCACGACATGCCCTCTCCCGCCGGTGCGTCCGGAAACACGATCGGTGCGCTGCCGACCGGCGTCGCGACGGGTCTGGTCCGGACGGTGACCGGCGGATCCGCCGACCGGGCGTTCGAGGTCGATGTCCCCGAAACGGCCACGAGGGCTGCGGACACGTCGTCGCACTCGCACGACGCCCTCCGCAGCTGGGACGTCGTCCGCTCCACCTTCCGACCAGGTGAGGCCCTGACCTTCGACGAGCGCTACCGGTACGCCCAGCTCCCCCTGATCGACGCCGACCACCCGCTCGCGCTCGACGCAAGCCCTGACGGCGTCTACCGTGGCGGGCGGTACGCCGAGGCGCGCCTGGCGGTCGTCGTCCCCGTCCCGATCGAACGACTGTTCGTCGATCCGATCTTCCTGAGCTACGAGGCCGATCTCGCCTCGGCACCCTTCGCCCCCAAACTCGCCCGAGGCATCGAGCTCCGACGCGCCCACCGCTTGCACGCGACGCTCTCGTCCATCGACGCGGACTCCGGGTTCCTCGACGGGCTGCGGACGAGCGTCGGCGCGTTCACGCCCTTCCGGGTCAGGCTGGCGGGCCCCGTCATCGGCGGCTTCAACCGCGGACGCTGTTACCTCCCCGCCGTCGCGGACGCCTTCGCCCCCATCCAGCGGGCCGTCGGCGGGCGTCCAGCACCGCTCGTCGGGGTGGGCCTGCACCACTTCCGCGATGAGCTCGACGCTGCCGAGACCGCGGCGCTCGCCGCATTCCTCGAGCGTTGGCGCGACGTGACCCTGTTCGAGTGGACGGTCACCGAGCTGGCGATCACCTCGACCAACGACGATCTCGTGCTGAGCGGACGCACGCTCGCGCGCATTCCGCTCCACGCGGCCGACTGACACGCCGCGTCTCCGGGGTCAACTCGCGGTGAGTCTCCTGACCATCGGGAGGTCGGGGGTCGCCCAGTCGAGTTCGCCGAGCTGCTCGCGCGTGACCCAGCGCAGTTCGTCGTGATCGGTGCTGTGGGTCGGGGGCGCACCGCGGAAGACGACCTCGTAGCAGGCGAGGTCGATGACGAGCTCGCCCACGGCGACCGTGGAGCGGTCCAGCAGTGCGCCCACAGCGACGTCGGCGTGGAGCTCCTCGAGCAGCTCGCGAGCCAGCGCGTCCTGCGGCTGCTCATCGGCCTCGACCTTGCCGCCGGGGAACTCCCACAGTCCTCCGGACGCCCGCCCGGGTGCCCGCCGACATGCGAGCACGGTGTCGTCCTGTGAGGCGACACCCGCGACGACCTGGATCGTGGTGGTCATCATGCGCTCCCGTCCCGTGGCGTCGTGGTCGCTGTCCAGGCTAGGGGACGCGGGATCGAGGACGCCCGACGCCGCTCCACAGACAGCTCCCCCTCGGCTGACGACAGCCTGCGTCCCGCGGCGGTGCTGTGGTCGGTGGTGCGTGCCAGACTGACAGCGATCGGAGGCGGACCAGCCCCCGCAGCAGTCGTCTCGAAAGGCACCCACCGCACCGATGTTCCTCCTCGACGGTTCCGCCATCACGAGCGCCAGCGACCTCTCCAACGCCTCCTACTGCGAGTTCGCCTTCCTGCGCACGGTCGACGCGAAGCTCGGTCGGATCGAACCGATCGTCGAGCCCGAGGACGAGATGCTCATGCGGACCTCCAAGCTCGGCGACCAGCACGAGCTGCGCGTCCTCGAGTCCTACCGCGCCGAGTTCGGTACCGGCGTCGTCGAGCTCGACCGCCCCGACGTCCGAGACGCGGTGGCGCTCGCCGCAGCCGTCCAGTCGACGATCACGGCGTTCCGCGACGGAGCCCCGGTCGTCTTCCAGGCCGCGTTCTTCGACGGATCGTTCATCGGCTTCGCCGACTTCATCGTGCGCCGGCCCGACGGCCGGTATCGCGTGCAGGACACCAAACTCGCGCGCTCACCGAAGGTGACCGCCCTCCTCCAGCTCGCCGCCTACGTGGAGCAGCTGGAGACGGCCGGGATCCCGGTCGACGACGACGTCGACCTCATTCTGGGAGACGGCACCGTCAGCACCCACGCGGTGGCCGACATCCTGCCGGTGTACCGTCGCCGTCGTGCGCGCCTGCTGCGGATCGTCGCCGAACGGCTCGAGGCCGACGGGCCGGTGGCCTGGGGCGACCAGCGCTACAGCGTCTGCGGACGATGCGCGTGGTGCGACGCCGAGATCACGGCCTCACGCGACGTCCTGCTGGTGGCCGGCCTCCGGTTGACGCAGCGCGACCGCCTGCTGGCGGCCGGCATCGCCACGATCGACGATCTGGCGTCGCTCACGCTCACCGGATCGACCGAACGACCGGGGCAGCACGGGCCGTCGGGTGGCGCCGGCGGGACGGTCGACGGCATCGCCGAGAGCACGCTCGCCGCGCTGCGAGAGCAGGCGCACCTGCAGCTCGAGCCGTCACTTGCCGCCGGCGTGCCGGCGTTCCGCGTGCACGACGCCACGGCGCTCGGACTCCTGCCGCAACCCGATCCGGGCGACGTCTTCTTCGACTTCGAGGGCGACCCGCTGTACACCGAGGGCGAGCCGGGCGACGCCCGCCGGGGCGACCGCACGAGGTGGGGCATCGACTACCTGTTCGGTCTCGTCGACACCGACGGCCGGTTCCGATCCTGGTGGGCGCACGACTTCCATGAGGAGCGCACGGCCCTGATCGACTTCCTCGCCTACCTCACCGCCCGTCGTGCCGAGTTCCCGGGCATGCACGTGTACCACTACGCCGCGTACGAGCGGACGCACCTGCTCTCGCTGGCCGCTCGGCACGGCGTCGGGGAGGACACGATCGACGACCTCCTCCGCGAGGCCGTGCTCTTCGACCTCTACCCCTTCGTCCGGAAGACGGTGCGCGTCGGCTCTCGGTCGTACTCGATCAAGAAGCTCGAGCCGCTCTACATGGGCGAGGACCACCGCGACAGCGACGTCACCGACGCCGCTGCATCCATCACCGCCTACGCGGAGGCGCGGGAGCTGAGTCGGAGCGACGACCCGGAGCTCGTCGCCGAAGGCGAACGGAAGCTCGCGGAGATCGCCGAGTACAACGCGTACGACTGCGAGTCGACCCGTCGACTGCGGAACTGGTTGCTCGACCTCGGTGCGGAACGGGGCGTGCTTCCCGGCACCTTCGTCACCGACGCACCCGAGCCCCTCGTGGACGAACCGACGCCGCTCCACGACGCGCTGACGGCGTTGGCCGGAGACCCCCTCGACCCGGAACGCACCGCCGACGCCACCGCGTATGCGCTCGCGGCCGCCGCCATCGACTACCACCGGCGCGAGCACAAGTCGTTCTGGCAGGAGCACTTCTCCCGACTCATCGCCGCGCGCGACGAATGGGAGGACACCCGGAACGTCTTCACCGTCACCTCGGGAGTCGTCGAGCGCGACTGGTTCCGCGAGGGGCGGCAGCGCAGCGACCGCCGTCACGTCCGACTCCGCGGCCGATGGGCTCCCGGCAGCAGTGTGAAGGTCGGCGCCGACCCGTTCGCGGTCTACGACCACCCGGGACCGTACACGCTCCCCCGCGCCGAGCCCGGCTCGCGACCGGCGGGGCAGATCACGGTCCTCGAGGTCGACGACGACTCCCTGCTCATCCAGGAGACGCTCAAGACGGATCGTGAGCCCTACACGGAGCTGCCGGTCGCGCTCACGCCGTCTCCTCCCCCGCGACCCGGAACACAGGTCGACGCGATCGCCGAGTGGGGGCAAGCGGTCCTCGACGCCGCTCCAGAGTGGCCGGACGACGGCGTCGTCGACATCCTGCGGCGACGGCCGCCCCGCACGAGCTCGGGTGAGCCGCTCCCCCACCGTGGAGACGGGCGGACGATCGAAGACGTGACCGCCGCGTTGCTCGACCTCGACGACTCGGCGCTCGCCGTCCAGGGGCCGCCCGGAACCGGCAAGACCTACGTCGCCTCGCACGTCATCACGGCCCTCGTGCAGCAGCACGGCTGGCGGATCGGGGTCGTGGCGCAGTCGCACGACGTCGTCGAGAACCTCCTCGAGCGCGTCGTGAAGGCGGGGCTCTCTCCCAGCGCTCGTGGCGAAGACCCTGCGATCCGGTGCCGACCCGGATGCGGAGCGCGGCTACACGGTCCTTCCGGCCAATGGTCATGGCGCGTTCATGGCCGAGCAGGCCGGCGGCTTCGTCATCGGCGGGACGGCCTGGGACTTCAGCAACCCCAACCGGTTCGACCGGAGGTCGCTCGACCTGCTCGTCGTCGACGAAGCCGGCCAGTTCTCGCTCGCGTACACGATCGCGGCGAGCGTCGCCGCGCGGAACCTCCTGCTCCTGGGCGACCCGCAGCAGCTGCCGCAGGTGAGCCAGGGGACGCATCCCGAACCGATCGACACCTCGGCCCTCGGATTCGTGGCCGACGGTCGCGACGTCCTCCCTCCGGAACTCGGCTACTTCCTCCACGAGACCTGGCGGATGGACGCCGCGGTCACCGAGCCGGTCTCGCGCTTGTCGTACGGTGGCGAGCTGCGCTCAGCAGCGGCCACGACGAAGCGGCGTCTGGAGGGTCGTGCGCCGGGACTGCACGTCGTCCCGGTCCACCACGTCGGAAATGCGACGAGTTCGCAGGAGGAGGCCGACCGCGTCGCCGAACTCGTCCGGTCGAGCATCGGGCTCCGCTGGACCGATCCGGATGCCGGCCGCATCGACGACCCGGTGAGCGAGGCCGACATCATCGTCGTCTGTCCCTACAACGCCCACGTCGCCGTCGTCCGTGCGACGCTCGACGCGGCCGGGTTCGACGCGGTGCGCGTCGGGACCGTCGACAAGTTCCAGGGTCAGGAGGCCGTCATCGCGATCGTGTCGCTGGCCGCGTCCTCCCCCGCCGACGTCCCGCGGGGCATGTCGTTCCTGTTGATGAAGAACCGACTGAACGTCGGGATCTCCCGCGCCCAGTGGGCGGCGTACCTCGTGCACTCCCCCGCGCTCACCGAGTACCTGCCGGTCACGCCGGAGGGTGTCGCCGAGCTCAGCGCCTTCATCCGATTGGTCGACGGCCACTGACCAGCTCCGCCGGGGCTGTGGAGGGGCGAGGATTCCGTCGCGCTGCGTCCGTGCGACCGTTCTGCGCCGCCTTCGCGAGCCACCGCTGACGCTGCTCCACGGTCGAATCCTTCACCCGACCGAACCGGTTCACGGCGACGGGCTTGATCCCGCAGAACCGGAGGGTGGTGGTACGGAGTTGCTTCACCGTCGTGTCGCCGACGAGCGGCAGGTACCACGAGGGCGAGTCCGACGTGACGATCACCCGACCGGTACGGCCCGCCAGCAGCCCCTCAGGGAGGCCGTTCGACTTCATCCGGTAGGCGCGACGGGGCAGCAGTAGGCGATCGAAGAAGCCCTTGAGCAGCGCGGGCACCGATCCCCACCAGACCGGAGCCACGATCACGATGTGGTCCGCGGCGAGGATCTGCTCCCACGCCCGTTCGAGGTCGGGCTCCAGGTCTTGACGGCGGGTGTAACCGAGGCGGAGGTTCGGGTCGAACGCGAGGTCGCGGACGGCGAGGACGGTCGCGTCGCCGTGCGCCTCCGCGTAGCTCGTGGCGAGGGCGGCGCAGAGGGACCCGGGGTTCGGGTGTCCGTCGATGACGAGGGCGGGCATGAGTTCTCCAACAGTTGTAGGTCTGGACAGTGCCAAGAATCTGGACACTGTCCACTTCCGGCCGGAACCGACTCTACGGGTACGATGTTGCTTGTGTCAAGATCGACGACGGCGTACCACCACGGCAACCTCGGGCCGGCGCTCGAGGACGCTGCGCTCGAACTCATGCGGACGCAGGGCCATGCCACGCTGAGCCTGCGAGAGGTCGCACGCCGTGCCGGGGTCAGTCACAACGCGCCGTACCACCATTTCGGCGACCGCACCGCGCTCCTGAAACGGTTGAGCGAACGCGGCATGGCCGAGCTCCTGGACGCCATGCGCGAGGAGCGGCAGGCGACGGCGGGTCGAGACCCACGGGAGGCGGCCGTCCGGATCGGTTCGACGTATGTGCACTACGCGGCGCAGCATCCGGAGCGGTTCCGCCTGATCTACGACCCCGAAGTCTGTGTCCCCGGTTCGCCCAGCGAGGCGATGGCGCCACTCATCGGTGGCGTCGAAGCGCTGCTCGCCGAGACGACGGCGTCGCTGGCGCCCGGCGCCGAGCCGCAGGTCATCGCCGCTCTGACCACGGCGGTCTGGGCCGCGGTCCACGGGCTCGCGGAACTCGTCGTCGCCGGACACATCTCCGAGGCGGCGGCCCGACCCGCGCTGGAGGCGTTGCTCACGCGACCCTGAGGTGGCGTCCCGCATGGAGCGTTTGCACGATCATCATCCGGGAAACGGTCGGGAAGCTCAGAGGCCGTTCATGGTCGAACCAGACGATTCACTCGGATTGCGGGAGTCAGATGATCTCAGCACCCCCGCCGAGAGGAATCCCCGTGAACACCACCCCAGATCCAGAACGCCCTGAGTCGCGACCAGCGGACGGCACGCAAGCGCAGCAGCCGTCGCCCGCACCCGACCCGTACCAGCCGCCCACCGGCTCGTATCAGCCCCAGCCCGGGGTGGACGTCACTCCCCCGGCCGGCTACCCCGGCAACACGACCGGCGGCGGTCCACGACGCGAGCCCACGACGCCGTTCGGTTACGCGACGGCTCCCCACGCGACGAGCGGTCACGTGTGGCCCGGTCATCACCAGGGCCCGCAGGGTCAGTACGGACCGTACGCCGCCGGCCAGGGCCAGTACGCGCCCTCCGGCACCTGGCAGCCCCAGCCGTACGGACAGCAGACGATCCCCCAGCCGCCGTCGACCACGGCAAAGAAGCAGCCCATCGGGTGGATCATCGCCGCCGCGACGGCCGCCACGGTCGTGTCCCTCGTGACCGGTGGCCTCGGCCTCGCCTCGCTGGCGGCCGGAGCGTTCCAGAGCGTCGCCGCCTCCTCACAGGTGACGGAGACGGTGCCGGACGAGGGCGGTCAGAGCTTCCGCGCTCCCGGTGGCCAGCCTGGCCCGCAGCAGGCGACGCCGGATGCCGCGACGGCGAACACCCGGAGTGCCACCGCCGCGGAGTCCGTGGGTGTCGTCGACATCGACACCGAGCTGGCCTACCAGGGGGCCGCCGCCGCGGGAACCGGGATGATCCTCACCGCGGACGGCCAGATCCTGACCAACAACCACGTCGTCGCGGGAGCGACGAGCATCGTCGTCACCGTCGTGGCGACCGGGGAGAAGTACGACGCACGCGTCGTCGGGACGGATGCCACGAACGACGTCGCGCTCCTGCAGCTCGACGGCGCCTCGGGACTGGACACCGTGGCGATCGACGATGACGGCGGCGCGGCCGTCGGTGACGCCGTCACCGGGGTCGGGAACGCCGGGGGCACGGGTGGGACACCCAGCGCGGCGGACGGGTCCGTCACCGCCCTCGACCAGGACATCACGGTCCAGGATGAGACGACCGGGGCGGGCAAGCAGCTGACCGGACTGATCCAGACGGACGCGGACATCCAGTCGGGCGACTCCGGCGGGCCGCTCTACGACTCGGAGGGCGAGGTCGTCGGCGTCGACACCGCTGCCTCCTCCGGTGGGACCGACATCGACGGATTCGCCATCCCGATCGACGACGCGTTGTCCATCGTCGACCAGATCCGTACCGGCGTCGAGACCGACACCGTCTCGATCGGCTACCCGGCCTTCATCGGGATCGGTCTGGCCGCGTCCGGCGCAGCCCAGACCGTGCCGGGTGCCGTGGTCGGTTCGGTGATCGAGAACACGCCGGCGGCGTCGATCGGCCTCGCAGCCGGCGATGTCATCACCGGCCTCAACGGTGTCGCCATCGATTCCGCTCAGACCCTGACGGCGACCATGGCCACGCTCGAGCCCGGTCAGACGGTCTCCGTCACCTGGACCACGGCGAGTGGGACCTCCCAGACCGCGGACGTGACGCTGATCGAGGGCCCGGTCGGCTGATCGCGCGCTCGGGACGCTCGACGACTCCTCACCTCCGGCCCGCCGCCGGATCCGAGGAGTCGTCGACGTCTGCCCAGTAGGCTCGGGAGGCGGTGCCTCGCCGCGTCCACCGGAAGGAACCGCTCGTGACCCGCTTCCTCGGAGTCGACCTCGCCTGGGGCGAGGGGACCGGCTCCCGCGCGGCGAACGAGTCGGGACTGGTGTGCATCGACGAGACCGGGACGGTCATCGAGGCCGGGTGGGCCGTGGGGATCGACGCCGTCGTCGCCTGGATCGTCGCCACCGCCTCACCGGGCTCCGTGATCGCGGTCGACGCCCCGCTGCTCGTCCAGAACGAGACCGGCATGCGTCTCTGTGAACGTGAGGTCGGGCAGCGGTACGGGCGCTGGCAGGTCTCGGCCTACCCGTCGAACCTCGGCCTGCCCGCGCTCGGTGGTGTCGCGCTCTTCTCTGCGCTGGAGGCGGCGGGGTTCCAGTACTTCGACGGACTGAGCACGCCCGCGGCGGATGCCGTCGTGTTCTTCGAGGCCTATCCCCACACCACGTTGGTGGGTGCCGAGGAGTTCGGGTACCCGGATGCGCGGCCCCGCTACAAACGCCTCGACCCCGGTCTCCCTGTCGCCGAGCGACGGCGACGCCGCGCGGAGGTCTGCGACGACCTCGTCTCGCGCCTGCAGGCGCTGACCTCGGCGACTCCGCCACTCGACCTCGACACCCACCCGGTGACGGCGCTCCTCGTCGCGGAACCGTCGCCGCTGAAGGAATCGGCGCACAAGCACCGCGAGGACCTCATCGATGCGGCCATCTGCGCGTGGACGGCATCCGCCTGGTCCCGTTGGGGGCTCGAACGGTTCCAGGTCCTCGGCGCCTCGGATGCTCCGGACGACCGTGGGCGCGTCCCGACGCTCCTCGCCATGGCGCGACCCGAACAGCGCTCGAAACCGGACATTCCCATCATCGGCATATATCACTTCGGCTCCACAACAGGCATCTTCGCTGCCAGTGGAGCCGATCTCCCGGCAAACCACAACGGACCACGATCTCGATGAAGGACATATGAAGAAGAAGGAATACGCTCAGCCCGACGCTCCGGAGGAATCGAACACGATCGAGTTCGTCCCCGGCGGAGCGGCGAACGCCGACGCGTCACCCGCGGCCTCGACGCGAGCGCCCTCCCCCGCTCCGACGACCGTCGAACTCCTGCGCAGTGCCACCTGGCACCTCGAGCATGCCCGGGTGGTGGGCCACCCCGACGACGTCGAGTTCGAAGCGGCGAGGTCGGCGTTGGCGGAGGCCGTCTTCGACCTCGAGCACGTCCAGTACGGGGAGACGACTCGCGGCTGAGGGCACCCGTCAGGCGGGTCCTGAGCCCGATCGGCGCCGTGTCTCCCGGTCCGCGCGTGCGCGTCGCTCGAGGATGTCGTTGCGAACCCAGCGGATCAGCAGCGACATGGCGAGCGACAGGAACAGGAACGCCGCCGCGCCCAGGGCGTAGGAGATGAAGTCCGTGGGGATGAACGTCGTGCCGAGCACGAGCGCCGAGGGCGGCCACTGGTCGGCGAGTGCGGCCGGCACGCCCGTGGCCTGGAAGCACTCGATCGCCGCCGAGAAGCCGAACGCGCCGAGGGCGATCTGCCACAGCGGACGCCGTGGGGCGGCGAAGGCCAGGAGGAGCGCGACGAGGACCGTGTACAGCGCGTTGGTCACGGGGTTCGCCCAGGCTGCCGCCACCGACCAGTGCACCGTCAGCCCGGCGACGATCGTGATGATGGCTGCGCCGAGGAGCAGCGCGCGCTTGAGCGAGGTGGCGGGGCGTGGCCCCTCGTCCGTCTGGTCGGGTGCGTCGGTCATGCTTTCGTCCTCCGGGTGCGTCGTTGTCGCCCACGGGCCCAGTCACGGGCCTCGGTTCCGGAGAGGGCGAGGATGATGGAACAGTCGACCGCGAAGCCGATCAGGTTGGTCTGCAGGGTCAATCCGCCGGCGCCGGCGACATAGCTCGCGGCGAGGGTGGCGATGGACGTCGAGCTGAAGGTCATGGCGAGCAGGCGCGCGAGATTGCCTCCCCGATGGACCCGCCAGGCGAGGACGAGGTAGCAGAGCGTCACCACGGCCGACAGGGCCAGCACGGCCCCGACGACCCACGGGATGAGGACGACGTCGTCAGCCGTCGCGGCTGTCGCGCGGGCCTCCGAGATGACCTGCTTCCAATCGGAGACCAGGAGGGCGCCGGAGAGCACGGTGGACAGCGCCGCGACGACCATGAGGACCACGCCGACGGTGGTGTCCAAGGGCCGCGGGTCGCCGGCCCGGATGAGGGAGCGCGTCGGGGGAGCGTCGGCGGCCGGCAGGGTCGCCGCCGGCGGCACGACCACGGCGCTGAGATCGATGATCGGCAGGTCGCCGTCGGTGACGATCGCGTCGCCTCCGCCGTTCCGCGAGTGGTAGCCGGTGGAGAAGTTGTCGATCACGGACGTCGACGCCCCGAGGTCTGCGGCCGCGATCGACGCGACGATGTGATCGCGTTCGTCGTCGACGTCGTCGGCGATCCGATGGGTCACCTGCAGGGTGAAGACGCTGATGCCGACCGATCGGTCGTACGTCCCGGCGGCCAGCCAATCCGCCTGGTAGCCGCCCGGGAGCAGCCAGCCCTCGGGGGTCGGCCAGAACCGGACGTGGTGCCGCTTCCCCGGACTGCCGTCGACCTCCTGCTGGTAGCAGAACGCCTGGGGACGACCGAACAGGTAGAGCGACGAGACGGGTGCCTCGGAGTAGCTGCGCCTGGTCAGCGTCGAGGTCACGATCCGCAGGTTCGCGCGCAGGCCGAGGTCGTCGGCGAGCGTCCAGCCCGCCGAGAGCATCGCCATGTGGATCTGCTCCTCCCGACCACGGAGGCCGAGGTTCACGGGATCACCGAGGATGCCCTCGCGCGTGCGAGTGCGTCCGATGAAGTAGTCGGGCAGGTAGACGCGCGACAGCACGGTGTGCAGGCGGGGGAGGATCAGGTAGGCGATGACGAGGTAGATGACGAGGATGAACCAGGCTTGGGCCCACCCGCGCGCGAACGCCTCGGTGAGCAGCACGTACGCCAGGAAGACGGCCGCAGCCGTGCCGAAGGCGAAGAACCAACCGTCGACGATGCGTGCGATCCGTCCGCGACGATCCTCGGACAGGCCGCTTGCGGGCCCGATGAGGTCGCTGCGGGTCTTCGTCACCCGTCCAGGGTAGGGCCTGGTGCATCCACGTGCCGGGTGCGTGGGTGGTGGGAGGATGGTGGGATGGACTCCGTCGCCCACATCACCGACCTCGCCGACTTCATCGTCGCCTCGCCCACCTCGTATCACGCGGTCGCGGAGAGTGCTCGGCGCCTCACGGCGGCCGGCTTCACCCGGCGGCTCGAGACCGAGTCCTGGGACGGGGGCGCCGGCCGGTTCTTCGTCGAACGCGAGGGCGCGGTGATCGCCTGGGTGCAGCCCGAGCAGGCCCACGCCACGACGCCGTTCCGCATCCTCGGCTCGCACACCGACTCGCCGAGCTTCAAACTCAAGCCGAAGCCGACGACCGGCGCTCACGGGTGGCTGCAGGCCGGCGTGGAGGTCTACGGGGGACCGCTCCTCAACTCCTGGCTCGACCGCGAGCTCGAACTCGCCGGACGCCTGGTGACGCTCGACGGCACCGTGCACCTCGTCCGGACCGGCCCGTTCCTGCGCATCCCGCAGCTCGCCGTGCACCTCGATCGAGGTGTCAACGACGGCCTCGTCCTCGATCGCCAGCGCCACCTGCAGCCGGTGTACGGGGTCGGCGACCTCGCCCACGCCGACGTGCTCGCGCACCTGGCGACGATCGCAGGTGTCGACCCCACCGCGATCGCCGGGTACGACGTGCTCGTCGCCGACACCCAGGAGCCTCGGCGATTCGGTCTCGACGGTCAGCTGTTCGCCGCCGGACGCATGGACAACCTGACCTCGGTCCACGCGGGACTCGCGGCGTTGCTGGCCGCGAGCGACGGGGGAGCGACGGACGACGCCGGACACATCACGGTCTTCGCCGCCTTCGACCACGAGGAGCTCGGTTCGGCCTCGACGTCCGGTGCCAGCGGTCCGTTCCTCGACGACGTCCTCACCCGCATCGGCGCATCGCTGGGCGCGACGACGTCCGAACGGCTCCAGGCCTATGCGGCCTCCTGGTGCCTGTCAGCTGACGCCGGCCACGCGATCCACCCGAACTACCCGGAGCGCCACGACCCGGCCAACCGTCCGATCGCCGGTGGCGGGCCACTGCTCAAGATCAACGCGAACCAGCGTTACGCCACCGACGCCCTCGGGGCCGCACTGTGGGCCCGGAGCTGCGCCGCCGCAGGTGTGGCCTCACAGGACTTCGTGTCGAACAACACGGTGCCGTGCGGCTCGACCATCGGCCCGCTCACCGCGACGCGGCTCGGCATCCGGACGGTCGACGTCGGGACGCCGCTGCTGTCGATGCACTCCGCCCGCGAGCTGTGCCACATCGACGATCCGACCGCTCTGAGCGCAGCGGTCCAGGCGTTCTTCCGGGGCGCCTGAGCCGCGCCGCAGCAGGAGATCCGCGCGGGAGCAGGACGCCGCGAAGGCGGACGGTCCTGCTGCGGCGCTGATCTCCTGCTACCGGGCCGGGCTCAGCCCAGTTCGCGCAGTCGCAGACGACGTCCGTCGGGGCTCGCGTCCGGGTTCACCTCGACGAGGTCGGAGCGCGAGTTGATGAAGTCGCTGAACGAGCGGTAGCCGAGCGGCTTCTCCTTGAACGCCGGATCCATGCGGATCATCTGGTTCTTCACCTCGGCGTTCAGCAGCCAGTCCTCGTCGTCGTTCTTGGCGTGCACGAGGCGGAGCGCCCGCACGAGGAGCTCGGTCGCCGCACGCTGTGCGTCGGGGCCGGAGGGGTCCGCGGTCTCCTCGTCGGTGTCGTCCAGGTCGTCGGCGTCGCGGTGGCTGAAGACCGGTTCAGTGAAGAGGCCGCCGATGCGGGGAGGTGTCTGGGCGACCGGCGCTTCGGCCGTCGGCGTGGACCCGGACGAGGCGCGACGACGCCCGCCGGACTTGGGCGCGGACTTCGGCGCCTCCTCCGGGGAGACCTCCGCCGTGCTCTCGACGGCGGCAGGGGTCCGGGGCGTGCGCGTGACGACCGGCCGGACGATCCCGGGGATGTCGTCGTAGTCGGAGAACTCGTCACACGCCGCCATGAGCGCACGACTCGTCGCACCGGCGACACCGATCCCGATCACGTGGCGTCCGAGGCGTCGGCAGCGCTGCGCGAGGGAGATGTAGTCCGAGTCGCCTGCGACGATCACGATGTGCGTGAGGTCGGGGAGGCGGAAGAGGTCCTCGACGACGTCGACGGCGAGGCGGATGTCGGCACCGTTCTTCATCGCCTTCGTCGTGGGGAACATCTGCGTCAGGTCGACCGCGCGGTCCACGAGGTCCTTCTGATACGCGGAGTTGACCGGCTCGGACCAGTCGGCGTAGGAACGGCTGATGACGATGTTCCCGAACGACGAGGTGTAGTCGAGGATGGCGCCCACGTCGACGCGAGCGGCCTGCAGGCGCTCGGAGATCTCGTCGCCTTCGGGTGCGGCGGAGGGCACGTGGGACCGCGCGCGATCCCGGCTGAACGCCGCCTTCCCGTAGAGCTGGTTGTAGCGCGAGATGACGATGTTGTCGAAGTCGATGTAGACCGCGACTCTGGGCGTTCCGGTTTCTGCCATGACTCCATCATCCTCTGGTGGCCCGCGAATCGGCGACTTCAGTCCTCCACAGCCCGGCTTGCGGGGCTCCTCTCCACCGCTGCTGCGCCGGCCAGGCCGTGACCGACCTGGGCTGCGTACCGTGGTCGCATGCCCAGTCACGCCGTCGACATCTTCAGCCCAGGGTCGCAACCCAAGTTATACCCGGTTATACTCTCACCTGTGAAGACCGCCATCTCGTTGCCTGATGAACTGTTCACCCGCGTCGAGGCTCGCGCCGCCGAGCTCGGTGTCAACCGGTCCGAGTTCTTCGCGGCGGCGGCGAGTCGGTATCTCGACGAGACCGATGCCGCCGGTCTCACTGACGCAGTGGACACCGCGCTGCGGCGTGCGGGAGTCGCTTCAGCGGAGGAAGCACGGGGCGTCGCCGCGGCCGGACGCGACCGCCTTGCCGAACTCACTGCCGGAGACGATTGGTGATCCGCCGCGGTGACATCCGGTGGGTCGATCTCGGCCCTCGCGAACGGGGGAGTGCGCCCGCCGGTCGGCGCCCGGTCGTCGTCGTCCAACATGACGCCTACACGCGGAGCGCACTCCGGACCGTGATCGTCGCGGTCGTCACGTCGAACACGGCGCTCGCCGAGCTCCCGGGCAACGTGTTCCTCCCTGCGACGGCTTCCGGCCTGCCGAAGGACTCGGTCGTGAACACCACGCAGCTGCTCACCCTCGATGAGGACGACCTCGGTCCGGCCGCCGGAAGGGTTCCCGTCACCCTGTCACTGGATCTGGACGCGGGGCTCCGGCGAGTGCTGCACCTCTGAGGTGGTGCCGGAGCGATCGGCTCAGAGGTGGCCGGTGAGCTTTCCGTGGAACGCCGAGCTGCGTTCGTCGAGTCCGGTGAACACGACCTGCTTGCCGTGTGCGGCGTACTTCTCCTGCACGGCGTCGAGGACGGCGACGCTCGAGGCGTCCCAGATCTGCGAGGCGGTGAAGTCGACGACGACGTCCGCGGGATCGGCCGCGTAGTCGAACTGTTCGACCAGGTCGTTGCTGCTGCCGAAGAACAGGGGGCCGATGACGCTGTAGCGGACGGAGGCGGCGTCGTCCGCGAGGACCCGGCGGACGCGGATCACGTGGGCCACGCGCCGCGCGAAGAGCACCATCGCGAGGACGGCTCCTGCAGCGACGCCGATCGCGAGGTTGTGGGTGATGACGACCACCGCGACGGTCACCACCATCACGACCGTCTCGGGGATCGGCATCCGTCGCAGGGTCGCCGGGCGCACGCTGTGCCAGTCGACGGTCTTGATGGCGACGATCATCATCACGGCGGCCAGCGCGACCATCGGGATCTGCGCCATCACCGGGCTGAGCGCGGTCACGAGCAGCAGGAGGAAGACGCCGGCGACGAAGGTGGAGATCCTCGTCCGAGCTCGGCCCAGTTTGACGTTCACGACCGTCTGACCGATCATCGCGCAGCCGGCGATCCCGCCGTACCAACCGGCCAGGATGTTGGCGACGCCGAGGGCCCACGACTCACGCCCCTTCGACGAGGTCGTGTCGGTGATGTCGTCGACGAGTTTCGCCGTGAGGAGGGTCTCCATGAGCCCCACGAACGCGACGCTCAGCGCGGTCGGCCAGATGATGCCGAGCGTCTCGAGGTTCAGCGGCACGAGCAGCGCGGTCAGGCCGGGGAGGCCGCCGGAGACGTCGCCCTGGTCGCCGACGGTCGGCACGGCGGCGTGCGCGATCATCGTGATCGCGGTGACGACGACGATGGCGACGAGTGGCGCCGGCACCGCGGTCGTGAGCTTGGGGAGCAGCAGGACGATCAGCACCGTGATGACGAACAGCGGGTAGACGAGCCACGGGACGCCGAGCAGGTGGGGGACCTGGGCGACGAAGATGAGGATGCCGAGCGCGTTGACGAACCCGATCATCACCGAGCGGGGGATGAACCGCATGAGCCGGGAGAGACCGGTGACGCCGAACACGATCTGGATGAGGCCCGCGAGGATGACGGCGGGGAGCAGGTACTCCACGCCGTGTTCCTTGACGAGCGGCGCGACGACGAGGGCGACGGCTCCCGCGGCGGCCGTGATCATCGCCGGACGCCCGCCGAGGATCGACATCGAGATGGCGAGCACGACGGAGGCGATGAGGCTGACCTTCGGGTCGACGCCGGCGATGATCGAGAAGGAGATGACCTCGGGGATGAGCGCCAGCGTCGTCACGATCCCGGCGAGGATCTCGACACTGAAGGCCCTGGGGTTCCGCAGGGTCGCGAGGACGCCCGGGCTCGGGCGGACGGCGGTGCGCATGGGGGCGTCGGGCTGACTCACCGTGCAAGCCTAGGCTCGTTCGCAACGCAGGACGCACCGGGCGAGTCGCTGCTGGTGCCGCAGGGGCGCGTCGCGACACGCGGCGACCGTCCTGAGTTGTGAACCGTCGGTCAGCTCCGCAACCAGGCCTCGAGACCGTCCGCGCTGATCGGGAGTGCTGCGGAGAGGACCTCGTGGCCGGTGGCGGTCACGAGCAGGTCGTCCTCGATGCGGACGCCGATACCGCGCAGCTCCGGCGGCACGGTGAGGTCGTTCGCGTGGAAGTAGAGGCCCGGTTCGACCGTCAGGACGGCGCCCGGCTGCAACGGCTCGTCGAGGTACCGCTCGTCGCCGATGCGGGCGCAGTCGTGCACGTCGAGTCCGAGATGGTGGCCGGTGCCGCTCGGCAGGTAGCGGCGGTGCTGCTGGCCGTTCGGCGACATCGCCTCGTCGACCGACACCTGCAGGATGCCGAGGTCGCGGAGGCTCGTGGCGATCTGCTCGTAGGCCGTGTTCCGCATGTCGATGAACGACCGGCCGGGGCCCACCTCCGACATCGCGGCGCGGTGGGCCCGCTCGACGTGGTCGTGGACCTCGCGCTGGGCCGCGGTGTAGGACCCGCTCGCGGGGAAGGTCCTCGTGACGTCGGCGGTGTACAACGAGCGGGCTTCGACGCCGGCGTCCATGAGGATGAGGTGCTCGGGGAGGACCGGACCGTCGCAGCGCGTCCAGTGCAGCGTGGGAGCGTGCGGTCCGCTGCCGATGATCGTCGAGTACCCGACACCGTTGCCGAAGGTGCGGGCGTGGCGCTCGAAGGTCGACTGCAACCAGCGTTCTCCGCCGAACTCGATGGCGGCGGGCAGTTCGCGCACGACCGAGCGGAACCCGCCGACCGTGGCGTCCACGGCGGCGCGGAGCTGCGCGATCTCCCAGTCGTCCTTGACGAGCTTCGCGGCGGACAGGGCGATGAGGAGCGCTCGCGACGCCGCGAATCGACCGTCGACCCTGGGCTCCGGGGCGCCTGCGCGGAGCGCGTCGGCGGGTACGAGGGCGAGGGACTCGTCCAGCACCTCGAGCGAGCGGACCTCGATGCCGAGCGCCTCCGCCCACTGGGGGAGTCCGGCGGACGGGCCGATCCAGAGCTCGCCGCGCATGGCGTCGGCGTAGAACGCCTCCTCACCGGGACCGACGGGCTCGGCGAGGTACAGCGTCGCGTCGTGCCCACCGGCGGTCGGCCGCATGACGAGGACGGCGCCCTCCGCCTGACAGGAGGTGAGCCACACGAAGTCGCTGTCGGGCCGGAACGGGAACTCGGTGTCGTTCGCGCGCGTCACGGCGCGTCCCGCGGTGACCACGAGCCACCGGCCGGGGAACTGCGCGCTGACGACGTCGCGGTGACGCCCGGCGGCTGCGCCGGCACCCTCGGCGAGGTCGACGGAGCGGTCCACCGCACCCCAGCCCGTCGCGAGGTACTCGCGGAACGCGTCGTCCCGGGGGAGCGGCTGGGTGCGGGGGTCGCGGAACTGCAGGCTGTCTGGACACATGGAGATCAGTAAGCCACCCGCGGTGGACGCCGTCAAGCTGCGACGCCTGGAGCCAGCGGAACATCTCGTCGGTGTCGTCGGATCCGGCGTTTCGTCCTGTCCGACCGGCTCAGGTGATGGACGGGATGGACGGATCGTCGGCAGGTTGACACCTGTTCGGACGCCTCCGCAGAATGACGGCATGACAGGAACCGCCGACACCGGCACCAGCGCCACGCTCGATTTCAACCTCGATGCGAAGGTGTTCGACATGGTGTCGTCGTCCGCGAGCGTCGTCGACGCCGACGCACCCACGCGATTCGTCTACCACGAGACGCACGGCGTGCTGTGGGGCGAATACGTCGGCGACACCGTCTCCGTCGGACGGTTCTGCGGGGTGCGCACCGGCGAACGCATCGACATCTCGTTCGTGCACCGCAACCGTGCCGGCGACCTGACGACGCGCGGCGAAGCGAGCTCGATCATCTCCCGCGCCGAGGACGGCTCGTTCATCCTCACCGAGGACTTCATCGGCCCGGACGGGCAGGCCCACGTCAGCGTCTGTCGGGAGATCGCCGCCGCCTGAACCGGTCAGGATCGGGCACGCCACCGCCGCCGGGTCAGCGTCCGCGTCGCTCCGGCACCCGCTGGGCGCGCTCGTCGCTCGTCCGGACGAACCGGGTCATGCCGAAGCGCTCGCCGGAGTCCTCGACGCTCGTGCGTTCGGACCTCGTCATGCGGAGCGACACGTTCGACCGCTCCTCGTCCATGAGGAAGACGGTCGTCGTCGCCTTGATGGACGGCCACTGTGCGAGCCGGGTGGCGACCAGTTCGTGGATCGCCGCCACATCTGGGGCCCGGATCAGCATCATCGCGTCGTGCTCGCCGGTCGTGACGGCGAAGTACTCGAGCTCCGGGACCGAGGACAGCCGCGCGCGGAAGTCCGCCCACTGGCTCTGGCGCAGCGTGATGAAGACCATCGCCGCGACACCGAGCCCGACCGTGGCCGGCTCGATCTCCGCGTGGACCCCCTTCAGGACGCCGGCGCGGAGCATCGCCTCGTAGCGCGAGTAGGCGTTCGAGCGGGAGATCCCGAGCTCCTCCGCGAGTGCGGCGACCGAAGCCCGCCCGTCCTCCCGGAGCAGCTCCAACATGCGGATGTGGGTGTCGTCGAGTTGCATCGATTGCTCCAAACGTCCAGATTCAGCGGTGGTCCTGGCGGTCGATTGAGAGGATATGGCAGATTCGCCGCGAAATCGAGACAATTCTTCTTTGGTAACGGCTTGTGGATTGACGAATGATCGCGTATCGCACTACTTTCAGCTCATCCCTCCAACCAGATAAGGAGCTCCACCTTGTCACGATCCTTCAGCCGCACGAGCCGGCGCGGCATGGCGGCCCTCGGCCTCGCCCTCGCCGCCGGCCTCGCGCTCAGCGCCTGCTCCCCCTCAGGTGGCTCCGATGACAGTGCGGGCAAGTCGCTCGTCGTCGACGCGTCCTTCGACCTCAAGACCGCCGACCCGAACCGCGAGTACGAGACCACCGGCTCGATCGTCGCGAAGGCGCTCTACGAGACCCTCCTCACGTTCAAGGGCGACGACGTCACCGCCCCCGTCGACGGCCTCGCGAGCTACGAGATGAACGCCGACAACACGGTGATGACCCTCACGATGAAGGACGGCAAGAAGTTCTCCGACGGCTCCGACGTGACCGTCGACGACGCGGTGTTCTCGCTGCAGCGCGTCCAGGGCGTGAAGGGCAACCCGTCCTTCCTGCTCGACGGCGTCACGATCGAGAAGACCTCGGACACGACCCTCACGCTCACCTCGGCGACGCCGAACCCGGCCCTCCCGTTCATCCTGCCGAACCCGGCCCTCGGCGTCGTGAACAAGAAGGTCGTCGAGGAGAACGGTGGCAGCGCGACCGCCGACGACGCGGCCGAGTCGTTCCTCAACACCACCTCCGCTGGCTCCGGCCCGTACAAGCTCGAGTCCTTCGACGCCGCCTCGCAGGTCGTCTTCACGGCGAACCCCGAGTACACGGGGACCAAGCCCGCGTACGAGCGCGTCGTCCTCCGCAACGTGCAGGGCCCGACCCAGAAGCTCAACGTCGAGGCCGGTGACTCGCAGGTCGCCCTCGACCTCAACCCCGACCAGGTCTCCGAGCTCGACGACTCGAAGGTGAAGATCATCGCGAACCCCTCGCGCTACATGATCTTCCTCATGCTCAACCAGGACCCCGCGATCAGCGACATCACGAGCAACCCCAAGTTCCTCGAGGCCGTCAAGCTCGGCATCGACTACGACAAGATCGTCGACCTCGCCGGCGACGGTTCCGTCCGTCCCGGTGGCTTCATCCCCTCGATCTTCAACGGTGCGCTCGACGCCGCCGACGGCAACCAGTTCGACGCCGATGCGGCGAAGGCGGCTCTCAAGGAGTCCGGTTACGCCGGCGAAGCCGTCACGCTGAACTTCCCGAACGACATCACGGTGCAGGGGCTCTCGCTCCAGAGCATCGCCGAGTCGGTCCAGGCGCAGCTGAAGTCGGTCGGCATCACCATCACGCTGGCCCCGGCTCCGGTCGCCACCGAGCTGGACGCCTACCGCGACGGCAAGGAGACCGTGGGTCTCTGGTACTGGGGCCCGGACTTCCCGGACCCGTCGAACTACCTCGCGTTCACGCCGGGTGAGCTCGTCGGCCTCCGCGCGGGCTGGCCGGCAGGCGCCGACCCGACCGTGACCGACCTCGCGAACGCGGCGCTCGCCGCGACCGACACGGACGCCCGTGCCGCCGCGTACCAGGACCTCCAGAAGGCGCAGAACGCGAGCGGACCGTTCATCCCGCTCCTGCAGCCGGCGCAGAACGTGGTCACCGCGACCACGATCACCGAGGTTCCGCTGAACCCGACGTGGACCGTCGATCTTGCCGGAATCAAGTAGCGTCGCACCGACGACGTCCAGCGCGCGAGCGGGTCTCCACCCGCTCGCGCGCTACCTCGGCATCCGGCTCGGACTCACGGTCCTCCTGATGTTCGGGGTGACGCTCGTCACCTTCACGCTGACCAACCTCGTCCCCGCGGACCCCGTGCAGGCGGCGCTCGGTGAGCAGGCCGCAGCGGATCCGACGATCGTCGCGCAGTTCCGCGAGAGCGCCGGCCTCGACAAGCCACTGCCCGTCCAGTACGTCACCTACGTCGCGAACCTGTTCCAGGGTGACCTCGGGACCTCGCAGCAGACCCGCGGCGCCGTCGCGGACGAACTCGGTCGCGCCTTCCCGGCCACGGCCGAACTGGCGCTCACCGCCATCGTCATCTCGATCATCATCGGCGTCGGTCTCGGCATGTGGGCCGCGCTGCGACGCAAGACGATCACCGACCAGGTCATCCGGGTCGTGAGCCTCATCGGCATCTCGGTGCCGTCGTTCTGGCTCGCACTCGTCGTCTACTTCGTGTTCTTCTCCCAGCTGCACTGGTTCCCGGGCTCCGGGCGACTCTCGCCCGCGGCGATCCCGCCGCCGAAGGTCACCGGGATGTACACGATCGACGCGTTGCTCGCCGGCCAGTGGTCGACCTTCGGCGACGCCATCGCCCACCTGATCCTGCCCGCCTCGGTCCTGGCGCTCTACACGATCGGTCTGCTCACCCGGTTCGCACGGTCGGCGATCCTCGAGGTGCTCGACCTCGACTACGTGCGCGCAGCACGGGCGAAGGGCCTTCCCGGCCACGTCGTCGTGACCCGGTACGTCCTCCGCGGTGCGCTCGTCCCCATCATCACCGTGCTCGGCGTCGCCTTCGGGTCGCTGCTGTCCGGGACGGTCCTCGTCGAGAAGGTGTACTCGTGGCACGGCCTCGGCGAGTACGCGTACTCCGCGGCGACCAAACTCGACCTGCCCGCGATCATGGGCGTCGGGCTCATCGTCGGCTTCGTGTACATCGGCCTGAACTTCCTGGTCGACGTGCTCTACGGCTTCATCGACCCGAGAGTGAGGGTGGCATGACCGACGTCCTCGCCGTCCAGACCAAGCGCAAGGGCCGCCTCCGCATCTCGAAGCAGCTGCGCACCCCGCTCGCCGTCGCGGGTGGTGTCATCGTGCTCTTCTGGCTGCTCGTCGCGGTGCTCGCGCCGTGGATCCGGCCGTTCGACCCGCTCGCCCAGGACTTCGACCGGCTGCAGGCCCCGAGTGCCGCGCACTGGTTCGGCACCGACCAGGTGGGCCGCGACGTCCTGTCCCGGGTCGTCAGCGGCGCGCAGGTCTCGATCCCGCTCGCCCTCATGCTCGTGATCTTCGCGATGCTCATCGGTTCGCTGCTCGGGGCGATCGCCGGCTACTTCGGCAAGGCCCTCGACGAGACCATCATGCGGATCGCGGACCTCGTGTTCGCGTTCCCGACGATCATCCTCGCGATGGTCATCGCCGCTGCGCTCGGCCCGAGCCTCACGAACGCCGTCATCGCGATGCTCATCGTGTCGTGGCCGGCCTACGCCCGAGTGACGCGTTCACTCGTCATCGGAGCCAGGGGTGCCGAGTACGTCATCGCCGGTCGTCTGCTCGGCAACGGGCCGTTCACCTCGCTCGGCAAGGACATCCTGCCGAACGTCGTGTCGCCGGTCGTCGTGCTCGCCACACTCGACGTCGGTACGGCCATCCTGCTGCTGTCGGGGCTCTCGTTCCTCGGCCTCGGTGCCGTCCCGCCGACGCCGGACTGGGGCGCGATGGTGTCCGACGGGGTGCAGAACTTCTCCTCCTGGTGGATCGCGGTCTTCCCGGGACTCGCCATCCTCACGGTGGTGCTCGCCTTCAACTTCCTCGGCGACGCCCTCCGCGACGCCCTCGACCCCCGGTCGCAGGAAGCCGTGCAGGGGCGCGCGCTGTGAGCGGCGCACGCGGTGCGAGCGACCCGAAAGGACGCGACATGACGCAGTCAGCAGGCGGCATCGGTGGCGGGATCGTCATCGAGGGGCTCACGCTCGGCTTCGGTCGCGGCGCCGCCACCAAGCAGATCCTCCGCGGCATCGACCTCGAGGTCCCCGCCGGTCGCATCACCGGGCTGGCCGGTGAGTCGGGGTCCGGAAAGACCATGACCGGGCTCGCGATCTGCGGGCTCCTGCCGGCCGGCGCGGACCTCGGCGGCAGCATCCGCTTCGACGGCACCGAACTCGTCGGGCTCAAGCAGCGCACCATGAACCGGTACCGCGGCACGGAGATCGCGATGATCTTCCAGGACCCGACCGCGAGCCTGCACCCCATGCTCACGGTCGAGGCCCAGCTCGTCGACCACTACCGGCACCACACGGGGGCCTCGAAGGCGGCCGCCCACGCGCGGGCGCTGGAGATGCTCGGCCTCGTCGCCGTCCCGAACCCGGAGGCGGCGCTGCGCAAGTACCCGCACCAGTTCTCGGGCGGGCAGCTGCAGCGCATCGCGATCGCCTCGGCGCTCATGTGCGAGCCCTCCGTGCTCATCGCCGACGAACCGACGACAGCCCTCGACGTCACGGTCCAGGCCGGCATCCTCCGCCTGCTGCGGAAGCTGTGCGACGAGCTCGGGATCGCGATCATCCTCGTCACCCACGACCTCGGAGTGATGTCGGCGCTCGCCGACACGATCGCGGTCATGCGGCTCGGCGAGATCGTCGAGCACGGCAGCCGGTACCAGGTCATCACCGATCCGCAGCACGAGTACACCAAGGCGCTCATCGACGCGCTGCCCGACACGGGAACGGAGGCGGCGTCATGACGCTGCTGCACCTCGACGACGTCCACGTGACGTACAAGCTGCCCGGTCGCGGCACGCTGAACGCGGTCGACGGCGTGAGCTTCGACCTCGAGCCGCGACAGGTGCTCGGCCTGGTGGGGGAGTCGGGCTGCGGCAAGTCGACCCTCGCGCGAGCGGTCTGCGGGCTGGAACCGACCTCGGGTGGCGCGATCACGTTCAACGGGACGCCGATCGGCAAGCTGGGTCTCCGGAAGCGCGCACCGGAGCTGCTGCGGATCCAGATGGTCTTCCAGAACCCGTACGCCTCGCTGAACCCGCGCCGCACGGTCGGGAGTCAGATCGAGGACGGCCTCCGGGTCAACCCGGTGCGCGACGCGTGGGACGTCGGTCAGCTGCTCGAGCACGTCGAACTCGACGCCGCCAGCCGCACCCGCTACCCGCACCAGTTCTCGGGCGGCCAGCGGCAGCGCATCGCGATCGCCCGGGCCATCGCGGCGGGCCCCGAGCTGCTCATCGGTGACGAGCCGATCGCGTCGCTCGACGCCTCCCTGCAGGCACGGGTGGCGAAGCTCATGCGGAAGCTCGCGGTCGAGACCGGCGCGGCGCTCCTGTTCATCAGCCACGACCTGTCCGTCGTGCGGGTCATCGCGGACGACGTGGCGGTCATGAGCGCCGGTCGCATCGTCGAGCACGGTCCGGTCGACCGCGTCTGGTCCGACCCGCAGGACGCCTACACGCAGCGGCTCCTCGCGGCGATCCCGGTCGTCGACGGACTCGGCACCCTCCCCGGCGCCTAGCCGGACCCCTGCTCCGTCCCTGTCTCAGGAGCGTCTCGGCGTGTCGGGTCCCCCGCGCTCGACACGCCGAGGCGTTCCTGAGTCAGGGAACCGGTCAGCGGAGGGTCGGCGGGCCGACCGGGCCGGGGGAGTCGTCGATGAACGGGCGGTCGATCGTCTCCCGGACGAGCAGTTCGAGGAGGCGGAACGCGCCGACCGCCGCGAGCTGGACGAGGAGGAGCGGCCCGAGGAGCGCACCGGCGTACGGCAACCAGACGAGGAGTCTCCGTTCCTCCCGCCAGCACACGGCGAGGACCGCGGGTGCCATCGCGAGGCCGAGCCACCCGGGCGTCGGAGCGCCGAGCACGGGCGTGACGAGTCCGATCGTCGCGACCCAGACGGCCAGGACCCCGAGGACCGACTGCCCGATCAGTACGGCGGCGATGCCTGGAGCGTGCCTGACGTACCGCTCGACCGACACGACCGCCCACATGAGCCAGGCCCGGAGGAGCGGCACCCGCTGCTGGCGGAGTCCGACGCGGAACTGTCGATCGTCCTCGAACCGCTGCTCGAGTGCCTGGTCCGGCGGGAGCCCGAGTGCGAGGAACGCCCGGTGGTCGTGCACGACGGCCGGCGCGGACTGCCGGCCGTAGCTGCCGATGAAGCTCCACAGGACGCCCGGGACGGACGCGAGGTCGGTCCATCCCTCCGTGCGGCCGCCGTCGTGCCCGCCGTCGGACGCCGGTGCCCACACGACGGGACCGTCAGGGGCGTGCTCCTGGAACCCGATCCGCCGTTCGAGCCGGAACCGGCGTCCGGTCGGGGGGATCTGCGCCAGATCGATCCGCTGCAGCGGCTGCTCATCGTCGTCGAGGTAGGGCATGCGGACATCCTCCCGCAGCCCACCGTCAGGTGTGAGTCCCCTGGATGTCGGCTCGTGACCTTGCTCACGAGTTTCCCGCGTCGTAGCGTGGCGTTCCGTTGCCGTTCAACCGAGTCTGGTCAGATGGTCAAACAGCTGCGATGCGGTTCGGAGAGCATCGCTCGAACGAGAGTTGTCACGTGAGTCTTCGCACGGCCGAGTACCCGAGGCCCGATCACTTCCTGCTCCATGTGAGCGACACGCACCTCCTCGCCGGCGGGGGGAGCCTCTACGACAGCGTCGACAGCGAGACGCATCTGCGTCACCTGTTCGCCGAGTTCGAGGCGTCCGGCGGTCGGCCCGAAGCGATCGTCTTCACGGGCGACCTCGCCGACAAGGGCGAACCCGACGCGTACGACCGCATCCGCTCCATCGTCGAGCCGGTCGCCGAGCGCCTCGGATCGCAGATCATCTGGGTGATGGGCAACCACGACGACCGCCAGGCGTTCCGGGCCGGGCTGTTCGGTGAGGTGCCGACCACCCGCCCGGTCGACCGCGTCTACGACGTCAACGGCCTCCGCGTCATCACCCTCGACTCGAGCGTGCCCGGGCACCACCACGGCGAGGTCTCGGACGAGCAGCTCGACTGGCTCGCCGAGGAACTCTCGACGAAGGCGCCCCACGGCACGATCCTCGCGATGCACCACCCGCCCGTCCCGAGCGTGCTCGACCTCGCCGTGAGCGTCGAGCTGCGCGATCAGGCGAAGCTCGCCGAAGTGCTCGAGGGGTCCGACGTCCGGAGCATCATCGCCGGGCACCTGCACTACTCGTCGACCGCGACCTTCGCGGGCATCCCGGTGTCGGTCGCCTCGGCCACGTGCTACACGCAGGACCTCAACGTGCCCGTCGGCGGGACGCGTGGTCGCGACGGCGCGCGGGCGTTCAACCTCGTCCACGTCTACGGCAAGACGGTCCTGCACTCGGTGGTGCCGCTGGGTGAGACCCCGCCGCTGCACTACATCGACGCCGAGGAGAGTGCGCGCCTGCTCGCTCGCGACGGCATCGAGCTGCCCCTGTCGGACACGGTGCCGGTGCAGCCGGAGCCGCCGCTGACGATGCCGATCGGCGTCCTCGTCTAGGGCTGCACCTCCCCGGTCCCTGAGCTCGCCTCCGGTCCCTGAACTTCCCCCGGTCCCTGAGCTTGTCGAAGGGCGCTCGCCTTGCCCGCGGCTCCCTGAGCCTGTCGAAGGGCCGCAGCCCGGCGGGTCCGCCGTTCCGGGAGCCTCCCCGGTCCGACGCGCCTATCGTGGACGGATGACCTCCCCAGAAGCACCCCGCACCGCACTCGTCGTCGGCGCCAGCGGCATCACCGGTTCCGCGATCGTGTCGCAGCTCCTCGAGGACGGTGGCTGGCGGATCCTCGCCCTCGCTCGCCGAGCGCCGGCGGCCCACCCGCAGGTCGAGCACGTCGCGGCCGACCTCCGGGACGCGGACGACCTCGCGCGCGCCCTCGGCGGCACCGGCGTCACCCACGTGTTCTTCACCGCCTGGTCACGTCAGGACACCGAGGCCGAGAACATCCGGGTCAACGGCGGCATGGTCCGCGACCTGCTGGCAGCCCTCTCCGCCGAGCCCGTTCAGCACGTCGCCCTGGTCACCGGCCTGAAGCACTACCTCGGCCCGTTCGAGGCCTATGCGGCGGGCGAGATGCCCGACACCCCGTTCCACGAGGACGAGGACCGACTCGACACGCCCAACTTCTACTACGAGCAGGAGGACGAGCTCTTCGCCGCGGCTGCGCGAGCGGGGTTCACCTGGTCGGTACACCGCTCCCACACCGTGATCGGACATGCGGTCGGCAACGCGATGAACATGGCGTCCACGCTCGCGGTGCAGGCGGCGCTCTGCAAGCGGCTCGACCGACCGTTCGTGTTCCCCGGTTCCGAGACCCAGTGGAACGGCCTCACCGACATGACCGACGCCGGACTCCTCGCCGAGCAGATGCTCTGGGCTGCGACCTCACCGGCCGGTGCGGACGAGGCGTTCAACATCGTCAACGGCGACGTCTTCCGCTGGCGCTGGATGTGGCCGCGACTGGCTGCGCACCTCGGCGTCGAGCCGGAGGGTTTCGACACCGAGCCGCGTCCGCTCGAGCAGCAGATGGCGGGCGTCGAGGGCACCTGGGCCGAGCTGGTGGCCGAACACGGTCTCGTCGAGGCCGACCTCTCCCGCGTGGCGTCGTGGTGGCACACCGACGGCGATCTCGGCCGGGACATCGAGGTGGTCACCGACATGAGCAAGAGCCGACTCGCCGGCTTCACCGGCTACCGGCGGACGCTGGACGCCTTCACCGCGATCTTCGACCGCCTCCGCGCAGAGCGCATCGTCCCCTGACCGGCCCCGGTCCCCGGGCGCCCTTCCGGCCCCTGGGCACCCGTCCGGTCCCTGAGCCTGTCGAGGGCGGTGACCGTCTCGGTCCCTGAGCCTGTCGAAGGGCGGTCAGCTGAGCTTGGCGGGCTCGATCTCGAGCGCGTTCGGCACGGCGGCCTCGCGCTCCCACGGGGCCGGGAACGGGAAGTACCGCTCGAGGAAGTCGATCACCGCGGTGGTGCGCTGCTCCACCGAGATCTCCGGCCGGCTGCCGTCGTTCAGGCAGAACATGTCCTGGTCGCGTCGCTTGAGGAGTCGCTCCATCTGCCCGAGCGACTGCTTGAGCGTCGTCTCGATGTAGCGGACCTTCGCCTGGGTCTGCTGCACCGCGCGACCCGTCATGAGGCCGTAGTAGTGGTAGAACGAGTTCGTCACCGAGATGTTGTCGGCCGCACGGAACGCGCTGTGGGAGGTCGCGCGGAACTCCTCGGCGAACTCCTGCTCCATCTCCGCCATGATGCTCCGGCGGAGGGGCGCGGCGCAGTGCTCGAGGTGACGGGTGGTGACGCGTCCGAAGCGCTCGTGCAGGAGCCGACGGTTCACGCGGGCCGCGTTCTCGAAGCCGCTGCGCGAGGGGTCGTTCGCCCCGAGGCCGATGCGGGTGGTCGCCTCCACGAACTTGCTGATGCCGCCCGGTGAGAAGAACAGTTCGGGACTGATCGGTCGGCCGAGGAACATGTCGTCGTTGGAGTAGAGGAAGTGCTCCGACAGCCCCTCGATGCGATGCAGCTGGCTCTCGACGGCCATGGAGTTGTGCGTCGGGAGAGCGTCGAGGTCGCCGAAGAACTCCTCGCTGCGAACGATGGTGACCTTCGGGTGCTCCGCCAGCCATTCGGGCGCGGGGGAGTCGGTCGCGATGAAGATGCGCCGGATCCACGGGGCGAAGGTGTGCACGCTGCGGAGGGCGTACTTGAGCTCGTTGATCTGGCGGAAGCGGGCGTCGGAGTCGTCGCCGTCGCCGACGACGTAGCTCTGCATCCGCTTGGCGCGGGCGCGCTGGAACTCCTCGGAGGAGCCGTCCACCCACGAGAAGACGAGGTCGATGTCGAAGGTGACGTCGCTCGCGAGCGCGCCGAACATGTGCTCGAGCGTCCGCCAGCTGCGGCCGTATCGTTCGACGGTCGTCTCGACGGCCTCCGTCCGCGGCATGTACGTCCGCATGAGGACGTTCTCCACGGGAGCGGTGATCTCCTCGTCGCCGAAGCGCCAGAGTTCGAGCTGCAGGGCGGTCTCCATGCCGTAGCGGAGGCGGCCGAGCGGTTCGATGCGCGGCCGGTACAGCCGGAACACCTCGGCCTTGCGGGCGCCGGTGAGCAGGCCGTCGGAGAGGAGGTGCGGATCGCCGGCCGGCTTCACCGTCGACATGCGCGCTTTGAGCGGCACGCTGTAGAAGGGCTCGTCGGCGAACGCCTCCGCGAGTGCGGTCTGCAGGCGCTTGCGCAGGGAGCGGTCGACGACGATGACGGGGCGGTCGTGCTCGCCCCGGATGAGGAGGTACTCGATCTCGGCCGCGTCGAGCACGTCGGCGACGGCGAGCAGGTCCTCCACCATCGACTGCTGTGGGGTCAGATGACCGTTGATGAGGGTGTAGACGCCCTTGCGCTGCACGACGTCGGGGCGGTCGAAGCGCTGCGATCGGGAGCCACCGGTCACGAGGACGAGCTCAGGGGCGGTGGTGAACGGGAGTTCCGGCGGAATCGGGTCCTTCGCGGTACTGGTGAAGGCCGTCGGTGCCTGAGTGCCGACGGTTGGCCGCTGGTCGTCGAGTTCGTTCGTGATCGTGTCCGCCTCTGGTCTGCTGGGGAGTGGGTTCATCGTTATTGTACGGCCGTCGCCCGGGACCGCTCGCGGCTTGACGGCGACGGGGTCGCGGAGCGGCGTCCGGGTACGATTGACCCCATGGTGAGCGTGGCGGAATCCTTGGTGCGCCTGCAGGACCTGGCCTCGTCGCCCGTGGTCGCTCGGGTGGCGTCGGCGTTCGCCGAAGCCGGGTACGAACTGGCCCTCGTCGGCGGACCGGTTCGCGATGCGATGCTCGGTCGCACCGTGAGCGACCTCGACTTCACGTCGAACGCCTCGCCCGACCAGATCCTCGCGGTCCTCAAGCCGATGGCGAGCGCCTGGTGGGACGTCGGCCGCGACTTCGGGACGATCGGCGCGAAGGTCACCGTCACCGACGACGACGGCGTCGAGCACGCCGACACGGTCGAGATCACCACCTACCGGGCCGACGCCTACGACGGCGTGACCCGCAAGCCGGTCGTCGCGTTCGGCGACACCCTCGAAGACGATCTGCGCCGGCGCGACTTCACCGTCAACTCGATGGCGCTCCGCATCCCCGAGATCACCCTCGTCGACCCGTCCGGCGGCGTCGAGGACCTCGTCGCCCACCTGCTGCGGACGCCGAGCTCGCCCGAGGTCTCCTTCGGCGACGACCCGTTGCGCATGCTCCGGGCCGCGCGGTTCGCTTCGCAGCTCGGCTTCCGGCCCACCGACGACGTGATCGAGGCGATGGAGGAGCGTCGCGAGACCATCTCCATCGTGAGCCCGGAGCGCATCCAGGCCGAGCTCGGCAAGCTGCTCGCGACCGACCACCCGCGCGCGGGCCTCGAGCTGCTCGTCGACACCGGCATCGCCGACCTCGTGCTGCCCGAGCTGCCGGCGCTCCGGCTGGAGCCCGACGAGCACCACCACCACAAGGACGTCTACCAGCACTCGCTCACGGTGCTCGAGCAGGCGATCGGCTACGAGCACTCGCGGCACCCCGGCGAGGCGCCCGACCTCGTCCTGCGTTGGGCCGCGCTGCTCCACGACATCGGCAAGCCGGCGACGAAGAAGACCGGCCCCGGCGCAGCCGTCACCTTCTACCACCACGACCTCGTGGGTGCGAAGCTGGCGAAGAAGCGCCTCACCGCGCTCCGGTACGACGGCGACACGATCAAGAGCGTCGCGCGGCTCGTCGAGCTGCACATGCGGTTCTTCGGGTACTCCGAGGGCGTGTGGGCCGACTCCGCGGTGCGGCGCTACGTCCGCGACGCCGGTCCGCTGCTCGAGCGGCTGCACATGCTCGTCCGCGCCGATGTCACGACCCGCAACCGGCGCAAGGCCGACCGCCTCGGCTTCGCCTACGACGACCTGGAGCAGCGCATCGTCGAGCTCCAGGAGCAGGAGGAGCTCGAGTCCGTCCGGCCCGACCTCGACGGCAACCGCATCCAGGAGGTGTTGGGCATCGCACCCGGTCGCGAGGTCGGCGAGGCGTACCGCTGGCTGCTGGAGCTGCGTCTCGACGAGGGCCCGCTCGGCGAGGAGGAGGCCACCCGCCGCCTCCTCGACTGGTGGTCCTCCCGGTGACAGCCCCACCTGCCCGCGAACTGTCACAAACGCACAGTCAGACGGCGTCACACTGACCGTTTCTGACAGCTCGCGGGCGTTCAGACTGAACTGCTAGCCTCCCTGAGGTTCACGGAACGAAGGATTCTCATGCTCAAGCGCCACGCCGCCCTCGCGATCGCGGCCGCCTCCGCCCTGATGCTGAGCGGTTGCGCCGCCGGATCCACGGAGCGCACGACGGTCACGGTGCGCGTCTGGGATGCCGCCGTCGCCGACGCCTACGAGACCTCGTTCGCCGCCTTCGAGCGCGAGAACCCCGACATCCGCGTCCGCGTCGACGTCGTCGAGTGGGCCGACTACTGGACGAAGCTCCGCACCGACGTCGCGGCGGACACCGCTCCCGACGTCTTCTGGTTGAACAACTCCTACCTCGCCGGGTACGCGGACAGCGGGAGCGTCCTCGACGTCGGGCAGACGCTCGGCAAGGACGCCTCGAAGGACTGGGCACCGAGCGTGGTCAGCCAGTTCACCCGGAACGACAAGCTCTGGGCCGTCCCGCAGCTGTCCGACGCCGGCATCGCGGTCTACTACAACGCCGACCTCCTCGACGCGGCCGGCGTGAAGCCCGCCGAGCTCGAGGACGCGACCTGGTCGCCCGACGCGACGAAGGACACGTTCCTGCCCCTGGCGAAGAAGCTGACGAAGGACGCGGCCGGGGTCTCGGCCGACCAGCCCGGCTTCAACCCGGCGGCGCCCGCGACCTACGGCACCGGCCTCGGGTACGACCTGCAGGCCGTGCTCCTCCCGTTCATCGGCTCGAACGGCGGGAAGTACCAGGACGGCGACGACTTCGCGTTCAACGACCCGAAGACGAGCGAGTCCGTCAACTACCTCGTGAACGCGATCAACGGCGCCAAGGTCGCCCCGCCGGCCGCCTCCACGAACGCCGACGGCGACTTCTCCCGCGACGCCTTCCTCCAGGGCAAGGTCGCGATGTTCCAGTCGGGGCTCTACAGCCTGAAGGCCGTGCACGACGGTGCCGACTTCCGCTGGGGTGTCGCCGAGCTCCCGGCCGGCCCTGCGGGCAAGGTCAGCGTCACGAACGGGATCGCCGCAGCGGGCAACGCGGCCACGAAGCACCCCGACCAGGTGAAGAAGGTGCTCGCCTGGTTGGGCAGCACCGAGGGCAACGCTCCCGTCGGTTCGTCCGGCTCGGCGGTCCCCGCCGTCACCGCGGCCCAGAAGCAGTACTTCGACTACTGGAAGGGCCAGGACGTCGACGTGCAGCCCTTCTTCGACGTGATCGCCGACGACGCGAAGACCATCGCGCCGCCGACGGGTGCCGGGTACGCGAAGGGACTCGCCGCCTACGACCCGATCTTCAAGGAGATCTTCGCCGGCACGACGCCCGTCGCCGACGGTCTCAAGAAGGCGCAGGAGGCGGCCAACGCCGCCATCAACGACTGAGTCCGGGCGCAGGGCATCGCAGGGCATGATGGACCATCATGCGGATCCTCATCGCGAGTCACCTCGAGCCTGAGTACGTCGAGGCGATCGGCGCCTCCCACCCGGATGTCGAGGTGCTGTACGACCCGACGCTCGTCGCGGTCCCGCAGTACGTCGCCGATCACCGTGGGCCGGCACCCGAGCTGTCCGCAGCGGACCAGCAACGGTGGGCGGACATGCTCGCCCGGGCCGACGTCGCGTTCGACTTCGACTGGCAGGACCCGGCGGCACTGCCGGAGCGCGCCCCGAACCTGAGATGGATCCAGGCGACGAGCGCCGGCATCGGTGCGTTCATGCGCCGGACCGGACTCGACCGCAGCGGCATCACCGTCACGACGGCGGGCGGCGTGCATGCCGTCCCACTCGCCGAGTTCGCCCTCACCGGGGCGCTCTTCGTGGTGAAGGGTGTTCCGTTCCTCCAGCGACGGCAGCGTGAGCGCCGGTTCGAGCGGTACACGACCAGGCAGCTCGCCGGGATGCGGGTCACGGTCGTCGGCGTCGGCGGCATGGGGTCGAACGTGGTGCGGACCTTCGACGCCATCGGCGCACGGGTGACCGCGGTGGGTCGGGTCGGTGGCACCTATGAGCTCCCCGACGGCGTCGAGCTGAGCGATGTGGACCGGCTCGACGAGGTGCTGCCGGGCACCGACGTGCTCGTCCTCTGCACGGCGCTCACGCCCGAGACCGAGAACCTCATCGAGCGCCGACCGGATCGCGCTCCTGCCCGACGGCGCCGCCATCGTCAACATCTCCCGTGGGCAGGTCGTCGATGAGGACGCGCTGATCGAGGCACTTCGGTCGGGCAAGCTCGGTGGCGCGGCGCTCGACGTCTTCCGCGAGGAGCCGCTGCCCGCGGACTCCCCGCTCTGGGACCTCGACAACGTGCTCATCTCGCCCCACTCGGCGTCCACGGTCGAGAGCGAGAACGCGACGCTCACGGCACTGTTCATCGAGAACCTCGCCCGCTACCGCGCAGGCGGACCGCTGCTGAACCGGTTCGACGCCGAGCGCGGGTACTGACCGACCCCGGTCATCGGGGCGTCGAGCCCGGGATCTCGGTGGCGTCCGAACCTGGCGAAACGCGCGGTCATTGCGCTAGAGATGTCGCTCGCGCACGTTTCGTGCTCGTAACGAATCTGCACCGGAAGCCTTCTCGGTTTGAGGGATTTGTTCGGAGCGTGCTGTAATCCTCTACAAGCACGTGCGAAGAACCTGCACACAGCCGTGCCGTCTCTCACACACAGAAAAACGAGGTCGACATCAATGTCATCCCCACGTAGTGGATTCCGGAAGAGCGCCGTCGCGCTCGCGGGTCTGTCCATCACCGCCCTCGCCCTCGCCGGCTGCGCCGCCGGTGGCAGCGGCTCCAGCAGCGGTGCCAGCGGCACGATCGTCATCGGCACGACCGACAAGGTCACGACGCTCGACCCGGCCGGATCGTACGACAACGGCTCCTTCGCCGTCATGAACCAGGTCTTCCCCTTCCTCCTGAACACGCCGTACAACAGCCCCGACGTCGAGCCCGACATCGCCGAGTCGGCCGAGTTCACCTCGCCGACCGAGTACACGGTGAAGCTCAAGAAGGGCCTCAAGTGGGCCAACGGCAACGACCTCACCTCCTCGGACGTGAAGTTCAGCTTCGACCGTCAGCTGGCCATCGCCGACGACAACGGCCCGTCGTCGCTCCTCAGCAACCTCGAGAAGACCGACGCGCCCGACGACCTCACCGTCGTCTTCACGCTGAAGACCGAGAACGACCAGACCTTCCCACAGGTGCTCTCGAGCCCCGTCGGCCCGATCGTCGACGAGGACGTCTTCTCCGCCACCGAGGTCACGCCCGACAACGACATCGTCAAGGGCAAGGCCTTCGCCGGCCAGTACACGATCGACAGCTACAAGTTCAACGAGCTCATCTCGTACAAGAAGTACGCCGACTACCAGGGCCTCCTCGGCGAGGCGAAGAACGACACCGTCAACGTGAAGTACTACACCGACGAGTCCAACCTGAAGCTCGACGTCAAGCAGGGCAACATCGACGTCGCATCGCGCAGCCTCTCCGCGACCGACATCGAAGACCTGAAGAAGGACAAGAACGTCAAGGTCGTCGACGGCCCCGGTGGCGAGATCCGCTACTTCGTCTTCAACTTCGACACGATGCCCTACGGAGCGACCACCGCTGACGCCGACCCGGCGAAGGCGCTCGCCGTCCGCCAGGCCGCTGCCGACCTGATCGACCGCGCTGCGATCGCCAAGGACGTCTACAAGGACACCTACACGCCGCTCTACTCCTACGTGCCCGCCGGCCTGACCGGTGCCACCGAGTCCCTCAAGGGCCTCTACGGCGACGGCGACGGCGGCCCGGATGCCGCCAAGGCGAAGGAGACGCTCGAGGCAGCCGGTGTGACCGTTCCGGTCGCGCTCAACCTCCAGTACAACGGTGACCACTACGGTTCCGGCTCCGGCGACGAGTACGCGCTCATCAAGGACCAGCTCGAGGCCGACGGCCTGTTCACCGTCAACCTGCAGCAGACCGAGTGGGTGCAGTACTCGAAGGACCGCACGACGGACGTCTACCCGGCGTACCAGCTGGGTTGGTTCCCGGACTACTCCGACGCGGACAACTACCTGACGCCGTTCTTCGCCACGGACAACTTCCTCGCGAACCACTACGACAACCCGGCCGTCAACGACCTCATCAACGAGCAGCGCTCGACGACGGACGCGGACGCACGGACGAAGCTCATCGAGCAGATCCAGGACACGGAGGCGGCCGACCTGTCGACCATCCCGCTGCTCCAGGGCGCTCAGGTGGCGGTCGTCGGCAAGGACATCGAGGGCACCGTCCTCGATGCGTCGTTCAAGTTCCGCTACGCCCCCATCACCAAGGGCTGAGTAGCCTGACCAACTGATATCCGACTATGGTGAGTCGGACGTCGCGATCGGGGTGGCTCCACAGAGCCGCCCCGATCGTCTGTCCGGGCTCTACCGAGTCGGTGATCGAGGAGGATCCACTGCAATGACGGCAGCTGTCGCAACCCCACCCCCCAAGGCGGCCAGACGTTCCGGAGGTGGCGGACTCTGGCGGTACCTCGTCATCCGCTTCCTGCTGATCATCCCGACGGTGTTCATCCTCGTCACCATGGTCTTCTTCCTGATGCGCCTGACCGGTGACCCGATCACCGCGGCGCTCGGCGGTCGCCTCCCAGCCGACCAACTTGCGGAACGCATCAGCGCCGCCGGCTACGACCGGCCGCTCTTCGTCCAGTACTTCGAGTTCCTCGGACAGATCGCCGTCGGCAACTTCGGCACGACGATCTCCGACAACCGGCCGGTCATCGAGGTCCTCCTCACCTACGGCTCCGCGACCCTCGAACTCGCGATCTACGCCCTCATCGTCGCGTTCATCGTCGGCATCCCGCTCGGCATGCTCGCCGCCGCCCGCCGCGACCGCTGGCAGGACGCGGGCCTCCGCGTCTTCGCGATCCTCAGCTACGCCACCCCGGTGTTCTTCGCCGGCCTGCTGCTCAAGCTGGTCTTCTCCGTCTGGCTCGGGATCCTCCCGGTCGCCGGTCGAGCGAGCACCGGCACCGAGCTGACGCTCCAGACCATCTCCAACCCGTCCGGCATCTACCTGATCGACGCGATCCGCCTCGGCGACCCGACGGCGATCAGCGACGTCCTCGCCCACGCGGTGCTCCCGGCGATCGCCCTCGGCCTGTTGACGGCCGGCGTCTTCCTGCGGCTGGTCCGCACCAACGTCATCGGCACGCTCGGTTCCGGCTACGTCGACGCGGCCCGGTCGCGCGGCGTCAGCGAGTTCCGGCTCGTGACGAAGCACGCCTACCGTCCGGCGCTCATCCCGATCATCACGGTCATCGGCCTGCAGATCGCGCTCCTCCTCGCGGGCGCGGTCCTCACCGAGACGACGTTCGAATGGAAGGGCCTCGGCTTCATGCTGAGCGAGTACCTCAAGGCGCGTGACTTCGTCGCCGTCCAGGGGATCGTCGCGCTGCTGGCCGTCATCGTCGCCCTGACCAACTTCATCGTCGACATCATCGCGGCGATCATCGACCCGAGGGTGAGGTACTGAGCATGAGTGCTCCGACAGCCACCACCGCCGTGCAGACCGCGCCAGCGAAGCGTCCGCTGCGCGACCGCCTGCCCGTCGTCAAGCAGTTCCGCCAGTCGGTCGGGCTGCAGCGGGCGATGCTCGTCATCGGTCTCGTCGTCACGGGCGTGTTCGTGCTCATCGCGATCCTCGCGCCGCTCGTCGCGCCCTACCGGTTCAACCAGCTGCGCGGCGACGACGGTTCGTTCGGCACGCAGCAGGCGCCGAACGCGACGAACCTCCTCGGCACGACCGTCGGCGGGTACGACGTCCTGTCCCGGGTGCTCTGGGGCGCCCAGACCGCGCTCTTCGTCATCGTGTCCGCGATCATCCTGTCGATCTTCATCGGCGTCCTGCTCGGGCTCGTCGCCGGGTACTTCGGTGGCTGGCTCGACCGCGTGCTCGTGGTCGTGTGCGACGCGGTCTACGCCTTCCCGTCGCTGCTGCTCGCGATCGTCATGTCGATCGTCATCAGCCGCGGGCCAGTCGAGCCTCTGGGGCGGCATCCTCGCCGCCGCGATCTCGATCACCGTGGTCTTCATCCCGCAGTACTTCCGGGTGATCCGCTCCGAGGTCGTGCGCATCAAGAGCGAGGCGTTCGTCGAGTCGGCGAAGGTCATCGGTGCGTCGAGCTCCCGCATCATGTTCCGTCACGTGCTGCGGAACGCGACGCGGACCCTGCCGCTCATCATCACCCTCAACGCCTCCGAGGCCATCCTCACGCTCGCGGGGCTCGGCTTCCTCGGGTTCGGCATCGAGCCGACCGCGGCCGCCGAGTGGGGCTACGACCTCAACCGGTCCGTCTCCGACGTCACGAGCGGGATCTGGTGGACCGCGCTGTTCCCCGGCCTCGCGATCGTGCTCGTCGTGCTCGGCATCACGCTCGTCGGTGAGAGCCTCAACGACCTGTCCGACCCGCGTCTGCGCAGCCGTCGTCGTGTCGGTGCGTCGAGCGGATCGGTCGCTGCGACGTCGAGCATCACGACCACCGGTGGCACGCCCGACAGCCCCGGTGGCGCCGGGATGATGGACGCCGAGTCGCTGGGAGCCGTGAGCGACGCCGCGGCGGACAGCGATCTGGAGAACCGACGAGAGGACGAGCGCTCATGAGCCAGTCGACGCCGACCACCGGTCCACGCGACCTCGGCACCAAGGACATCGTCAGCATCCGCGACCTCGGGGTCTCGTTCTCGACCGACGCCGGCGCGGTGAAGGCGATCAACGACATCTCGCTGTCGGTCGCACCGCGCGAGATCGTCGCGATCGTCGGTGAGTCCGGCTCGGGCAAGACGGTCACGGCCAAGACCATCCTCGGTCTGCTCCCGGAGACGGCCACGGCCTCCGGCGCGGTCGTCCTGCGCTCGCGCGACGGTTCGACCGAGCAGGACGTCGTCACGGCGTCGGCGGAGCAGCTGCGGTCCATCCGCGGCAGCGACGCGGCGATGGTGTTCCAGGAGCCGTCGACGGCCCTCAACCCCGTCTACAAGGTGGGGTGGCAGATCGCCGAAGGTCTCCGCGCGCACGGGTCGTACACGAAGGCCGAGGCGCGGGCCAAGGCCATCGACATCCTGCGTCGCGTCGGCATCCCGGAGCCGGAGGAGCGGGTCGACTACTTCCCGCACCAGTTCTCCGGCGGGCAGAAGCAGCGCATCGTCATCGCGATGGCGCTCGTGCTCGACCCCGGACTGATCGTGGCCGACGAGCCGACGACGGCGCTCGACGTCACGGTGCAGGCGGAGATCCTCGACCTCCTGCGTCGGTGCCGCGACGAGTTCGGGACGGCCATCGTCCTCATCACCCACAACATGGGCGTCGTCGCCGACCTCGCCGACCGCGTCGTGGTCATGTACCAGGGCGACATCGTCGAGGAGGCTCCCGTCCAGGAGCTGTTCTCCTCACCGAAGGCCGAGTACACGAAGAAGCTCCTGTCGTCGGTGCCGCACGTCGGCCGCGGCAAGAGCTCCGCGCCGGCCGAGGTCGAGCGCGGCAAGCAGCTGCAGCTCGGTGAGCCGGTGGTCGTCGCGAAGGGGCTCGAGATCGAGTACCCCGGCCGCTTCGGTCGTGCCGGGTTCCGGGCGGTCAAGGGCGTCGACTTCACGATCCACGCGGGCGAGGTCCTCGGCCTGGTGGGGGAGTCGGGGTCGGGCAAGACCACGATCGGCCGCGCGATCGCCGGGCTCACCAAGGTGACCGGCGGCTCGCTGTCGGTGCTCGGTGTGGAGATGAACCGGGTGAAGGAGCGCGAGTTCGCCCCGAAGCGCCGCGAGATCGGGTTCGTGTTCCAGGACCCGGCGACGAGCTTCAACCCGCTGCTCACGATCGCGGAGTGCGTGGCGGAGCCGCTCATCGTGCACGGCCGCTTCGGCGACGCACGGGCGGCCCGGCGTCGGGTGGACGAGCTCCTCGAGGCGGTCCAGCTGCCGAAGGCGTTCGGCGACCGGTTCCCGCACGAGCTCTCCGGTGGGCAGCGGCAGCGCGCTTCGCTCGCGCGGGCGTTGGCGCTCGAACCGGCACTGCTGGTCGCCGACGAACCGACCTCGGCGCTCGACGTGTCGGTGCAGGCCCGCGTGCTGGAGCTCTTCGCCGAGCTGCAGCGTGAGTTCGGGTTCGCGTCGCTGTTCATCAGCCACGACCTCGCCGTCGTCGACATCCTCGCCGACCGCATCGTCGTGCTGTACCGCGGCGACATCGTGGAGGAGGGGCCCGGCTCAGCGGTGCTCGGTGCGCCGAGCGACGTCTACACGCGTCGTCTCCTCGCGTCGCTCCCCGTGCCCGACCCGGCCGAGCAGGCCGTCCGTCGCGAGGAGCTCAAGCGCCTCCGCGCCTGATCCTTCTTCGGTCCCTGAGCCTGTCGAAGGGCCCGGTCCCTGAGCCTCACCCCCCGGTCGCTGAGCCTCACCCCCCCGGTCACTGAGCTTGTCGAAGTGCGCCCTTCGACAAGCTCAGGGACCGGGATGGAGCTCAGGGACCGCGTCGGTTCAGGCCCCGACCTCAGCCGAGCTTGACGGCGGTGCCGTAGGCGACGACCTCCTGGTAGTTCTGGCCGACCTCGGCCGCGTCGAACCGCATCGCGAGTACCGCGTCGGCACCGAGCGCGGTGGCCGCCTCGATGAGTCGCTGCTTCGCCTCCTCGCGGCTCTCAGCGAGCTGCTTGGTGAGCCCGGAGAGCTCACCGCCCAGCAGTGCCTTGAAGTTGGCGCCGAGTTGCACGCCCGCGTTGCGTGCACGGACCGTGAGTCCGGTCACCTCGCCCAGCACCTCGGTGACCTGGCGGCCGGGGACATCGTTCATCGTCGAGATCAGCATGCTCGCAGTCTGGCACCGCTGCGCCCGCCCCCATAGGGGGGATGTCCCGTCTCCAGGGCCTTACCGCGGTCACCGACCTTTCCCCGGTCACTGAGCTTGTCGAAGTGCAAGCGATGAGACTGATGGCCCTCCGACAGGCTCAGGGACCGATCCCATCGCGGTCGGCGCTCTGCAGACGCTGATCCGTACCTCGCCGAGTGCACGAGACCCGGATTGAACGCGCGATTCCGTCCGGGTCTCGTGTCTCCAGCGAGAGGTCGCGTCGGGCGAGGTCGGCGGGTGACGGCAGACTGGGGTGGTGCACATCGTCCTCCAGCAGCTCGACGGCGCCCGCGTGCGCGTCGTGCACCTCGAGGACCGCCCCACTCCGTCCGGCGAGCCACCTCCGGTCTCCGAGACCACCATCCCGCGGGCCGACCTCGCGGCCTTCGTCCGGCGTCTCGAAGCCGAGCCGAACCCGCCGCGCTGGGTGTGGGACGACACCACGCTCTGGTACCCGGCGCTCCTCGCCGCGGGTGTCCGGGTCGCCCGCTGCGTCGACCTCCGGCTCTCCCACAACCTCCTCCGCAACGCCGCCTTCACCGCCGACTCCGCCCTCGCGACCGCTCCGGCCGGCCCGTGGGACGAGGTCCTCGATCCGCGCGTCGCCCAGCGTGCGGAGGCGGTCGGGACCCTCTTCGACCTCGACCTCCCGGGCGGCGAACGCGATCCCGTCGCCGAGTTCACGCTCCAGCGTGACGCCGTCGACGGCGCGACACCGCAGGGACGCTCGCAGCTCGGACTCCTCCTCGCCGCCGAGTCCGCCGGTGCCCTCATCGCCACGGAGATGACCTTCGCCGGTCTCCCGTGGGACGCCGAGGCCCACGACCGCATCCTCGCCGACGCCCTCGGCCCCAAGGTGCCGCCCGGTGTCCGTCCGGCGAAGCTGGCCGCGGTCCTCGAGGAGGTCAAGGCCGCCCTCGGGGTGCAGGAGCTCAGCCCCGAGTCACCGGGCGAACTCCTCAAGGCGCTCCAGCGTGCCGGCATCAACGCGACCTCCACCCGGCAGTGGGAGCTGCAGGAGATCGAGCACCCCGTCATCGAGCCGCTGCTCCGGTACAAGAAGTTGTCGCGTCTCCTCACCGCGAACGGTTGGACGTGGGTCGAGACCTGGGTGAAGGACGGACGCTTCCGTCCCACCTACGTTCCCGGCGGGGTCGTCACCGGGCGCTGGGCGTCCGACGGTGGCGGTGCCCTCCAGCTGCCGCACCAGGTCCGCGGTGCCGTCCTCGCGGACGAGGGCTGGCGCTTCGTCGTCGCCGACGCCGCCCAGCTCGAGCCACGCATCCTCACCGCGATGTCCGGCGACCGCGCGATGGCCGATGCCGGACGCGGCGTCGACCTCTACCAGGGCATGGTCGACGTCGGCGCGGTCGACACCAGACCACACGCGAAGATCGCGATGCTCGGTGCCATGTACGGCGCGACGACGGGGGAGAGCGGGCGCCTCCTGCCCCGGCTCACGCGGGCGTTCCCGCGGGCGATCGAGTTCGTCGAGACGGCCGCCAGGGCCGGTGAACGCGGCGAGCGGGTCAGCACCCGGCTCGGTCGTACGTCACCGCTGCCCGGCGAGACCTGGCGGGAGATCCAGTCGGCCGCATCGATGGAGGGCGCGAACGCCGCCGCGACCCAGCGCGCCCGCATGGAGGCGCGCAGCTGGGGTCGCTTCACCCGCAACTTCGTCGTGCAGGGCACCGCCGCCGAATGGGCGCTGTGCTGGATGGCCGGCCTCCGGACGCGGCTGCAGGCGCTCGCCGCAGAGACGGTCGGTCCGGCGGCCGCGCTCACCGAGTCGGCCCACCTCGTCTTCTTCCTCCACGACGAGATCGTCGTCCACTGCCCCGAGCACCAGACCGAGCGGGTCGTCGCCCTCGTGCGCGAGGCGGCGGCCGAGGCCGGTCGCCTGATCTTCGGCACCGCGCCGGTCGAGTTCCCGGTCACCACCGCCGTCGTCACCTCCTACGCCGACGCCAAGTAGCCCGCGAACTGTCAGTTGATGCGGGTGTGCGCGGCCCGCACTGTTCCGAAGTGACAGTTCGCGAGCTGGGACGGGCTCAGCCGCCGGTGATCGCCCGGACCGCGTCGCCGATGATGAGGTACCACCCGTAGACGGCGAGGGCGAGCCCGATCACCCACCACCATCCCGTCCGCCGGGACAGGCGTCTGCCCTGCCCGGCCACGCCCCGAGGCGGACGGATCAGCGGGAACGAACCCGGCATCGTCGCCGCGTCGACCGGTTCCAGTCGGCGATCCCGCCAGCGCTCCCACTGCGCGATGCGCTCGGTCAGGATGTCGACGACCGACATCAGCCACGTCCACACCTCGGGGTCGAGGGTCGAGAGGTCCTTGGGCGAGTAGAGGAAGAGGTGGTCGTCGACGATCTCGACATCGAGCTCGGCCACCGTGTCGATGAACCTCGCCATGATGTCGGGCGTGAAGAGGTACAGGGCGTCGGTCTCGTACCCGCGCGGGCAGTACAGCTCGAAGTGGCGGTCGAAGTCGCCTTCGAGTGACAGCCGCTGATCCTTGGCGTAGGTGACGGGCAGACGGGGGTGCAGGAGCGAGTTGTTGCCGACGGCGTCCAGGACGATGTGGGGGAGCGCCACCGGCAGCCGGAGGGCCACGTACCCCCAGCGGTGCTCCTTGCGGTTCCGTCCCGAACCGATGGTCGTGCGCAGGTTCCCGACGGACAGCGGCGACCTGCCGTCGCGCCACAGCAGGTCCCTGACCACGCTCGTCCCACCCATCGTGAAGATCAGCCCGGGCAACGCCACCGGTATGGCGAACGGTCGGTAGCTCAGGCCGTTCGCCCGCGCGAACCGGTCCAGCCGGTACTGGCGGACGCCGCTGCGTCGTCGGACCGTGCGCACCAGCAGGACGAGCATGCCGACGGGCAGCGCGAGGTAGGGCAGGAGGATCAGGGCCGACCAGTCCCATGGCTCGTCCGGCATCGAGCCGTCTTCGAGCACGAACCACCAGGCGGAGAGGAAGAGGATCGGCAGCACCGCCAGCACGACGGCGGGCCAGATCGCCGCCATGAGTGGTGGACGGACCTCGCCCGGGAGGCCCGTGCGGTACTCGCGGAGTGCGCGTCGGTCGATCCGTTCCGTGAGTGGTCGCGTGTCCAGCGTCGAGGTTCGAGTCGTCGGAGCGGTCATCGCACGTGCGGTGTTCCGTGCGGTACGGGCGCGGGCGTCATCGTCGCGGGCGTCCGGCCAGGGCGGTTCGCGGCGACCGTGAGTGCCCGGCCGGCCGCGTGGACGAGGGCCTCGAGCGGACCGCGACGCTTGGTGAGGGCGATGATCCAGCCGAGGAGGAGCGCGCCGGCGACGTGGATGAGCCAGAGCTGCGGGCTCGAGATGAGCCACGCCGTGTCCGCATACGTCCCGGCGATCGCGGCGATCAAGGCGCCCACCGACGCCATGAAGACGTGCGCCGAGTAGACGGTGAGCGGAGCGGCCCCGGCCCCGGTCGCCGGCAGGAGCGCGAGCGACCAGCCGCGGTTCAGGACGGTGCCGAGCGCCAGGCACAGGCCGATGACGACCGCCGCGATCCCGATCGTGAAGACGAGGTCGAGCGTGGTGCCCGAGTGCGGGGCGCGGGCGACGAGCCACCAGAAGGACTCCGTGGGGCTCGTGCCGTACATCCCTTCGGCGAGGGCGTCCTCGACGGCGGTGATCGTCGTCGGATCGGGCTCGAGGCCGCCGGTCCAGGCGCGCGCGATGCCCTGGACGCCGCCGACGGGACCGAGGAGCAGGGCGGCGAGGCGATCCGCGGCGATGGCGACGACGAGTCCGATCGCCGCGAGCCGGAGTGCGAAACGCCGCAGGGTCCCGTTCGCCCGAGCATCCATGAGCAGCCGACCGACCGCCATCCCGACGAGGACGTAGACGATCCAGGTGAGCGCCGGGTACACCCCGGTGAGGAGCAGCCCGCGGGCGAACCCGCCGCCCGAGACGTCGAACCAGGACGCACTGCCGATCTCGGGGGAGTCGACGCCGCTGAGCGGCACCCGGAGCGCCTGCGAGCAGATCGGCCAGACCACCGCCCAGACGGCCGCGACGATCAGCAGCGTGCGCGGACGCCACGTGACGGCCGGGATCGCGAGCCAGAAGGTCACGCCGTAGTAGGCGATGATCACGTAGATGCCGCCGGGCAGGACGCCGAGGGTGAGGCCGAGGACGAGCAGGGCGAAGCCGCGTCCGAAGAGGTTGAGGCGCGCTGCTGCGGGAGAACCGGCGGCGAGGTCGCGGCGGCTCGTGAGCACGATCCCGATCCCGGCCAGCACGGCGAACAGGGCCGCGGCCTTGCCCGACAGCACCTCCGTGATCGGCGTGTGTCCGCCGGTCGCGATGTCGAACGCCCAGACGTGCGTGGCCATCATGCCGATGAGCGCGAGGAAGCGCGCGAGGTCGAGACCGATCAGTCGGTCGGCGCGCTGTCGGCTGGCTGGGCTGCTCATCGGGTCCAGCATCCCACGCGTGGCGGCTCCGCGACAGGCCCGCGGTGGCGGTACGGGCTCCCGTCCGGTACGCTGTGAAGGTTGCCCGGGTGCGTCCGCTCTGTTCTCACCCGATCGCAACGATGCTTACACCCTCCTGCCACAGAAAGTCTGTGGCCGTTCGAGTCCGAAGGAGGTGGGTTAGTGACGCATCAGTACGAACTCATGGTCATCCTCGACCCCGAGATTGACGAGCGCACGGTTGCACCGAGCCTCGACAAGTTCCTCAACGTCATCCGCAACGATGGTGGAACCATCGACAAGGTCGACATCTGGGGCCGTCGTCGTCTCGCTTACGAGATCAACAAGAAGACCGAAGGCATCTACGCCGTCGTGGACTTCACTGCATCGAGCGCTGCCACGCAGGAGCTCGACCGCCAGCTGAAGCTCTCCGAGGCCGTCATGCGCACCAAGGTGCTGCGTGCCGAAGAGGCCATCGCTCAGGTCGCCACCGAGACGAAGCGCAGCGAAGAGAAGGCCGCCCGCAAGGCTGCCGCCAAGCCCGCTGCTGCTGTCGCCGCGGCTCCCAAGGCAGACGCGGCTCCGGCTGCGGCTGAGACCAAGGAAGCCTAGGGCTCATGGCCGGCGAGACCGTCATCACCGTGGTGGGCAACCTGACCAGCGATCCGGAACTGCGTTTCACGCAGAACGGCCTGGCTGTCGCCAACTTCACCATCGCTTCCACGCCGCGCAACTTCGATCGCGCGACGAACGAATGGAAGGACGGCGAAGCGCTGTTCCTGCGCGCGAGCGTCTGGCGTGAATTCGCCGAGCACGTGGCCGGATCGCTCACCAAGGGAAGCCGCGTCATCGCGACCGGGCGTCTCAAGCAGCGTTCCTACGAGACGAAGGAAGGCGAGAAGCGGACTTCGATGGAACTCGAAGTCGACGAGATCGGCCCTTCGCTCCGGTACGCGACCGCGACCATCAGCCGTGCACCCTCGGGTGGCGGCGGCGGTGGTCAGCAGCGCGGCGGCGGAGCTCCGCAGGTGCAGCAGAACGAGCCCTGGGCTCAGAGCGCACCCGCAGCTTCCGGCGGCAACGGCGGTGCAGATGCCTGGAACACTCCGGGCAGCTACAGCGACGAGACCCCCTTCTAAACAGATTCGATCGGTCCGGTTCTGCCGGCTAGCCGATCACTCCATTCACACGCAAAGGAACAACCATGGCTGGAAAGTCGAGCGGCGACCGCCGCAAGCCTGCCCGCGGTGCTAAGGGCGGCAAGAACGTCGCTCCCGCGAAGGCGATCCGCGTTGGTGTCATCGATTACAAGGATGTCGCCACGCTTCGCAAGTTCATCTCCGAGCGGGGAAAGATCCGCGCTCGTCGTATCACCGGTGTCAACGTCCAGGAGCAGCGACTCATCGCACGTGCGGTCAAGAACGCACGCGAGATGGCGCTCCTGCCCTACGCCGGCTCTGGCCGCTAGGAGGCGCCGCACATGTCGAAAGTGATTCTGACGCACGAGGTCTCCGGCCTCGGCTCCGCTGGTGACGTCGTCGACGTCAAGAACGGCTACGCTCGCAACTTCCTCGTTCCCCAGGGTTTCGCGACCCCGTGGACCCGCGGTGGCGAGAAGCAGGTCGAGCAGATCAAGTCGGCCCGCGCTGCGCGCGAGCACGCCACGATCGAAGAGGCCCAGGACCTGAAGGCTCGCCTCCAGGCCACCAAGGTCAAGCTCACGGTCAAGACGGGTGGCGAAGGCCGTCTGTTCGGTTCCGTGAAGCCTGCCGACATCGCGAAGGCCGTGGCGGAAGCCGGGCTGGGCGAGGTCGACAAGCGCAAGATCGAGATCCACACCCCGATCAAGTACGTCGGCGAGCACGAGGCCACCATCAGCCTCCGCGACGAGATCGTCGCCACGATCACCCTTCAGGTGGTCGCGGCCAAGTAGTACCCGCCGTGCGGTGTCGGGCCTTCGGGTCCGGCGCCTCATGCACGTCGTGATGAGCGCGATGGCGGTGGACCGAGAGGTCTGCCGCCATCGCGTTTTTCTGTGCCCAGAACGGGGGCGACGCGTCGCCCCGACACCTGTGTGCTACACCCGTTTCGCCCTCTGCGTCAAGCAAGTTGTACACAGGTGACCCCCGTTCTCCCCAACGTTCGACACAGGATCGAAAGAACTTTCCACACACAGCCTGTGGAATCAGAATCTCCTGGTCAGCGACGTATTGCGCGGCAGAAAAACTTCTCTCTCCACAGGGTTTCCCACAGCTTGTGCACACGACACGCGGCGTTTCCCCCGATCTCTCCACAGAGTTATCCACAGGCAGAGTTGGTTGTGGAGACGAGTGGCCCTATCGTGAGTCATCGGCGTCTCGGAACAGCCGGACGAGCAGGCTGAGCAGCCCTCGTCCGTAGCCCTCGAGCGCCCCGCAGGGCCCGTGCGTGTCGCATGCTCCTGCTACACCTGAGTCGTCACCACCCGCACCACCCGAGTCCACATCGAGAAGGGATGTCCACTTGTCGATCGCTCACCTCAACCGCTCCGAAGGCGGCGGATCGTACGACGAGCCGCGCGGCAACGAGCGGGTCCCTCCGCACGACCTCCTCGCGGAGCAGAGTGCACTCGGCGGCATGCTGCTGTCGAAGGACGCGGTCGCCGACGTGGTCGAGACGCTCCGTGGCGTGGACTTCTACATCCCCAAGCACGAGGTCATCTACGACGCCCTCCTGACGCTGTACTCGCACGGTGAGCCCACCGACGTCATCACCGTCACCGACGAGCTCGTCAAGACGGGCGAGCTGTCGCGCGCCGGTGGCGCGGACTACCTCCACACGCTCACGAGCCTCGTGCCGACGGCGGCGAACGCCGGCTACTACGCCCGCATCGTCGCGGAGCGCGCGCTGCTGCGTCGTCTCGTCGAGGCCGGCACCCGCATCGTGCAGATGGGGTACGCGGCCGAGGGTGAGGCCGTCGAGCTCGTCAACTCCGCTCAGGCCGAGATCTACGCCGTCTCCGGTAACCAGGAGGTCGAGGACTACGTCCCGCTGACCGACGCGGTGAGCGCGGCGATCGACGAGATCGAGGCCGCCAAGCACACCGACGGTTCCATGACCGGCGTGCCGACGGGCTTCCGCGAGCTCGACGAACTGACGAACGGTCTGCACCCGGGTCAGCTCATCATCGTCGCCGCCCGACCCGCTATCGGTAAGTCCACGCTCGCGCTCGACTTCGCCCGTGCCGCTTCGGTCCACTACAACCAGCCGTCGATCTTCTTCTCGCTCGAGATGGGGCGCAGCGAGATCGCGATGCGTCTCATGAGCGCTGAGGCGTCCGTGCCGCTGCAGCTCATGCGTAAGGGAACCGTCGACTCGCAGGACTGGACGAAGATCGCGCAGGTGCGCGGCCGCATCAACGACGCTCCGCTCTACATCGACGACAGCCCGAACATGACGCTCGTCGAGATCCGCGCGAAGTGCCGTCGACTCAAGCAGCGCGTGGGCCTGAAGATGGTCGTCATCGACTACCTGCAGCTGCTGACGTCCGGTAAGCGTGTCGAGAGCCGTCAGCAGGAGGTCTCGGAGTTCTCCCGTGCGCTGAAGCTCATGGCGAAGGAGCTCCAGGTCCCCGTCATCGCGCTGTCGCAGCTGAACCGTGGTGCTGAGCAGCGTGCCGACAAGATGCCGGCGCTGTCCGACCTCCGTGAGTCGGGCTCGATCGAGCAGGACGCCGACATGGTGGTGCTCCTGCACCGCGAGTCCGCCTACGAGAAGGACAGCCCGCGAGCCGGCGAGGCCGACCTCATCATCGCCAAGCACCGTAACGGACCGACGCGCACGATCACCGTCGGCTTCCACGGCCACTTCTCGCCGCTTCGCCGACATGGCGCCGGGGATGTA